>NZ_JAAXLA010000061.1 GCF_012911935.1 Pseudonocardia acidicola | reverse complement strand
GCCCGGACGTGATCTCCGAGCTGAAGGGCGCGGGCCTGCGGGGCCGCGGCGGGGCGGCGTTCCCGGCACACGTCAAGTGGGCCGCGGTCGCCGCAGCAACGGGGTCGAAGGTCGTCGTCGCCAACGGCGAGGAGGGAGAGCCGGCGTCGGCCAAGGACCGCTGGCTGCTCACCCACCGCCCGCACCTGGTGCTCGACGGGTTGTTCCTCGCGGCCCGCGCGGTCGGCGCCGATCGAGCGGTGCTCTACCTGGCGCACCCCGACACGGTGGCCGCGACCCTGAACGCCCTGGACGAGCTGCGCGGCGCCGCGGCACTTCCCACCGGCGTCAGGGTCGACGTGCACGTGGTCGAGCCGAGCTACGTCGCGGGCGAGGAGACCGCAGCCTGCCGTTCGATCAGCGGGGGACCGGCGCTGCCGCTGGCCAAGCCGCCGCGTCCGCACGAGAGCGGCGTGGACGGGACGCCGACACTGGTGTCCAACGTGGAGACCCTCGCGCATGCGGCGTGGATCACCCGGCACGGCGCCGCGGCCTATCGAGCCGTCGGCACGCCGGACTCGCCGGGGACCACCTTGCTCACTATGAGCGGCGCGTGTGTGCGTCCCGGGGTCTACGAGGTTCCGTTCGGACTTCCCGTCGCCGACTTGTTCGCCTCTGTCGGCGGCGGGTTCACCAGCGACCCGGTCGGGTTCGTGATGGGCGGCTGGTTCGGCGGCCTGCTCGCCGCGGAGCGCGGCGCCGTCGCGTGCTGTTACGACGCGGTTCGCGCGGCCGGCTCCGGGCTGGGCTGCGGCGCGGTCACCGCGCTGGGTGCCGACGAGGACCCGGTGTTGGTCGCCGCGGACATCGCGGCCTGGTATGCGCGAGAGTCGGCCGGGCAGTGCGGGGTCTGCGTCAAGGGCACCGCCTCGATCCGCGACGCGCTGGGCGCGCTGCGCGACGGCCGGGCCACGGGCCCCGAACCGGCGAACCTGGCCCGCTGGGGCACCGCGTTGCCGCGCCGCGGCGCCTGCGCGTTCCTCGACGGCGCCGCCACCCTCGCGCGCACCGTCGTCACCGAATTCCCATCCCAGGTCGCCGACCGCATGCGGCCGGTCGATCACCACCACAACCCGGGAGACCCCGCATGAAGGCCTACGTGGACTCCACGAAGTGCTCCGGATACGGCACCTGCGCCGACACCTGCCCATCGGTGTTCAAGCTCGACGAATGGGGCTACGCCGCCGCCCTGAACGACGGCCTGGTGCCGGATGGTCAGGACGAGCTGGCCCGAACGGCGGCCACGGGCTGCCCCGAGAACGCGATCAGGATCGAGGATTGAGCAGGCGTGGATCTGGAACTCAAGGACAAGGTCGCGCTGGTCACCGCGGCCAGCAATGGCATCGGCCGCGCTGTCGCACACCGGCTCGCCGCTGAGGCCGCCACGGTGGCGCTGAGCTCCCGTGACGCCGGCCGGGTGGACGCGGCGATCTCCGAGATCGGTCCGGTCGCAGGTTCGTTGAGCGCGCACCCCGCCGACCTGGCCGACCCGGCGGCGACCGAGGCGCTCGTGCCTGCGGTCGTCGCGGCGCACGGCCGGCTCGACATCGCGGTGCTCAACACCCCGGGACCACGGATCGCGGCGTTCCTGGACACCACCGCGCAGGACTGGGCGGACGCCTACGACCTGCTCGTGCGCCCGGTCGTCCAACTGGCGCACGACGCCGCCCGGCAGATGGTCGGCCAGGGTGGCGGCAGCATCGTCTTCCTCACCTCGACCTGGGTCCGCCAGCCCACATCGGGCGGGGTGCTGTCCGCGGCCATGCGGTCCGCGATCTCCGCCACCGCCAAGCAGATGGCCCTCGAGCTCGCACCGCACGGGGTGCGGGTCAACCAGCTCATGCCGGGGGCCACGGGGACCGGCCGGATGGAGTCGATCCTGAACTCGAAGGCCGCGGCCAACGGCACCTCGCGCGACGACGAGCTGGCCAAGATCGTCGAGAACATACCGCTCGGCCGGTGGGCCGAGCCCGAGGAGATCGCCGACGCGGTCGCGTTCCTGGTTTCCCCGCGCTCCGCGTTCGTCACCGGCTCGGCGCTAGCCGTCGACGGTGGCGCCATCCGCTCCACCTTCTAGACCGCAGCGAACGACGAAGGGACACACAAGGCTATGCCGAAGACTCTCCGGGAACTGTTCGTGGACCAGTTCCGGCTCTGCGCGGTCAAGCCCGACGAGACCGTAGGCGTGATCAGTGAGCTGGGGCAGAAGACCGAGTACGTCGAGGCGGCGGTGGCGGCGGCCCGCGACCTCGGGGCCGGGGCGCTGGTGCTCACCGCGTCCAGCCTCTCCAACCCGATGCTGCCGCCCTATTCCGCCGACGGACGCGAGGTCGCGGCCCTGCTCGCGGGTGCCGGGGAGTGCGACCTCATCGTCGACGTGACCGTGGGCGGGCTGATCCACTCCGATGTGCGCACCAGGATCACCGGAGCGGGCAAGCGGATGCTCTTCGTCGCCGAGCCGCCCGACGTGCTCGAGCGGCTGATGGGCTCGGCCGAGCTGCGCTCGGTCGTGGAGGAGGGTGGTAAGCGCCTCAAGGCCGGGACGACGTTGCGGGCCACTAGCGCCGCCGGGACCGACCTGACCGCCGACATCTCCGGCTCGGAGCTGCCGGTCACCCACCAGTGGGGCTACGTCGACGAACCGAGCCGGTGGGACCACTGGCCCAGCGGATTCGTGGCCTGCTTCCCGCACGACCGCACCGCCGAAGGCACCCTCGTGCTGCAGCCCGGCGACGCGCTCATCCCGTGGCAGCGCTACGTCCGCGAGCCCGTCACACTGACCGTGGAGAAGGGCTTCATCACCGACATCAGCGGCGGGGCCGAAGCGTTCCTGCTGCGCGACTACTTCTCCAGCTGGAACGACCCGGAGGTCTGGGCGCTCTCGCACATGGGCTGGGGCTTGCACCCGGTGGCGCGCTGGTCCGCGTTCGAGGTCTACGAACCACGCTCGCTCTACGGCCAGGAGCTGCGCTCCTCCGCGGGCAACTTCATGTGGTCAACCGGGTCCAATCGGTTCGCCAACCGGGAGACGCCGGCGCACCTGGACATCCCGATGCACAGCTGCACCGTGACGATCGACGACGTGGCGGTCGTGCGCGACGGCCGGCTGGTGGAGGACTGAGCGAGATGGATGCCAAGACCCTCGAGACCGCGATCCTGGCGCTGGCCGGCGACGCCGAACTGCTGGCGCGGTTCCGCGGCGACCCCTCCGGCGTCGCGCCCGAGGTCGGGCTGGACACCCAATGGGCGGCCGTCATCGCCGGCGGCGACCGGGACCGGTTGCGCTCGGCCGGCCTCGGTGACGGGATCACCATCCTCGTCAGCCGGTGGTTCGCCGACGACCTGGGCGACTCGGCCAGCACCGGCCGGTTCCACGTCGAGCAGGGCGGCGCGCTGCCCGACCCCGACATGCCCGCGGAGGTGGTCTTCGCCGGCGGCTGCTCGCACGTGCCCGACCTGCTGGCCCGTCCCGAGATCGACCCGGCCGACGCCGTGGCACGGCTGAACACCGGGTACGAGCGGCTGGCCCGCGACATCGCCGCCGCGAATCCCGACATCATGATCGTGACGGCGGACTGCCATTTCCAGAGCTTCTCCACGGGCGCCTTCGTGGTCGGGACCGGCGAGACGCACACCGGGTCGATGGCCTTCTTCAAGCGACCCGACCTGGACCTGACCCTGCAGGGCGACCCGAGCTACGCGCACGCGATCGTGGACGCGGTGCGGGCCGAGGGACTCGAGGTCGAGGAGTCCACCCGCATCGACCTCGACCACGGGCTGATCGTCCCGATGCGTCTGCTACTGCCGCGCCCGGACATCCCCGTCATCCCGATCATCACCCAGCCCGCCCGCGGGTTCTCCCCGTTCGGGGCGCGGGCCTTCGGCGAGGTGCTGCGGACCGTTGTCGAGTCGGCCGGGCGCCGGGTGGCGATGCTGGCGACCGGCGGCCTGTCGCACTGGCTCGACCCGGGGAAGTTCGGCCACGTGGACGAAGAGTTCGACAGCTACGTGCTGGAGATGCTGCGCGCGGGCAAGGGCGTGGAGCTGGGCAACTTGGAGCCCTACGCACTGCTCGACCACGGCCAGTATGAGTTCCTGAACTGGCTGATCATGCTCGGGCTCATCGGCGGCGGGGTGCGCGGTGAGGTCTACGCTTACGAACCCATGAAGGCCTCGGGTGGGGGCTGGACCGTGGTCAACATGCTCCTGCCGGAACGGCAGCCCGCCGGTGTGTGAGAGGGCGGAGCAGCGGCGGTTGCGGGTGGGGCTCACGCAGTGGCGGCCCACCCGCGACGTCGCGGCGAACCTGGCCGTCGCGACCCGGTTGATCGGCGAGGCCGGGCCGGACGCCGACCTCGTACTGCTCCCGGAGAACGGCCTGATGCTCGGCAGCAACACCGAGATGCGGGCTGCCGCGCTGTCCGTCGACTCGCCGGAGATCGACGAGTTGCGGGCTGCGGCGAAGAGCTCTTCGGCCACGGTGGTCCTCGGCGGTTTCAAACGCCGCGACGACGAGGACCGCATCTTCAACACCGCCCTCGTCATCGGCCCGGACGGGACCGTCGCAGGCGGTTACGACAAGATCCACCTATTCGACGCCCGGATCGGTGGACAATCGTTCGAGGCCTCGTCGGTTGAGCAGGCCGGCGAGCGACCGATGATCGCCGAGATCGGCGGCGTCCGGGTCGGCCTCACGATCTGCTACGACGTCCGCTTCCCGGAGCTATACCGCAGTCTCGCGCTCGCCGGGGCCGAGGTCATCCTGGTGCCGGCCGCGTTCACCCAGAAGACCGGCGCGGCGCACTGGGAGGTGCTGCTGCGGGCGCGGGCCATCGAGAGCGCGGCCTTCGTCGTCGCATCCGCCACCGTCCGCGGTGACGACGGCACCGACGCGTTCGAGACCTTCGGGCATGCGCTCGCCGTCGATCCGTGGGGGAAGGTGCTCGCCGACCTCGGGGTGGGTGGGCCTGCGTGGCAGGTGCTCGATCTCGCGCTGTCGGAGGTGGACAGGGTGCGCACCGCCCTCCCGGTACTGGCAGGTGTTCGGCCTCAGGCGTACGCCGCTGAGCCTGAGATCATCGGCGTCGGCTGATCTGAGCAGGGGAGAGGGTTCATGAGCGTGGGGGGTCCCGATGAGGGAATCGTGCGTGCCGGGGAGCCGTTCGGCATCGGGAACGAATTCACCGGAGTGCAGGTCCGAAAGGTGTGGACGAAACAGGGTGAGCGTCTCGAGCTGACGGTACCCCGCAGCGGTTATCGCATCCTGCTCGACGCGATGCAGTTGGAGATCATCGCGGCCCAGGACCCAGAGCGGTTCAGCGAGCTGTTCGCGATCCGGCTGGATGCCCACGACGGGATCAAGCAATGACGGTGCGCAGGCCCGGCAACACCGTCGAGGAGATCTACCAGACGTTGTGGGAGCGGATCATCGACGGCGTCTACGCGCCGGGATTTCGGATGTCGCAGAGCGCCTTGGCGGCGGAGCTGCAGGTCAGCCGGACCCCGTTGCGAGAGGCGCTGCACCGTCTGGAAGGCGACGGCCTCCTGGTGTCCGAGGCCAACCGTGGAATGGAGGTGGCCCCCACGAACGTGGCGCAGGTGGAGCAGTACTACGCCCTCCGTCTGCTCATCGAACCGCCGACCATCGCCGCGATCGTCTCCGAACTCGACGACACCGAGCTGGCCAAGATGGGCTCGGAGCTGGACAGCATGGAGGCCGACCGGCACCGGATCCGCGACTTCCAGGAGTCGCATCGCCGGTTCCACGACCTGGCGATCCGCCACTATCCGGCAGCCACCGCCGAGCTCACTCATTCACTGCACCTCAAGATCTATCGCCACCAGCGGCTCTACTTCTCGCGACCCGACGCGCCCGAGGACTTCACCCACGTCGACCGGATGTTCCTCGACGCCATGCTCGCTCGGCATCCCGAACTGACCCGGCGGCTGTTGGAGTTCCACCTCATCGACGCCGCAATCGGGCTGGTCCATGAGGGCGAGCCGGACCACCGATTCCACGCCCTGCTCCTGGCCACGCGGGGGGTCGGCATCGAGTTGAAGTCTCTGCCGGACGGCCGTCTCGAGCGGCCCGCGCGAATCCGCTGGCAACGCGCCGAGCCCTGGCCGCTGCCGGCGCTGACCACCACGAACCTCGTCCACACCGCTGGCCCGGGCGCCGGCTGGGAGGGGGATGCGACCGGATGACCACGTATGGGATCGGGATGCTCCTCCCGAGTTCGAGCACCACCATGGAAACTGAGATCCCCGCGATGCTGCGGGCGAGGGAGCACACCCACCCGGAGCGGTTCGCCTTCGACTCGGCGCGGATGGCGTCGCCAGCTGCGATCCAGCTGATGCAGGACGCCGTAGGGAGCCCGGTGGTCTCCTCGGCGACGACGACCGTCCAGCAGATCCCATCCGCCCTGGAGCTCGCACCTGTCGTCGCGGATGCGGGGGTGCTGCCGGAACCACGGTGATTGAACGCCGCCCAAGCGGCCGTGGGGTGGGAGCGATCCTTTTCGCGACGTTGCGGGTCGGCATCGCTCGAATTGCTATGCGTGAATTACCGTAGCAGAACCCGTTGAATCCGGGGATTGACAGTGCGCCAAGTGTATGCAGTAGTGTATCCACACTATTCGGAATCCTCGGCTTATTCGCGAGATCCCCATCGTGCAACCCGCCGCTGTGTGCCCACCACATTCGCGAGGAGATCGTATGAAACCTCCTGCGTTCGATTACCAGGAACCGCGCACGCTCGACGAGATCGTCGAACTGCTGGCCCGGACGGACCAGGACGCCACCGTGCTGGCCGGTGGCCAGAGCCTGGTCCCGCTGCTCAATCTGCGACTGGCCCGGCCGGACGTCGTCGTGGACATCAACCGCGTGCCCGGCCTCGATGGCGTCGAGATCACGGACGACTCGGTCATACTCGGCGCGATGGCCCGACTGTCGACGCTGGAACGTGACCCGGTGCTCCTCGATGCACTGCCGATCGTGCCGGAGGCGATCCGGTTGGTTGCGCATCCGCAGATCCGCAACCGGACCACCCTCGGCGGGTCGCTGTGCCACGCCGATCCCGCCGCTGAGCTACCCGCCGTCGCGGTCGCGCTGGACGCTCGCCTGCACCTGCGGTCCCGTGACGGTAGCCGGACCGAGGAGGCCGCCGACTTCTTCCAGTCGGTGTTCACCACCACTCGACGGCCGGAGGAACTGCTCACCGCGGTCGAGTTCCCTCGTCACCCGGGCTTCCGCTTCTGCTTCGAGGAGGTCGCCCGACGGCACGGCGACTTCCCGTTCGTCGGTCTGTGTTTCGGGGTCCAGCTCGAGGATGGCGTCGTGACCGCCGCCCGGCTGGCCGGTGCCGGCATCGCCGAGCGACCGCTGCGGCTGCCGACCACAGAAGCGGCACTGGTCGGCCGCCGGCTCTCCGGCGACCTCGCCGAGGTGCTCGCCGCCGCGAGCGCCGAGGTGGACCCGCCCTCGGACATCCACGGCACCGCCTCGTTCCGGCGCGGGCTACTCCGCGCCGTCATCCGCCGCGCCGCAGCCCGACTCGACCAGGGAGGCTCCCGATGACCGTACCGACGACCCCGGTCCCGGCCGGGACGCGGACCGTGACCACGACCGTGAACGGCGTGACGCACTCGGCGGACACCGAGCCGCGCGCGCTGCTCAGCGACTTCCTGCGCCACGACCTCGGGCTCACCGGCACCCATGTCGGATGTGAGCAGGGCGTCTGCGGCGCCTGCACGGTACTGGTCGACGACGTGCCGGTGCGCTCCTGCCTGCTCCTCGCGGTACAGGCCGACGGGCGCCGAATCGAGACCGTCGAGGGTCTCGCACAGGACGGGGAGCTCTCCGGATTCCAGCGGGCGATGCGCGATGAGCACGGCCTGCAGTGCGGGTTCTGCACCCCAGGAATCCTGATGAGCGTCACCGCCGCGGAGCGCGACGGCCTGACGGCCGAGCAGACCGCGACCGAGGTGCTCGGCGGCCACGTCTGCCGGTGCACCGGGTACCAGGGCATCCGCGCGGCGATCGAGCGTCACTGGCAGGAGGCCGGACGATGACCACCACGAGCACCCACAATGGTGAGACCCTCATCGGCAGGCGCATCCCGCGTCTGCACGACGCCCGGATGCTGCGCGGCCACGGCCGCTACGTCGACGACATCGACGAGACCGGGGTACTGCACGCCGCGGTCGTCCGCAGCCCCGCCGCGCACGGCACCATCACCCGCTTCGACGCCACGGCGGCCCGGGAGAGCGGCGAGGCGGTCGTCGTGCTCGGTCCCGACGAGATCGGCCGGCTCACCGACCCGCTACCCACCACCTGGCGGATCCCGGGCCAGCACCTCGCAGCCGTCGAGCTGGCCATCCGCACCGTGCGCTACGTCGGTCAGCCCATCGGCGTGGTCGTCGCGCGCAGCCGCGCCGTCGCCGAGGACCTCGCCGAACTCGTCGAGATCGACATCGACCCGCTGCCCGCCGTCGTCGGGATCGAGGCGGCGCTCGGCCCGGACGCGCCATTGCTGTACCCGGAGCACGGCAGCAACGTCGCGGGCGGCATCCATTTCGGCCCGCCCGTCGAGGACCTCGACACGCTCCTCGCTGGTGCCGCGCACGTCGTTGAGCGTGAGTTCGCCGTGCAGCGGGTCAACCCGAGCTCGATGGAGCCCCGCGGCGTGCTCGCCGAGTGGATCCCGAGCACAGAGCAGCTGACCGTCTGGGCCAGCACGCAGGTCCCGCACCTGGTGCGCCAGGAGCTGGCCGCCGGTCTGCGGCTACGTGCTGACCAGGTCCGAGTCGTCGCGCCCGATGTGGGCGGAGCGTTCGGCGGCAAGACCACCCTCTACGCCGACGAGGCGATGGCCTGCTTGGCCGCCAAGGTGCTGGGTCGCCGGGTGAAGTGGATCGAGGATCGCACCGAGAACCTCACGGCGAGCTACCAGGGTCGCGGCCAGCAAGCCCGGTGCCGGCTCGGCCTCGACGCCGACGGCCGGTTCACCGCCCTGCACGTGCACATCTACGGCGACGTCGGCGCCTTCCTCAGCACGGCAGGCAGCGGGCCGTTCCAGGTGGCCGCCCTGACCGTCGAGGGCCCCTATCGGTTCGGCGCGGCGGGCGCGACCGTCACCGCCGTGTTCACCAACGCCGTTCCGACCGGCGCCTACCGCGGCTACGGCATGCAGGAGTCGGCCTGGATCCGGGAACGGATCATCGACGAGGCCGCCCGCGAGCTCGGGCGGGACGCGAACGAGTTACGGCTGCTCAACACGATCCAGCCCGAGCAGATGCCGTTCACCACGAACACGATGCTCACCTACGACTCCGGCGACTACCCAGCCGTTCTGCGCCGGGCGGTGGAGATGGGAGAGGCCCGGCGGCGTCCGTCCACGGATCGGATCCGGCGCGGTATTGCGGTCACCGGCAACGTCGAGATCACCGGCTTCGCGCCCAGCGCGCTGCTGGAGATGTTCCAGATCCATTGGAGCGGGTACGAGACCGGCACGATCCGGGTCAACGAGGACGGCACCGTCACCGTCTTCTCCGGGGTCACGCCGATGGGGCAGGGCATCGAGACCGCACTGGCCCAGATCGTCGCCGACGAGCTGGGGGTGCCGCTGGACATAATCTCCGTCCAGCTCGGCGACACTGCCACCGCCCCGTACTCCAACTTCTCCTCGCAGGCCAGCCGGTCCCTGCCACTGGCAGGCGCGGCCCTGATCACCGCCGGTGCAACGATGCGCGAGCGGATGCTCGGTCTCGCCGCGCGCACCCTCGGGGTCGGTGTAGAGGACGTCAAGCTGGACGGAACGGTGTTCCGGGCCGCCACGACCGGCGCGGAGGCCACCTGGCGCGAGGTGGCGCATCGGGGCTGGATGGGCTGGGGCCGCGGCGAGACCGACAAGATCCTCCTCGAGGAGACGGTCTCGTTCGACCCGCCCGGCATCGCCTACGCCTACTCGGCGCACGGCGCCGCGGTGGCCGTCGACCTGGACACCGGAAAGGTGACCGTTGAGGACTACTGGACGGTCAACGACAGCGGTGTACTGGTCAATCCCCTGATCGCGGACGGCCAGATCATCGGCGCCATCGCCCAGGGGCTCGGGATCGCGCTCCTGGAGGAGGCGGCCTTCGACCCGGAGACCGGACAGCCGGTGGCGACCTCGTACCTGGACTACGTGATCCCGCTGTCCGAGGACGTCCCCGACATCACCATCGAGCACCACGTCACGCCGAGTCCGATCATCACCGGCGGGTTCAAGGGCGTAGGCGAGAGCGGCATCCAGCCACCAGCGGCGACGATCGGCAACGCCATCGCGAACGCGGTGCCCGAGATCGCCGCCGGACTGACCACGACCCCGTTGTCGCCGTCGCGGATCTGGACGCTCCTGGAGGGCGCCGGACTGCAGGGCTGACGCCGTTGGCGGTCGGCGTAGGGCCGGACGCATCAGCCCCGCGCCGACCGCAATCGGCCCATGAGGAACCCGCCGGCCCCGCCCGGGAGCCTTGGCGATCATGCGAGGTCAACGCCACCTCGCCGGGTGAAGTCGCCCATGCACGTCGCGGGGGTGGCGTGGTGCGGCGTCCCCGGACCGACAGATGGGCTGCTACGGGCGCATTGTCGCCCGCCGCTGCTTGCCCGCGTCGTAGCCCCGGCTGCGGCGCAGGACGGTGTCCGCGCCGCGCACCGACTGGGAGTCGATGATCGCCGCAGTCGGGGTCGGGTGGCGGCCGGCGCCACATCAACCGAGTAAAGATGATCAAGAGGCAGATGTTCGGCCGCGCCAAGCCCGACCTGCTCCGCAAACGCATTCTGCTCAGCGACTGAGCCCCACCGGTCAGACTCACGGAAACCGTGCCAGAACCAGTCTTGGGCTGCCGCCGACCTCGGGGCGGAAACCGGTGGCGGAGCCGCGTGCTGTGGCCTGGCGGGGCCTCGGGGTTGGGTGGATTTGCGCGCCGCACCACCGATGAGGCCAGATGTGGACTGCGGCTCGGTGCTTACCGGAGTCGGCCCGCGCACCGGCAGGCCGACAGTTCGGGCCGGGCGGACGATGCCGACGTCAGGGTCATTCGCCTATCGTGATGATGTGGGTCACGCCGCCGCGACAGAGGAGTCCTCGAGCTCCGCCCGCGCGGCCGTGGCTGGGCGTTGCCTGCTCCGCCTCGAGGAGCAGTACCGCGCTTGGCTCGTACTGCTACGGGAATCGGGGTTGTACGGCGATTCCTGGGTCGATCATGACGAGCTTCACGCGAAGGCGCTAGAGGTGTTCGAGCTCATCTGGCGTCGTATCGCCGGTTTAGAGGTGGGCAAGGACCTCGCTGAGGTGTCATACCGCGTGGGTGTTCGTCGCGCTGAGCAGGGCGTTTCGCTCAGTGAGGTGCAGGCGGCCGCGAATCGGGACTTCCAGATCGTGTGGGAGGCAATGCTGGCGGAGGCGGACGAGGATGAAGCCGCAACACTGCTGCACGAAGCTCCGGCGATCTGGTCGATCGTCGATGACCACACGCAACGCATCACGGAGGCATATCGGCGACGGTCCAGCGAGTTGGACCGGCTTTCCGGCGACCGGCGGCGTGAATGGTTCAGGCGCTTGCTGAAATGCAATGGCGAGCGACCCGATGTCGTCCAGAATGCAGCGGATGTGCTGCAACTGCCGGCCGACGGCCGGTTCCGGGTCGCAATCGCACACCGGGATTGCGCCGGTCGCTTCCGAGACGCACGTGACGCCCTGACGGCCCTGCGATGGTCCTGCCACTATCAAGAGGTCGAGGGCGGTGACCTTCTCGTCATTCAGAGCACACTGGAGCAGGACAAGCGGGTCATGAACTGCCTCTCGGAGATCCGCTGCGCCATCGCTCCGGCGGCCCATGGCTTGGACGAGGTCCCCCGGGCGGTTCGGATCGCCTCCGACATCCTCGCAGCACTGCCCGAGGATCGGGACTCACCGGGCCTGCTCGAGGACGCGTGGCTCTCCGTCGCGGCGACGCAGGCCCCATTGGTGACCCAGGCTCTTGCTGACCGCATCCAGTGCGCTCTGGAGAACGTCCAGGACGCGGATGTGCTCATTGAGACCGCGCGGACCTTCTGTGAAGGCGACGGCACTGTCTCCCGCACTGCCAGCGAGCTCTATTGCCACCGGAACACGGTGCTGAACCGACTCGAGAGGCTCCGCAGTCTCACCGGCATTGACGTACGTCGGCCTCGCGATGCTGCCAGCTTTCTGTTCGCGATGAGTGCCGGGAGGCCGGCCGGGGGGATCACGTAACGGAGGACCCGGCGACGATAAGCTGCTGCGCGTCTGTTGTCAGCCAGGCGGCCGCAGCTCAAGCACCGCCTCCGCCTCCGCCTCCACGGCGAAACGGCTGTAGAGAAGGGGGAAGTACTGCCCGTGCGCCCACGCGTCGACCAGGTCGTCGAAGTGCGTCGACCGGGGGTCGCCGGACTGTCCCGGGTAGTTCAGAGCGAGCGACCCGTCCCAGTCACCCACGTCGATCACCACGCGGAAGGTCGATCCACCCGTCTGCACGAAGGCGGCGTCGTAGGCGGTGTCGCACACGGTGTCCCCACTCCCACCACGTGGAACCGGGCCGACCTTCACAACCTCGCCCGTGTGCTCGTCGGTAAGGCCGAGGGGATGACGGAGCACCGAGACGTGGAGGTCCCCCCATCGCCACGTGGACGCGTCGTCACCCAGCAGCGACTCGCAGTGCGCGTACGCCGCCTCCAGCGACGACGTCATGACCTGTCGCAGCGTGGCAGCGGGGTCCGGCCCCAAGCGGTCGCCAGGCTGCTCGACGAGACTCAGCAGAACCCGGGAGTCGGCGAGCAGCGACTCGTCGGGCAGCAGCCGGGCCACCGCATCGTCGACGTCCGCCGCCGGCAACAGCCGGCGCAGCGCCGCGGCGAGCACCGCGGGCCGCAGGTGGCGCCGGTGCCACACCTCGAAGAGGGCGGCTGCCGCTGACGTCGCGTCGAGGACGCCGTCCCAGCCTCGGAGCATCACGAGACCACGTGTGGCCTCGCCGTCGGTGAGACGCTCGAGGACCCGAAGGATCCGTTGCGCGGGAAGGCTCGTCACGTCGCTCTGCAACCGCGCAGCGTCGGTGACCGACCGGACCAGGCCGTTCGAGATCGCCGCGTCGATCCGTTGCTTCCGAGCCGGGGCATACCAGTCGTGGGTGACCGTCTTCTCCGCGGGATGGTCGGGCGGGAGGTTCATCTCGTTCGCCGATGCGAACCAGCCGACGGCCGGGTTGTCGATTCCCGGGAGCTCGTCGGCGTCGTAGAAGCCGTCCCACTCGTAACGGCCGTCACCCGGGACGGGCAGCGTTCCGTCCCAGTTCGGTCGACGCGGGGTCAGCCCGGCTGCCTTCCACGCGATGTTCCCCAGGACGTCGGCGTAGATCTGGTTCTCCGCAGGTGCGCCCCATCTGTTCATGGCCGCGCTGAAGGTCTCGACGTCCGTTGCCCTCATGTAGTCCACGCTGCCCAGGTAGGGCGCCATGCCCGGCTCGAGCCACGCAGCCCGCACCACGAACGCGTGCGTCTCCGTCGTACGGATGACCGGCCCGTGGCGGGTGAACACGAGTTCGACCTCGACGTCGCCGCCCCCACGGACCGGGATCCGGCACCGTTCGACCCGCATCCGCTCCCAACCGTCGAGATACCGGTAACGCGTCGGGTCCTCCGGGTCGAGCTCGTAGATGTACAGGTCCTCCTGGTCGACGCTGAACAGCGTCATCCCGAATGCCATCGAACCGTTGTGGCCGATCGAGATCCCCGGTAGCGCAGGCTCACCGCCGCCGATCACGCTGAACGAGGGCGTGTTCAGATGGACGAGGTAGCGCAGCGACGGCAGCGACAGGGCGCGGTGCGGGTCGTTCGCGACGATGGGCCGACCCGTCGACGTCACCTCCCCGCCGAGCACCCAGTTGTTGCTGCCCTCCATCAGGACCGCCTCGGAGGACGGGACGTGGGCCGGGTCGTCGAAGTCGGGGTACGTCGTCGCGAGTTCATAGACGTCGAGCACGTCGTCGGGGATCGCGTCGAGGTCGAGCCCTTCGGGCACCGCCAATGGGACGAACGGCTCCCTCACCTTCCGCAGCTCCTCGACCGCGACGCCGTAGTCCCTGATCGTCCGCGCCCGAGCGACCTCCTCACGCACGTTCTGGAAGAGGCCATGGCTGCGGATGCGGGCGACGTCGTCCGGCTGCCAGCGCGACGGCAGATAGCCGTGCCGGCGGAACTCCGGCGGCAGCAAGTCGGGGGAGGCACACACCAGATCGACGTAGGCGTTCACGCCGGCGACGAACGCGGACGCGATCCGCTTGGTGTCGGATCCGTACGCGAGCCATTCCTGGCGCATGTCACCGCGGAAGAGGAACAGTCTCGCGGCCCGGTCGCGCTCGACGAACTGCGGTCCGAAGACCTCGGACAGGAGCCCCAGGCCGCGACGCCTCCACAGGTCGATCTGCCACAGTCGGTCGCGCGCCGCGTTGAAGCCCTGCGCGAAGAACGCGTCGTGCGAGCACGAGGCGTAGATGTGGGTGACGCCCCAGCGGTCGATGACCATCTCCACCGACGACTCGAGGCCGGGGATGACGTGAACCCGTCGGTCGGCAGGCACGTTCTGCTGACTCATCGTGACTCCTAGATGTGCGGGGAAGCAGAAGCGCAGGCCGCAACGCCGGGGGACGTGGGTTGAGCGTCACCCCGGCGCTGCGGGAAGGATCAGCCGACCGGGTTGCCGTTCTCGTCGTAGGCGAGGTCGTCGTAGTCGCTGACCTCGATGAGGCCTTCCTCGACCATCTTGTTGAAGGCCTCTCCGCGCTCGATGAGCTTCAGCGGAGCGCGGTTGGCGGCGAGCTCCTGGCGACGATCGGCAGTCGCCTCGGCGTCGACGGCCAGGGGGTGCCGAGGGTTGTCGCTGTCGACGAGAACGACGCCGTACTCGTCACGTGCGCTCTCCGGGGACACCAGGGCGCGCTGGACGTCGAGGCGCACGGCTTCCGGGTCGCGCTTGAGCGGGTCGCCCCACCCGCCGCCGCCGGGGGTCGTGATGCGGACGATGTCGCCCTTCTTCACCGGGACCATCTGCTGGCGGTGAACCAGCTTGACCTCGTCGGGTGTGCCCGGGTTGATCCAGCACACGCCCGGAAGGCCGGCCTTGCCCCCGTTGACGCCGAACGGGCCGAAGACGGTGCGGTACGCGGTGATCGAAAGGAAGCCGTCCGCTAGGCAGCGAACGTCCTTGAGGTACCCGAGGCCGCCCCGGAAGAGCCCGGCGCCGCCGGAGTCCTTGTAGAGACCGACTCGCTCGACGACGATCGGGTAGCGCTGCTCGATGAACTCCGCCGGCAGGTTCTTCGAATGGGGAACGAGGTCGACGGTGTCTGTCCCGTCTGCCCAGGGACGCGCGCCTGAGCCGGCCCCGAAAATCTCGCGGTAGAGGTACTCGTTGCCGTCGTCGTCGTGGCCCCAGATACCGTAGAGCTGGATGTTCATCATGCCGGCGATGACGTTTCCCTTGTGCGCCTTCGCCAGCGCCGCCGTGTAGGCGTTGATCATCACCAGCATGCATTCCATGCGGTCGACGACAGGTGCGGGATGCCTCGCCGACAGCACCGTGTCGGGCGGGATCATCATTTGCATCACGCGGCCCATGCCTTCGTTGACGAGGATCTCCTGCCCCGCCTCGCCGGCGAGGAACGCGCCGAGCCACTTGATGTAGTGGCGGCCGTCCATCGCCCAGTTGACCGGGCCTTCCGCCGTCGGACCGGTCCCGCTGGCGTCGATCACCATGCGGTCCTTGTCCTTGTGAATAGTGTATTTGATCTTGATCGGCTTGTTGGAGATGCCGTCTTCTTCGATGAAGTCCTCGCCGACGTAGGTCCCGTCGGGAATGTTCGGCAGTGCGTGCGCGCGAGCGTCGTTCTCGCACCGGTCCATGATCGCGTAGAACGCCGCCTCGACCACGTCCGCGCCGTACTGGTCGATGAGCTCGAGGACCCGGCGCTCCATCAGCCGCGCGCACGCGATGAACCCGTCGATGTCGCCTTGGAGCTCGCCCGGAAAGCGGCTGTTGCGCAAGATGATCTTCTGCGCGTCCGCGTTGAGCTTGCCGGCGTCGAACAGCTTGATGACCGGGCAGATCGTGCCTTCTTCGTAGATGCTTGTCGACCGGATGGGCCAGCTGCCCGGTACGGCGCCGCCGACGTCGGTGACGTGGCCGAACACCTGGGAGAAGCCGATGAGCCGGCCCTCTCCGAAGATCGGGATGACGATGCAGTAGTCGGGCAGGTGTCCGATCGTGGCGCACGAGCCATGGACGTCGTTGTAAATGTAGACGTCACCGGGCAGGATCTCGTCGAGAGCGTAGGTGTCGCGGATCGGGTCTGCGGTCGCGGCCCACGACACCGTGGTCACGTTGTCGCAGTCGATCGAGTTGATCGAGGCGCGGTAGTCGTGCTGCTCGCGGATGATGCTGCTGCGCGCCATCCGCTCGACGACAGCCTCGCCCTCCTCGACGGCCCACTGGAGCGCGCCACCAATGACGTCGACCGTGAGGGAGTCGAGCGTCGGCTTCAGCTTCTGGACCCGCTCCCACGCGGCGTCGTCGCGCGGCCAGCTCTTGAGCCGCATGGGCTCGAACTGGGTGCGGTCCTCGTACGGCGTCATGTCGATCGTGAAGTGCGTGATTTCCTGAGTCATGTCGGGTCTCCGTTCGAGGCGTCAGGTCAGTCGCGGGTGGCGAGGATCTGGCCGTTCTTGTCCACGGTCATCGACCAGCCCGGCTCCAGTACGAACGTCGAGTCCTCCTGCACCACGATCGCCGGTCCTGAGGTCGGCAGGTCGACGGGCAGACCATCACGCGGGTAGACGGGGGTCGAGACCCAGCCGCCGTCGTGACCGGCCTTCGACTCGAAGTAGACCTGCGTGTCACCGAGGTTCGCGCCGGCCCAGGTGGTGTGCTTGGCGGCGATCTCGTTGATGGGCGGCCGGCTGAGCTCCCCGATCCCGGCCGCCGCGAGCGCGACGATCTCCACGGGATCCTGCCCCTTGTACGAGTACCCGTAGGTCCGCTCGTGAGCGGCGTGGAACTGCTCGATCGCCTTCTGCCAGGCCTCCTCGGAGAGCTCGTTGGGGTCCCCGTCGTAGTGGGAGTCGACCTGCACACGGATCTCGTACGCCTGGCTGCTGTAGCGGAAGTCGAGGAAAGTCTCCACGCCGATCCGCTGCTGGTCGACACTTTCGCGACGGGCGGCCGCGAGCGCTTCCTCCGCGATCTTGCGGTACGCCTGCTGAAGCTCGGGGAAGTCGATCTCGTCCTCGCGACGCACGTAGGTGTAGACGGCGTCGGTACGGAGGTCGGTCATGAGCAGGCCCTCTGCGCAGGCGAGGCCGGGGGCAAGCGGCACCAGGACCTTGCCGGTCTGCATGATCTCCGCGCACCTGCAGGCATGCAGGCCGCCGGCGCCTCCGAACGGGAAGAGGGTGAACTTGCGCGGGTCGCGGCCGCGGGCGACGCTGGTCAGGCTGATGCCTCGGGCCATGTTCTCGCTCGCGAGTCGGAGGATGCCGAGTGCTGCCTCCTCCGGGGTCACGCCGAGCTTGTCGGCGATGTTCTCGGTGATGGCCTTGCGCGCGGCCTCGCGGTCGACCGTGATCGACCCGTCGCCGAGGGTGGCCTCCGGGATGCGGCCGAGGACGACGTGGGCGTCGGTCACCGTCGCCAGCGTGCCGCCCTTGCCGTAGGCGGCCGGGCCGGGGCTCGCGCCGGCGCTCTGCGGACCCACTCGCAGTGAGTCGTCACCGACGATCGACGCGATGGAGCCGCCTCCGGCGCCGAGCGTCGTGATGTCGACCATCGGTGTCTTGATGTTGTAGTGCTCGATCTTCCCCTCGGCCAGCATGTGTGGCCGTCCGTTCTCGATCAGGCAGATGTCCGTGCTGGTACCGCCCATGTCGAGGGTGATCAGATCCGGCTCGCCCGCCACCTGGCCGAACGTGCAGGCGGCCAGGACTCCCGCAGCCGGGCCGGAGAGCACCGCCTTGATGGGCTGGGTCGCGATGTCGGCGTCGGGGACGAGGCCCCCGTTGGACTGCATGACGAACAGCTCGGACTTGCCGCCGCTCTGGGCGATCGCCACCGACAACTGCTTCACGTAGCGCGTGAGCGCGGGCATCAGGGCGGTGTTGAGGCAGGTGCTCAGCGTCCGCTCGTACTCGCGGTACTCGCGGCTCAGCTCCGACGAGAGGGTGAGGTAACACTCCGGGTAGACCTCTCCGAAGATCTCGCGGACAGCTTCCTCGTGGACGGGGTTTCGGTAGCTGTTGAGCAGCGAGACCGCCACTGCCTCGATGCCCATGGCCTTGAACTCCTCAGCGACCGCGCGCACCGAGTCGGAGTCGAGGGGCACCATTTCGCTCCCGGTGTGGGCCATGCGCCCCTTCACCTCCCGCACGAGCTCGAGAGGCACCACGCGGGGCGGCTTCTCCCAGTAAGCGATGTTGCCGAAGCCGCCCGGCACCGTCTGCCGGGCGCATTCGAGCACCTCACGGTGCCCGTGAGCAACGATGAGCCCGGCCTCGCTGTACTTGCTCTCGAGAATCGCATTCGTCGCCACGGTGGTGCCGTGCATGACCATGGCTGTTTCGTCGGCGCTGACTCCGTGCTCCGCCAGACCGCCGAGGCCGTTCGCGAAGCTCTTCGAGGGGTCCCACGGCGTCGACGGGACCTTCTCGTAGACGCGCCGTCCGGTCTCTTCCTCGATTGCGACGACGTCAGTGAACGTCCCCCCGATGTCAATCCCAACTCGCCACGTCATTTGGTGTCCTTCCTGGTTGCTCGACTGCCGGTGAGCGGGCGACCGTAGCGCCAGGCCGGGCGCGCCGGTGACCTGGCCCACACCGACCGGGGAGAACTCAGTACAGACGTCGGCTCCGCCGGTCACAAGCGGCAGGTCCACAGCCTTGGCGGAAGTCGGTTGTGCACTTGCTGTCCGGAGGGTGGACGGAATTGGGGCGCGGGTTGTTCTGCGTGGCCTCGTACCCGAGGAGCAGACCGATACATCTGGTGAGCTCGGCAACCTGGTCAGGCGAGCGCGGGCCGGGTCGGTAGCACGGGTCGCTGCGCGTCACCCGTCGCGGTTCACAGCCAGCTCCGAGAGACCCGCATTGAGCAGATGTCGAATTCGGGCGCGTACCTGCTCACTGTCTGCCCATCGATCCTGTGGACTCGAACGCCTAGCGTCCTCGGTACGTGGCGGGGTCACATCCGCGACGCCAACGGCAGGACGAAGCCCGAGGAGGTCGTCGAGGCGTGTCGGTAGCCCCTGAGTTGGACGCAGTTGGTCAGGCCGAGCTCGTCCGTGCAGGTGAGGCGACTCCCGAGGAGATGGTTCGGGCGGCGATCGACAACATCGAGGCGCTGAACCCGAAGATCAATGCCGTCATCCACCGCATGTTCGACGAAGGGCTGGAGACCGCGCGACGTGCCGGCACGTCGTCAGCGCCGTTCCACGGCGTGCCTTTCCTCCTCAAGGACTTGCTCGCCGAGTACGCGGGCCAGCCCTATCGGGCAGGCAGCCGGTTCCTCGACGGCAACGTGTCGACCCAGGACGCCGAGTTGACCAGGAGATACAAGGCTGCGGGCCTCATCACTCTCGGGAAGACGAACCTACCCGAGATGGCTGTTGGCCCTGCCACGGAGCCCTTGCTCTTCGGTGCGACCCGGAATCCTTGGAACGCAGAGCTGTCGACGGGCGGTTCGAGTGGTGGAGCTGCCGCGGCGGTCGCGGCCGGCCTCGTTCCGCTCGCGCACGCGAACGACGGCGGCGGGTCGATTCGAATCCCGGCTTCCTGCTGCGGGCTCGTCGGCCTCAAGCCGAGCCGTGGCCGCAATCCCGTCGGCCCTCGCTATGGCCAGGTCTGGGGCGGACTCGTCGCAGAGCACGTCGTCAGCCGTAGCGTCCGCGACAGCGCCGCTGCCCTCGACGCAACACATGGTCCAGACGTGGGCGCGCCGTACTGGTTCGAGAATCCGCCGACGACATTCCTCGAGGCAACCGGTCGCTTGGACCGCTCGCTGAAGATCGCGTTCACCGAGCAGACGTATGGAGGGGAGGCGGTGCATGAAGAGTGTCGCGCTGCGGTGCGGCTCGCCGCGACACTCTGCGAGTCTCTCGGACACAGGGTGGTTGAGTCTCGGCCCTCCATCGATGAAGACGTCTTGTTCGACAACTTCACCCGCATGCTTGCGGTTGCTGTTGCTGCGAGCGTCCGCGACGCAGCCCGACTCAAGGGCAGGGAGCCCACGGAGCGTGAGATCGAACCGCTGGTGTGGCTCATGGCCCAGCGCGGAGAGAAGATAAGTGGGGGCGAGTATCTGACTGCCGTCCAGGATCTGCAGGAATTGAGCCGGCGAGTTGCTCAGTTCCACGAAGATGTAGACGTCATGCTGACACCGACCCTCGGGCGGCCTCCCGTTCCGATCGGGGCGTTCGTGACCGCGCCTGGCGCAGACCCATTCGAGACTCGACGACGGATGTGGTCGTTCGCGCCCTTTCCTCAACTCCAGAATGTCACGGGCCAGCCGGCCATCTCCCTGCCTCTCCACTGGACGTCCGATGGTCTTCCCATCGGAGTTCAGGCGGTCGCAGGACTCGGCGAAGAGCGCACGTTGTTCGGGTTGGCCGGCCAGCTCGAGGCCGAAGCGCCATGGGCGCATCGCTGGCCGCCCATCTCGGTGGTTGGAGAAGGGCTACGAGGAACACGCACCGCCTCATCTGCCTAGATGGGGTCTGCGGCAGGCGCGTTCGGCAGTTCGGCGAGACCACGTCCGAGGCGCAGCGTGCAAGCACAGCGAGCTCCACTCCCGGGAGATTTCCAAAGTTCTCGAAGCGCTGTGCCGCGCGATTTCCGCCGCCTTGCACGCCAAGCGACGCCGAGCATGCGCTGTGCGACGTCACGGGCTGGGTCACGGCCGGCACTGCCGACTGGCTCGTGGATGGCGTCGTCGAGTGCGATGGTCGGAGTCATCGCCTTCGAGGAGACGACAACAGCCGAGGTTGGGGCCCAGCAGGCTTCCCCCTAGACGAGGGACTGTCCCGATCGTTCCACCCTACCCGCCCGCGGCGGCGTGCTGCTGACTACCCGACGCAGCCGGTGGCAGATGCACGCGGCCGCGGGCGAGTACGAAACGGACCCGGCCCAGCGCGTCGAGGTCGGCCAGCGGGTCACCGTCCACCGCGATCAGATCGGCGCTGAAGCCCGGCTTCAGCTGGCCGATCGAGTCGGCGAGCCCGATCGCGGCCGCGGCCTCAGTGGTGGCCATGGCCAGGACCCGAGCCGGTGACCAGCCGGCGCGGGCGTAGAGCCCGAGGGAGCGGGCGAAGTCATCGAAGAAGGACCCGGTTACGCCGGCATCCGTGCCGGCCACCACCTTGAGGCCGTGACGGTCCATCCAGGCCAGCCGATCGAGCAGGGAGTCGAGTCGCTTGAACGTCTCCCAGTTGCTGCTGCGGGCCGGGCATACGTAGATGCCCGCGGCCGCGATCATCTCGGCGACGTGGTCGGGGGTTCCGTAGCGCCCTTCGGCCGGATGTCCGACCAGCCAGGTGCAGTGCTCGATCGTGTCGACACCCGCCTCGACACACGCGATGATGCTGTCCGTGCCGTGGGCGTGGGCGGCCACGGGCAGGCCGACCTCCCGGGCAGCGTCCACTACGACCTCGAGCTGCCGTGCATCGAACTGCGGTTCCCACATGGCCGCCCCGCCCGGGGTCATGTGCCCCCCGCTGACCATCACCTTGATCACGTCGACCCCATAGGCGGCGTGATCGGCGACTGCGGCCCGGATCGAGGCATCGCCAGTGACCTCGCCACCGAGGAACCAGCAGTGCCCACCCACGACTGTGAGCGGCGCTCCGGCGGTCAGGATCCGTGGCCCGGCCGCAGTGCCGGCGCCGATCGCGTTCCGGAGCTGGGCGGCGAGCCCACCACGGTCCCCGAGGTCGCGCGCAGTGGTGATCCCGGCATCCAAGAGCTGCCCGGCGCGCTCGGTCATGGCCGCCAGCAGGGCGACATCATCGGTATTGCGCAGCGTGGCCGCAGGGTCAGCGCTGGCATCGAACGCCAGGTGGATGTGGCAGTTCACCAAACCCGGTAGGACCGTTTTATCCGGAAAGTCCCACCGGTCGACATCCGGACTCGCGAGCTGCACGACTTCAGCCTGGGTGCCAATCGCAGAAATTGTGCCGTCCGTAGCGACGAGCACGGCGCCATCGTGAAGCGGAGCCCCATCTGGAGCAGCCAGAACCCGCCCAGCAGTCACAATCAGTTCTTTATTCACTCGAATGGGTGTCTTCCTGTAGAGAGACAGTAGGATGCTTTCTGCAGCCTACTGTGGAACCCCGTGCAGCCACGCCCGCCGAATGAGCCGTCCTAGTTGTCCCGGAGGTAGACACATGATGAACGAGCTCCGCCTGCGACGGCAGTGCCGGCGGTTGCTGCGGGATCTGGACATCCAACCGCCGCTGGACATGGCCCGGCTCTGCACCCGAATCGGGGACTACCGCGGTCGGAAAATCATATTGCACGAGGAGCCACTGGAGATCTCCTCGACGGCCGCAGCGGACGGCGGCCACGGCAAGGGCGATACCTCGGCGTTCGGGTACTCGTTCGATTGGGGCGACTACGATGTGATCGTATTTCAGAAGAACACCTCCAGGTCGCATCAGCTCCATATTATCTTCCATGAGCTGGGGCACATCATCTGCGGCCATATTGACCCCGACTATGTCGCCGAGGATCAAAACGAAGCGGAGGACGATGCGGGGGCCGCTGCCGCGGCGATTGCCGCGGTCGCCCTGCATTTGCCGCCGTTCAAGGGCGTGGTTCCCCCGCGCATGCTGCGCCGAGCCTGCTACGACTCCTCCCGGGAACGCCTCGTCGAATCGATCGCTACGACGTTCATGGAGTGGGCTGTCATGCCGGGACACGCGCCGCAGCCGACCCCGAGAGAGCTCGGCGACGCCCAGCGACTCTATGAGGCGCTGTCCTATCGCCGGGGTTGGCTGTGATCCTGCAGCTCAGCGCGGCCTCGGCGGTCGCCCTGTGGGTGGGGGTGGTGCTGCTCGCGCTGGCTGTCTCCCAAGCACCCCATGATGTCGTCCTGCGCTACTTCGCCGGACTCATCTTCCTGCTGGCGGTGCAGCACTCATTGGTCGTGGATCAAAACGGCACGACAGCATTTATGCGACTGCTGGGGAATCTTCTCGGCTTGGCCGCCGGCTGTGTGAAGGTCTGCTTCTTCCTTACGGCTCTACGCCAGCAGAATGCACCCCGGCCGCGGTTGTGGATCGAGGTCATGGCGGCCTCAACGGTCGGAGCAGTGGGGGTCGTCGCCTGGTTGCTGGCCCCGCCGGAAGTGCGCCCGGCCATTGGGCAGCCGAAGAATGCTCATCTTCTGGCCGCTTTCGTGTTCCAGATGGCCATCATCGGGTATCTCGCCTCGGTGTCGTTCCGGACGATCAACTGGTCAGTGCGACTCATTCGGCGACTCCAGAACTCCGTCTTCCGGGCGGGCTTGGTCTTGGTTGGTTTGGCTGCGGTCGGCTCACTCGTTGCGGGACTGCTCGATATTTACACTCACATCGTCGCGTTCGTTGCTCCATCTCGTATTGACTCGGTGCAGTTTCTGTACCCGTCGATTGTCACGACCGTGGCCCTAAGCTTTGTCCTCTTGCTTATCGGAGCGATGTTGCCAGTGCTGGACGGTACGGTGCGAGCTGTTCCGCTTGCGCTGGAACAGCTCAACGGTTATCGGACTCTTGGGCCGTTGTGGCGGGCGCTCCGTACGGCGTTTCCGACGGTCCCCTTCCGGGCGGGTTGGGCGATTCATCGCCTGTTTTACCGGCGGGGCATGGAGATCCGCGACGGCCTGGTGCTGCTGGGCCCCTTCTACGACCGCGCCATTGCCGCGCTGGCCGAGGAGCAGAGCCGGGCGCGCGGGGAATCGGCCGAGGACCGTTCCATCATGGTGGCGGCGGCGCTGGTGCGAGCCGCGCTGCAGGCCCACCGCGCCGGCCGACCACTGCCCGACCCGCACCCCATCCCGACCAGCGGCGCAGATGACTGGGCGACCGATACGGCCTGGCTGGTGCGGCTCGGCCGGGCCTTCGCGAGCAGCCCGCAGCGCGGACCGACGGCCGTGTCTTCGTCCTCGCTGGCCAGGTGAGCCCACCTCGGGCTCAGCCGGCCTCGTCCCTCTCTCCGCGGGGCTTCTTCCCTTCCGCCGCTTCCTGCTCGGACAGGGTTTCCACGATTGCGAGAATCTGGCGTTGCAGGGCCGGGCCCATCTCCCCGTAGCGAGTGGCCAGGCGGCGCACACCGTTGTCGGCGAGGCGGGTGTTGAGTTCGCGCTCCTCGTCGAGTTGGCGCTGGAGGCTGGCGACGCGTTCCTCGTCCTGGGCGTCACGCCACGGCTGGTCCACCGGCGTTTCGGGATCGAAGTAGTTCAGCGTGATCGGAATGCCGATCTTTCGCGAGAAGTACGTCGACAACGCCTGCAGATGATGGAAAGTCGGGTTGTCACGCGCTCCGGTCCGGAGCTGCCAGAGGTACGCGCCGGATACGGTCGGCCCGCCGTCGGCCTTGATCTCCTGAGCGATCTTGTCATAACTCGGGCCACCGATCGCCACGATCAACGCGTCGATCTTTGCTGCCAGCTCGGCCATCCAGTGCCCTCGTCTCTCGTGCGCTCGGCTCCCCCGGGCGGAGCGAACCTCACCAAGGTTCGCCCGCGATGACCGCCGCAGCAACCAGCATGCACGTGTTGGCAACTGCTGTCACCGGGTCGGATGATCCCTGATCCTTCTCAGAGGCTGAAGAGCCGCCCTACCTCACCGGCCTGAGCAGGCAGTCTCGGCTCCTCCCGGATCCTGATCACCCTCCGCCATCTTTGCTAGTTCCCAGTGACTCGCTGATCTACAACTGCTATAAACAGCTTGGAGTGCGACCCGCCGCTCCGCTGGCAGACACGGACGGCAGGAGAGAGACCGTGACCGAGGACCGCCTCGCTGATGGGTAGGCGCTTCGGCTGCCGCGCTGATCGGGGCGCCGCGGAGCAGCCGCCGTGGCTGGTGGCGCCGGGCTACGCCCCGTCGTCGGTGCCCGCCCACGAGGCCGCCGACTGGTCGGAGCCGCAGGATCCGGGTCTGCTGACCGCGGGCGTGCCCTCGTTCGTCCCGGCCGCAGTGCCCGAGGACCGCACGGCGCCGCCAGCTCCGGCCGCACCGCCGTGGCCCGCGCCGGGAGAGGCGGTCTCGTACCTCCCCGGGCGTGATACCCCGGGCCAGGGCGCCGCGGCGGACCCGCCGACGGTGCCCGACCGCGGCGCGGTGGCGCCGACCCAGCCGTCCCCCGCTCGCCCGTATCCCGGGCCGCTGCCGGGGGCATCGGAGCCGGTGGTGGCGATGCACGCCGGGACCCGGATCCAGGGTGAAGACGGGTCACAGCTGTGGATCCCGCCGAGCCACCGCGCCCGCCCCAGGCCCCGGCCGGATCGTCCCCGCAACGGGTACGCCGCGCCGGCGCCTCGGGCCGGAGCGCTGCGGCGGGTCGAGCCCGCCGATGGTGAGCTGCGGGTGCTACGCAGTGGTGCCGGGGGTCGGTCTCCGCGGGCGCTGTTGGAGCGATCCCTGTCCGCGTTGGAGCCGATCGGCGAGGCGGAGGCCTCGGCGTTCGCGGCGCGGTTCGCCGCGGACTACCTGTCCTGGGACGAGGACAACCCCACCAAACGGGCCGAGGTGCTGTGCCGGTACCTCGCCGATCCCAGGGCTGCCACCCTGGGCTGGTCCGGCGCGGGCAGGCAACGCGCGGACGTGGTGCTGCCAGGCCGCACCCTGCGCACCTCCGACGACGTGATCGTCGTCGAGGTGACGGTGCGTGTCACCACGTACCAGCGCGACTGCCCGCGCCCGGCCGATCCCGAGCCTCCGGCCCCGGTGGAGCCCCCCTTCGGGGACGTCGGCCCGTCGTGCGCACCACCGCCGCACGCGGAGGGCTGGCGCGCCGTTGCCGCGCACTGGGTGCGCATCGCCGCCCCGGTCACCCGCGACCACACCGGCGCCCTGGTGGTCGACATCGGCCCTGCACCCGACCCCGAGAACAGCTGATCGAGCGATCGAGGCCCCATGATGCAGAACAACAGCAAGGCCCCCAGCGGTTCGTGGGCCGATGACCCCGCGCTGGCGCCCTGGCGGGCCCAGCCCGCCGCCGCCCCGCGCCCGGCGCCCCCCGGCGAAGGACCGTCAGGGCACACGGAAGGGCCCCGGGTCCAGCACGAGGAGCAGCCGATCCCCGAACCGGCCCGGCAGCGGCCCCCCGTCGAGCCGCCCTCGCCCCCGCCGGTGCCGCCGGCTCCCGCTCCCCCGCAGGCTGCTGCTCCGGCGGCGAGCTCGGCGGTGGTCACGGGGCCGTGGTCCCCGCTCGGGCCGCCGGTGCCGGTCGCACATGCCGAGCCGGCGCCCCCACTGGCCCCGCCCGGCCGTGGGCCCGGCCGGCCGGAGGGGTCCGCGGACGCGCTGTCCTACCAGCAGCTCGTGCGCAGCCGCAGGGACCGGCCAAAGGAGGGCTGGCGCGGCGCCGCCTACACGCTGAGCCGGGGCCGGTGGAACCCCGGGCTGTCACCCGCGGAGGCGGATCGCCGGCAGAAGATCGTGCGGGTGCAGGCCCAGCTGGCTGGCTGGCACACGATCACGGTCGCGTCGATGAAGGGCGGCATCGGCAAGACCACCGTCTCAGCGCTGCTGGGACTGGTGCTGGCCGAGTACCGCGGCGACCGGGTGGTGGCATTGGACGCCAACCCCGACGCCGGCACCCTGGCCGACCGCGTCCTC
The DNA here is from genome assembly GCF_012911935.1 of Pseudonocardia acidicola. Lineage (GTDB taxonomy): Bacteria > Actinomycetota > Actinomycetes > Mycobacteriales > Pseudonocardiaceae > Pseudonocardia > Pseudonocardia acidicola. The sequence goes on along the minus strand of NZ_JAAXLA010000061.1, from coordinate 16,120 downwards.
GGGCATCCCGTGCTCTACACGGTCCGGGACCTGATCACCAACCTGCACACGATCCACTCGCTGACCGACATCACCCGCTACACCAGCCTGGCCGGGCGGCTGCAGGTGCTGGCGTCCGAGCAGGACCCGGCGATGAGCGAGTCGTTCAACCGCAACGAGTACGAGCAGGTCGCCACCGTGCTCAAGCGGTTTTACAACATCATCATCACCGACTCGGGCACCGGGCTGATCCACTCGGCGATGGCCGGTGCGCTGGAGGCGACCCGTACCCTGGTCATCGTCGGGGCGCCCACAGTGGACGGCGGCAGCAGGGCCAGCAAGACCCTGGATTGGCTCAAGGCCCACGGCTACGACGACCTGGTCAGCAATGCGGTGGTGGCGCTGTCGTGCGACCGGTTCTCCCGCGACATCGACCGGTCCGCGGTGATCGACCACTTCGCGGTTCGCTGCCGCGCGGTGGTGGAAATCCCCACCGATCCGCACCTGGCCACCGGCGGCCTCATCCAGCTCGACCACCTGCGCGAGCGCACCCGCGACGCCGCGCTCACCCTGGGCGCCTACGTGGCAGACCAGTTCAGCTGGAACCACGCCGCCCGCACCTACGACCCGGACCGCACGCACCACGACCGCGAGCGGGGCTGACGTGGGCCTCGGGGTACTGGCCGCCACCGCGGCCGCGGCGACCGGAACCGACGAATCGTCGCACGGGGGCCAGTGATGGGTCCGCGTACCCGTGCGTTCGGGCTGGTCGCCACCGCGGCCACCGCCTCGATTGCGCTGTCCGCCATGTTCGCCCCGCCCGCCGCCGCGAGCCCGCTGGTCAACGATGCGGTGCCTGCGGAGCTCGCCGCGGCGCTCTCGCTCACCGGTTTCAGCCTGGCGGCCACGCCGGGAACGGACGCCTCCTGCACCTGGCGCCTCTCGGCCGTACGGCTCTACCAGGAGCTCACCGGAATCAACAACCCCCGAGCCGTCCAGCTGCGAGCGCTGCTCGCCGATTCCGGGGTGGACCAGCCGGGCTTCCTGCCCGACCAATGCCGCTCCGGCAGCACCGGGGCCGCGGGCTCCGGCGCGGGCACCGCAGGCTCGCCCGGAAACCGCAGCTCCGGATCGTCCCCGTCCGGCCCGTCCGGTCCGTCGGCGGCCGGCCCGGGCTCGGTGGGTGCCGGTAGCTCGTCCGGCCCGACCGGGCCGGGGACGGGCTCGAGTTCGACCGGTTCGGGCACCACGGCCGCCGAGACGCTCGGCTGGGGCACCCCGGACAGGACCTCCGACTTCACCACCGGTGCCGGGACCAACGGCTGGAGCCTCTACGACGGCCCCGGCCACGCCGGCAACGGCCGCCGCTCCCCCAGCGCGGTCAGCCTGCTGAACGGACTGCTGACGATCAGCGGCGACTCAGGCGGCACGTCGGAGGGGATGGCCTGGACCCCGGGGCAGAAGTACGGCCGTTGGGAGGCCCGGGTGAAGTCTCCCGCCAGCGCGGCCGCCTATCACTCGCTGTTGCTGCTGTGGCCGGACGCGGAGAACTTCCCGGTCGGCGGGGAGATCGACTTCATGGAGATCGGCGACCCGACCCGGCAGAAGACCGACATGTTCCTGCACTACGGCGCCGACAACTCCCAGCTCCACGGCCAGCTGCAGATCGACGCCACCCAGTGGCACAACTGGGCACTGGAGTGGACCCCGAACAAGATCACCGCGTTCGTCGACGGCAAGCCGTGGTGGTCCACCACCGACACCTTCACGTTCCCGCCCGGCCCGATGCACCTGTGCATCCAGCTCGACTATTTCCCCGGCGACGGCAGCGCCGCCGGCGGCGGCCAGGAACACGTCGCCTGGGTCAAGCAGTACCCGCTCAACAGCGGCGGCAGCTCCGGCAGCTCCTCGAATGGCAACAGCGCCCCCGGCTCGGCCGGCCCATCGGGTTCCTCGCCCGGCGGCTCCGCCTCATCTGGCTCATCCGCGTCCTGACCTCCTCGTCCCGTTCGGACACCCGACCCCAGGAGCAGTGCAATGCCCTCCTCCCCCGCCGCGGCGCTGATCGCCGCCGCGCTGATCGCCGGTCCGACCGCCGCGCTCACCCCGGGCACGACTCCCCTCGCCCCCGCGGCGTACTCGACCTGCACCCAGCAGTCCTCGAACACCGGCGGCGGTCAGCAGCTGACACCGGAGCAGGCCAAGCAGCTGCTGGCGCAGGCCCGGGAGCTGGTCGCGGCGCTGAGCGGGCTGGCCGACCCGCGCGCGGCCAGCCTGGACTCCGGGCTGCGCGGCATGGGGATCACCCCGGCGGTCGCGACCGGCTGGCGCCAGCAGGCCCACGACCTGGCCGACACCCCGATGGGCGCCTCCACCGACCCGCGGGCGATGCAGGTCGCGGTCACCCTCGCCGGGGCGGGTTTCTCCCCCACCCCCGCCGACCTGCAGAACCCCACGCCCTCACCGGCGCCGGCCGGTGCGCCCGATACGCCGGCGGCGATGACGGGCCCGACGCAGAACACGGCGACGGCACCCGCCGCGCCAGCCGCGCCGGGTGGGAACCTCGTCGCGACCGCCACGGAGGGCGCGCTGTCCACCGCGCTCCGCCAGGCCCAGCAGACCGAAAACCAGGGCGCCGCCACCCCGGCCACTCCCGGTCCCCCCCAGACCACACCCGCCCAGGGGGCCCCGGCCCAGCAGTCTTCGAGCACATCCGGCGTCCAGGTCTGCAACAGCGGGATCTCGGACGGGAAGGACCGGTCCTCGACCAGCCCCGGTTCCGGCAATGACGAGCAGCCCCAGCAGGGCCGGCCGAGCGGGTCCAGCGACGGCGCCCCTGGTGCCCAGCCCGGCGGACAGGGTTCCGGACCGCCGGCGGCAGGACCGCTGAACGGGAGCGCGGCGTCGGGCCAGAACGGGACCGGCACGGGCCAGCCCAGCAGCACGAGCAACTGGGAACAGCAGGCCCAGGACCTGGCCGGTCAGCTCGCGACGACCAACGATCCGGCCGCAAAGCAACTGGCCGACAAGCTCGCCGCCGCCGGGGTCACCGGCTCCGCACCGGTCTCATCTGGCAGCTCCAGCAGCTCGTCGACCGGCTCCGGCTCGAACGGCTCCGGCTCGCCCAGCACCGGCAGCGGCTCGGACTCCGGGCCCGGCTCCTCGTCGGCGGATCCCGCACAGAGTCCTGGATCGCAGTCGACGGGCTCGGACAACTCGACGAACGGCAACAACCTCACCAGCCAGAACCAGGCCGAGAACAACAGCGGCTCCGACCACAGCGGTCGAAGCGATTCCGGCAACCAGCCGAGCAACACGCCGGCGGCGGCCCCGGGAGCTTCCGGTTCGGGTGGCCAGCAGAACGGCGGTACCGGTCAAGTGTGGGAGCAGCAGGCCCAGGACCTGGCCGGTCAGCTCGCCACGACCAACGACCCGACCGCCAAGCAGCTCGCCGCGAAGCTCGCCGGCGCCGGATTCACCGGCTCGGCGAATCCATCCGGCACCGGTCGGCCGAACACCACCGGCCAGCCGAACACCGGCAGCCCAAACGGCGAAAATATCCAGGCGGGCGTGAGCGGCAATAACAGCGCAGCTCAGGCCCCGGCCGGCCAGCCCAAGCCCGCCCAGCCCAACCCCGGTGTCGCCGGTGCTGCCGCGGGCGCCGACCTCGGCATCTGGGACAAGCTCGCGGGCTGCGAGAGCGGTGGGCGTTGGGGTATCTCGCCCGGCAATGGATACAGCGGCGGCCTGCAATTCGACCTGGCCACGTGGCAGGCCTACGGCGGCACCCAGTACGCCCCCAGCGCGGACAAGGCCACCAAGGACCAGCAGATCGCGGTGGCGGAGAAGGTCCGCGCCGCCCGCGGCGGCTACGGGTCCTGGCCGGCCTGCTCGCGCAGGCTGGGGCTGCCCCAGTGACCGCGATCTGGACGCCCCAGGACGCCGACACCGCCCCGGAACCGGCATCCGATCCGCGCGCCGCCGTGACACCGTGCCCGGCGTCGGTCGACGGGGTGCACCATGCGCTGGGGCGCGCGGCCCGCCGGGGCTGCGCCGATCTGGACGTCGCTGACGTCGAGGCCGCGGTCAACGCGACGGCGGTGCTGTGCGCGCAGCCGCGCAGCGACGTCGACCCGGCCGCCGTGGCCGAGCAGATCGGCGCGACCGCGGCCGCGATGGCGCAGCTGGAGCTGCCGGCGGCGGCGCGCGGTGCGGTGGACTGGTCGGGGTTCGGCGCGCTCATCCCGGTGCTGTCCGGCTCCCCCGGCGCGGGCGGGTCGGTCCTCGCCGCCGCGCTGGCCGACGCGCTGCAGCTGGGTGGGCGGTGCGCGCTGCTGGTCGACGCCGCGGACCCGTCCCGCTCCGGGCTCGCGGTGGCGGCCTCGTCGGAGGGCCCGTGGGTGCACCAGCCCCACGCCCAGCTGGTGATCCGCTACTCCTGGCGCGGCTACGCGCTGCTGGCCCGGCTGGAGTCCAGCCTGCCCACGATCACCCCGGGGATGGTGCCGCCGCCCCCGGCCTGGCTCCCCGAGCTCGATCCGCTGCACGCCACGATCGTCGACATCGGCCACGACGGCTGGCGCGCCGCCGCGAACCCTCTCGCGGGGGCCGGGGGCTGGCTACGCCGCGGGACGCCCGCGCCGCGGCCGCTGCTGGTCGTGCGCCCGACCCGGCCGTCGCTGCGCCACGCCGAGCAGGTGCTGGCCCGGCTGGAACCGTGGATCACCGCCGGTGCGGCGGTGCCGCCGTACCAGCTGGCGGTGATGGGCGCGAAACGCTGGCCCCCGCAGGTCGTGGGCGCGGCGGGGCGGCGCCTGGACGCGCTGCTGGACGAGGCGGTGTTCGTTCCGCACGACGCGGAGGTCGAGGTCGGCGGGGTCACCGCCGAGCTGCTGCCGGACAAGGTGCTCGATGCGGTTTCCCCGCTGCTGCAGGACTGGGGGCTGTTGTCCCCGACCGGCCGGTCACGTTCACGAAGAGAAGGACGGCGCTGATGCTTGCCCACACCCTCGCCGATACGGCCCATGTCGTGCTGGCCCAGTTACCCCCGAATCCGACGCCCCAGGCTCCCCCGGGCACGGCCGGGGACAGGATCAACCAGGTCGTCGGGATGGTGAAGTGGGCGGCCGGGATCTCGCTGTTGGTGGGGTTCTTCGGCGGGGTCGCGGTGTTCGCCGGGGGCCGGCTGGTCGATCACCACCGGATCGGGCGGGTCGGCACGATGATGATGATGTCCTCGGTGGCCGGGGCCATCCTCTACGCGGTCGGCTACACCCTGCTGTCCTCGTTCGCCAGCGGCGGGTGACGCGCGATGCCGGGCAACACCCCTGACCTCGAGCCGGGTCGACGCCGCCGCGCCGGATTGACCCTCGGCGGATTCGCCGTGGTCGCGGTGGTCGTGCTGGTCGCGCTGGTCGCGTTCCTGCTCGGCCGGGGCACGGACCCGGTCCAGCCCACGACCCCGCCGGCACCGGGCACACCGGCGGGCCCAGCCGGGCAGGCGCCCCCACCGGACTCCGCGGGTTGGGACGTGACCGCGGAGACCGCGCTGGCCACCCGCCCGATGCTGGAGCTGCCGGAGGTCGCGGCGCAGCCGCACGAGCTCACGACAGCGACCGCGGGGCCACCGCTGTCGGTGCCCGAGCCGACACAGACCACCGGTCGGTGGGTTCCGGGGGGTTTCCCGGCGACACCGGAAGGAGCGGTGGGCCAGCTGGCAGCCCTGACCACGGCGGGGTTCGAGGGCGGCGACCCGCAGGTGTATTCGCAGGCCTACCAGTCGATCGCGTTGCCGGGCGCTCCGCCAGCGGATCGGGCGCGGCTCACGACGGACCTGCAGCGCTTCCGAGCCCGCGCCGGGCTGCCGGCGACAGGGCCGGTGAACGGCCTGACCGTCACCTGGCAGCTGACCAATGCCCTGATCAAGGGAACGGCCGACGACGGCCGCTACGCGGTGGTGTGCGTGCTGGGCGAGCTGACCGTCACCGGCAACGGACAGTCCGTCTCCGGTGGCGGCGGGGACTGCCAGGCCTTGCGCTATGTCGCCGGCAACTGGCAGATCTCCCCCGGCGCCGCGGCCGCCCCGGCACCGCTGGCCTGGCCCGGGACCGCCGAGGCCGTCGCGGCCGGCTACCGGGCGGTGGGGTGAGATGGGCGGCTTCCTCGGCGATACCGCCGCCACCTTCTTCGCCAGCGTGTTCGATTCGATCATGAAGGGGATCTGGTCGGCGGTAGTGAACCTGCTGCATGCGGCGTTCGGGCTGGTCGACCTGTTGACCGGGTTCACGCTGACCTTCGATCCGCAGGGCAACCCCGTGGACCCGTCGATCGCCGTGTCGTGGGGTGTGCTGCGGCCGCTGTCGCTGACGATCGCGTTGGGCCTGTTCTTCTGGCAGCTGATCTCGACGATGCTGCACGGCGGCCGCGGGTTCTTCCGGGCCGCGTCGGGTCCGTTCGCCTACGGCATCGCACTGGCCGCGACCGGCGGCGCGGTCATGCTGTTGCTGCTGGCCTCCGACGAGCTGACCCAGGATTTGCTGTCCAAGGGCTTCGAGGGCGCGACGAGCTTCGCCGGGTTGCTGGACAACAAGAAGTTCGGGGGCCTGTTCACCGCTGAGGGTGCGGGCCAGGCCGTGCTGAACGGGGTCAGTGCGGTCACGCTGGGCTTGATCGCGATCTTCGGGCTGTTACCCGCGGCGCTCGGCTACTTGATGGAAATGGTGTTCCGGGAGGCGGCGATCCTGGTCCTGGTCGCGACCATCCCGATCACCGCCGCCGGTCTGGTGGCGCAGACGACCGCGTCGTGGTTCTGGCGGTCGCTGCGCTGGATCCTGGCGGCGGTCCTGATGAAACCGGCGCTGGCGCTGGTGATGGTGATCGGGGTGTCGCTGCTGGCGAACCCGCAGGGCCTGGGCGGGTTGCTGGCCGGGGTCGGGGTGTTGCTGATCGCGCTGTTCTGCCCCTACACCCTGTTCCGGCTGTTCTCCTTCGTCGAGCCCGGCACCAACGCCGGGGCGGCGTCGCGCGCCTGGGCCTCGTCGTTTGTGTCCTCGCTCAGCCCCGGCGGCGGGGGCGGGCAGGCCAACACCAGCAGCGGGATGGACTCCGCGGAGGCATCCAACACCGCCCGATTCGACCAGGGCGGCAGCGGCGGCGGGTCCTCCGGCCTCGGTGGGCTCGGGGATCTGATGGACCGCACCACCGCGGCGGCCGGGCAGGCCAGCAACTTCGCCAACGCCCAGATGGACGCCACCGCGGTCGGCTCCCCCAGCGGGGGCCGGATGTCCACCGGCGGCGCAAGCAGCGGCGGACCGTCCCGCAGCGACGGCGGCGACAGCGGCACCGGCGGCGCGGACGACGCCGGGGATGCAGCGCCGCCGCCCCTACCGCCGCCGCCGGGTCCGCCGCCAGCATCACCAGCATCTGACGATCCCACCGCCCGCCGCTGGGCTGGGCTGGATGACCCGCCCCCGCCGGAGCAACCCCCCGGCTCCGACGGCGGTGGCGGCGGGGGTCCCCGGCCGGGTGGTGGTGGCGGTCCCCGGCCGGGTGGTGGCGGCGGTGGCCGTGGTGTGTCGGCTGGTGAGGTGGAGGAAGCGGCGGTGGTCCTGTGAGCAGCACGGCGGGTGCGGGCCCGCGGATCTACCGCGGGCTGGGCCGGCGCGAACGCGCGGGCTGGATCATGGGACTCACCCCGCTGCAGGCCCTGGTGTGTGTGGCCTCGGCCGCCCCGGTGCTGCTGGCGATCTCCGCCGGCCGCTGGCCGCAGGCCCTCACCCTCGCCGCGGTCGGCGGGCTGACCGCGGTGCTGGTGGTGGTTCCGGTCCGGGGCCGCCCGGCGCTGCGCTGGCTCGCGGATCTGCTGATGTTTCAGACGGGAGTGCTGATGGGCTGGTCGAGCTGGCAGTCCAGGGCGGCGGCCGGGATACCCGGCCCTGCCCACGAGCCGGATCTGCCCGGGGTGCTGACCCGGGTGGTGTTCCCCGACGGGCCACCGTTTCGCGACCAGGGCCGGGTCTGCCTGATCCACGACACCGGCGAAGGCCGCTGGGGCGCCACCGCCAGGTTGACCCACACCGGGGTCGGGATGCTCTCCGACGCCGAGTGCGAGCGGCTGGCCGCCCGGCTGGGGAACCTGCTGCTGGGCATCGGGCACCGCGAGGTGATCGACCGGATGTCGCTGCTGGTGCGCACCGTGCCCGATGACGGCACCGAGTACCAGGTGTGGCGGGCCGGGCACCTCGACCCGGCCGCCCCACCGCTCGCGCGGCGGACGACCGCGGAGCTCGACGCCACGATCGGCTCGATCAGCGTGCGCACCGAGCTGTTCGTGACGGTGTCGGGCACCGAGACCGCGCTGCGCCGGCCCGCGCAGGCCGCCGGCGGCGGGGTCACCGGCCGCGCCTACGCGCTCTACCGGGTCCTGGACGGGCTCGACGACGGGCTCAAGGCGCTCGGGGTCCGCACCGTGTCGTGGCTGTCGGGCGCGGGCATGGCCGAGGCGATCCGCACCGGGTTCAACCCGGCCGCGGCCGCGGTGCTGACCAACCACCACCTCACCCACGCCGGCAGCCACGCAGATCAGGGCGGGGCGGGCGGGTTGCCGATGGCGGCCGCGGGCCCGACGCAGGCGCCCTCACCGGCCCCGCGGGCCTATCACCACGACGGGTTCTCCTCGGTGTCGTATGCGGTGCTGATGCCCGAGCCGGGCACCGTGTTCGGCTCGCTGGGGCCGCTGCTGGGCGTGCGCACCGCCGGGGAACGGCGCACGGTCGCGATCCACTACGAGGTCATGAACCAGCGCAGCGCCTCCCGCGCGGTGCAGGGCAACCGGTTCCGGTCCAATGTCATCACCGACTGGAAACGGCAGAAGGGCTTCTCGGCCACCGCCGTCGACGAGCGCCAGGCCGGCGGCGCGCTGGCCCAGGAACGCGCGGTCGCGGCCGGGCACGCGATGGTGCGGTTCACCGTCGCCGCCTCGATCACCGTGCCCGCGGAGTGGAACCTCGAGGACCACGCCGCGAAGCTGGAGAACGACGCCTCGGGCCGGTTCCGGCTGCTGCGCCTGGAACTGGCGCAGGACTCCGCGTTCGTCTCCGCCGCGCTCCCCCTCGGGATCGGCCTGCCGCGGCTGCGCGGAGCACTGCAGTGAGGGCCAGAGGCCAGACCCGCCCCCGCGGCGGACGACGTGCGGAGCGCAGCGCCGGCGAGCTGCTGACCATGTTCGGCGCCGCCCCGGCACCGACTGCGGCCCCGCCCACTGAGAACCCCGACGCCGCTGAGGCGGGGTCGGGGCGAGTGAACCGCCCGCTCGCCCCACGCCGCGGCCGATCGGCGGCGGGCGCGGGCTGGGCGCCGGTGGAGGCCGCGGCACGGTTGCCGGTGTATCAGGCAGCCACCTCCGAGGTGGGCGGGCTGTTCCCGCTGCTGGCCGCGAACGGGGTGCCCGCGGTCGGGGCCCGGATGGGCTACGACACCCTGTCCGGGGGCGCGTTCTACTGCCACCCCATCGAATGGCTGCTGCGCGGCCTGGCCACCAACCCCAACCTGGTCATCTTCGGCGAGCCCGGCCGCGGCAAGAGCTCCACCGTGGTGGCGTTCTGCCTGCGGATGATGCTGTTCGGGATCACGACGCTGATCTCCGGGGACGTCAAGGGCGAATACACCCCGCTGCTGCGGGCGCTGGGGGTCACCCCGATCGCCCTCGGCCGCGGCAGCCCCGCCCGGCTCAACGCCCTGGACCTCGGGCCGCTGGCATCACGGTGGAACGGCTGGTCGCTGACGCGGCAGCGCGAGGAGCTCACCGGCGTCCTGGGCCGCTGGACCAAACTCCTGGCCGCGCTGGCCGAGACCCAGGGCTACGCCCCGACGGTCACCGACGAGGCCGTGCTCGCCGCGGTGCTGCGCCGCCTGGTCGGCGCCGGCGACGGCTACACCGCGCTCACCCCGGTCACCATCCCCGACGTCGCCCGCGAGCTCGCCGACCCCGCCGAGGACCTCTGGCGAGAGGCGCGGTTCGCCGGGCGCCGGGAGTTCCTCGACCACACCCGCCAGATCACCGACGCGCTGTCCAACCTGGTCCTCGGCCCACTGGCCGGGCTGTTCGACGAGCCGACCAACTTCACCCTGGACTTCGACGCGCCCGTGCAGTCGATGGACCTGTCGCTGCTGCGCTCGCGCGGGGACCAGGCCATCGCCGTCGCGCTGACGTGCCTGGGCTCGTGGTCGTCGCTGATCACCGACCTGCAGGACGACGGGGAGATCCGCATCGTGGTCCGCGACGAGGTGTGGCGGCAGATGCGCCTGGGCCTGCGCGCGGTGCAGGCCGTGGACTCCGACCTGCGGCTGTCCCGCGCCGAACGCAAGATCCAGCTGCTGGTCATGCACAAACCCTCGGATCTGCTCTCCGTGGGCGCGGCCGGCTCGCAGGAGGTCGCGATCGCCAAGGACCTGCTCGCGCTCTGCAGCACGCGGATCCTGCTCGGACAGTCCACCCGGGTCGCCGACGAGCTCGCCACCGACCTCGCTTTGTCCGAACGCGAGCAGGACGTCACCACCGGCTGGGCGATGGAACGCCGCGGCCGCGCCCTGTGGAAGATCGAATCCTCACCCGGCTACAAGGTGCAGACCGTGCTCTCCCCCACCGAGCTGGCGATCTTCGACACCAACGCCCAACTCCGCGCCCGCACCGGCCCGGCCACCTGATCACGGCTGCGGTGAAACGGTGGACTCACCCAGGCTCACCATCGCGGTGGCCGCCGGCGTCGCGCTGTTCGGGTTGGCGATGACCACGCTCGGGATCGCGGTGCTGGCCGCGTTCGGCGGCGCGCTGCCCGGCGGCGGCTGCGGCGGGGACGGCGGCACCGGCGGGGGCTCCCAGCAGATCGGGCCCCGGGCCTGGTCGGCCGAGCAGACCGCGAACGCCCAGACCATCACCCAGATCGCCGTCCAACGTGGTCTACCGCGGCGGGCCGCGGTGATCGCGGTCGCGACCGCGATCGTGGAATCCGCGCTGACCAACGTGCACTACGGCGACCGGGACTCCCTCGGGCTGTTCCAGCAGCGCCCCTCCCAGGGCTGGGGCGGAGCGCAACAGGTGATCAACCCCGCGTATGCGGCCAACACCTTCTACGACAGGCTCCTCGCCGTCCCCGGTTGGGCGACCCTCCCCCCGGGCCAGGCCGCGCAAGCGGTGCAGCGCTCGGCGTTCCCCGGCCGCTACGGCCCCCAGGAAGCCGCCGCGGCCGCCCTGGTCGCCCGGTTCTGGGCCGGCCCGGACAACCCGGCCCCACCCCTACCCGGCGCGGCGGGCCGGGACACCGCGCAGCTGGCCTCGCTGTCCACACTGGCCTGCCCCGACCAGGGTGGCTCGAACCTGCCGCTGACCGGCGGCACGGTGGACCCGAGGCAACTCCCACCCGGCTTCGGGCTGCCCACCGACCCGCGCCAACGCGCCGCCGTCGCCTACGCCCTCGCCCAGGTCGGCAAGCCGTATGTGTGGGGCGCCAAGGGGCCGGGCGCGTTCGACTGCTCCGGGCTGATGCAGGCCGCCTGGGCCGCCGCCGGCGTGCCCATCTCGGCCGGCACGGTCACCCAGAAAACCGACGGCACCCCCGTCCCCGGGCTCGCGCAGGTCGCCCCCGGCGACCTGCTGTTCATCCCGGGCTCCCTCGGGACCCCGGCCAACCCGCGCCACGTCGGCATGTACGCCGGGGGCGGGATCGTCGTCAACGCCTACGACTCCTCCACCGGCGTCATCCTCGAGCCCCTCGACCGGTGGGCGGACAAGATCGTCGCCATTCGCCACATCGCCGGCCCGTCCGGCGCGCCGCCATCCACCAGCGTGCTCGCCGAAGGAGCCGCCGCATGACCAGCCGATACCGCTCCCCGGCCACCGACCGCGACCTCGCCCTGATGGCCCTGCTGTGCGGGGGCCTGGTGGTCCTGGCCGGGGTGGGCGCGCTGCTGGTGGTCGGCCTGGTCGTCGCCACCGTGCTCGCCGGAGGCCCGCTGGCCTGGCCTCCGTCCGCGGCGTGGGCGAAGACCGCGGGCACCATTCTGCTCCACGGTGGGGACCCCGCCGCCGCGGCCGGGCCGCCGTGGGCGGCCGCACTCGGCGGGCAGCCCACGCTGTACTGGATCACCACCGCGGCCGTGACCGGCGTCGTACTCGTGACCGCCGGCGTCCTCACCGGGCTGGTCTGGCGCCGGTGGGGCCCGACCCCGCCCGGGCACGCCACCCGCGCCGAGATCCGCGCCGAGCTCTCCCTCGCCGCCGCGCGGCGCACCGCGGCCTGGACCCGTCCCGGCCTGTCCCCGGCCGAGCGCCGCCGCGCCCCGATGAGCGAGGTGGCCGCCCCGCTGCACCGCGGCCCGGCCGGGCCGATGTGCACGCCGCTGGAGAACCCCACCGGCACGCTGGCCCCGACCCAGTCCGGCAAGTCCCGCCGCGACCTGGTGCACAAGGCGATCGACGCGCCGGGCGCGCTGCTGTGCTCCACCACGAAACCCGACCTGCTGGAGTTCGCCGCGCTGGCCCGCACCCGCCGCCCGCTGGCCGGGCCGGTGCTGGTCTTCGACGCCACCGCCGCGGCGGCGTGGCCGGCGCGGCTGCGCTGGTCCCCGATCACCGGATGCGAGGACCTGGCCACCGCCTACCGGCGCGCGCACACCATGGTCGAGGCCGCCGCCGTCGCGGTCGAGGCCGGTGGGGGCGGCGGCGCCGGCAACGACAAGGTGTTCCGCGAACGCGCGGTGTTCGTGCTGGCCGCCTACCTGCTGGCCGCGGCGTTGCACCGCCTCGAGGTGAGTTCTCTGGTGCGGTGGGCGATCGCCAAACCACCCGATCTGGAACCGGTCACTCTGCTTGAGAGGTACTACCCCGACCTCGCCGACAACCTGCGCGCGGAGATCGGGATGGTCGCCGAGACCTCTGATGCGGTCTGGCTGTCCGTGCGCCGAGTGATCGAGCCTCTGCTGGACCCGACGCTGCGCGAGCTGTGCAGCCCTCGCCCCGGGGAGGGGTTTGACGCCCGCACCCATATCGGCAACCAGGGCTCGGTGTTCCTGATCGCCGGGCAGCACCAGGCCCGGCAGGCCGCCCCGTTCCTCACCGCGCTGGCCGAGCACTGGCTGGCCACCGCGCAGGAGATGGCCCTGCACTACCCGGCTCGCCGGCTGGATCCACCCGCGACGGCGGTGCTGGATGAACTGCCCAACGCGACCCCGCTGCCGCAGCTGCCCGACATCGTCTCCGACTCCGCCGGGCGCGGGGTGGTGATCCATTGGGCGGCCCAGTCCATGGCCCAGCTGGAGAACACCTTCACCCCGGGCCGGGCCCGGCAGCTGCTGGACAACACCACCACGCTCTCGGTGTGGGGGGCGTTGAAGGACTCCCGCGCCCTGGAATGGGTGTCCACCCTGGGTGGGCACCACGAGAAGCTGCGCCACCAGCAGCACGCCGACGGGTTGCTGGCCCCGGGCCGGTCCTCGATCGGCACCGAGACCGTGCCCACCTACCGCCCCGGTGACGTCCGCACCCTGGAGCGGGGCCGGGTCCTGGTGCTGCACCGCAGCCTGCGCCCGATCCTGGCCCGCACCATCGACGTCACCGACCGTCGTGATTGGACGGTGCTGCGCGCGGACGTGGATGCCGTGCGTGCCGGGCGGCCCCCGGTGGACACGGCTGGCTATGCCGACCCGCCGACAGACCGGCCGGGTGGACGTCGGTTCCCGGCGCCGGTGGGCAGGTGACCCGGACATGACCGGCAGAACACGTCTTCGTCTCGCGCCTGGGCCGGACCGTGCCGCCCGGCTCATCCTGTTGATTGATCGCTGTCGTGGGGGGAGAAAGATGACCAGCGGATACCCGCAGCTGCCCGCGGACCCGGACCGGATCTCCGTGGCCGATATGGCCGAGCTGACCCAGGCCGGGGAAGCGATCCAGCTGTTCCCGGAGTTCAACATCGGCCCCACCTTCTGGGACGGGGCCTGGTGGGTGGTCCCGCAGGGCCCCGGCGAGGGCGCCCGCGGCTACACCATGGCCCCACCGGAACTGTCCCAAGAGCTCACGGAGTGGCTGGTCGCGTTGCAGGCCTCCGCGGAGAAGGTGGCGACGATCCAGGCCGCCCGCCGCGCCGCCAAGGCCGCTGGCCGGGAGTTCGTCGACGGCGACCTGCTCGGCCTCGAGGACCCACCGGGTCATCGCCCCGCCGGCGCGCGGCCGTCCCACCGACGGCGGTGGTGGAAGCGATGAGCGAGCAGCCGATGGGCAAGCCCGCGGCCGGGTCGGCGGCGGTGGAGCTGCTCGATCCGCAGGTCGTGGAGGCCGCGCTGAGCGTGCTGGCCCGCAAAACCCGCGCCGAGCTCATGGTCGGCCTGCTGGAGGACTTCACGTATGGCCGCCGCAGTGGCCGGTTGGTGCTCAGCGAGTTCCGCCGGGCCGCCGAGGTGCTCACCCCGACCAGCACGGCCGGGCTGAGCGACTCGACCGCGCGCACCGTCGAGGGCGTCGTCGGGCTGGCCGAGGCTGCGCAGACCGGACCGCGGGCGTCCCTGGACGCGGCCCGCCGCGCCGCCGGGCGTGGGGTGCCGGAGTGGGAACGGCTGCGCCAGGTGGGCCGGGACAAGGGCGAACCGATCCCGGAATGGGAGATCTTCCACGGCCTGGCCGCGATCGCCGGGCGCCCCTCCCCCACCCCACGCCACGGCGACACCGGACTCAGCGTCGACGCGTTGGAGTCCAGCATGGACCTCGCCGGCCCGAGCGGGCTGGGGGAACGCTGGTCGCTGCACGAGTACCTGGCCGAGACCCGCGCCAAGCTCGGCCAGCACGTGCGGCCCCGGGACCCGGAAACCCTCGCCGCGACCCTGCTGCGCATCGACGCCGGCCGGCAGCTGCTCAAACCCGGCGGGCTGAGCTTCGATCTCGGGCTCGCCGAACCCGTGGCCGAGCCGCGCACCATCGACGTCGACACCGCCCGCCAGATCATGGGCGCCTACCGGGAGTCGCTGGCCCCGAAACTGGCCGCCGCCGCGAGCATCGACATCCTCCGCCGCGGCGTCCCCGGCCGTGACGGGCCGGCCGACCTCAACCCCGACGTCGACCGGGCATTGATCGCCGGGGAGAAGATCGTCGCCGCCCGCCAGGCCCGGGACAGGGCCGCCACGGCCCGAACCCGGGCCGATGAGCTGCGCGACATGCGGACCGCGTCTCGGGGCAACGCGCTGTACTGGGCCGGCGGTGGCGCCGCCGTCGCCGGCACCGCGACCGGGCTGGCCGTCGGCCTGCGCGCGGACCTCGCCGGCCTCATCGGCATCGTGGCCGGCTCGGCGAACCTGTTCGGCCGGGCCCTGTCGGACTGGGACAAGACCAGAGAGCCTCTCATCGCCCCCTTCCGCGCCTGGTACACCGCCCGCCAAGCCGACCGCGCCGAACGGGCCGCCGACCGGGCCATCGACAACCTGTTCCGCACCGACCGGCGAGCCGACCAACGAACCGATCAGCCCGCGCGACGCGCCGGGCTGCGTCGTAGCTGATGCCTCGGCACCGCCGCAGCCGCATCCGAATGTCGCTGTCGGCTGGTAGGGATCAGGAGCGATGGCGAACGCCGGCGACAACGACGGATCAGCTGGACGCGCCCCGGCGGCCCGCCATCTGTCAGAGCATCCACCCATCCCACACGGAGGAAACATGATCGAGAACATCGGCCGGAGTCTGTCCACGGCCGTGCTGACCGCGCTCACCATGCTGGCCGCACTGGCCACCGTCACCGTCGTGTTCGGACCGCTGAGTCCCTGGACGCTGGCCACCTTCATCGTGGTGGCGGCGTTCGCGATCGGGCTGCTGCAGGGACGCCACCGACGCGCCCATCGGGCCGGCTAGCCACCACAGCGATGGGGGGAACAGAGCACGGCTACTACGAGCTGCTCGGGGTGGCCGAGACGGCGACCAGCGCGGAGATCGTGTCCGCCTACCGCCGGATCTCCCGGCGCGTGCATCCCGATGTCGCCGGCGACAGCGCGGCGGGGCTTTTCCGCCTGATCCAGCACGCCCGCGATGTCCTCACCGACCCCGCCCGGCGTGCCGCCTACGACAGCCAGCGCACCCTGCGGTCCGACCCACCTCGACCCCAGCCCGACC
>NZ_JAAXLA010000060.1 GCF_012911935.1 Pseudonocardia acidicola | reverse complement strand
GCAGCCGGGCGCGCCGTCGACGATCGACGTCGTATCCTGCGCCCCGCTGCTCGCCGACTCCATCCGCCGGATCTTCACCGACGACTCGGTCAGCGAGGTCTTCGGCGGCAAGAACCACCTGTTCTAGTACTCCAGCCGGACTGCGTGATGTTGTCTGTGGGGGCGCCGGGAACGCGGCGCGGCCACCGCATGATCATCCGGGGTTGTGTGGACTCCAGACGATGCGGTGGCCGCGGGCCACAGCGTAGAGGCCGGCCTGTGGTCGGTCGTGGAAGGTCAACTCCTCGATCGGGTCGCGGCCCGGTTCGGGCGGGTCGAGACCCGGCAACGCTTCACCCGGTTCCCGCGCGGGATGCTCGCCGAGCTGCCCCGCAAGACCTGCTGGAGCACCGCCGAGCACGCCGGTGAACCCAGCCCGGACGGGATGGGAGCACCTGCTCAACCGGGCCCGGTGGGACACCGGTCTCCTGCGCCGTCGCAGTGCTGGGGGGAGCGTGTTGGGGCGTGCCTGTTCTGAAGGGAAGGTGCGGTCAGGCCGGGGAGGCCTGCGTGCTCAGGTGCCGGCCGCCCGCTGCGCCATGATCGCCGAGAGGTTGCCGCCGGCGCTGTCCCCCGCGACGAGCAGCGGCGGCACCGGTTCGCTCGGCGAGTCGCCGGCCGAGCGTGTCGAACTCGTCGATCGCGCCGATCACCCAGCCGCCGCCGTGGTAGTAGACGATCACAGCGCGAGGAGAGTCGTTCGGCACCAGCACACGGACGCCGAAGGACGATCCGCCCGAGGTGGACACCTGCTCGTCGGACACCCGGGGCAGCTCGGGACCGGGCCCGTAGAGCTCGCGCAGCATGCCGCCGAGGCTGCGTGCCTCCTCGGGAGTCATCTCGTGCAAGGGCTTGGCCCCGCTCTCGGCCGGCTGCGCCAGGAAGCCGGCGGTTGCATCGTCCAGGGCCATGGTCCATCTCGTCGTCGGGTCCGGATGGCGCGCACCGCCGGGCTCCCGGTGCTGTGACCTGCGGCGCAATCTAAAATGCATCCTGCATCACCGTCAATGCAGCCGACCGGGTTGATCCGACGGGCGCTCGGCCGGCGGGTCAGGAGTGAGTGGACAGTGAGCCGTCGTGTCGCGCAACGCCATGCGAGCGATGCGGCCGGCTGCACGATCACGGTGTGCCGCGGCTGCTGTTGCGGCACCGCGCGCAAGCACCCCGGTGTCGATCACGCCGCCCAGCTCGCCGTTCTGCGCGCCGGCGTCGGGACCGCGGGGCGGGTCCGGATCAGCGACTGCCTGGACGCCTGCACGGAATCCAATGTGGTCGTCGTCGGGCCGTCGCCCGCCGGACGGGCGGCCGGGGCCCGGCCGGTGTGGCTGTCCGGGGTGCTCGACCCCGGTGCCGTCGACGAGGTCGTCGCCTGGGTCCGGGCCGGCGGGCCGGGGGTCAGCGATGCGCCGGGCCTGCTGGACCTGAGCGTGTTCGCCCCGTCCCGGCGCAGCCGCCGCGAGGCCGGGGAGACCTGAGCCGCTGCGGCTCGCCGGGCGATCACGGTACGGTCCGCGCCCGTGGATCCCCAAGCCTCCGGCCGCATCGCGCGCGGCCTCGAGCCGTTGCACGCGATGGTCTACTTCGCCCCCGAGACCGAGCGGCTCCTGACCGGTGCCGGACTCGAGCCGGGCCGGATGACCTACTTCGCCGGCCGGGCCGCTCCGATGGGCGCGGTGTCGGCCTCCGTGGTCGCGGCGACCTTCTACAACTTCAACCCCGACCTGGTCGCCCGGCACATCCCGGCCGCGTGGGAGCTGGCCGATCCAGCGACGCTCGTCGCGGCCCGGTTCGCCGCCGCGGACGCGGCGCTGCGCCGGCTGCTCGGCGACGAGACCGTCGCCTCGCCCGCGGTCGCCGAGGCCGCGGGCCTCGCCCGGCGAGCGGCCGAGGCGTGCGACCCGCAGGGCCGCCCGCTGGCCGCCGGGCATCTGGACCTGGAGTGGCCCGTCGAGCCGCACCTGGTGCTCTGGCACGCGCTGTCGATCCTGCGTGAGCACCGCGGCGACGGGCACATCGCGCTGCTCCTCGACGCCGGGCTGACCGGGATCGAGGCGCTGGTGACGGCCACCGCGACCGGCAAGGGCTTCGTCGTGCCATTCGCCAAGGCCAGCCGTGGCTGGTCCGACGCGCAGTGGGACGGCGCCGTCGCCGCGCTGCGCTCACGGGGCCTGCTCGGCGACGGTGACGGCTCGGGCCCGGATGGCCTCGGGCTCACCGCCGAGGGCGACGCGCTGCGGCGCCGGCTCGAGGGCGACACCGACCGGCTCGGTGCGGGACCCTGGTCCCACCTGGGTGCCGACGACGCCGGTCGTCTCGCCGAGCTCGGTGGCGTGCTGGTCCGGACGCTGGTCGCGGCGGGCTGTTTCCCGGACGGGGTGTTCGCCGCGCGGTGATCGCGACGGCGCCGGCTGGCCGGAGCCCGGGCACGGGGCGCGCTCAGCCCGGGGCCGGGCCCGGTCCGGATTCCGCGGCCAGTGCGCACAGGGCCAGCAACTGGGTCCCGGACCGGTCCGCCGGGCCCTCGCCGAGCGCGGCGAGGGCCCGGATCGCGCGCGCGGCCGCCCCGTCGCCGACGGCCCCGGCCAGCGCCCGCCCGGCGAGCTCCGCCGCCGCTTCCCCGGGCCCGGCGCCGACCTGGAGACGGCCGCCGCCGGCCAGCGTCGCCCAGCGCTGCGCCAGCCGGTCACCGTCCCCGGCCAGGCTCGCCAGCGCCGCCCGGTAGCCGGCGATCGCTTCGGGCCGGTGGCCACGCTCCCACTCGGCCTCCGCGACGTCCTGCCAGGTCGCCGCGAGGCCGGAGCGGTGCCCGAGCCGGCGGTAGGCGGTGAGCGCTGCGCGCAGGTCGACCAGCGCCTCCGCGATCCGGCCCTGCCGGCGGTGGACCTGGCCCAGACCGCGCACGGCGTGCGCGTGCTGCTCGGGATCGCAGCCGGCGAGCAGGTCGCGGGCGGTCAGGTACATCCGTTCGGCGGCGGCCGGCTCGCCGCGCCCGGCGAGCACATCGGCGACGATCCGCGTCGCGTGCCCGCCGATCCGCCGATCGCCGAGCCGCTCGGCCAGTTCGAGAGCGCGCGCCGCCTCCCGCAGTGCGTCGCCCCAGGCGCCGCCGCGGCGGTGTATCGACGCCGCGCGTAGCCGGATCGCCGCCTCGCTCGCATCGTCCCCGGCTGCGGCGGTCTCCGCGGCGGCGCGAGCCACGATCCAGGCCACGTCGGCCGGCGCCGCCGCGGCCCCGGCGAGCGCGCCCAGAGTGTCGCGGTCCTGGGCCCGCGCCGCCGCCGTGGCGCGAGCGAGCAGGTTGCGCTGCTCGGCGTCGAACCATCCGGTCGGGTCCGCCGCGGACCGGGCAGTGGTCAGATCCAGGTACCGCTGCGCTGCACCGGACCCGGCCGCCGGCAGCGCCCGGCGCACCGGGTCGGGCACGGTGAAGCGGCCCGCGGCCCCGGGTACCGGGGTCAGCAACCGGCGCCGGGCCAGCTCCTCGAGCAGCTCGCCCGTGGCCGCGGGCTCACGCTCGGTCAGCGCGGCCAGCGTCCGGGCGCCGAGGTCCACGAGCCCGGCCGCGACGGCGACCCCCAGCAGGTCCCGGGCCTGCGGCGGTGTGGCCGCCAGCGCCACACGGGCCGCCGTGACCGCGGCGCGCGCCGGATCGACCGGCCCGGCCGGGCCCAGCGCGGCGAGCACCTCCTCGGGCGAGGCGGTGGTGGCCGGTCCGCAGGCGATCAGCAGCAGCGCCAGCGGCGAGCCCTGGCAACGCCGCACCACAGCGGCGAACCGGTCCGGATCGCGCCAGGCCGGCCGGTCTGCGTGCGAGCCCAGCAGATCCGTCGCCGAGCAGTGGTGGAGCCCGTGCACCGGCTGGCTCGCGACGTCGTCCACGGCCAGCCCGGGTAGCGCGCGGCGGGCCGTGGTGATCGCGAAGGAGCCGCCACCGGGCAGCAACGCCCGCACCTGCTCCGCCGAGCGGGCGTCCTCCAGCAGCACCAGGGCGGGACGGGCCGCGAGCAGCGACCGGTACAGCGCCGTGCGGTCGGTCGTGCGGGCCGGGATGTCGGCGTCGGTCAGCCCGAGGTCGAGCAGCAGCCGGCGCAGGGGCGGCCCCGGGTCCGCACCGGCGTCGTCGAGGTGGGCGAGCAGTACCCCGCCCGGAAACGTGGGGCCGTGGCGGGCGGCGAACCCGAGCACCAGTGACGACGCCCCGATGCCGGCCGGTCCGTAGAGCAGCACCCCGGGCGGACGACGGTCGGCCGCCGCGAGCGCGTCGAGCGCCGCGAGCGCGGCCGCACGCCCGATCAACGGTCCCGTCACCGGTGCGGGCGGGGAAGGGGCGGGCACGCCGGGCTCCAGCACGAGCCGGCCGATCTGGACGGCGACCTCGACCGGGGCGTCGATCCGCAACGACAGATCGACGTCGGGCGCCGGACCGGTCACGGCCGCGGCGACCGGGGGACATGGCCCAGAGACAGCCCGCCGTGGACCTCCCCGACCTGGAGGATCGTGCCGACGTGCCCGCCGTCGGCGATGTCGATGCGCAACCGCGCGGGCTCGGCGGGTTCGCGGGCGTGGACCGCGCAGGTCGCACCGTTCGCGGGCCCGCCGATGTGCAGCCAGGCATGCGCGGAGAACCGCTTCGCCGCGTCGACCACGAGCACGGGCTGGAACTCCCGCGCCGCCAGCGCTCCGCCCGTACCCACACTCACCACGTCCTCGAACAGCGAGTCGGACACGATCAACCCGAGGTCCGCGTCGGGATTCTCGGCGAGCAGCGCATGCAGCGGGGCGCAGTCGACGAGCCGGCACGTGCGGATCACCGCGTGCCCGGCGAAGCCGTTCGGACCCGCCACCGCGCTGCCCGCGTGCGCCGCGACCCGCAGTCGCATGCGGTGGCACGGTCCGGCGGCCCCGTTCGCCGCGGTGAGGCCGGCACGCAGCGCGCCGATGAACGCGGCCAGTACCTCCGACTCGGCGCCGGCGACGTCGAGCAGGGTCAGTTCCCCGTCCCCGGTTTGTCGCCGGGTGATCGCGTCGGCGGGCACATCGCCGGCGAGCCACGCCGCGTCGAGGAGGTCGGCGATGCGGTCCTGGGCGCTTTCCTGCTCGGCGAGCGAGCGCCGGCTGAAGCCCTCGAGGTCGACGGCCACGCACAGGAGCCGCGTGCTGGTCACCCGCCCCCGTGTCCCCGCCCGGTGCTCGCAGCTCAACACCAGCCGAACCCTACGAGAAGGCCACGGGGAGGGATAGGTTTGCCGGAGCGACGTGCACCGCGGTGGAGAGGGGCTGTCCGGTGACGACGACACCCGCGCTGCTGGCCGGCTTGTCCCCGGCAGCCTGGGCCGAACTGCGCGAGCTGGGACACGTGGTGAGCTACCCGGCCGGCGAGACGATCCTGCTGCAGGGCTCGCCGTCGGAGACGATGCTGCTGATGGAGGCGGGCCTCACCGCGGTCACCGTGTCCGACGACGGCGGGCAGGACGTCTTCCTGGCGTTCCGCGGCACCGGGGACCTGCTGGGGGAGTTCGGCTGCCTCGACCGGCAGCCGCGCTCCGCGACGGTGCGCGCGGTCCTGCCGACCCGGTGCCGGGTGTTCCACCACCCGACGCTGGACCGGTTCCTGGCCCGCCACCCGGACGTGCACCGTGCGGTGACGAACGTGGTGATCGGCAAGATGCGCCGGACCGTCGACCAGCGGATCCGCTACGCGCAGGGCCGGCTCGCCGACCGCATCACCTGGGTGCTGCTCGACCACGCACAGGAGTTCGGCCGTCCGGGACCGGACGGTTCCTCGACTGTCATCGACGTCCCGTTGTCCCAGGCCCGCATCGCCGACCTGGTGCGGGCCCGGCCGCGGATCGTCGGCCAGGAACTCAGTGCGCTGGTGCGCGAGGGTCTCGTCGACACCGGATACCGGTCCACGCCACGGCGGCTGAGGCTCCTCGACGAGCAGCGGTTGCGCCGCCGGGCGGGTGGCGAAGCCGGGCTGGTTGATGTGGCATCGGTGCAACATCCGCAAGCGTGATGTCCCCGACCATCTGGGCTGTCCGTCGGCCCGAGCGGGGCTCGCTCCTCCAGCGATTCGAGGCACTTCGTCACATGACCGGTCCGCTGTGTGCGGGTCTGGCCGACCTGTTGGCCGCCCGGATCGATCATGTGGGGCGGGGGCCGGCCGGTGAGCGGTTGCGTGCCGGCCTTGCGGCGCTGGCCGAACCGGCTCCACGGCTCGCGGTCGTCGGTGAGCACGGCGACGGGGCCTCGACGCTGGTCGACGTCATCCTCGGGGCCCGGGCCACTCCGGTCGGGCGGGTCCCCACTGCCGCCGTCGCCTGCTGGTTCCGCTACGGCGAGCCCGCGGTCCTACTGGCGATCGTCCGTGACGGCGACCCCCGCGCGGCCTGCTGCGAGGACGGTCCGTACATCCCCGCCGATCTCGCCGGACTGGGCCTGAAGGTGGAGGAGGTCGACCGCCTCGTGCTGCGTGCACCCATCGAGGCGCTGCGGCACTGGACGGTGCTCGATCTGCCGGGGGTGCGGCACTGCCGGACCTGGCCGCCTGCAGCCCTCGCCGAGGCCGACGCCGTGCTGCTGGTGCTCCCCGAGCCAGGTCCGGAGCCGGCGGAGGCGATCGAGGCGATCCGGCGGTTCGCGGTGGCCGCCGGGCTGACCGCGGCCAACACCGTCGGGGTGCTGAGCCGGCCGGAACGCTTCGGGATGGCGGGGGAGGACCCGTGGCCTGACATGCACCGGGGGGCCGGCGCGTACGCGGCGGGATTGCGCGGTCTGGTGGCCGATCCCGTCCCGGTGGCGGGGCTGCTCGGCGCGGCCGCCCTGCCCGGCGGGTTCACCGAGGGGCACGCCCGGGCGGTGCGGGTGCTGCGCGCCGCCGACCCGGACCGGTTGGCCATGGCGCTGACCGACGAGTGGGAGTTCCGTGACTGGACCGACGGACCGCTGACCCGCGAGCAGCGACTGCAACTCGCGGACGTGATCGGCATGCACGGCATCCGTGAGCTGGTGGCCGCCGCCGGAGCCCACGACCTGTCCGCGCAGCGCACCGTGTTGCGGGACCGGTCGGGCGTCGACACGCTGCTGGGCCGGATCAGCGGCCCGCTGCTGGCCGCCGCGGACCGGCTCCGCTGCACCCGGGTCCTGGCGGCGGCCGAACGCGCGGTCCGTGACGCGGGGGCCGACCACCAGCCCGGGATCGCCGCGCTCGGCGACGAGCTCACCGCCTACCGGAACCGCCCGGAGCTGGCGCAGGTCCGGCTGAGCGACGCGCTCACCGACCTGCTCAGCGGTCGTTGGGTGCTGCCGGCTGCGGAGGCGGCGGCGATCGAGGCGCTGGCCACCGGCGTGGACGCCGCCGGCTGTCTCGGGCTGGCTCCGGACACCGAGCCGGCTCGGGTCGCCGCGGCTGCGCGGCGGGCTGCCGAGCAGTGGGCGGCCTGGGAGTCCGCCGATGTCTCCGATCGGCTGGGCCGTCACGCCCGGGCCGCCCGCGAGCTGTGCCAGCAGGTTGCCCGCTCGGCCCGGGACGGCTCGCACGGCGTCGCACCACCAGTCCCCGACACCGAACCCCACCCGAGAGAGGACCGCGACGCATGACCGATCGCTCACCGGATCCGGGGGCTGCTCCCGAACCCGAAGACCCGTCGGCGCACCGCGACCAGGAACCGGCGCTGCGCGCTGCCGGATTCGGCGACGAGGAGGACCTGGCCGACCTGCTCGCGCTGCTGGGGCACGACGGGGCCGCCGCCCCGACCTCCTGGTGGGCCGGCACCGTGGACGCCCCGGGGAGCGACGACGCGCCGGGAGAGCGGCTCGTCCGGCCTGCCGACGGGCCGCGATCACGCCGCGGGAGCGTGCCGGACGGGCTGCGGATGTGCGGGCGAACCGGGATGTATCGCGGTATCGCCCACTGCTGGTTCGCCAGCGACGGCCGCATCTACGGACCCGGTGGGAGTCGCCTCGGCTCCTGGTGAGCGGCAGCGGCCACCGCGGGGGCGGGGCCGCTCGGCCGCGCGCCGTGGCGGGGAGCCGGGTCTACCGCCACCGCGCCCGGGGGGCGCGCGGTGAGCAGCGTCGGGCGAGGGCGGCGGCGAGCCGGTCGGACCCGGCCGGGTCGGACCGGGCCAGCAGGTCGGCGACCACCGGCAGGTTGTCCCGTTCCGCGGTGAACCAGGCGCGTTCCGGACACCGGTCGAGCAGCGCCAGGTAGTGCCGGGTGAGGCGGTCCTGCGCGGCCTGCGTCGTGCCCGGGGGTTCGCTGTCGGACAGGCGCTGCTCGGCGTAGCGGCGCAGCAGGGCGTGCAGCTCGTACCGGGCCGGGCCCGCGTCGGAGTCGGCAGGCGGGCGCAGGTCGAGCAGATGCGCGCCGTGCAGCCCGCGCAGCAGCGGGCCGACCAGCTCCTCGGGCCTGCCGGCCAGCGCGGCCGCGGCGCCCGGGGTCAGGTCGCGCAGCGGGGCCGCCGCGAGGCGGCGGAAGACCGAGCGCTGCGCGGGAGCGAGCGCCTCATAGGACAGTGCGAACGCCGCCTCGACGGTCTGCTCTCCGGCGCGCAGCTCGCCCAGCATGCCCCGGCGCCTGCCCAGCAGGTGGGCGAGCCGGGCCGGGGAGAGATCGGACTCGCCGGCCAGCCGGGCGGCGACGATGCGCAGCGCCAGGGGCAACCCGGCGCAGAGCCGGATCAGCTCGGCCGGCCCGTCCAGATCGTCGCCGACGGCGACCTCGAGCAACCGGCGCGCGTCCGCGGCGTCGAGGTCGCCGATGCGCAGCCGGACGAGCCCGGGGGGCAGCATGGGCAGGGTGTGCCGGGAGGTGAGCAGGGCGAACGACCCGCCGCCGACCGGGAGCAGCGGAGCGACCTGAGCCGTGGCGGCGACGTCGTCGAGGAGCACCAGCACCCGGCGCTCGGCCAGTGCCCGGTGGTAGGCGGCGAGCCGCGGTCCGGGGCGGTCGGGCAGGTCGGCGGAGGGCACCCCGAGCGAGCGGAGCAGCCGCCCGGTCACCTCGTACACCGAACGCCCGTCGCGCAGCTCGACACCGAGCGCGCCGTCCGGGAAGAGCTCGCCGAGCCGGTGCCCGGCCTCGACGGCGAGCGCGGTCTTGCCCGCGCCCGGTCGCCCGGTGAGCAGCACCCCGGTCGTCCCGGACGCGGGTGCGGCGGCGTGCGCGATCGTTGCGATCTCCCGGGCGCGGCCGACGAACCCCGTCGGCCGCGGCGGCAGCTCCGCGGGTCGCGGCGGCTGCCGGCCACGCCTCAGCCGCAGGGCGAGCTCGCCGAGTTGCAGCACCGTGTGGACCGGCGCGCCGATCTCGGCCCGCAGCGCCGTCCGGGGATCTCCCGGGTGGCCGCGGTCCGCGCAGGCCGGGTCGGAGGGGGGCACGATGCCGGGGTTGTCGGGCGCCCGCCCGGCGGCGTTACGGCCGGGCGGGACGGCACCATCGGGTGGCGCGTGTCGACGGCGGCTCCCTGTCTCGGAGAGGATCTTCGCGGCGGAACCCGCTGGTCAGAAGCCTGGGTTGAATGCGCTGTTCATCCGATAGGGCCCCTATGGGGATATCTGCCTAGGCTGGTGCGTGTACGGGTGGTGCTGACGAGACGACGGAGGTCGCGGGGTGCTGGAGGTCAGCGGACTGGGCTGGGCGGTGACGATCGGGGTGATCGTCGGTCTGCTCGCGCTGGATCTGACGCTGGCGGCGGTGCGGCCGCACCGGGTCGGGTTCAAAGAGGCCGTCGCCTGGTCGGTGTTCTACATCCTCGTCGCCATCGTGTTCGGCGTCGTGTTCACGATGATCGCCGGCGGCGAGTTCGGCACCGAGTACTTCGCGGGCTACATCGTCGAGAAGAGCCTGTCGGTCGACAACCTGTTCGTCTTCGTGATCATCATGACCACGTTCGCCGTGCCCGAGAAGCATCAGCACAAGGTGCTGACCTTCGGCATCATCCTGGCGCTGATCATGCGCGCGATCTTCATCGTGGTCGGCGCGACCCTGCTCAGCCTGTTCTCGTTCATGTTCCTGATCTTCGGGTTGCTGCTGGTCTTCACGGCCGTGCAGTTGTTCCGCCACCGCGACGAGGACCCGGATCCGGACAACGCCGTGGTCCGGGTGTCGCGCCGGGTGCTGCCGGTCACCGAGGACTTCGTCGAGGGCAAGCTGGTCACGAAGGTCGACGGCAAGCGGATGGTCACCCCGCTGCTGATCGTGCTGATCGCGATCGGCAGCGCCGACCTGCTCTTCGCGCTCGACTCGATCCCCGCGGTGTTCGGCGTGACCGCCGAGCCCTACATCGTCCTCACCGCCAACGCCTTCGCGCTGCTCGGACTGCGGGCGCTGTACTTCCTGGTCAAGGGCCTGCTCGACCGGCTGGTCTACCTGTCCGCCGGGCTCGCGCTGATCCTCGCGTTCATCGGCGTGAAGCTGATCCTGCACTGGGCCCACGAGGACATCAGCACCTCGGTCCCGGAGATCTCGACGCCGATCAGCCTGGGTGTCATCGTCGTGGTGCTGGCCGTGGTCACGGTGGCCAGCCTGGCCAAGACCCGCAAGGACCCGGAGGCGAAGGCGCACGCCGGGTCGCTGCGGGCCCGCACGAAGCGGGATGCCGACGCGCCGAAGGGATGACCGGACGCGCCGGAGGGGTGGTGACCCTTCGGTCGCGGGCGTACCGTCGATGCGTGGTCCGCAGGATCATCATTGGGCGGCGCGCCGGCTGAGCCAGGTTCCCGGCGCGCGTTCCGCGTTTGCCGATGGTGCAACCGCTCAGCTCGGGGGTGTGACCGCCCCGCCCGAGACCTGGCTCGGCCGGATGCTTCCGCGTCGACAGGCAGGAGCTGCGGCGATGAACACCGCGACCCTCCCCGAAGCCACGCTCGCCGCCCTCCGGGCGCACCGCTGCCACGAAGTCCGCACCACCGACGGCCTCGACGGCGTGCTTCGCGTCGTCACGCTGCTGCGCGGCCGCGGTTACCGGGTGCGGAACCTGAGCGTCGACGTCCGTGAGGGTGCCGGGCTCAGCACCGTCCGCTGCACCGTCTCACTCACCGACGAGGAGGCGTCGCTGCTGGTCAGCCGGCTGGCCCGGCTGCCGTCGGTGGTGGGCGTCGACGCTCTGTGAGGGCGGCGGGCTCAGCGCAGCCCGGGGCCGCCGACCGGGGCGAGATCGACGAACTCGGGCGGCCCGGCGAGCAGGGCCAGTACCTCGCCGATCCCGGCCTCGCCCATGTCCCGGGACAGCGCCGCGTCCGAGGCGGCCGCGTCGGCCCACACCTCGGTCACCCACACGGTGTCGGGCTCGTCCGGGGTGCGGTTGATGATGTACAGCTCGCAGCCCGGGGCGTCGCGCAGCCCGTCGGCCACCCGCATCAGCTGCTCGGCCAGCGCGGAGCCCTGCCCCGGCTGGGCCACCATCCGCACGTACCGGCCGATCCGTCCCACGCCCTGCGTCATGTACCGACCGTAGAGCCCAGGCCCTGCCCGGCCCGGCCCCGGGGGCCGGGGACTACGCGGGCTCCAGCACCACGACCGGGATCACGCGGTCGGTCCGGCGCTGATAGCCGGCGTAGTTCGCGTGGTCGGCGATGATCCGGGCCCACAGCCGGTCGCGCTCGTCACCGGTGGCGGTGCGCGCCACCATCCGCCGCGTCGACCCGGTCGTGGTCAGCTCCACCTCGGAATGCGCCCGCAGGTTGAGGTACCAGGCCGGGTGCCGGTCGTCGCCGCCGTAGGACGCCACGAGGACGATGTCGTCCCCCTCGACGAGCGGCGCGGTGAGCATGGTCGACCGGCGCGCGCCCGAGCGCCGGCCGGTCGTGATCAGCTCCACGACCGGCATGCCGCCCGCGCGGCCGAGGACCCGTCCCCGGGAGGCCCGGAAGGCGGTGCGGTGCACGGCGGTGAGGGCTTTGAACAGCTGGTCCTTGACGGCGCTCACGCCTGTGCCCCGGACGCCGAGCCGGCCCGCACGACCGTGGGGCCGGTGTCGATGCGCAACACCTCGGGCCGGTCGGCGGTGTGCTCCGGCCAGCCCGGGTCGCCGCCGGTCGCGAACCCGACCCAGGCCCGGTGCATCAGCGTGGCGACCTCCTGCGGGGGCGCGGCGCCGACCAGCCCGTTGCGGCCGCCCGCCGCGGCGAGCGTGTCGAAGACGAACGGCAACTCCACGGCGTGGCAGGCGCCGAGCCGGCCGTCGAAGGCCGGGGACCGCCATGCGAACTCGTAGACGTGGGTGCGTCCGGCGTGGGCCTGAGCCACCCGCTGCGCGGGCGCGCGGAAGACCAGATCGGTCATCGCCGCGCTGAACACCGTGCCCGGACGGCCGCCGTCCGTTCCGAGTCCGTAGCGTTGCAGCAGGTCGTCCGCGTCGGCCCGGACGGCGCGGACGGCGGCGCCGGCCTGCTCGGCGGTGAGGACGTCGACGACCCCGCTCGGCACGAGGTAGAGGTTCATCTCCTCGCTGTTCGTCCCGATCAGCAGGTCGATCGCGCCGCTCGCCCCGCCGCGCAGCGCGGTGAGCGGATGCTCGGGCAGCACGTCGTCGCCCACGATCGGGAGGAACGCGCCCAGCCCGTAGCCCGGGTCCGAGCCGTCGTCCTCGCGCAGGTCGACGCGGCGCTGCGGGTCGGACACCGTGGCCTGCACGGCGAGCAGATCGTCGATGCTGCGGGCCCGGAAGTCCGCCACGTCCGGGCGCACCCCGAGGAGCTCCGCGACCTGTTCGACCAGCCGGGCGGCCGGGCCGGGCGTGCGCACCATCTCCGCGTGACCGCTCTGCAGGACGGCCCGCCGGAAGAGTCCCCGCGCCGGCGGCGAGGCGAGCAGGTCGGCGATGCTCATCGCGCCGGCGGACTCGCCGAACACCGTGACGTTGCCGGCGTCGCCACCGAACGAGGCTGCGTTGCGCTGCACCCACTCCAGGGCGGCGATCTGGTCGCGCAGCCCGACATTGGTGGCGCCACCCGGGACGGGCAGGAAGCCCTCGGCGCCGAGCCGGTAGTTCACGGTCACGAGGACGACCCCGGAACGGGCGAACGCGGTCCCGTCGTAGGCCGCCGCGCTGCCCGACCCGGCGACGAACGCACCGCCGTGGACGAAGACCATCACCGGTAGCCCGGCGGCGGTCGGGTCCGGGGTCCACACGTCGACCGTCAGGTACTCGTCGCCCCGCTGCCAACCGGTACCGATGACGGGGGCCAGGTCGATCCCGGCGATGCCGCGGGAGACCTGGGGCGCGTTGGGGCCCGGCTCGCCCGCCTCGCGGACACCGTCCCACGGTCTGGCCGGAGCGGGTGCGGCGAACCGCAGCGCGCCGACCGGGGCGGCCGCGTAGGGAACGGAACGGAACCGGGCGACACCGTCGACGAACCGCCCCCGGACCCGGCCCGCGCCGGTGGTGACGATCGGGTCGGTCCTGGGATCGGTCATGCCGGCGAACCTAGCCGACCACCGGCCGCCGGTCGCGTTCCGGCGCGCGACGTCGCGCTGCCGCGGACTCGGCCACACTGGAGGCATGTCGGTCGACCACCTGTTGCAGACGATCCCGCCGCTGATGGTGTATCTCATCGCGGGTCTGGTGGTCGGCATCGAGAGCTTGGGGGTGCCGCTGCCCGGCGAGATCGTGCTGGTCAGCGCCGCGTTGCTGTCGTCGCGGCAGGAACTGGCGGTGTCCCCGCTGTGGATCGGGGTCGCGGCCGCGACCGGGGCCGTCGTGGGCGATTCGATCGGTTACGCGCTGGGCCGGCGATACGGTGCGTCGTTGTTCGGGTGGGCCGCGCGCCGGTTCCCGAAGCACTTCGGGCCGGCGCACGTCACGGCGGCCGAGCGCGTGTTCGCCCGCTGGGGGATGTGGGCGGTGTTCTTCGGCCGGTTCATCGCGCTGCTGCGGATCCTGGCCGGGCCGCTGGCCGGTGCGCTGCGGATGCCCTACCCGCGGTTCCTGATCGCGAACGCACTCGGCGGCATCGTGTGGGCGGGCGGGACGACGGCGGCGGTGTACTACCTCGGCGTGGCCGCGGAGAAGTGGCTGTCTCGGTTCTCCTGGATCGGCCTCGCCGTCGGACTGGGGGCCGGGCTGGCGGTCGGCTGGGTCGTGAAGCGGCGGACCGCGCGGCTGGTGGAGCGTTACGCCGAGGAGCAGTAGTCGAGCGCCACGACGGCACCGACGGGCCTGCCGTGCCCCAGGACGTCGACCCGGCCGATCTCGTCGAGCGCCGGGGCGTCCACCCCGAGCGCGCGGAGCGTCGCGGCCACCACGGCCGGCACCGGCCGGGCGGCGCCGTCGAGGACCTTGACCGCGGCCGCTCGCCCGTCCGCTAGCGCCGCGGCGAACACGCCCTCGGCGCCATCCTTGCCGATCAGGCCGGGAACGCCCTCGATGAACCGGGTGACCGGGCGCCCGGTGCCACCGAGCCACCACGGGTGGCTGCGCAGCGCCGCGGCGACCCGGCCCGCCGGTGTGCGCGGGTCTGCGGTGGCGATCCGGGCGAACGCGCGGGCGAGGCCGCCGAGGGTGCAGGAGAACAGCGGGGCGCCGCAGCCGTCGACGGTCACATGGGTGACGTCGTCGCCGGTCAGCTCGGCGACGGTGGCCCGGATGGCACGCTGCAGCGGATGGGTGGGATCCCGGTAGGTCGCGGTGTCCCAGCCCGCGGCCACGCAGGTGGCGAGCATCGCGGCATGCTTGCCCGAGCAGTTCTGCGCGAGCGGCGCCGGCGGGTGCCCGGCGCCCTGCCAGGCGAGGGCCGCGGCCGCGTCCCGTGGCAGACCCAGCGTGTTCTGCAGGTGGTGTTCGGCGAGCCCGGCGCCGGCGAGCAGCCGGCGGGCTCCCTCGCGGTGGGCCTCCTCTCCGGAGTGGCTCGAACTCGCCAGCGCGAGCAGCTCGCCGTCGAGGTCGAGGCCGACGCGGAGCATGGCGACGGCCTGCACCGGCTTCAGCGCCGACCGGGGGAAGATCACCGTGGCCGGGTCACCCTGCCGGACGGCGACCGAGCCGGCGGGGTCGAGGCCGACCACGAGCCCGTGGTGCACCGACTCGACCACGCCGCCGCGCACGACGTGCGCGATCGGCACGGCTGTTTCGTCGATGGTCACGTACGGCGACGCTACGCCGCGGCGCGGTCAGCACGGCGCGGGGGCGAGCAGGGCCACGTCGAGCCGGGGCGGTCGACCGCCCTTGGAGTCACTCGGCCCGAGTGCTACCTCAATGCTGCGAGCTCGTGATCGAACTGCCGTGAGGGTGCACTCGGCGGCTTACGGCAGGCCGGCCGGGCGTGTCGAGTTGATCGCGGTCGGGTGGTCCGGGGAAGCGAAACGGTCCCCGTCTGCCGGAGCAGACGGGGACCGTTTCGTGCGGTGCGCCGCCAGGGACTCGAACCCCGAACCCGCTGGTTAAGAGCCAGCTGCTCTGCCAATTGAGCTAGCGGCGCTTGCCTTGCTTCGTCGCTGCGCCCTACCGCTCGGCGCCTGCGGAACGCTATCACGCGTCCTTCAGGCGCCTCGCGGTGGGGGTCCGCGACTGGGGTGAGTGACGGGACTCGAACCCGCGACTTCCTGGACCACAACCAGGTGCTCTACCAGCTGAGCTACACCCACCATCGCCACCGGCCGGAGTCGGTGACGGGAACGATCGTAGCGCCCCGTTTCCGGAGTCGGAAAACGGGTTCGGCGCCGGGGCTAGTCCGCAGGTGGGGCCAGGGATGCGGCGACGGCCTGCGCCTCGTCGGAGCTCGGTCCGGGCGGGGCGACGAACAGCGTCCGCCGGTAGTACGACAGCTCGCGGATGGACTCCTTGATGTCGGCCAGGGCGCGGTGGGCGAGGCCCTTCTCCGGCTTGGCGTAGAACACGCGTGGGTACCAGCGCCGGGCGAGCTCCTTGATCGAACTCACATCCACCATCCGGTAGTGCAGGTAGGCGTCGAGTTCGGGCATGTCGCGGGCCAGGAAGCCCCGGTCGGTCGCGATCGAGTTGCCGGCCAGCGGGGCGCTCCCGGCCTCGGGCACGTGCTCGCGGATGTAGGCCAGGGCGAGTTGCTCGGCCTCGGCCAGCCGGACCGTCGACGCGCGCACCTCCTCGGTCAGCCCGGAGCGCTCGTGCATCTCGCGGACCACGTCGGGCATCCCCGACAGCGCCGACTCGTCGGCGTGGATGACCACGTCGACGCCCTCACCCAGCACGTTCAGCTCGCCGTCGGTCACCAGAACGGCGATTTCGATGAGGGCGTCCCGATTG
The DNA here is from genome assembly GCF_012911935.1 of Pseudonocardia acidicola. GTDB lineage: Bacteria > Actinomycetota > Actinomycetes > Mycobacteriales > Pseudonocardiaceae > Pseudonocardia > Pseudonocardia acidicola. Next base: position 26,980 of record NZ_JAAXLA010000060.1, on the reverse strand, counting down.
AGGTCGAGCCCGGTCATCTCGCAGTCGATCCACACAAGACGGTCGTTCACCTGGTCAGCTTATTCGCTAGGCTCCACCGCCGTGGGGGACATCACCGCAGCGCAGGAGATCGCCGCCGGATACGCCACCGAGGGTGACGCGCTCGAGCTGGGCACCGTCCTGATCGACGGTGCGGTGGACCCGCAGGCCCGGGTCCGCATCCCGTTCGGGACGCTGAACCGGCACGGTCTCGTCGCGGGCGCCACCGGCACCGGCAAGACCAAGACGCTGCAGGGCCTGGCCGAGCAGCTCTCCGCAGCGGGCGTCCCGGTGCTGCTGGCCGACGTCAAGGGGGACCTGTCCGGCCTCGCCCGGCCGGGTGAATCCAACGCGAAGATCGAGTCCCGGGCGAAGGACACCGGCGACGACTGGGCCCCCACCGCCTACCCGGTGGAGTTCCTGTCCCTGGGCGGTGGCAGCCCGGCGGTGCCGATCCGGGCGACGATCACCCAGTTCGGGCCGGTCCTGCTGTCGAAGGTGCTCGACCTGAACGACACCCAGGAGTCGACCCTCGGCCTGATCTTCCACTGGGCCGACCAGCAGGGGTTGCCACTGCTGGACACCAAGGACCTGCGCGCGGTCATCCAGCACCTGACCTCCGACGAGGGCAAGGCCGACCTCAAGGGCATCGGCGGGGTCTCGTCGGCGACCGCCGGGGTCATCCTGCGGGCGCTGGTCAACCTGGAGGCCCAGGGCGGCACCGAGTTCTTCGGCGAGCCCGAGTTCGAACCGGCCGACCTTCTGCGTCAGATCGACGGCAAAGGCGTCGTCACGCTGCTCGAGCTGACCGACCAGCAGGCCAACCCGCGGCTGTTCTCGACGTTCCTGATGTGGCTGCTGGCCGAGCTGTTCGAGGAGCTTCCCGAGGCCGGCGACCTGGACAAGCCGAAGCTGGTGTTCTTCTTCGACGAGGCGCACCTGCTGTTCGACGGTGCGTCCAAGGCGTTCCTGGAGCGCATCGAGCAGACGGTGAAGCTCATCCGGTCCAAGGGCGTGGGTGTCTTCTTCTGCACCCAGCTGCCCACCGACGTGCCCAACGCGGTGCTCTCCCAGCTCGGCGCCCGGATCCAGCATGCGTTGCGCGCGTTCACCCCTGAGGACCAGGCGGCGCTGGCCAAGACGGTCAAGACCTACCCGACCACGAAGAACTACCGGCTCTCCGAGGCGCTGACCTCGCTCGGCACCGGCGAGGCGATCATCACCGTGCTCTCCGAGCGCGGCGCGCCGACGCCGGTCGCGTGGGCCCGGATGCGGGCGCCGCGCTCGCTGATGGCGGCGATCGGGAACGACGCGGTGACCGCGGCGGCGCACGCGTCCCCGCTCTACGCGAAGTACGGCGAGACGATCGACCGCGAGTCGGCCTACGAGAAGCTCACCGCCAAGATCGCCGCGGCGCCCGCCCCGGAGGCGGCGCCCCCCGCCCCCGAACCCGAGCGCCGGCCCGAGCGCGAGGCGCCCGGCATGATCGCCGAGGTGCTCGGCTCGCCGGTGGTGAAGTCGTTCCTCCGGTCGGCGGCCAGCGCGTTGGGCCGGGAGATCACCCGCGGGATGTTCGGGACGCGCCGGCGCTGAGCAGCCCGGGGCCGACCTGTTCGATCAGCTCCCGCGCGTGCGCCGCATCGACGTCGAGCACGTGGTAGCCGCCCCGGCCGGCCGCGGTCACCGCCTCCAGGGTGACCAGCCCGGACCGGCGCTGGAACACGCTCTGCCGGACCTGCCAGCCGATCACCCCGTCGCGCTCCAGCGCGACGGTGCGGCGCACCAGCGACCCCTGCCGGGTGACGAGGAAACGGCCGGTCAGGGCGTGCCCGAGGTTGCGGGCCCGGTCCAGCCCGAGCAGCAGCGCCAGCGGCACCAGGACGAGCGCGGCGGGCCGCAGCCAGGACAGCGCCGGCACCCCGTCGGCGAGCAGCCACCCGGCCGCGGCGAGCAGCGCGGCCGGCCCCAGCGCCCGGGTCAGCCGGCGGGCCACGGCCGCCCGCGGATGGCGCAGCAGCGGCGCCGCCGTGCTCTGCGCGGCGGGCGCACGCAGCACCTCCGCGACGACGCGGTGGGCCGCCGAGCGCGGGGTCGGCGGGGCGACCGCGCCGCCCTGGGCCTCTTTGCTCAGGCCGGTGGTGAGCGCCCGGCTCTGCGCGGCCCGGCCGAGACGCAGCAGCAGCGGCTCGGTCAGCTCGGCGCCGCGCAACCGGTGCTGCGCGACCGACAGTGACCGCCGGGTGAGCAGGCCACGGCGCATGAGCAGGGTGCCGTCGGGTTCGCGGGAGAGCCGGTAACCCCACCAGCGTTCGGCCCACAGCACCGTCGAACCGATCATCGCGATCACCACGAGCACGACCAGGACCACCGCGATCGCGGCCCACAAGGGGGCCGCGGCCAGCTGGTCGGTGGCCTCGTTCACGGCCCGGATCCGGCGTGGGTCGACGCCCAGGTCGTCGACCAGGTTGTGCACCGCGGCGAACACCGCACCCACGCCCGCGAGCGCCGAGAACGTCAGCGGGGCATAGCGGATCCAGGCCCGGTTCAGCCGGGCCAGCTCCACGCCGGCGGGCTCCGGCGGGGCGCTCGGCCTGGATGCGGCGGCGTGGGAGTCCACCCGCGCCGGGCTGTGGTCGAGCAGAGCCAGCCGCAACCGTTCGGCCTCCCCGGTGCTGACCGCGTCCAGGACCAGCCGCCCGGATCTCTCGGTGGCCGAACGGGCTCCGGCCCCGACGTGCACCACGCTGAGCCCGAACATCCGGTGCAGCAGCTTGGACGTCAGGTCGACGGTGCGGATCCGGTCCCGCGGCACGGAACGGCGCTGCCGGCGCAACCAGCCGTGGTGCAGTTCCACCCGGTCCGGGGTGATCCGGTACTGCGTGGTGCGCCAGCGGACGACCCCGAACACCACCAGCAGCGCCGAGATGCCCAGCGCGATCCACAGCCGGTTGACGTCGCCGCGTCCGCTGACCAGCAGCACGACGATCACCGGGAGCAGCCGGACCAGGCTGTGCGCCGGGCCGACGACGAGCATCCGGCCGTCGAGGCGCCGCCAGCCGGTCTGCACCGGGTCGTCGACGGCGGTCTGCTCCACCGTCACGTGGCGTCCCCAGGCGTGGCCTGGGTGGTCTCGGTCAGGGTCCGGGCCAGCTCGACGGCGTCCGCGGCGTCCAGGCCGTCGATCGTGACCGGCCCGCGGGCCGACGCCGTCGTCACCGTCACGCTGGCCAGCTTGAGCAGCTGCTGCAGCGGCCCGTGCTCGGTGTCCACGGTTTGGATCCGGGAGATCGGGGCGATCCGCCACTCCCGGTTCACCCAGCCCGACAGCGTGTAGACGGCCTGCGGTGTGACCTCCCAGCGGTGCACCCGGTAGCGCCATGTCGGCATGATCGCCACGTATCCGGCGCCGATCAGCAGCGTCGCCAGCGCCGTCGCGAACAACACCGCGGGCGGGTCGTCGCCCAGCACGACGAGGGCCACCAGCTGAGGCGCCAGCAGCACCGCCACCAGGATCAGCGATTGCAGCCGCCACCAGCGCACCGCCCGCGGGCTGACCCGGTGTGCGGGCGGACGCAGCGGCGGCACCGTGGCACCCGGAGGCTCCGGTGACGGGACGGCCGGCGGCGATGCGATCTGCATGTCTCCACTCTGCCGAACGGCGTTGTCCGCGCGCGGTCATTCGTCACGCCCGGCCGGGTGACCTCACAAGCCGGTCACAGCGCGCAGCCACCCGGTGAACCGGAGAAGGACGACGAGGACCGGCAGCGCCGAGATCGCGTAGACCGCGGTGCGACCGGTCTCGCCGAACAGTGCGAACGCGATGCCGCCGGCGAAGACGACGGTGCTGAACAGCACGTCGGGCACGAGCACCACGAGCGCGACGACGAGGCGCACCGCGAACACGAGCATTCCGAAGGGGAATCTCTCGTCGACCGTCGAGGTGTTGTAGACGGCGCGGAACAACGCGAACGGGTGGTAGGGGGTGCTCGCCCAGTGCGCCGCCCACCGGGCGTTCACGCCGTCCGCGGCGGGCGCTGGTCCGGGCGTGGCCGCGGGGCCGGGCGCGGCTGTGGGTGCAGGGCCGTGCGCGGGTGCAGCGGCTGGGCCGGGTGTCGGCGCAGGCGCGGGGGGTGGGCCGGCCGCGGGTGCGGCCTGCGGCCCGGGAGATGCCGGCGCCGGAGCGGGTCCGTCGCGCAGCGGTGCCCCTGGCGGCGCTGCCGCCGTCGCCGTGGCCTGCGGGTGCGGGGACACGGTCCGGTCGTCGCCGGAGAACAGGGCGAGGACCCCGATGCCGGTGACCAGGGCTGCCAGCACCGCTGTCGACCCCGTGTAGACCGGCAGACGGGCGGAGCGACCGGCCCGGTTCGTCGCCGGCGGGGGCCCCGTCCGGTGTGCGCCGACCTGCCGGGGCAGGGACCTGGCCAGCTCGGCGGCGGACGGCCGCGCGGCCGGGTCGGGCGAGAGCATGCCCACCAGCACATCGGTCAGGCCGCCGGCCCGCTTCGGGCGCCGGAAGTCACCGGCGTCGGCGGCGCGTATCTGCGCTGCCACGGTCGCCACGTCGAAGGGGAGAACACCCTCGCAGGCCAGGTAGAGCGTGACCCCGAGAGCGAAGACGTCCGCCGGTGGACCCGTCTGCCCCGACGCCAGTTCGGGGGCCAGGTATCCGCGGGTGCCCACCAGGGAATGGGCCGGGGTCAGCGAGGTCTCCCCTTCTCGCCGGGAGATCCCGAAGTCGACGAGCACGGCATTGTCGTCACCGAGGTCGGCGCTCGCCCCGGCCCCGAGGATGACGTTGGCGGGCTTGACATCGCGGTGCACGATCTTCTGGGCGTGAACCTCGGCGAGGGCGTCCGCGAGCTGGCCGCCGATCTCCGCCACCCGGTCTATCGGGATGCGCGTGTCGCGGGCCAGGGTCGTGGCCAGCGACTCGCCTTCGACGAATTGCATCACCAACCAGAGCCGGCCGGACTCGTCATCGAAGGAGTCGTAGAGAGTCGCGATGTGCGGGTGCGCAACGGCGGCGAGCGCTTTCGCCTCGCGACGGGCCCGGCCCATGATGGCGTCGGCCTCGTCCGAGCTCAGCCCGGGTGTGGCTTGAACGCACTTGAGCGCGACGGTTCGGCCGAGTACATCGTCGATGGCGCGGTAGACGGTTCCGTAGCCGCCGCTGCCGATCGCCTCGCCGATATCGAAGCGGCCATTTCTCGGACCGTACGCCATTGAGCTCTCCGCATTCTCCGAGGCGAATGGGCAGTGAATGCGGGGAGCAGTAAAGATCGATGCTAACGGTGCACGGACGGTTACTCAATGCTCCGAGTGGAAGAGCGGATGGGGCCGTTCGATGCGTTGCGCACGGCGTCAGAACCCGCGCTGCACCGCCCGGATCGCCTCGGCCAGCCGCTCATGGTCCTCCGGCCCGTGCACCGGCAGGCTGAATTCGACCGCCGAGCACACGCCTTCGTAGCGCCGCCACACTTTCTCGGCGATCTCGTCGTAGGTTCCGACGACCCCGATCGTGTGCACCATCTCGTCGGTGACCAGGGCCTCCATCTCGTCCCAGCGCTGCTCGCGCGACAGTGCGGAGAGCTGCTCGGCGATGTCGTCCCAGCCATGGTGGGAGAACACCGGCCGATAGGTGCGGGTGGAGGCATAGAAGGAGATGCGCGCCCGGACGTCACTCACCTTCTTGGCCAGCTCCGCCTCGTTCGGTGCGGTGACGATCAGCGGGCTGGCGACCACCTCGATCCGGGCGGGGTCGCGGTCGCGGCTGCGGGCGCCGTCGTCGACGGCGGGACGCAGTACGTCCACGAGGTAGGCCCGGGTGCAGATCGGGTGCGGGCGCACCCCGTCGGCGACCTGCCCGCCGATCCGCGCCATCCCGGGCCGGACCGCGGCGAGGTGCACCGGGATGTCGGGATGCTCGATGGGGCCCGGGTCGAACAGCGGATTCATCAGGCAGAGCCGGTAGTGCTCGCCGTGATGGTCGAGCGGGACACCCTCCTGCCAGGTCCGCCAGACCGCACGCACGGCGTCGACGTACTCCCGGATCCACGGGCCAGGTGCCGACCAGTGCATCCCGTAGCGCCGCTCGATGTGCCCCTTGACCTGGGTGCCCAGGCCGAGGGTGAACCGGCCCCGGGAGAGCCGGGCCAGCGTCCACGCCGTCATCGCGGTGACGGTGGGGCTGCGCGGGAACGCGATCGCCACGGCGGTGGTCAGCCGCAGCCGCTCGGTGCGGTCGGCGCCGACGGCCATGACGACGAAGGGGTCCTCCTTGGTCTCGGTGAGCACGAGCCCGTCGAACCCGAGCCGTTCGACGAGCTCGGCCTGCGCCCCGACGGTGGGCAGGTCAAGACTGATCTCCGCCGCCCGGATGCCCGGATCCACCTTGCCCAGTGGCAGGTGCGTCTCGACCCTCATCGGTCCCCTTTCGCAAGCGCCTCGCCGGTCAACCTGGCATGCCAGCGGCGTCCGGGCAACAGCGCCGGGCGTCAGCGCGCGCGCAGCCGCCGGATGGCGAGTTCGGCCAGCAGCAGCGCCTGGTCGCCGAGGATCGCGTCGTCGAACAGGGCCAGCGGCGAGTGGTTGCCGGGCAGCGCGTCCTGGTCCAGCTCGGGTGGCGCGGCACCGAGGAAGCCGTAACTGCCGGGCACCTGCTGCAGCACCCGGGAGAAGTCCTCCGACCCCGTCCGTGGCTCGGCCAGTTCCTCGAACCGGTTCGCGCCGAACAGTTCGATCGCGGTCGCGGCGTAGGCCTGTGCCTCCGCCGGGTCGTTGACCGTGGCGGGGTACATCGTCTCGAAGGTGGCGTCGGCGGTGAGCCCGTGGCCGATCGCGATGTGCCGGGCCAGTTCGGGGAGTTCGGCGGCCAGCCGGTCGGACGTCGCCGCGCTGAACGAGCGCACGCCGGCCCGGAACCGGGCGGTCTCCGGGATCACGTTGTGCGCGGTGCCGCCGCTGAACTCGCCGACGGTGATCACGACGGGGTCGAAGACGTCGAAGCGGCGGGTGACGAACACCTGCAGCGCGGTCACGATCTCGGCGGCGACCTGGATCGGGTCGAGGGCCCGGTGCGGGCGCGAGCCGTGCCCGCCCGCGCCGCGCACGGTCACGTCGAAGACCCCGTAGGCGGCCATCAGCCGGCCCGGCCGGGTCGCGAACAGGCCGCGCGGCAGGTCGGCGGCGACGTGCACGCCGTAGGCGGCCACCGGCGGCGCGCCCGCCGCGTCGAGCACGCCTTCGGCGATCATCACCCCGGCGCCGTCGTAGCCCTCCTCGCCGGGCTGGAACATGAAGATCACGTCGCCGGGCAGGTCGGTGCGCACGCCCGCGAGCAGGCGGGCGGCGCCGACCAGGCCTGCGGTGTGCAGGTCGTGGCCGCAGGCGTGCATCGCACCGTTGGCCGACGCGTACGGCAGCCCGGTCCGTTCGGTGATCGGCAGCCCGTCCATGTCCCCGCGCAGCAGCACCGCCGGTCCGGGCCGGCCGCCACGGAGCACGGCGACGACGGAGCTGGCCCGGATCCCGGTGGTGATCTCCAGGTCGAGCCCGTCGAGCGCGGCGAGCACCTTCTCCTGGGTGCGTGGCAGGTGCAGGCCGAGCTCGGGTTCGGCGTGCAGCGCGCGACGCAGCTCGATCAGTCCGGGGGCCAGCTCGGCGGCCGTCGCGGCCAGTGGGGCGTTCACGGGGGCATCGTCTCAGCCGTCGGAGGACCCCGCCCCGCGTCACGCGGGGGTGTCGATCCCCTCGATCGGCCGGCCGCTGCTCGCGGCTGCTCCGAAGGCGTCGAGCTGGGCGACCCGGATCGCCGCGGTCTGGGCCTGGATCAGATGGAACGACGCCTCCCGAGCCCAGCGCTGCTCGGGACTGGCCAGCAGCATCGCGCTGCCGGATCGGGCCGCGATCAGGGCGTTCGCCGAGCGCACGGCCAGCTCGGTGATCTCACCGCGCAGCGCCGTCCGCTCGGCGGTGCGGGCTCCCAGCGGCACCTCGGTCAGCAGCGCGTACGCCTCCGATCGGCGCTTCGCGGCGAGCTCGGCGAGCTGCCCGGCGAGCTCGACGGCCTCCGGCCGGTCGCGGCGCACCCCGACGCGTTCCAGCTCGACCAGGACCCGTCGCAGCAGGCCCAGCGAGGCGGGGGTGGTGTTGGCGGTGCGGGCCAGGTCATGCCAGCGCCAGGTCGGGCCGTCGACGTCGAAGAGGACGTCGTCCCCGGCGATCTGCAGGGCGTCGAGTTCGAGGGCGACGGTCCGGGTGCCGGCCATCACGGCCAGCGGGATCGCGGCGCCGGCGCGCAGCCCGGGCTGGTCGACCGCGGGCAGCAGTACGAAGACGTACCGGTCGTCGGGGGCGGTGGCGCCGATCATCACCTGGTCGGTCATCCCCCAGCCGGTGCACCAGTCGGCGTGCCCGGTGAACCGCCAGCCCCCACCCGGCGCCGGCTCGGCCCGCACCGCCGGGGTGCCGGGCCGGCGCAGGTGCGCGACCGCGATGCCCGCCAGCGTCTTCGCCGTGGCCAGCCCGGCCCGGTGCCGCTCCGCCGCCAGACCGATGATCACGGCCTCGTCCGGCAGGCCGGTGAGCCGACCACGTGACATGCCCTGCGGCGTGCGGTGCTGGGTGGTGACGAACCAGGTCGCGCCACAGGCGCCGCTGGTCAGCTCGACGGTCTCGGCGTCGATCCGGTCGTCGGCACCGTGACCGCCCTCGTCGCGGGGAATCTTGACGCTCAGCAATCCGGCGTCGACGAGCCGCGCGACGTGGCCCGGGTCGACACCGCGGGCGGGGTCGTCGGCCGCCGCGGCGTGCGGGGCCAGCACGTCGTCGGCGAGGCGGGCCGCGGCGCGGACCGCAGGATGCTCGGCGATCGCAGGCGGCGGGGCGAACAGCTCCTCGACGGGGGACGGCACGGTTGACGACGCTACGCGACCGCGCACGAGGGAGACCGGGAGCCGGATTCGACGCCCGCCGCCGTGCGGGGCTGCTCAGCCCGGCACAGCCGCGCCCGGCTCACTCCGGCGCTGTTCCGGCGCAGTCACCCGGCCGGTCTCAGCCCGGCTTGGGTGGATTCACTCCGGCCGCGGCAACTCCCGCGCCACGACCTTGCCCGTGCTGTTGCGCGGCAGCTCGTCGACGAAGACGACGTCGCGGGGGACCGCGAACCGGGCCAGCTTGCCGCGGACGAGGTCGCGCACCGTGTCGGCGTCCAGCGACGCGCCAGCTGCCAGCACCACGTAGGCGGCGAGTCGCTGCCCGAACTGCTCGTCGGGCACCCCGATCACGGCCACCTCGCGCACCTCGTCCCGCTGCGCGATCAGGTCCTCGACCGGGCCCGGGTGCACGTTCTCCCCGCCCGAGACGATCATGTCGTCGGCGCGGCCGGTGAGGTGCAGCCGGCCGCGGTCGTCGAGCCGGCCGATGTCGCCGGTGCCCAGCAACCCGTCGTGCTCCTCGACCTCGACGCCGTTGCTGGTGTACCCGTCGAACGGCAGGTCGTTGCCGACGAACACCCGCCCCTCGGTGCCGGGCGGGACCGGGCGGCCGTCGTCGTCGAGGATCATCAGCCTGGTGCCGGCCGGCGCGCGACCGGCCGTGCCCGGCGCGTCCCGCAGGTCGGCCGGGCCGGCGATGGACACCCAGGACACCTCGGTGGAGCCGTAGAGGTTGTAGAGCAGGTCCCCGAAGCGGTCCATGAACGCGACGGCGAGCCCGCCGGGCAGCGCCGAGCCGCTGACCGCGACGACCCGCGGCCGGTGGCTGCCGCGCCAGCCGTCGACGCCGTCGGCATCCATCGCGCGTTGCAGCATCACCGGCACCGCGAACACGACGTCGCAGCGGTGCTCGTCGACCGCCGCCAGCATGGCCGTGGGGGTGAACCGGCGGCGCAGCACGACGGTCGTGCCGTGCAGCACGGCGAGCAGCAGGCCTGCGTTGCCCCAGGTGTGGAACAGCGGCGCGGCGATGAACACCGTCTCGCCCGCCCGCAGCGGGATCTCCGACAGGATCGAGGCGGCCGGAGCAAGGCTGGACGGGTGCGGTCGGCGGGCGCCCTTGGGTGTGCCCGTGGTGCCGGAGGTGAGCACGATCGTGCGGCCGCCGGCTGGCCGCACGGGCAGGGCCGAGTTCCCGCCGCGGGCGATCAGGTCCGCCAGCGTCGTCGCGCCGTCCTGGGCCTGCCCCCACGAGGTGATCACGGTGCAGCCCTCGGGCAGTTCGGCGAGTACCCCGGACTCGACGAACTCCGCGTCGGCCGCCACGGTGTGTAGATCGAGTTCGGCGGCCACCGCGGCGAGCTGTCCGGCCGACAGCCCGGTGTTGAGCAGGACGATGTCGGCGCCCAGCTTGCCCACGGCGACCATCACCTCGATCGGCCCGCGGTGATTGCGGCACAGCACCCCGACGGCGGTGCCCGTACCCACTCCGGCATCGGCCAGCGCCCGGGCCAGCCGATCGGTCCGCCGGTGCACCTCGGCGTAGCTCAGCGCGCCCGCGTCGTCGACGATCGCGGTGCGGGCGGGGTGCCGGGCCGCGCCGACGGCGTACCCACCGGTCACGCTCAGCCCGTAGCGCAGGAGCCCACCGGCCAGTCCGACCAGGCGGTCCGGGCGGACGGGGCGGACCACCCCGGAGCGGGTCAGCGCGCCGAGAGCGCGCACCGTACCGGTGGTCTTCTCGAAGGCGGAGCCTGCGGCCGAGCGGAGTGCGTCGATCACGGGCTCCAGTCTGGCAGCGCGGCTCCCGGAGCGAGGGTGGGACGCGCCACGCGCCGGACGCCCTCGGCGTCTCAGGGGCGGGCGCCGGCCGGAGCGTCCTCCATCTCGTTCTGGTAGGTCTCGGTGAGCGCCAGCGTGCAGCCGATGGCGATCACCGACACGACGATGATGTAGATCGAGATCGCGGCGGTCCCCCCGGTCGCCTGCTGCAGCGCGACGGACAGCAGCGGCGCGATCGCCCCGCCGAGCAGCGCCCCGAGCTGGTAGCCCAGCGAGGCCCCGCTGTAGCGCAGCTTCGCGCTGAACATCTCGGAGAAGAACGCCGCCAACGGCCCGTACATCATCGACAGCGCGAGCTGGGCGACGATCAGCGACAGCGCGATGCTCCACGTCGCGCCCAGGTCGACCAGCCAGAACAGTGGGAACGCCCAGACCGCGGTGGCCACCGACCCGGCCAGGTACATCGTGCGGCGCCCGACCCGGTCCGACATCGCGGCGAACCCGGCCAGCGCCGGGATCTGCACCATCGACGCGATCGCGATGGCGATCAGCATCGTGCCGGAGGAGACCCGCACGGTCTTCGTGCCGTAGGTCAGCATGAAGGTGATGTAGATGTAGAACGTGGTGTTGACGACCGTGAACGCGCCACCCGCGAGCAGGATGCGGCCCCAGTGGTGGCGCAGCACCTCCAGCACCGGGGACTTCTGCGCCGCCGGGTCCTCCGCGGCCAGCCGCTGCAGCTGCGTGAACGCCGGGGTGTCCTCGAGCCGGTTCTTGGCGTAGACCGCGACGGCGACCAGCAGGACGCTGGCGATGAACGGGATACGCCAGCCGTAGCTGTCGAACGTCGCCTGGTCCATCGTCGTCCCGATCAGGAAGAAGGCGACCACGCCCAGCAGGACGCCGATCGGCACGCCGATCTGGGCGAAGCTGCCGTAGAACCCGCGCTTGCTCTTCGGTGCGAACTCGGTGGCCAGCAGCACCGCGCCGCCCCACTGTCCGCCGACCGCCAGGCCCTGGGCGAAGCGGAGCACGGTGAGCAGGATCGGCGCCGCGATCCCGATCGCCGCGTACGTCGGCAGGACCCCGATCAGGACGCTCGCCACGGCCATCGTCATCAGCGCCGTCAGGAACGCCTTCTTGCGGCCGAGTTTGTCGCCGAAGTGCCCCCAGACGATGCCGCCGACCGGGCGGGCCACGAAGCCCACACCGAGCACGGCGAACGAGGACAGCGTGGCGAGGAACGGGTCGGCGTCCGCGGGGAAGAACAGCCGCGGGAAGACCAGCGCGGCGGCGGTGCCGAAGAGGAAGAAGTCGAACCATTCGACGCTGGCCCCGACCAGGCTCAGGCCGGCGATCTTGCGGATCGATCGTTCGTCGAGCTTCCCGCTGTCCTGAGGTGGAGCTGTGGTCATCGGTCTCTCCGCTGAGTCGACGTCCGCGCTGGATGCGCCCGGCTGCGCGGGACGGTAGATCCACCGGCGATAAGTCGGATACGACCGAATAGGGGTAACCGACCCCGCGGAGCGAGCACCGGGACAGTCGCTGTGTGCAACGTCACCGCCAGCACCTGCAACATGGGGCGACCAGATGACGACGTCGGGGGTGGGCCCGGGTTCGCCGCGCCGTTCATCCACGACATCGTCCGGGGATCTTCATGCTGCTCTACAGCGCCTCTGTCCTGCCGCGCCGCGGGCGCGCGACCGCCGCCACCCGGCCCGCGCGCCGCGCATCGCGCCGCGGTCCGGTCGCCACGACGTGCCGCTGCGGCGCCGAGCGTGCGGTCCAGGAGCACCTGCGCCCCGGGCGTGACTGCGCCCGCTGCACCCACCCCCGCATCACGCGGGTCCACGACTGACCGAACCCGGAGAACGCGATCGCCGCCCGGGCGGGGAGTCCTCCCGCCCGGGCGGCGATCGTCGTTCCCGGGTCAGCCGGTGGGCCGGCTCAGGTCGTAGACGGTCTGCCCGCCGACGGTCGTCGCGGTGTAGTGCTGCTGTACCCAGGTCGTGATCTCGCCGCCGACGCCGCGGCCGCCGCGCCCGCCCCAGCCGCCCATCCGGTTGCCGGGCAGGAAGTACCGGACCTGGCCGCCGGTGACGTAGGCCTCGAACTGAGCCAGCGTCGGTACCGGATCGGTGCCGGAGAACCCGCCGATGGCCATGATCGGCCCGGCTCCGGCGAGCTCGAGCGACGACGCGCCCTGAGCGGCGATGGTCGCCGCCGACCACCGGGTCCCGGTGGACTTCAGCAGGTTGACCAGCGCGGGATCGGTCGCCTCGGCCTCACCGAAGCCGTGCATACCGCCCGGCCCGCCGGGGCCGAAGCCCGCGGCCGCGCCGCCGAAGCCCGCAGTCCCACGGCCTGCAGCGTTCGCGCCGCCGCCCGGAGCCGTCCCGGCCAGGGCTGGCCGGCCCCCGGCCCCGAACCGGCGCCCACCCCGGAAACCGTCGGCGCCCTGCGCCGCCGGGCCGGCATTGACCATGCCGCCGGCGTGGCCGGTCCCCACCGTCTGCGCCGCGTAGGCGGCCGGGCCGGCCAGGCCGGACAGCAGCGCGATTCCGGTCACGATCGCCGCCGCGCGGCGCACCCCGGACGGGATCAGCAGCCCGATCACGGCGATCAGGGCCAGCACGACGACGACCCAGCGCAGCCAGGGCACGAAGGTGGGGGTGCGGTCCAGCAGGATCCACGCCCAGGCCGCCGTCAGCGCGACGGTCGCCGCCATGCTGATCCGGCCGGCTGCCGACCCGCGGTGCTTCCACAGTTCGTGCCCGCCGATCCCCACCAGGGCGGCGAGTGCCGGGGCCATCTCGACCGTGTAGTACGGATGGAAGATCCCCTGCATGAAGCTGAACACGATCGCGCAGACGACCGCCCAGCCACCCCAGAGCAGCAGCGACGCCCGGGTGCGGTCGGTCCGCGGAGCCCGGCGCGTCGTCCAGAGTCCGGCGACGAGCAGCAGGATCGCTGCCGGCAGCAGCCACGTCACCTGACCGCCGATGGCGGCCGTGAACAGTCGGGTCGGCCCGGCCTGACCGCCGAAGCCGGCGAAGCCGCCGAAACCACCGGGCGGTGCGAAGGGCACGGCACCCGCGGCACCCCCGGCGTCGGCGGCGCGGGCCGCGCCGCCGCCACCGATGTGGTTCCCGCCGCCGCCGAGGATCCGGCTGAGCCCGTTGTAACCGAAGGCGAGCTGCAGCGAGTTGTTGTTCGTCGACCCGGCGATGTAGGGCCGGTCCGTCACCGGCCAGAGCCATTCGACGACCAGCCACCAGCCCGCGGCGACCACGATCGCCACACCCGCCGCGACCAGTTGGCGGATCCGCCGGCCGAGACCGGCCGGCGCGGCGACGAGGTAGGCCAGCCCGAGGCCGGGCACGACGACGAACGCCTGCAACATCTTGGCGAGGAAGCCGAACCCGAGGAGCACCCCGGCCACCAGCAGCCAGCGCGTGCTGGCGTTCTCGATCGCCCGGACCGTGCAGTACCCGGCGGCCACCACCAGGAGCACGAGCGCGGCGTCGGGGTTGTTGAACCGGAACATCAGCACCGCGACCGGGGTCAGCGCGAGCGCGGCCCCGGCCAGCAGCGCGGCCCCCGGGCCCGTGACCCGGCGCACCCCGGCGTAGAGCAGCCACACCGTCGCCACGCCCATCAGCGCGTTCGGCACCAGCATGCTCCACGAGGAGAAGCCGAAGATCCGTCCGGACAGCGCCATCACCCACAATGAGACCGGCGGCTTGTCGACGGTGATGAAGTTGCTCGGATCGAGGGAGCCGAACAACAGCGCCGTCCAGCTCTTCGTGCCGGCCTGCACGGCGGCGGCGTAGTAGGCGTTGCCGAAGCCGTTGATGCTCAGGTTCCACAGGTAGAGCACGGCGGTGCCGACGAGCAGCAGGAGCAGGGTGGGCCGTTCCCAGCGGGGCCGGTCCGGCGGGGCGGGGGTGGCCTCGCGCAGTCCGGAGCCGTCCGCCGGCTGGCGGGCCGGCCCGGAATCGAGGGTGGCGGTCATGCGGTGATCTCCTGGGAAGCGTCGGTGGCGGGGGAGCGGCGGGCCTGCGCGCCGCGGAAGATCCAGGCGCGGAACAGCACGAACCGCAGGACGGTGGCCAGCCCGTTCGCGACGACCAGCGCCGTCAGCTCGGCGATCCGCCCGGCGCCCGGCAGCCAGATCCCGACCAGTGCCAGCGCACCGGTGGTCAGCCCGAGCCCGAGGCCGAACACGATCAGACCCTGGAACTGGTGCCGTGCGGCGCCGGTGCGGCCGCGCACGCCGAAGGTGAGCCGGCGGTTGGCCGCGGTGTTGGCCACCGAGGTGATCAGCAGTGCGATCACGTTGGCGGCGATCGCGCCCATCGCCGCGCGCAGCAGGACGAACAGCAGCAGGTGCGCGACGGTGCTGGCGACGCCGATCGCGGCGAACCGGGCCAGCTGGCCGGTCATGCCCCTCGGCACTCCGGCCACGGGCGGCTCCAGGGGTTCGCGGCCGAGCTGGGCGCGCAGCTCGCTGACCGGCAGCGCACCGGTGGCCAGCGCCCGGCCCACCCGCACGATGCCGCGCAGGTCGGCCAGCGCGGTGGCGACGATGTCGACGCGGCTGTCCGGGTCGTCGATCCAGTCGACCGGCACCTCGTGGATGCGCAGCCCGGAGCGCTCGGCGAGTACGAGCAGTTCGGTGTCGAAGAACCAGCCGGTGTCCTCGACCAGCGGCAGCAGCCGCCGTGCCACGTCGGAGCGGATGGCCTTGAACCCGCACTGCGCGTCGGAGAACCCGGCGCTGAGCGTGCCGCGCAGGAGCAGGTTGTAGCAGCGGGAGATGATCTCGCGCTTGGCCCCGCGGACCACCCGTGAACCACGCCCGAGGCGGGTGCCGATGGCCAGGTCGGAGTGCCCCGAGATGAGCGGGGCGACCAGCGGCAGCAGCGCCGCGAGGTCGGTGGACAGATCGACGTCGCAGTAGGCCAGTACCTGCGCGTCCGACGCCGACCACACCGCCCGCAGCGCCCGGCCGCGGCCCTTCTGCTCCAGCCGGACGTTCTGGACCGCCGGCAGCTCGGCGGCGAGCCGGGCCGCGATCACCGGAGTGGTGTCGGTGCTGGCGTTGTCCGCGATCGTGATGCGGAAGGTGTAAGGGAACTGGGCGTTGAGGTAGGTGTGAAGCCGTCGTACCGAGGGTTCGAGGTCGATCTCCTCGTTGTAGACAGGGACGACGACGTCCAGGACGGTCCGGTCGGGACGCCCCCCCGGCGGGGCCAACCGCTCTGGTTCAGCGATGTCGACGCTCATGGGCACGACCATCGGGGACCGCGCTGTCGGGTCGTTGTGGCGATCCTGTGCGCGGCCTGTGCGACCACCGCGATCGGGTGAGTCGGTCATCACGGCGCCGCGCCCGCACGCAGGCCGTACCCCGCCGGCCACCGGTGCACCGCCCGCGGCGGATCGGGGGAGTTCGTGGGCATGGTCGTGGTCACGCCACCCCACCGTGGCCAGCCCGGCTGTGCCGGCCCGGTGCGTCACCTGTGCGTCTGCTGTGAGTGCGGCGAGCCCGACGCGTTGACGGCCGGGCCGGTCAGACGGGGGTGCCCGCCGGCGCGGCGTGGTCCGGGGCGTCCGCGGCGCCGAGGCCGCCGCCCGGCAGCCGGACGGTGAACTCGGTCAGGCCCGGGACGCTGCGTACGCCGACGGCGCCGCGATGCGCCGCGACCACCGCGTGCACGATCGCGAGCCCGAGGCCGGTGCTGCCCTGGGCCCGCGACCGGGACTTCTCGCCGCGCGCGAAGCGCTCGAAGATGTGCGGCAGCAGCGCGGCGGGGATGCCGGGGCCGGTGTCGCTGACGGTGAGGACGGCGCCGCCGCCGTTGTCCGTCTCCTGCGCGAGCCCGACGGTGACCGACGTCCCAGGCGGGGTGTGGGTGCGCGCGTTCGCCAGCAGGTTGGCCAGCACCTGAGCCAGCCGCGACCCGTCGCCGAGGATGGTCACCGGCTCGTCGGGCAGCGCGAGCTGCCAGCGGTGTCCGGGGCCGGCCGCGTGCGCGTCGCTGACGGCGTCGAGTACGAGCCGGGTCAGGTCGACCGGCGCGCGTTCCAGCGGCCGGCCGGCGTCGAGCCGGGCCAGCAGCAGCAGGTCCTCGACGAGCGTGGTCATCCGCTCGGCCTGCGACGAGATCCGGATCAGCGCGTACGCGGTGTCGCGCGGAACGGCCGGGCCGTCACGCCGGGTCAGCTCGGCGTAGCCGCGGATGGCTGCAAGGGGAGTGCGCAGCTCGTGACTGGCGTCGGCGATGAACTGCCGCAGCCGCATCTCGCTCTCCTGGCGCGCCTCGAGCGCCCCGCCCACGTTGTCCAGCATCCGGTTCAGGGCCGCGCCGACCTGGCCGACCTCGGTCGCCGGGTCCACGTTGGGCACCCGTTCCACGAGCTCGACCTCGCCGCGGTCCAGCGGCAGGGCGCTCACCTTGGCGGCGGTCTCGGCGACCCGCTCCAGCGGACGCAGCTCGCGGCGGACGAGCACGGCGCCGGCGACGCCGGCGCCCAGCAGCGTCAGCCCGATGACGACGAGCTCGATGGTCACCAGCTCGTTGAGCACGTCGTGGCTGCGGGCCTCGGGCAACCCGACGACGAGGGTGGATCCGTCGGGCGCTGTCACCGCGGCCATCCGGTACGAGCCGAGGTTGGACAGGCTCACCGAGACCGGGTGCGCGCCGGGCCGCACCGCGAGCAGCGCGGGATAGTCCATCGGGTCGAGCGCCTGGTACTCCCCGCCGCGGTTGCTGACCCGGGCTCCTACGACCTGGCCGTCCTGGATCCTGGCGCCCAGTGTCCCCAGGACCTGGCCCGGGCCGAGGTAGTCACCGCTCGGTGGCGGCGGCTGGCTTCCCGGCGGGTGCTGCATCGCGGAGTGGGCGAAGCGCTGGGTCGCCGAGCGCAGGTCGTCGTCGAGCTGGCCGATCAGGGATTGGCGCAGCGCCAGCGCGGTGACCACGCCGATCACCGCGCAGGCCAGGGCCAGCAGGATCAGCACGGTGGCGACCAGCCGCGCCCGCAGGGTCCGCCCCTGGCTGCGCACCGGGGCGGGCGCCCTCATTCGCCGGTGGCGGGTTTGAGCACGTAACCCGCCCCGCGCACGGTGTGGATCATCGGTGGGCGGCCGACATCGATCTTCTTACGCAGGTAGGACACGTACAGCTCCACCACATTGGACTGGCCGCCGAAGTCGTAGTGCCACACCCGGTCGAGGATCTGCGCCTTGCTCAGCACGCGGCGCGGGTTGCGCATCAGGTAGCGCAGCAACTCGAACTCGGTGGCGGTGAGCTCGATGTCGGTGTCGCCGCGGCGCACCTCGTGGCTGTCCTCGTCGAGCACCAGATCGCCGACGGCGAGTTCGGAGCCCTGCCGGGCGGCGGCCATCCCGGCCCGGCGTAGCAGCCCGCGCAGCCGCGCGACGAGCTCCTCCAGGCTGAACGGCTTGGTCACGTAGTCGTCGCCGCCCGCGGTCAGCCCTGCGACCCGGTCCTCGACGGCGTCCTTCGCGGTGAGGAACAGCACGGGTACCTCGGGGGTGTCGGCGCGCATCCGGCGCAGCACCTCGAGGCCGTCGAGGTCGGGCAGCATGATGTCGAGCACCACGGCGTCGGGCCGGAACTCGCGGGCCAGCTTGACCGCGGAGAGGCCATCGCCGGCACTGCGGACGTCCCAGCCCTCGTAGCGCAGGGCCATCGACAGCAGGTCGGAGAGTGTGGCCTCGTCGTCGACGACCAGGACGCGTACCGGACTGCCGTCAGCGCGGCGCAGAGCCGGAGCCTGTTCACTCACCGGAAACATGCTAGCCAGCCTTGCGCGCGCGGATGTGGCACTTCTGGGCACTTCCTGTGCATCTGCTGTGTGATTCGAGCGTGATCGGGGCACCCACCGCAGGATGATCACTCTGTATTAGCGTCGTCACGGTGCGCGACGAGAATCGACTTCCCGTGCTTGTCGGAGTGGGTCAGGTGCGGGGCAACCGGGACCGGACGGTCGCGGGTGCCCGGGAACCGATTCGGCTGATCCTCGACGCGCTCAGCGCCGCGGCGTCGGACGCCGCCGGCTCCGGCGGATGCCGGCTGCTCCGCGAGGTCGACGCGATCGACGTCGTGCACGTGGCGAGCTGGGGCTATCACGATCTGGCCGGGATGCTCGCCGAGCGGGTGGCCGCCCGGCCGCCGCACACGTTCGGGGCCCCGGTCGGGGGACACCGGCCCGCCGAGCTGCTCGATCGGGCCGCCGCCCGGGTGGCGGCCGGGGAGTCGCGGGTGTCGGTGGTGGTCGGCGGCGAGGCGCAGGCGAGCGTCGCGGCGCTGGCCCGCGCGGGCGTCGACCCGGCGACCGACCTCGGCTGGAGTGCCGAGCCGGGCGGCCCGCCCGCGTTCAGCCCCGACGAGCTGGGCAGCCCCGCGATGCAGGCCGCCGGTCTGGTGCTGCCCACGCGCGTCTACCCGTTGTTCGAGAACGCGTTGCGGCACCGGCTCGGGCAGACCCCGGCCGAGGCCGCCGCGTGGGCCGCGGAGCTCTACGCCGCGTTCTCCCGGGTGGCGGCGGACAACCCGGTGGCGTGGAACCCGGAGGTGCGCCCGGCGGCGGAGATCGCCGAGGTCGGTCCGGGCAATCGGATGGTCTGCGAGCCCTACCCGCTCGCGGTGAACGCGATGCCGCTGGTGGACCAGGCCGCGGCGGTGATCGTCACCTCGCTCGCCGCGGCCCGCGAGTACGGGGTCGACGAGGAGCAGATCGTGCACGTGTGGGGTGGCGCCGGCGCCGTCGACGCCCTCGACGTGCTGGCCCGGCCGGGCTACGGCCGGTCCGCGGCGCTGGAGTCCACGCTGGACCGCTGCCTCGCCGCGGGCGGGGTCGCCGCGGACGCGCTCGACGTCGTCGACGTGTACAGCTGCTTCCCGGTGGTGCCCAAGCTCGTCGCCGGGCACCTCGGGCTGCCGCGCACCGCGGTGCCGAGCGTGACCGGCGGCCACTCGGCGTTCGGTGGTCCGCTGAGCAGCTACAGCCTGCACGCCGTGGTGGCGGCCGCCGGCCGGCTGCGCGCGGGCAGGGGCACCGCGCTGGTGCACGCCAACGGCGGCTACCTCACCTACCAGCACGCGGTCCTGCTGGGGCGCGAACCGCACCCGGGCGGTTACATCGGCGATCCGGCTCCGGTGGACACCGCAGGCCCGGCCCCCCGGGTCGTCCCGCCGGCCGGCGGCGACGCGACGGTGGAGACCGCGACCGTGGAGCACCGCCGCGACGGGTCCCCGGCACAGGCGTTCCTGATCGCCCGCACCGCCGACGGCGCCCGGTTCGCCGCGCAGACCGCCCCCGGCGACGCGGCGAGCGCGCAGGCCCTGTCGCTCTACGCGGACGGGCCGGCGAACGGGGCGGGCTCGGAGGTCGTCGGGCGCCGGGTGCGGGTTGCGGTCGGCGACACGCACGTGGTCGTCGACCGGATCTGATCGGACCCGGGTCGCGCGTCTCAGCGCAGGCGCCAGTACCCCGTGGCGTAGACCGCGCGGCGGTCGAGCTTGCGGTCGTCCAGCAGGTGCTTGCGCAGGTCGCGCACGGCCGCGGACTCCCCGGCCAGCCAGGCCTGCCCGCGGCCGGCGGGCAGCTCGGCGTCGCGGACGGCCTCGACCAGCGCGGTGCCGGCCTCACGATCGCCGCGGTGCACCCAGTGGATCTGTGCGGAGCCGGGCAGCGGCTGTTCCTCCTCGGCATCGGCCACCTCGAGGAACGCGATGGCCGGTGCCCCGGGGGGCAGCGCCTCCAGCACGGTGGCCACGGCCGGCAGCGCCGACTCGTCACCGATCACGACGTGAAACGCGGCCGCCGGGTCGGGGACGTAGCGCCCGCCCGGCTCGGACACGCCGACCCAGGCCCCGGGCGCCGCCGCACGCGCCCACGCGGCGGCCGGGCCGTGGCCGGTGTGCAGCACGAAGTCGACGTCGAGCTCACCGGCCTCGGCGTCGAAGCGACGCACGGTGTAGGTGCGGATCGCCGGCCGGGGCTCCCCGGCGGGCCAGACCGGGCCGCCGGTGCTGGCGCGCGGGATCGCCGGGCGTTCCTGGCCCTCGACGGGGAAGAACATCTTCACCCGGCGGTCCGGGCCCTCGCCGGGGAAGCCGGCGAGTTCGTCGCCGCCCAGGGTCACGCGGATCATCCGCGGGGTGATCTGCTCGCTGCGCCGGACCTGCAGCAGCCGTGGTGCCGTCGTCGTCATCGACCGACATTGTGCCGGTCACCGGCTCACCGCAGGTTCGCCAGCCCCGTCCAGGCCAGGTCCATCAGATACTCGGTGGCCTGCTCACTGCTCACCGCAGGCTCACCGCCCCCCGTCCCGCGCCACAGCGCCAACCGCTCGCACGCGCCGACGATCACTTGCGCCCAGCCGGCCAGGCGCTGCGGGTCGGTATCGGGAGCCTGGGTCGCGAGCAGCGCCGCGATGAAGTCGGTCTGCTGGGCCCGGATCTCCTCGAGCGCGGACGCGGCGCCGGCCGAGATCGCAGCCTCGGAATAGAGCAGCGTCCAAGTGGGGCGCTGGCTGTCGAGGTAGTCGAAGAACGCCTTGGTGCCCTGTCGCAGCATCTCCTCGGGCCCTTCGGCGGCGGCCGCGGCGGCCGCGGTGACCTCGAGCAGTTCGGTGCGGGCCCGCGCGATGCAGGCCAGCAGCAGGCCCTCCTTGGAGCCGAAGTGCGTGTAGAGCACGGGCTTGGTGACGCCGACCCGCTCGGCCACCGCGTCCATCGACGCGGTCTGATACCCGCGCTCGGAGAACACGGCGACGGCGGCGTCGAGGATCTGCCGCTCGCGCTCGGCGCGACCGAGCCTGCGGCGCGGCGTGCTGGTCTCCACGAGAAGACCCTACCGTAGGTAAGTTACTCGTGGTAACTTACCGTCGGTAACCAGATCGGGAGGAGCGCGAGATGACCGACCAGGTCCCGGCGGCTGTCGAGGTCGCCATCGTCGGGAGCGGTTTCGCCGGGCTCGGTGCCGCCGTGAAGCTGGACGAGGCGGGGCGCCGCGACTTCGTCGTCCTGGAGAAGGGCGACACCCTCGGCGGTACCTGGCGCGACAACACCTATCCCGGCTGCGCCTGCGACATCGAGTCGCACCTGTACTCGTTCTCGTTCCGGCAGAACCCCAACTGGACGCGCACCTTCGCTCGCCAGCCGGAGATCCGGGCCTACCTGGAGGACGTCGCCGACCACTACCGGCTGCGCGACCGGATCCGGTTCGGGGTCACGGTCACCGGCGCGGAGTGGGACGGCACGCACTGGGACGTCCACCTCGCCGACGGGTCGGCCATCCGCGCCCGGTTCCTCATCTGGGGTACCGGCGCGCTGCACGAGCCGTCGATCCCCGAGATCGAGGGCCTGGACCGCTTCACCGGCACGGCCTTCCACTCCGCACAGTGGGACCACTCCCACGATCTCGCGGGCAAGCGCGTCGCGGTCATCGGGACCGGCGCCAGCGCCATCCAGTTCGTGCCGGCGATCGCCCCCGAGGTCGCCTCGCTGACGCTGTTCCAGCGCACCGCGCCGTGGGTGCTGCCCAAGCCCGATCGCCCCATCAGCGCGCGCGCCCGCGAGCTCTACGCCCGGTTCCCGCTGCTGCAGAAGCTCAATCGCACGGCGCTGTACTGGCGGCACGAGGCCCTGGTCGTCGGGTTCCTCAACCCGAAGGTCATGAGGCTGGTCGAGCGGTTCGGCCGCAGCTACCTCGACCGCAAGTTCGCCGGCGACCCGCAGCTCAAGGCCAAGGTCACGCCGGACTTCACCATCGGCTGCAAGCGCATCCTGATGTCCAACGACTACTACCCGGCGCTGCGCCGGGACAACGTGGCGGTCGAGACCGACAAGATCGTCCGGATCACCGAGACCGGCGTGGTCACCGCCGACGGCCGGGAGCACGAGGTCGACACGATCATCTTCGGTACCGGGTTCAAGGTCGCCGACGGGATGAGCCAGGTCACCGTGACCGGGCGCGACGGCGTCAAGCTGGGCGACGTCTGGCGCGAGGGCATGGAGGCGCTGCTCGGCACCACCGTGGCCGGTTTCCCGAATCTGTTCCTCATCGTCGGCCCGAACACCGGCCTCGGCCACAGCTCGATGGTCTACATGATCGAGTCCCAGGTGAACTACATCGTCGACGCCATGCGGGTGACCGATCGGCACCGGGCGCGGGCCATCGACACGATCCGCGATCGGCAGGACGCCTTCAACGCCGAGATCCAGCGCAAGCTCGACAAGTCCGTATGGACCCAGGGCGGCTGCGCGAGCTGGTATCTCGACGAGCACGGCAAGAACCGGACGCTCTGGCCGGACTACACGTTCAACTTCCGCAAGCGGACGCAGAAGATCGACCCGGCGGACCACGAGCTGCTGGTCTGAGCCGCGCGCGTAGGTTGTCCCGTCGTGACCCCGGACGTCTACGCGATCGGCATGACCACCCGGTTCCGCGGCATCACCGTGCGCGAAGGGCTGGTGTTCGCGGGCCCGGCCGGCTGGGGCGAGTTCTGTCCCTTCACCGAGTACGACGACGCCGAGGCCGCGCCGTGGCTGGCCGCGGCGCTGGAGGCGGCGAACGAGGGCTGGCCGGCGCCGGTGCGTGAGCGGGTGCCGGTGAACTGCATCGTCCCCGCTGTCGGCCCGGAGCGCGCACGCGCCCTCGTGGCCGCGTCCGGGTGCAGCACCGCGAAGGTCAAGGTCGCCGACGAGCCGGGATCGCTGCCCGCCGACCTGGAACGGGTCGCGGCGGTCCGGGACGCGCTCGGGCCCGGCGGTGCCGTGCGGGTCGACGCCAACGCGCGCTGGGCCGTCGACGAGGCGGTGACGGCGATCCGCGCGCTGGACCGGGCGGCGGGCGGGCTGGAGTACGTCGAACAGCCGTGTGTCACGGTCGACGAGCTGGCCGCCGTACGCCGCCGCGTCGACGTGCGGATCGCCGCCGACGAGTCGATCCGCCGCGCCGAGGACCCGCTGCGGGTGGCCGTCGCCGAGGCGGCCGACGTCGCGGTGCTCAAATGCGCGCCGCTGGGCGGGGTGCGCCGGGCGCTGGCCGTGGCGCAGGCGTGCGGGCTGCCGTGCATCGTGTCCTCGGCGCTGGAGACCAGCGTCGGGCTCGCCGCCGAGATCGCCCTGGCCGCGGCGCTGCCGCAGCTCGACTTCGCGTGCGGGCTGGGCACCGGTGCGCTGCTGCGGGCCGACGTGGTGGCCACGGCCGACGAGCTGCGCCCGGTCGACGGCTGGCTGCCGGTACTCCGGACCGCGCCGGAGCCGGTCCGCCGCACGGAGGTCGCCGCAGACCCGGAGCGGACGCGCTGGTGGATCGAGCGGTTCGCGCGGGTCTCCGCCCGGCTCAGCGCTCCCCCCGCCGGGTGATCGAGGGGCGTGTGCCCAGGCCGGGCGCCTAGGCTGACCTCATCATGTCCGTTGTGGTCGTGGGCGCCGGCCTTGCCGGGGTCGCCTGCGCCGTCGAGCTGGCGGCGGCAGGGGTGCCTGTGCGCGTGCTCGACCGGGCGCACACCGTGGGCGGCCGGATGGCCACGGCGATGATGGAGGGCCGCGCGGTCGACTACGGGGCCGCGTACTTCACGGTGCGCGATCCGGAGTTCGCCGAGGTCGTCGCCCGCTGGCGCACCGCCGGCCTGGCCCGGCCGTGGACCTGTGAACTCGCCGTTCTCGGGCCGGAAGGCCGGGGGCGCTCGCCCGGCCCGATGCGCTGGGCCACCCCGCACGGGCTGCGCAGCCTGGTCGCCGACCTGGCCGACGGCCTGGACGTGGAGCTGGGGCACGAGGTGCGGCACGTGGGCCCCGGCCCGGTGATCGACGGCCGGTCGGTCGACGTCGTGGTGCTCGCGATGCCCGATCCACAGGCCCGGCAACTGCTCGACCTGAACTCGGGTGCCGCCGCGGCGGTCACCGGCCGGGCCTGGCGTCCGGTGCTGGCCGTCACCGCCCGCTTCCCGGCACGGGAGTGGGGGGAGCTGCCCGCAGCGTTCGTCAACGACCATCCGGTGCTGTCGCTGATCGCCGACGACGGGGACCGTCGGGGCGACGGTGCCCCGGTGCTCGTCGCGCACACCACCGGGGAGGTCGCCCGCCGGCACCTCGCGGACCCGGACCGTGCGGTGCCCGAGGTCGTCGCCGCCATGCGCGAACTGCTCGACCTGCACCGGCGCCCGGTGTGGACCCGCACCCACCGGTGGACGTTCGCCGCCCCGGAGTCCGACCGGGACCGGCCGTTCCTGCTCACCACCGACGGGATCGGCCTGGCCGGGGACAGCTGGGGCAGCTCGCGCATCGAGACGGCCTGGCGGTCCGGAACCCTGCTCGGCCGGGAGGTGGCCCGCAGGCGCGTCGCCGGATAGCGTCGCCGGCATGGTGGAGCCCGTTGACGTGCGTACCGCCCGCCCGTTCGGGGGGCCGCCGCCCGAGGTGGCCGCGGCCGTCGCGCCCGACCCCGCCGCGGACGCGGTGCTGGCCGAGCTGGTCACGGCGCTGCCGGCCGACCGGGTGCTCATCGATCCCGACACCGTCGCGCCCTACGTGCGCGACGAGGCGGAGTGGGCCGAGCACGGCCGCCCCGTCGCCGTGGTCCGCCCGCACAGCACCGCCGAGGTCGCCGCCGTCGTCGCGGCGTGCGCCCGGCACCGGGTCGCCGTCGTCACCCGCGGTGCCGGGACCGGCCTGTCCGGCGGGGCCAACGCCATCGACGGCTGCGTGCTGCTGTGCACCGAGCGGATGCGCGAGATCGTCGAGATCAATCCCGGTGAGCGGCTCGCCGTCGTCCAGCCCGGGGTCGTCAACGACGACCTGCGCGCCGCCGTCGCCGGCCACGGCCTGTGGTATCCGCCGGACCCGGCCAGCGCGCCGTGGTCGACCATCGGCGGCAACGTCGCCACCAACGCCGGCGGGCTGTGCTGCGTGAAGTACGGCGTGACCCGCGACTATGTGCTGGCCCTCGAGGTCGTCACCGCGACCGGCGAGGTCGTCCGGGTCGGCCGGCGCACGGCCAAGGGGGTCGCCGGGTACGACCTGGCCGGGCTGATGGTCGGCTCCGAGGGCACCCTCGGCGTCATCACCGAGATCACCGTGAAGCTGCGGCCGCTGCGCACCACGCCGCCGCGCACCGTCGTCGGGTTCTTCGACACCCTCGCCGAGTGCGGGGCCGCGGTCGCCGCCGTCACCGCGCGGGGCCTGCAGCCCGCCGCGTTCGAGCTGATCGACCGGCACTGCCTGCGCGCGGTGAACGAGTGGAAGCGCGCCGGTCTGCCCGAGGGCGCGGCCGCGCTGCTGCTCGCGCAGACCGACCTGCCCGAACCCGCGGCGTCGGCCGAGGCCGAGGCGATCCACGCCGAGTTCGTGGCGGCCGGCGCGAAGGACGCGATGATGTCCACCGACCCGGTGGAGGCCGAGGCGCTGTTCGACGCCCGCCGGCTCGCCTACCCCGCGATCGAGCAGCGCGGCGACGCGGTGCTGACCGAGGACGTCTGCCTGCCCCGCGGGCGGCTGGCCGAGATGCTGGAGCAGGTCGAGGACATCGCCACCCGGCACCGGACGCTGATCGCGAACCTCGCGCACGCCGGTGACGGCAATCTGCACCCGTTGATCATCGTCCCGCACGGTGACGAGGAGGCGAAGGCCCGCGCGCAGGCCGCCTTCGACGAGATCGTCGCCGCCGCGATCGCGCTCGGCGGCACCGTGACCGGGGAGCACGGCGTCGGACTGCTCAAGCGGTCCGGCATGCGCCGCGAGCTCGGGCCGGGCGCGCTGGCCATGCAGCGGGCCATCAAGGCGGCCCTGGATCCGTACGACATCCTCAACCCGGGCAAGGTGATCGGGTGACCCGCACCGACCAGCTCCCGCTGCTACCCGCCCTGCGCGACCCCACCGACCGCCCCGCGCTGGACTTCGCCGGCGACCGGCTGACCTACCGCGAGCTCGCCTCCGTCGCCGGTGCGCTGGCCGCCGAGCTCGCCGGGCGGACCCGCGTCGCGGTGTGGGCGACCCCGAGCCTGCACACGGCGGTCGGGGTGGTCGCCGCCCTCGCCGCCGGGGTTCCCGCAGTCCCGGTGAACCCGAAGGTCGGCGAACGCGAGCTCGGGCCGGGCGCGCTGGCCATGCAGCGGGCCATCAAGGCGGCCCTGGATCCGTACGACATCCTCAACCCGGGCAAGGTGATCGGGTGACCCGCACCGACCAGCTCCCGCTGCTACCCGC
>NZ_JAAXLA010000005.1 GCF_012911935.1 Pseudonocardia acidicola | reverse complement strand
ATCGCGCGATGCGAGCGTCGGGGTCGACGTGGACGCCGCGCATGCGGCTCAGGTCGATCATCAGTCCGTCGTCGGTCAGGCAGGCGCCCGCGTAGCTGTGCCCGCCGCCGCGCACGGTGATCTCGAGCCCCTCCTCCTGGCCGTGGCCGAGCGCGGCCACGACGTCGGCGGCGGAGGCGCACTGCGCGACCACCGCCGGGCACCGGTCGATGTCGCCGTTCCAGATCGCCCGGGCGTCCTCGTAGCCCGCGTCGCCGCAGACGAGCACCGGGCCGGCCATCGCCGCCCGCAGTCTGTCGACCCCGCCGCTCATCGTTCGTGTCATGGCGCTCCTCCTGCCTGAAATGGAATCCCCGCGCGCTCATCGCGAGCAACGTCCAGCGCCGCCAGGAGGTCCAGCGGCGGACCTGGTGCTCGTCGAGCCCGGCCAAGCCCTCCCGGCCTGGAAGGACTCCTCGACCGTCCAGCGACGCCCGGCGACTCGGACCAGCTCGCGCAGCGGCACCACCTCGGGTGCGTAGCAGCGTTCCGGAAGCGTGATGTGCTGGTCGATGGCTTACGGCACCAGCTCGATCCAGCCCCGAATCACGTCCGGGGTTACCTGGTCCACGAGCTCGGGATGACTGTCACTGACATGGCGCTGGACCGTGCGGACCAGCGTCTGCTCGTCCTTCTCGCGGGCCTGGTACCCGCACTCACACGTGACCTGACACGTCATGGCGCACTCCTCGGGCGGAGCGACGAGGGATGAACTCGTCCGTCGAATTGTGAATTACCGGAGTGTGCCGGGTCCAGTTGCGGCCGAGCTGTCGCGACGTTGCCGGAACGTTGTCACTATGACGTGGTGCGGATCCAGCTGCACGGACACTTCAGCGTCGAGGTCGACGGGCGCGCGGTCGAGGGACAGCTGCCGGGGCGCCGGGCCCGCTTGCTCGTGGCCTACTTGGCCGCGCACCGAAACTCGGCGACCGCGCGGTCCTCGCTGATCGAGGAATTGTGGCGGCCCGAGACGCCTGGGACAGGCGCCGCGCGCGTGTTCGATGCGGTGCTCTCCAAGACCCGTACCGTGCTTGCACCCGCCGAGATCCGCGGGCGCACCGGGCTGCGGCTGGTGTTGCCGCCCGGGGGACTGGTGGATTCCGAGCGCGCGTCCGCGTCTCTGCACGACGCCGAGGCCGCAGTGGGAATCGCCGACTGGCGCCGTGCATGGACCCAGGCGCTGAGCGCCATGTTCGTCACCCAACGGGAGTTCCTTCCTGAGCTCAGCGCGGACTGGGTCCTGCGGCACCGCGACGAGGTTCGGCTCGCCCACGCCAGAGCCACCGCCTGTTACGCCGAGGCCTGCCTGGAACTGGGCGGCGGCGAGCTGGCGAGCGCCGAGCGCTCTGCGCGCCGGCTGGTCGCGGCCGATCCACTGGCCGAGCGCGGATACCTGCTATTGATGCGGGCCTTGGACGCCCGGGGCGACCGGGCCGCGGCGATGGCCGTGTTCGCCCAGCTGCGGCGGGTCCTACGCGAAGAGCTCGGCGTGTCGCCCGGCCGGGATGCGTCCGACCTGCATTACTTCCTACTCCGCGGCACTGCCTTGCGGCAGGGGAAGTAGTAGGTGGGGCTGCCCGAAGAGGGTCATGGCCGGCCACGCCAACCCACTCATGGGCTACGTGTTTGCCGGTCACTGCCAGTGCAACGGGGCCAGGCGCAGGGTTCGGGGCCGGCCCGGCTGCCGCCAGGTAGTTGATACTCCGGCGATGCGCCGCCGCCCAGCCGGCCGGAAACCGCTCGATGATGAGCGGACGGGTATAGATACGCCAGCCGCAGTTCGTTAGATATGTCGTTCGCGGCGTCGGTAGTGGGATCCGCGGGCTCGGTGTTGGTGGCGTCGTCGCCAGATCGACCATGTCCGCCGGAGGGTGTGGGTGGGGATTTGGGTCAGAGGTGCCAGGAGACGTCGGATCTCGGCGAGGGTGAGCGGGATGAGGCCGCTGCCAAGTCTTTTGGGGCGATGGCCGCGGTGACCGAGAGGTAGGCGTGGGCGAGCAGGGCCAGGGTGATGTGCCGGTACCAGGCGTCGTAGCGACGGACCTGGTACTGGTCGAGTCCGACCTCGTTCTTCGCGGTCTGGAAGCACTCCTCGATCGCCCAGCGGGTCCCGGCGACCCGGATGAGGTCGTCATCGGTGGTGCCGGGCGGCCCGGCGCACAGGTAGTAGGCCAACTCGGGCTCGGCTCCGGTCTCGATCTGGTCGGGGGTGAGGATCTGGCGGCGCACCAGCAGCCAGCGTCCCCACCCGGCCGGAGCGTTCTCGGGCGGATACAGCGAGGCGACGGCCCAGTCATAGAACCGCTCACCCTTCACTCCGGAGCCGGCGGAGCGCCGCTTCCACGCCTGCTCCGGGGCGCGGGCGACGAGGTCGTCAGCCCGGCGTGAACCGGCCATCTGTGTGAGGTCGCCGTCGACCGACAGCGGGATCGTCTGGCTGCGGGGGACCGCGACGACGTAGCCGATCCGGCGCTGCTCGCACCAGGAGCGGAACTTGTAGTCCTGCCCGTAGGCCTCATCGGCGGTCACGAACGATGCGGGGACGCCGGCATCGAGGGCACGCTCGAGCATCTGTTTGGCCAGGGTGGTCTTCGTGGCGAACTCGACCTCGTCCGGGACCGCCGCGGCCCGGCAGCGTTCCCGGTCCGAGGTCCAGGACTTGGGCAGGTAGAGCTCGCGGTCGATCAGGGTGCGGCCCTTGCCGGTGGCGTAGGCCAGGAACACCCCGAGCTGGCAGTTCTCCACCCGGCCCGCGGTGCCGGAGTACTGACGCTGCACCCCCGCGGACTTGCTGCCCTTCTTCAGGAACCCGGTCTCGTCGACGATCAGCACCCCGCCGGGCTCGCCGAGGTGTTCGACGACGTAGTCCCGCACATCGTCACGCACTCCGTCGGCGTCCCAGGTGGCGGCGTTGAGCAGCCGCTGCATCCCGTCCGGAGTCTGGTCGCCGGCGACCTCGGCCAGCGTCCACCCGTTCTTACCCGCCAACGGGGCCAACAACCCACGCACATACGCCCGCGCCCGCCGCCGCGGCTCGGCCCGGAAGAACCGGCCCGCCACCAGCCCGAACAACCCGTCCAGGCCACCCGCCCACGCCTCGAGATCCTCCGCCGACTCCACAAGATCGGACCCTATCGGAAGATCCCATAACGAAGTGCGGCTGGAGTATAGACCGTCATTCGGGCATCGCCGTGCAACGCGAGGACCCCCGTGCGTGATGTGAGTGCATCAGACACCCACTCCGCGGCATCCGGAGCCGGGGTCACCGGCGCAGCCCGGAGGCCCTCCCTTCGATCAAGCCGCCACGCCGTGTCAACAACGTCCCGGGTCGCGACAACCAGCACCTCGTCGATCTGGAGATTGACTACGTCGCGGGGCAGCCGGGGAGACGGATCGCGGCGACACCCTGGTCGACGTCGAGCTTCAGAACTCGGGCATGACCTGGCGTGATCGACGCCGCGCACGGACCGGCTCGGGAGGAGGGTTGACGGCGATCGCCGCACCGGAGGGCCTACTCGCGGGCGGGCCAGGGTCAGTGGCGGAGACCATACTTCTTGAGTAGCGGCATGACCTCGGTGCCGAAGTCGCGCAGCTCGGGAACGTAGTCGTGGAAGCCGAACACGGCGCCGCCCATGCCGGCGTCACTGAGCTCGCCGAACTGCTCCGCGACCTGTTCGGGGGTCCCGACCAGACAGGGCCCGCCCCAGCTGGTCAAGAAGCTCTCCTTGAACTTGGTGATCTGGCTGGAGAACGACTCGCTTTGGATGCCGAGGGTGTCCATCACGATCTGGGCGCCCGGCCAGTCGCCCTCGTCGACGATGGCCTGGTAGGCGGCCTTGGCCTCGCGCTCGGTCTCGCGGCAGATCACCAGGCAGTAGGTCCAGACGTCGAGGTCGCGCTCGAACTCGGTGTTCGCGAGCGTCTTGATGTCCTTCACGTAGCCGGCGATCTGCTCGACGGGCAGCGCGATGAGGTTGACGTCAACGTTGCGCGCGGAGAAACGCTGACCGGCGCTGGAGGCACCGGCGTTGAGCAGCACGGGCCGCGGGTCCTGCAGCGGCTTGGGGTAGGCGTGGGCGCCCTTGGAGTTGAAGTACTTCCCGGTGAAGTCGAAGTCGCCGGGCTCGTTCCACAGGCGCATCGCGAAGTCGAGCCACTCCTGCCCGTAAGCGTAGCGCTCGTCGTGCTCGAGCTGTTTGGTGCCAAAGAGCTCCATCTCCGGGGTGAACCAGCCCATGACCAGGTTCATCCCGAAGCGTCCGCCGGAGATGTGATCAATCGTGGTGGCCATCTTCGCCGCGGCGACCGGGTGGATGACCGGGAGATGCGTGGTGCAGAAGACCTCGATGTCGGTGGTCGCCTGGGCGAGGCCGGCGGCCCAGGTGTAGGTCTCGTAGCAGACCGCGTGGACGTGAGTGTTACCGCCGAATCCCGTCCAACGGCCGACCGGAACCAGCGCCTCAAGGCCCATGGTGTCGGCCTGCTGCGCGATCTCGAGCTGCTGGTCCCACGTCACCCGGAAGCCGCTGGGCGCATCGCTCATGACGATGCCCCCGCTGCAGTTGGACGAGAAGATGCCCAGCTTCATCTTCTGGTCGTTGAACATCCTGCTCTCTCGGGTGGAACGGGTCTTGCCCAGAAGACCGTCCTGCTGGTGTGCGGCGAGCGTCATTGGGTCCTCCACGGCTGTGTCAAGGCGATTGCCAGGGGACGCTAGGAGCGTGCGAGGGCGGCCACTATCCCGCGTACGCCAGGCGGTAGCCAAAGTCCGTCACGCATCGAGGATTGCTGCTTTGTACCGGTCTGCAAGTCATCTAGCTGGAGGTACTCAGGAGCGGTCTATTACCGCTCAGACGGCCGTTCGGCAACCGATCGTGCGTTGGACGCCGTCTCCCGCGTAACGACCGCAGACGCTCGCGCCGGCGGGGCGGCAGGTGCTCGCCCGCTGACTGCGGGCCCGCTCGCGGCACCCGGCTGTGTCATGGCGCCGGGACCCAGGACACTGTGGCGGCGCCGAACGCTCGGGAGCCCGGTCGGCAACGAGCCCGGCGGCGTGGCTGGCTGCCCCACCTCGGTCTCGGGTCTGTGATCCTCCGCTCCGCCTCCCTGCTCACCTGAAGAGCGGGGAGCCATCTCAGGGCAAGAGTCGCCAAGGATGCGCTGGCGCAGGGACTGCGAGAGCTTCGACTCGAAGTTCTGGACCGAACCATCCAAAAACTGAGCACTGATTCGGCTAGTCCCGCTCAAGGTGCCCAATATGCTGCAGGTACAGTCGGCAGCTGGCGCGGATCACGGCTCCTCGAGATTAGATCGATCGGTACAACGTGCCCTTGTGGGCGCGCGCCAGGCGGTGCTAGATGTTGAGGCCCCGCACCCTCGACGACGAAGCAGGTGAGCAATGCTGCCCACCCCCACGACTCAGCATCTAGACGCGGCGGAGGCAAGGCAGTCGCGCACGCGGCCGTCCAACGTTCGGGAGTTCTTTGAACGTGCCGTGGACGACGTGCCCGACGCGTCCTTCATGATCTGCGGCGATCAGACCTGGTCGTACGCCGAGTTCGATGCCTCATGCAACCGGGTGTCGCACGGCCTGCTGGCCGCTGGGGTGGCGCCGACCGCGCGGTTGGCCTATCAGCTGCCGAACGGGCTGGCGTTGCTGCGGTTGGAGCTGGCAGCACAGAAGATCGGCGCCGTCACCGTGCCGCTGATCCCGGGCTCGACGGCCTCGGAGACCGAGTACGTACTCACCCATTCGGGTCCGACCCACATCGTTACCGACGCCACCAACGAGGCCGCGGTCCGGAAGGCGGTGAAGTCTGCGGCGACCCAGGGGGTCCACGTCGAGATCCTGGTCGTACCAGAGCGCCGCGGTTCGCTCGGGGCGCTCGAGTCCGATGTCGAAATCCGGCCGCCCGAGCCGCCCCATCGCGAGCCCTGCATGTCGATCCGCTACACCTCGGGAAGTACGGGGCGGCCCAAGGGGGTTGTACAGCCGGCCGCGGGGTTCGCTACGGCAGGCCACGCCATCGCCGATCGTCTGGGGCTGAGCTCCGACGATGCGGTGTTCTGTGCCATGCCGCTGTTCCACACCGCGGCGACTCACATGATGTTTGCCCCGGCGGTCGCGGCACGCTGCCGGTTCGTGCTAGTGCCGCGGTTCTCCCGAGCCACCTTCTGGGACGAGGTGCGCGGGACGGGAGGCACGGTCGCCCTGCTGATGCCCACTCAGTTGTCCATCCTGATGACCGCACCGCCAGCTGACGACGATGCCGACAACCCGATGCGGATCATGTTCTCGCACGTGCGGTCCGAGGACTTCTGCCGACGATTCGGCGTCGACGTCTGCACGACCTGGGCGATGACCGAGACCTCGGGAATGGGCACCCTGCAGGCGCCCGAATCCGGTGACCATCGCCCGAAGGTGATCGGCAAGCCGATGCCCGACGACGCAGAGATCCGCATCGTCGGTCCGGACGGGAACCCGGTCGGCGTAGGTGAGCTGGGCGAGCTGTGTTTCCGCCACCCGGACGTGATGCTCGAGTACCACCGCGATCCCGCCAACACCGGCTCGACCCTCCGCGACGGCTGGGTGCACAGCGGAGACCTCTGCTCGATGGACGCCGACGGCAATGCCTTCTTCCACGGGCGCCTCAAAAACGTGATCAAACGCGGCGGCGAGAACGTCGCGGGCGAAGAAGTCGAGTTCACGATCATGGCGCATCCGGCGGTCGAGGAGTGCCTGGTCACCGGCGTCGAGGATGAGATCTACACCGAAGAGGTGTGCGCGGTCGTCGTCACTCGGGACGCACAGCGCCTGACCGAGGCGGAGATCGTCGACTGGTGCGCCCAGCGGCTCTCGTCGTGGAAGGTGCCTCGCTATGTGCACCTGCGCGGCGAGGCGCTGCCGAAGCTCGCCAACGGCAAGACCAACCGTGGCGCCGTGACCGGGGACGTCGCCGCGTTCTGCGGCGGAAGGCTGTGGGACCGGCAGGGAGGCGCGTGAGATGCCGCGGCTGGCCGCGTCCCTGATCTTTTCCCACACGTCCCTGGCGGCGCAGGTCGACCTCGTCCGGACGCTGGAAGCCGCAGGCTTCGACCGGGTGTTCTTCGGAGAGGCCTGGCGCGAGCCGGTCGTGCCGATGGCGGCCGCGCTCGGTAACACGTCCTCGGTCGGCATCGGATCGGCGATCTCGCAGATCTTTCCCGTCAACCCGGTCGTCACGGCTCAGCAGGTCGCCCAGCTCGACGAGCTGGGGCCAGGCAGGGTCAGCGTCGGGCTGGGCGTCGGCGCATCCTTCGTCGTCGAGCGATGGTTCGGCATTCCGTTCGAGCGGCCCCTGCAACGCGCCCGCGAGTTCACCGAGGTCCTGCGCGGAGTCCTGGCCTCCCCGGAGGAAGGCCCGTTCAGCTACGACGGGCAGCTGTTCTCGGTGCGGAAGTACCGGCTGCCGTTCACCGACAAGGCCCCCCACGTCCCCATCCACCTGGCCGCGGTCGGCCCGCGCATGCAGGCTCTCGCAGGCGAGGTCGCCGACGGGGTCGTCATCGGCGCCCTGCACTCGGACCGGACCATGGAGCAGACCCTGAAGTGGCTGCGGGCCGGGGCAGGCAAACGCGGCCGCCGCGTCGACGACCTCCACATCTGGTACTACCTAGCCTGCTGTGTGTCCGCCGATCCCGACCGGGCTCGCGCGCTGGCCCGCCGCAGCCTCGTCTACCTCGCTCAGTACCCCCACTACCACGCTGTGTACGCGGCAGAGGGGTTCGGCGAGATCAGCGCCCGCATCGCGGAGCTGGTCCGCGCCAAGGACATGGAGAAGGCCGAGCAGACCGTCACCGACGAGATGGTGGAGCGGTTCGCCGTCGCCGGCACCGTGGACGAGTGCCGCGCCCAGCTGCGCCGCTACAGCGACTATCCCGGCACCCCCGTCCTGCACCTGATCCCCTTTCGGATCAGCGAGGACGAGGTGCGGGAGTCCTTCCACCTGGCCGCTGAACTCGCTCGCTGACCCCGTGGCGAGCCGGCACCCGGGCCCCACAGCCCAGCCGCGCCGAGGCGAATTTCCGAGACTGCTCGTATTCGATCAAGCGGATAGACACGTAGAGACGGGAGAACTATGAACGCTGGACCGCTCAGCGGGATCCGCGTCGTCGAACTGGGCGGGATCGGACCCGCACCGTTCACCGCGATGCTGCTGTCTGACCTCGGCGCCGAGGTCATCAGGATCGATCGGCCTGCCGGCGGGCCCCTGGGGGAGCACCAGCAGCATGAGCGGGACCTGCTGCTTCGAGGCCGCCGGTCCGTCGCAGTCAACCTAAAGTCGGCCGAGGGTGTCGAGACCGCGCTGCGGCTGACCGACCGCGCCGACGTGTTGCTCGATCCCTTCCGGCCCGGCGTCACCGAGCGGCTGGGCCTGGGGCCGGGCCCGGTCATGCAGCGCAACCGGAGGCTTATCTACGCGCGGATGACGGGTTGGGGCCAGACCGGGCCGCTTGCGACCGTGGCCGGGCACGACCTCAACTACGTCGCGTTGGCCGGACCGCTGGCAGCGATGGGCAGAAGAGACAGACCGCCCGCGCCCGCGCTCAACCTCATCGGTGACTTCGGCGGCGGAGGGATGCTGATGGCCTTCGGTATCACCGCCGCCCTGCTCGAGCGCAACCGCAGTGGCGAAGGCCAGGTGATCGACACCGCGATGACAGACGGAGTGGCGGCCCTGTCGGCCAGCATTGTCGGCTTCACGAACATGGGTGTCTGGCAGCCGGAGCGGGAGAGCAATTTCCTCGACGGTGGAGCGCCCTACTACGACACCTACGAGACCGCCGATGGGCGATACGTGTCTATCGGAGCGATCGAGCCCCAATTCTATGCGCTGCTACTCGACAAGCTCGGCCTGGATCCCGCGGACTGGCCGCAGCACGACCGTCGGCGCTGGCCCGAGATGCACGCGAAACTTGTCGCGATCTTCCGTAGCAAGGCCAGCGACGAATGGTGCGCACTGCTCGAAGGCACCGACGTCTGCTTCGCGCCCGTCCTGACCTTCGAGGAAGCCCGGAAGCACCCGCACCTGGCCGAGCGGGGCACCTATGTTGAAGAGCACGGCATGGTCCAACCCGCACCGGTGCCCCGCTTCAGCCGAACCCCAGGCGCGATTCAGTCGCCACCGTGCGCCCCGGGCCAGCACACCTGCGATGTGCTCACCGCCTGGGGGTTCAGCGAGAGCGAGCAGAACACGCTGCTCCGGACCGGTGCGGTCAGCGCGTGGGAAGCCTGAGACCGGATTCGACGTGCGGCTATCAAGGGCCCGGCCCGTCCCAGCCTCGGGCATCACGGGGCCCTCGGGCGCGGCTAAGGGACCGCAACGGCGCAACCCTCTCCACCGGGGCGGACGGCCGATTCGAGCGCGGAGCCGGTGCGAGCGGCGCCTATCGTCTGATTCGCGGCTCCGGGGGCGACTGCGCAGGTCGCTTCCGCCGCCACACCGGCACCCGTGCTGGTCCTCGTCGGCGACCTGTACATCCGGCACATACGCGTGGATGACGAGCACATGAGTTCGATTCGTGCAGCGCAGCAGTCTGTGATTTCGCGGGATGCAGAAAATTGTCCTGACAGAGGCAGGCCAACCAGTTCAAACATCCATCCCCACTCGGTTACCACCTGCAATGATGAATTGTCATCAGCTTGTACTGAATGATGCAAGGCTCGTTGCTGGCGGCACGGTGGACTGCTAAGAAGAGACCGGCCGCCTCCCGCGCTTCGCGAACTTCGGTTGAGGCGGCTGCTGACCAGAAGGCCGGACCACATGGTCTCCGGCGAAAGGAGGTCGGGCAACGATGCTGACCGAGACGGTGCACTCCGACATCCCATCCGCGCCGGGTATCGGTGCGGATGGGCTTGACCATCGGGCCCGCACCATCCACGTCACCATGGCGGAGCTCTACAACCGCGCGTACCGCGCCTACGGGTCGAGGGTGGCCGTGCGCACCGACCTGGACGAGTGGACCTACGCCGAGCTGGGGGAGCGAGTACATCGCATCATCGGCGGGCTCACAGCCCGGGGACTGCAGCCCGGCGATCGCGGCGTCATCCTCCTGGACAACTGTCCGGAGTTCCTCGAGATCGACCAGGCGTTGTTCGTCGGCGGGTTCGTCCGATGCGCAATCAGTGTGCGCCTGCACCTTCGCGAAGTAGTGCACATCCTCACCGACTGCTCGGCAGCGGCGGTGTTCGTCTCGCCAGCGTGGGCGAAGAAGCTCGCGACGGTGCGGGACCAGCTACCCGCGCTAAGCCTGGTCGTGACGGTCGGGGACGGGGACGGGGAGGTGTCCCTAGATACGTTGCGGGACGCGGAGCCCACCGACATCGCCGCGCCCGCGGCAACTGATCCGGCTGCCATCCTCTACACCAGCGGCACGACCGGCCTTCCGAAAGGCGCAACGCTCAGTCACGCCAACTGGGCGACGATGGTGCGCAACGAGCTGCTCGAGCTACCCCCGGTAGTCAACGGCGATGTGGTCCTACACGTCGCCCCGCTTAGCCACCTCAGCGGCTACGTCGCCCCGTCCTACTTCGTCCGCGGCGCGACTCACGTCACCAGCGGCAGGTTCGACGCCGCGCAGACGCCGACGCTCATCGAGCGACACCGCGTAACCATCCTGCCAATGGTGCCGACGATGATGAACCTACTCGTCTTGGCGGCCGAGCAGCATGACGGTGACTACTCGTCGCTGCACACCCTGGTCTACGCCGGGTCCCCGATCGCCCCGGACAGGCTGGCCAGGGCGCGCGAGGTCTTCGGCGATGTGTTCGTGCAGTTCTATGGTCTGAGCGAGCTGCCTATCCCCATCGCCTGCTTGTCCCGGGAGGACCACACGTTCGACCCGGACGAGGGCGTTCCGGCGCGCCTGGCGTCGGCCGGAAGGCTCAGCCCGTTCGTTGAGGTCGAGCTCCTCGACGAAGAGGGACACGAGGTGCCGCCGGGGCAGATCGGCGAGATCACCGTCCGTGGGGACCAGCTCATGATGGGCTATTGGGGCCGCCCGGACGCCACCATGGAGATGATCGACGAGGACGGCTGGGCCCGCACCGGCGACCTGGGGCGCTTCGACGCCGACGGCTACCTCTATATCGTCGACCGCAAGAAGGACATGGTCGTCACCGGCGGGTTCAACGTCTACCCGACCGAGGTGGAGAACGTCGTGTCGACGCTGCCTGCCGTCGCCGAGGTTGCCGTGGTCGGGGTGCCGGACGAGACCTGGGGCGAGGCGTTGAAGGCTGTCGTCGTGGTGCGTGAGGGCTACTTCCTGACTGCGGACGAGGTAGTCGCCGCCTGCGGCCAGAGCCTGGCCGGCTACAAGAAGCCCCGTTCGGTCGAGTTCGTCGACGAATTGCCCAAGACCGGCTCGGGAAAGATCATGCGCCGCAGCCTTCGGGACCGCTACTGGAAGGGCAGTGACCGACGGGTCGGCGGCTGACCGCGGGCGGGCCCCGCTGGGGTCTCGTCGACAGGGAAAGCGCTGCCCGCCGAGCGCGCCGAGATCGGCTCCTTCCACCCAGCACACCGCCGCAGCCCACCCTGAACGCACAACGAACGGGCGCCGTCCACTCCTGACACCCGAGCGGAGGTCTTCGACCCCACGAATCGTCGCCGAGCCCGCACCGGCGGCTTCCCGAACCAGAGCAGCAACGTTCTCGCCTTGGCCAGGGTGTTCCGCGGCGAGCTCAACCCAGGTGCCCGCCGCGACACCGAGGGCGTGGAGCCGTGCGCGGTGAACGCGATCTTCTGGGGTGGCGGCGGACGACCTCGCGGGCGACCAGGTCGTGCCAAGCCCGTTCGATCCGCCGGTCTCGCTGGAGGCGGTGGCCGTTGCCGAGAGAGCGCGATGCGACCCGGCAGCCGGGTCGACGAGCTGGCCTGACGCGAGCGTTGCTTATGAACTCCTGTGCTCGGTCGGGAGGTTCGACAGCGCCTCGCGGATGGCCTCGCGGATGGCCTCGAGGGGGTGCCGAGGCTCGGGTCCGCAGCGGCGCGTGGGCGCCTGTCCGGGGCGGAGCCGTGGTCACCAGGCTTGGCGGAGCAGAGTGAGGATGTCTGCTTCA
Source organism: Pseudonocardia acidicola (assembly GCF_012911935.1). GTDB lineage: Bacteria > Actinomycetota > Actinomycetes > Mycobacteriales > Pseudonocardiaceae > Pseudonocardia > Pseudonocardia acidicola. The sequence continues at coordinate 154,425 of NZ_JAAXLA010000005.1, read as the reverse complement.
TCGGTGACCGGTCGCGGGTTGGCGGAGCCGACGAGATCGGATGCCGCCTCGCGAGCGAAGACCGGGAAGTCGTCGCGCCGCACCCCGACCTCGCGCAGTCGCGTGGGCAGCCCAAGCGAGCCGATGAATCGGCGGAGGAGCTCGGGAGCACCCAGGTCCGCCGGCTGACCGATGGCTTCGGCGAGGCAGGCCGCTATCAGCCGCTGCTGAGGGGCTGTGTAGTCCCGGTTGAACTCGAGGACAGCCGGGAGCAGCACGCACGAAGTGACGCCGTGCGGCACACCGGCGCGACCACCGAGTTGATGCCCCAGCCCATGGCTCAGGCCCATCCGCACATTGCCGAGCCCGAAGATCGACAACCACGCCGCTACCTGGCATTGTCCGCTCGCGTGCAGATCGTCGGCGTCCGCCACGGCGGCGGGCAGATGGCGGAGCATTCTGCGGAGACTGTCGCCGGCGAGCGCGTCGGTGATCGGCTGAGCCGTGACAGAACACAGCGTTTCGACCGCATGGTCGACCGCCTTGATCCCTGTCGACGCCCACAGCGGGCGCGGCGTGTGCCGGGTCAGTTCCGGGTCCAGTAGCACGCCGCGCGGAGAGATGCCGTCGGCCTCGTAGATGTCCTTGACGCCGCGGACGGTGTCGGTGACGCCGATGATCCGGGTGAACTCTCCAGCCGAGAGCGTTGTGCTGATTGCGATGTGGGGCACGACGGCCGCGTCCGCGCCGCGCGACGAGGCCGCCACGCTCGCCCGGTGAGCGAGGAGATCCTCGCGGGTCCGGATTTCGCGAGACAGGCAGAACGCGACCGCCTTGGCGAGATCGATCGCGCTGCCGCCGCCGATGCTGATCACCGCATCCGCACCGGAGCCGGCGGCTGCGCGGGCGCCTTCGAGCACCGTGTCGTGCGGAACGTGCGGCCGGGTACCGGTGAAGAGCGTGACGACCCGATCGCCGCTTGCGCGCTTTAGCAGGTCGGCGAGCGGGACGACCCGGAGCAGGCTCGGTGAGGCGACGACGAAGGCGCGAGCGACACCGAGGCGCTCACACATGTCGGCGAGGCGGTGCAGGACTCCCGGTCCGAACTCCACGAGCTCAACCCCAGGGGAGAGGAAACGACCCCAGGGGGGATCGTCCGGGGCCCCCGGCGCCCTGCGGTCGGGGCCGACAGGCCCGCCCGGGCCGACCGAATCGGTGGTCGGCTCGGGGCTCGGCCGGTTCACGGCCGCCCTCCCTGCTGAACAACGCGAGGAGCACTGGTGGCGCGTCGGGAAGACGCAGTGGGGCTGGTAGGCACGGCGGACTCCGAGGTTTCAGGGTCGAGGTTGAGGGTGTGGCCCATCCGTTCCTGCTTAGTGCGCAGATAGCGGAGGTTGTGCGGGGAGGGGCTGGCCGCGAGCTGCTCGGTGGTGGGGATGGGGCAGTCCTTGGTGGAGCGCGTCATCGTCAACTCCTCGAAGCGATCCTCATCGCGGGGCCCTCGCCGGCCGTGGCGCCCAAGACCCGACGCACGTGTCGCGACGCGGTCGTGTCGCCGCATGACCCCCCGGGGCCCGCTCGCGGACGTGCACGTCGACCCACGGCATGCCGCCATGCTCGAGCGACGCTACGAGATGTGCGTGGACGCCAGCTATCCCCAGGGCGTCACGTGATGTCCTCCTGGCGACGGCCCGGAACGAGTCCGGCTCCGGTTCGCCGCTGTCTGGAATCGCCGGGGATGGGTGACCATCCGGGCCGTCGCAAGCTGTCGCGTCTCGATCGTGCGGATCCGGGCCGGGGTGCGGCCGACACCGAGGTCCTCCAGCGTGCGCCATCGATCCTCTGTCAGCCGGGAGCCGGTCGTCCGGGATACCCCCCGTAGCGGGTGCTGTACTCCGCACGGAAGCGAGCGATGTCGACAAAGCCCCATCGGCGCGCCACCGACTCGACCGAGTCCCCGGGACGCCCTTCCCGAAGCTGCGCGTGCGCCCGGTTGAGTCGCACGTCACGCACATAGGCCTCCGGTCGCACCCCGAGCTCTTTCTCGAAGGTGGCCTGAAGGGCAGCAGCAGTCGTTCCGACCGCGGCTGCGAGTTCAGCGATGCCCAGAGCACGCTCGGGATGGCATTCGATGTAGTCGAGCGCCTCGTCGAGCTGAACGCGGCCGACGGGGCCTGTCGTGGAGTTGCGAAGCCGCGCCGAATAGCTGTGCTCGGCTGCAAGCAGGAGCTGAGTGAGCAGATAGCTCTCCAGCTGCTCGCGAACCAGATCACTCGTACCCCCGGTGTCCAACTGATGGGCAAGGAAGGTGGCCGCGCTCAGCAGCCCCGTACCGGCAGCCGCGGTCAGGTCGAGGTGCAACTCGCACGACGGAGCTTCGGCTGGCTCATGCAGCAGGCACGACAATTGCGCGCGAAGCGAGGCCACCGGGATCTTCACGGCGAACTGGGTGGCATCAGGCGACCAGGTCAGTACTGACTCATTCTGCGGGGAGAGCAGTACGCCGCTCCTCGCCCCGGTCGTTGTCGTGTTGGCTCGCCCATGCCGAACCGATGTCTTCCCTCTCACCGTCAGGTTCAAGTGGTAGCAGCTGATCATGGGAGGCACTCGAAGCTCGACTTCGCCGCCGTAGGTCAGGTAGCCGAAGGCGAGCCGGCTCGACGTGGCAAGATTCAGCCGCGCGTCCACAGGCCCCCAGGTCCGCAGGTGGTGCGGAACGTACGCGCGTGAGACGACCTGCTCGGCTTCGTCCGCGTCGCGCGTGCGCATCGCTTGATAACGAGCAAGGGGCTCGGCCTCTCGCACATCCATCGCTACCTCCGCGGGCTCCTCCTCGCCGGGTAGAGCTTGACGCTAAAGGCGCCGACTGCGCCGTGCTATCCGCTCAGCGCCAGGACATGTCGTCCGCAACACCACTCAGGTGCAGGAGGTGCCCGGCTGTCGCACAGCTCAGAGCACCTCGACCTGCGTACCCGAAGGCGCGGTCCCCACAGCGGCTGTTGCGCCGCGCGGCGCAGAGCGGACACCCTGCAGCGCGCGGGGGATATCGCCGCCGCGGGGCCAGGCCTAGCCTGCGGGCCGGGTATCAGGAAGGGTGGGCCCGCGACGTGCACGTGCCAGCTCACATCGACCCGATCCGCATGCGGGCGGTTCTCGGTCAATTCGCATCCGGTGTCGTTGTCGTCACTGCCATGAGCGCGGACGGACCGGTGGGCTTCACCTGCCAATCCTTCAGCTCGCTGTCGCTTGACCCGCCCTTGATCTCGTTCAGCCCCTCGAGGACCTCCACGACCTGGCCGCGGATCCACACGGTGGGGCGGTTCTGCGTCAATGTCCTCGCCGCCGACCACGAACGGATCAGCGTCGCTTTCGCCCGGTCCGGGACCGACAAGTTCACCGGCGTCGTGTGGTCGGCTGCCGAGTCCGGCGCCCCGACTCTCGATGGGGTCGCGGCATGGATCGACTGCTCGCTGGAGCACGAGTACCCCGGAGGCGACCACACCATCGTGCTCGGCCGCGTCACGGCCCTGGGCTCCGATGAGACACGAGACCCGCTGCTGTTCCACCGCGGGAGTTACGGCGTTGGCACAGCGCCATCCACCTGACCCAGGCGCCGAGACCGGGGACTGCCGCGACGTCCGACGGCCGCCCTCGGCTCGCGCCGCTGCGCGGCGAGCGAGGGCCGGGTCGATGACGCCGATGAGGTCCGGATGTCCGTCGGCGGACAGGGTGAAGAGGGTCTACGTCGGTCAAGTCGCTGCTGGTCGACGGTTGTCCGGTGGCCGTCAGGGGTGTCGTTTTCCGGATAGCGCGAGCCGCATCGAGGATGGTGTCGCAGGTCACGTGGTTTTAGCCTCTGGCCTGGCTGGGGAGGTGTGTGATGAAGCAGGTCGCCGACAAGACCGACTCCGACATGGCGGACGACTCCAATCCCGGCGGCCGGCAGGTATTGGCAACGCAGGACCTCGAGCAGGCCCGCGACATCATCACGCGGGTCTACATCCCGCATGCTCTGCGCACCCGCGACGGCAGTCCGCTGGACTTCCGGTTGCGGCACCTGCGATCAGATCGGCTGACGGTCGGCCATTGCATCTACGGCGCGGACGCGGAACTGACGGTGCCTCCGATGCGGGACTGCTACCACGTCAACATGACGCTGCACGGCCACACCGCTGTCAGCCAGCGTCGCGAGGCTGCGACAACGGTCGGTGGCGAAAGCGGCGTGATCCTGGGCCCCTCGGAGCCCTTCACTGTCCGCTGGAGCCCGGAAGCGGTGCAGTACGCACTCAAGCTCCCGCGCCTGTCACTCGAGGCCCATCTGGCTCGCCTGATCAACCGCGCCGTCGACCGACCGGTGCGGTTCGACCTGGGGTTCGACCTCAGCGGCGCCCCGGGCCAGGCATTGCTGTCAGCGGTGCGGTTCCTGCGCGAAGAGCTGACCCGCCCCGGCGGGATCTCCACGATGCCCATGGCTCGCGACCAGCTGGAATCGCTGGTCATGACCCAGCTCTTGCTGACCATCCCCAACGAGTACAGCGGGCTGCTGCACGCACCTGATCGGCCGGCAGGCCGTCACGTCGTGCGGGCAGCACTGGAGCTCATCGACGCCCACCCGGAGGAGACCCTGACCGTCGCCGAGCTCGCTGAGGCAGTCGGAACCAGCGCGCGTGGGTTGCAGCGCGGGTTTGCCAACTCGATCGGCATGTCACCGACCGCGTACGTGCGCTCGGTCCGCCTCGACCGCGTCCGGGCCGAGCTGCTTGCCGGCGCCCCGGGGGCGACGATCTCCGACGTCGCGATGCGCTGGGGCTTCTTTCACCTCGGCCGGTTTGCACACCAGTACAAGGAACGGTTCGGGATCCGGCCGTCCGAGGCGCTGGCCCAGGCCAGGAGGGCCCAAAGAGGACAGACGGAGGGCTGATCCAGCCGCAGACACCGCCGTGGACCGCCGCCGTATCCGCCGCGGCAGCAGCGGCTCGACTCGCTCCCACAGCCCATCCGGGACGGGCCACGGCGGTTGCTGGCGCTTCCTCATGGCCGATAGGGGCTACCCCGCTCCGCCCTCCCAGCCTCATTCCGTTGGGAATTCTAAGTACTTCGGCGTGAGGGCGTGACAGCTCGCTGCCCGAGCTTCGCCCTTGGGAGATCCTCCTGCACGCCGCTGCGCTGGTAGAACCCGCCACGTTTCACACCTGCCGCGGCTCTCGGGTCCGCGACACCGGCGCCGTAGTATCCGCGCGCTCCGCGAAAGCTGCGCCGCCACCCGAAGACGTGCTCTCACGGCCGTTCGACTGCGCCGTTTTCCGTTGAGGACATTCTGGTTGCAGAGGCCTTTCCAGGATCGTCGAGTGCTGATCTCTGACCCGTTGAGACGGCGCTGAATGCGGGGTGGGACAGGGGTCGGACAGTCGCCGGGAGGCGGTAATCGAGGTGCGGCCCCGCGGAAAGCTCCGGGCCCGTCGGGTCGGGACCGCCCCGGCGACGCGGCGAGGCGGCACATCCTTCCCGCCTGGGCCGTCACCTCTCTGGGCATCGTGAGATCTCAGTCTTGTACCGATCGGTCCGTACCAAGTATGGTCCGACTGTGCTCAACGCCACCGCGACGCATCCTGGTGCCCGTGAACTGCTGTTTTCCAGGGCGACGGCACGGCAGTCGGCTACCTGGCTACCGTGATCGTGGGATTATGGACCGATATGTCCAATCGTTGGATGCAGATTCGGTTCGACTCACATCCGGGTGTGGAGCGCGTTCAGAGGAGGCAACACAGCTCATCCGGCCGCACGACCGATGCCTCAAGGTGGGAGCCTGCGCGACTGTGCGTGAGTGTCCCGAGCTGAGTGATGTCGTGTGTCGGGCAATGTCGCTCGTCAAAGCCCAAGGAAAGGAGCTTCCGTGGCGAATTCTGACGCCACCCGGTCGTGGTGGGTCGGGGTCGACGTCGGCGGAACGTTCACCGACGTCATCGCGATGCACCGTGAGACCGGCGAAACGCGCGATCATAAGGTCCTCACGACCAGGGGACAGCTCGAGAAGGGTGTGCTTGCCGCACTCAAGGGCCTCGAGATCCCGCTCGGGGAGATCGCTGAGATCGTGCACGGGCACACGTCGGGAATCAACGCGGTGCTCAGTCGCCAGGGCGCCCCGGTTGCGCTCCTGGCGACCGAGGGACACCGCGATCTGCTCGATATCGGGCGTATGGACCGCGAGTTCGGGCCCCACTTCTACGACCCGACCTGGCTGCGTCCGCACCAGGAGCGTCCGGTTGCCCAGCGACGTCACCGCTACGGCATCCGTGAGCGCATCGGTTGGGATGGCCAGGAGGTCGTGCCGCTCGACGAGGCCCAGGTGCGGGCGGTCGCAGGCAAGATCCGCGAGGCCGGGATCGAGTCGGTAGCCGTCTGCTTCCTGAACTCCTATCTCAACCAGGCCCACGAGCAGCAGGCCGCGGCGATCCTGCGCGAGGAGCTGCCCGGGGTCTACATTCAGACCTCCCAGATCTACCCGGTCACCAAGGAGCACGAGCGCACCGTCACCGTCGCGCTCGACGCCTACGTCGGGCCGATCGTCACCACCTACCTGAACCGGTTGGAAGGCGCGCTGGAAGCCGCCGGCTTCGGTGGGACGCTATGGATGATGACCATGAACGGCGGCGTCGGGTCGGTCGCGGAGACCTCGAAGGCCCCGGTCTTCCAGCTGGTCTCCGGCCCGGTCGGTGGTGTCGCCGGAGCGGTGGACCTCGCCCGCGCCTCGGGTGATCGCAACCTGCTGACCATGGACATGGGCGGCACGAGCACCGATGTGGCGGCCATCCGCGACGCCACCACCCCGATGACCGACACGTGGGCGGTCGAGTTCGGCCTGACCATGACGATGCCGGTGGTCGATGTCGGGTCGGTGGGCTCTGGCGCGGGCAGCATCGTGCACATCGACTCGGTCGGCACACTGCGCGTCGGGCCCGAGTCCGCGGGTTCGGTGCCCGGGCCGGCCTGCTACGGCCGCGGCGGTGAGCGCCCCACCCTGACCGACGCCTGTGTCGTGCTCGGGATTCTCCAGCCCGATCTGTTCGCCGGTGGCGCGCTGACACTGGACGTCGAACGCGCACGCGCCGCGCTAAAGACGGTCGCCGAGCCACTGGGGATGACGGTCGAGGAGCTCGCCGACGGCGCCTACCGGCTGGCGTGCTCCGACGTTGCCGGGTCGATCCGCTCCATCTCGACCTACCGCGGCCTGGACCTGCGCGACTTCGGGCTGCTCGCCTTCGGCTCGGCCGGTCCGATGATCGCCCACCAGGTCGCCCGCGAGATGGGCGTGGACAAGGTCGTGGTTCCTCAGGCCCCAGGCGAGTTCTCCGCCTTCGGTCTGCTGACCAGCGACCTGCGGGTCTCCACTGCCCGCTCCCCGATGACGGTGCTGTCTGTGGACGGCGGAACCGACTGGGAAGGCATGTTCACCGAACTCGAGGAGCAGGTGGCGGCCAGCCTGGACACTCAGGGCGCGGCGAAGGAGGACATCGTCTTCGAGCGCGCGATCTTCGCCATGTACTCGGGCCAGACCTGGGACAACCGGCTTGACATCGAGCCGGGTGAGATCGACGACGTGCGCGTCAAGCAGCTGGTCGGGCAAGTGCACGACTTCTACCAGCAGCGCTACGGTTTCAGCGCCGAGGAGCTGCCGATCATCATCACCACGGTGGAAGTCACCGGTCGTGCCCCGCGCGCCACCCTGCCCAAGCACACCTCGCATGCCGGTGAGGGCGACCCCGTCCTGCGCCGCGCCGCGGTCCGCCTCGACGGCGTCACCCACGCGGACACCCCGGTCTACAGCCGGGAGCTGCTGCCGGTCGACCAGCCGGTGGCCGGCCCGGCCCTGATCGTGGAGGACTACGCCACCACGGTCGTGCACGCCGACTCCTCGGCCACCCAGGACGCCGCCGGCATCCTCCGGATCGTCTCGGACCGAAAGGACGACCACTCCGCATGACCACCACGATCGAGCCCACCAGCGCGCGCTCTCTGGCCGAGGGCGACGCGCAGCACCTGATCAACCTGGAGACCGTCCGCTACGGCCTCATCGAGGTCGCCCGGGACATGCACCAGGCCCTCATGCGGTCGGCCTTCTCACCGATCGTCCGCGACATCAACGACTGCACTGCCGCCATCCACATGCGCACCGAAAACGGCTGGGAGATGGTCGCGAGCTGGGAGGGCTGCATGCAACACGCCTTCACCTCCCAGCACATCTGCAACTTCACGATGAACGAGTGGGACGAGGAGCACCTCCAGGACGGCGACGTCATCCTCGTCAACGACCCCTGGCGGGGCTCCATCCACTGCTCGGACATCAACATCCTGCGGCCGGTCCGGATCAACGGCCGGGCAGAGTTCGTTCTGCACTCCACCTCACACGTGGTCGATCTCGGCGGGCCGATCCCCGGCGGTTTCGCCAACGGGGTGCAGACCGCCTTCGAAGAGCAGCTGCGGTTCCCGCCCACGCTGCTGTACGCGAATGACCGGCCCGTGAAGGCGGCGTTCAACTACCTGCTCGAAAACGTCCGCGTCCCCGGCTCCGTGCTCGGTGATGTCCGTGCGCTCAACGGCTGTCTGGTCATCGGGGAGCGCCGCCTGCGCGAGCTGATCGACAAGTACGACCACGAACTGGTCCGCAAGGGCGCCATCTACGGCGTGGAGATGACCGAGGCTGCAATGCGCGCCGGCATTCGGGAGATCCCCGACGGGGACTACCGGGCCGAGGACGTCATCGACGAGGACGGCGTCACCGACGAGTCGGTCCCGCTGGTGATGACGCTGAAAAAGCGCGGTGACTCCATCGAGGTCGACTACTCCGGCACCGGGCGCCAGCCCCTGGGCAACGTCGGCACCGCCTGGTGCGAGGCAACCCGCTGCATCGAGGGAATCAAGTTCATCGTCGACCCCACCTCAGCGGTCAACAGCGGCACGCTCCGGCCAATCGAGTCGCTCCTGCCCCCGGGCAGCGCGGTCTGCTCCCTGCCGCCGACCTCGGTGTCCAACCACGTCGACATCGGCGGCCGAATCGTCAACCTGGTCGCGCAGGCCATGGGCAAGGCACTCGGGGATAAGGCCATCGGCTGCGACTCCGGGACCCTGGGCATGCTCACCCTCGGCGGCATCGACGGCCGGCCCGGCCACGTTGGCAACCCGTGGGCGTCCTTCGCCCTCGCCGGTGGCGGCTGGGGCGCGACCTGGAAGGGCGATGGCCTGACTTTCTGCACCCTGGCCATCGGCAACTGCCGGACCTCCGTGCAGGAGCACGTCGAGCGCGAGTCCCCGCTGGTCGTGGTACAGCACGAGATCATGCCCGACTCCGGTGGCGCTGGCCACCACCGCGGCGGCAACGGCGCGATCTACACGATCACCGCGCTGTCGGAGACGGCGATCACCGTCACCGGCGACCGCACCCGCATCGGCACCCCCGGCACCAAGGGCGGTGGACGCGGCATGCCGTTCTACGGCTGGCTCATTCCGGACTTCGACCCGAAGGACCCGGCGAGCCTGGACGTGTTCGACCTGCGCAACGCCCAGCCCCTGTTCGGCATGTTCAACGACAAGGGCGTGCCGACACCTGACGGCGGCACCTTCGGTCTGGGTACGAAGTACGCCAGCGCCAAGGTCTCCGGCATCGTCCTCAAGCCCGGCCAGGCCATCCGGGTCATCATCGGCGGCGGCGGCGGGTGGGGTGACCCGCTCGCCCGACCCGCCGCCGACGTCCTCGACGACGTGCTCGATGCGATGCACACCCGCGCCTACGCCGAGAAGGCCTACGGCGTGGTGTTCGCCGACGACACCACGATCGACGAGGAGGCCACCAAGGCGCGGCGCGCCGAGCTCACCGCCGCCCGCGAGGCCGGCAACTGGACGGTCCCCACGGCGTGCCCGCTGGAGTGGAAGACCACCTGAGCACGCACCGCGCACCCTGACCCGCCGGTGCCGCAGCGCGCCGGTGGCCCACCTTGAGGAAGGAGCTCCCGATGGGAGTCGAGCGCATGCTCTTCCCGCGGCCGGAGGAGGAGCGCATCGTCGTTCCCCGGACGCCGGTGAAGGCGACGTGCCCGGGGTGCGGGTCCACCAATGTGGCCCGCTACCCGGTCGCGAACTTCATTGGCCCGCGAATGGTTACCAAATGCCAGGACTGCTTCCACCACCTGGCCGTGGACGTACCGACCGACGATGACCACTGGCCGCCGTGGCGGCCGGCCACTTGGGGCTGGTCCGGCACGCGCGCCGGCTAGCGGCCCGGCTCCGGTGGGGCCGCCCCGCCCTACCGGAGCCGCCCGGCCTGTCGGCGGGGTCCGGCCCGGTCTCGTCGAGGCCCGACAGGCCGTCTCGTCCCCGCAATCCCGACACCTGCGGTGATCACCCGCCCCGATCTGGACCAGGATCACATGCCACGAACCGGTTCCTGCAGAAGGCACCCCCCGAGCGCGCGCCCCCGCACCACCCGCTTCACGGGCGTCGAACAATGAGCCTGCGCTCGGCCGCGCTGGTCACCGGCGGCGCCGGCGACATCGGCCGCGAGGTCGTCCACCAGCTGGCCAGCCAGGGCCTGCACGTCGTGGTCGCCGACATCGACCGTGACGGGGCGATCACCGTCGCCGAGCAGGTCGGTGGTAGCGCGGTCCAGCTCGACGTCGGCGACCCCTACGCCTGGCCAGCGGTCGCCGATCACGTCAAGGACCTCGACCTGCCGCTCGCCGCGGCGATGCTCAACGCCGGCGTCGCGCTCGGCCAGGCCGAGATCCTCGACCTGGACCTGCCGACCTACCGGCGGGCCTGGTCGGTGAACGTCGACGGGGTGGTGTTCGGCCTGCGCGCGCTGGTGCCGCTGCTGCAGGCTGCGCGCGGGCGTGCCGTCATCACCGCGTCGCTGGCCGGACTGACCTCCGTGCCCTTCGACCCGGTCTATGCCATGACCAAGCACGCCGTGGTCGGGCTGGTTCGCAGCTACGCCCCCGCCCTCGCAGCCAGGGGCGTCGGCCTGCACGCGGTCTGCCCCGGCCTGGTGGACACCGCCATGCTCGGTGCCGCCCGCGAGAAACTTGACCAGCTCGAGTTTCCCCTGGTCACAGTCCCCGATGTGGCCGCCGCGCTGGTCGCCTGCGCACTGGGGGTCGACCCGAGCGTAGTCGTCATCGTCCAGCCCGGACGCCCGCCGCTGCCCTACCACTTCGCTGGTGTCCCCGGTGGACGCGCCGATAAGCCCATGCCGCCACTGCCGGCCCTGCTGCCGATCGGAACCCGCCGCAGCTGACCGCCGACCAGACCGACGCGGACCCGGACCCACACCAGGACCGACGAGCACAGCAGGTCTGGTTTCGCCTGCCCCACACCTGGGGCGCCAGAACCTCAGGAAGGGGCCAATCCATGACCAACCCCCGTGACGTCGTGATTGTCGACGTTCTGCGCAGTCCGGTCGGTAAGGGCAAGAAGGGGGGCGCGCTCCACCACGTCCACCCGGTCACCCTGCTGGCCGACGTGCTCTCCGCACTAGTCGACCGCAACGGCCTCGACCCGGCCGTCATCGACGACGTCATCGGTGGGTGCGTGACCAAAGCCGGTGAGCAGGCCGTCAACCCGACCCGGACGGCGGTACTGGCGGCCGGGTTTCCGTTCTCCGTGCCGGCCACGACCATCGACCGTCAGTGCGGATCGAGCCAGCAGGCGGTCTCCTTCGCCGCCCACGCGATCAAAGCATGCGCTGCGGACGTCGTCATCGCCTGCGGCGTGGAGTCGATGTCGCGCGTGCCCATGCACTCCGACATCCAGGGTGCCGACCACGTCGGTCCCCGCATCGAGGGCCGCTTCCCGGGCGGCCTGATCGGACAGGGCCTGTCCGCTGAGCTGATCTGCTCCCGATGGGAGCTGGAGCGGGAGGCGCTCGACGCCTACTCCGCCACCTCCCACCAGCGGGCCGCCGCCTCGGGAGGGGCGTTCGCCGCCGATCTGGTTCGGGTGACAGAGGCCCCTGAGCTGACCATCGACGAGACCATCCGGCCCTCGACTACCGCCGAGGCCCTCGCCGCGCTTAAACCGTCGTTCGAGAACAGCGCAGCAGCCGAACGGTTCCCCGAGATCGACTGGAAGATCACCCCCGGCAACTCGTCCCCCCTCACCGACGGCGCCGCCGGCGTCCTGCTGATGAGCGCCGCCAAGGCGGAGGAGCTCGGGCTTTGCCCGCGGGCGCGGATCCACGAGACCGCTGTCGTCGGCGACGACCCCATCCTCATGCTGATGGGCGTCGTCCCCGCGACCCGGAAGGTGCTCGAGCGGGCCGGGATGACCGTCGACGACATCGACCTGTTCGAGGTCAACGAGGCCTTCGCGCCCGTACCGCTGGCGTGGATGCAGGACATGAAGGTCGAGCATGACCGGCTCAACGTCCACGGTGGCGCAATCGCGCTGGGGCACCCGCTCGGCGCCAGCGGCGCCCGCATCCTCACCACCCTGGTCGGTGCCCTCGAGCACCGCCGCGCCCGTTTCGGCCTGCAGACGATGTGCGAGTGGGGCGGCATGGCCAACGCCACCATCGTCGAACGGATCTGACCCAGCCATCCCGAACTCAACGTCGAGTGGACGAGGAGCGCAACCATGGTCGAGTACACCCTGCGCGACATCCTGCGTAAGACCGTGACCGACGCCGGAGCCAGGCCGGACAGCATCGCCCTGACCTTCGACGGCCAACACATGACCTTCGGCGAACTCGACGATCGGTCCACGCGGCTGGCGCACGGCTTGCTTGCCGCCGGGTTCACCAAGGGCGACAAGGTCTCGGTGGTGATGTACAACCGGCTCGAGTGGGTCGAGTTGTTCTTCGCCCTGGCCAAGCTCGGCGGCGTGATCGTCCCGATCAACTACCTGCTCGCCGGCTCGGAGATGCAGTACATCTTCGACGACAGCGAATCGCGCTGGATCGTCGTCGAGGACACTTTGACCCCTGCGCTCACACCGGTACTCGACGACAACGCCGAGCGGAAGATCGTCGAGGTTGGGGAGCCCACCGGGCTCGGAATCGCTTACGAGAGCCTGGTCGCCAACCCGCTCGACGACGCGCCTGCACTGCCGGACGTACACGCCGACGACCTGTTCCTACTGCAGTACACCTCCGGCACGACCGGCTTCCCCAAAGGGGCCATGCACACCCACTCGACGGTGCTGTGGAACAGCTACCACCAGATCGTCGACTTCGAGGTGACCAACGACGACGTCTACTACGTCGTGCCAGCACTGTGTTGGGCAGCAGGCTTCCACGACCTCGCCCTCGCGGCCCTGTGGCGCGGCGGACGCGTCGTGCTGGGCCGCAGCACCGGATTCGACCCCGGTGAGTTCCTGCAGCAGGTCGAACAGCACGGCGCCACCAAGGTCCTCCTGGTGCCCACCGTCCTCAAGCGCGTCCTCAATCACCCCGAGTTCGACCGGTACGACACCTCGTCGCTCCGGATGGTGCTCTCCGGCGGCGAGCCGGTCCCGCCCTCGTCCCTGGAAGGACTCAAAGCCAAGATCCCGCACTGCGACGTCCTGCAGGTCTACGGGATGAGCGAGTTCCCCACGCTGATGCTGTTGATCACTGGTCGGGACGCCCATGGCCGTGCCGGCTCCACCGGCAAGGCCTGCTCAGTAGCGACTATCCGCATCATCGACGACGCCGGGCAGGACGTGCCCGCCGGCACCATCGGGCAGATTATCTGCCGATCGCCCGCGAACATGATCGGTTACTACAACAAGCCGGAAGCCACCGCCTCCGCGCTCGCCGACGGCTGGCTGCACACCGGCGACCTGGCCAGCTACGACGACGAAGGCTTCGTCTACATGGCCGGCCGTGCCAAGGACATGATCATCACGGGCGGGCTGAACGTGTATCCCGCGGAGATCGAGAGGGTTCTGGCCACCCACCCCGACGTGATCGAGGCAGCGGTCGTCGGCGAGCCCGACGAGAGATGGGGCGAGATCGGGATCGCCCACGTCGTCGTGCGCGACGACGCCCACCCCGCCCAGGAAGACGTAGAAGCCTACCTGCGCGAGCGGATGGCCGGGTTCAAGGTGCCCCGTGTCTACCGCTTCACCACCCAGCCTCTGCCGCGCACGACCTCGGGGAAGGTGCAGAAACACCGCCTGGACAAGGTGACTCACGATGCCTGAACGATCCGGGCTGGGATCGACCGATGTGCTGCTCCGCGCGATTGAGCAGCTCGGCATCGATCACCTCATCGACCCAGGGCTCGCCGAGACCGACCCGAAGCGGCTGCTGCAGATCACCTCGGCCGCGGCCGGAGTCGCCGACGGGCAGTCGATCGCCTACGCCGCGCAGGTGATGAAGACATCCGACGTGGCAGCGCTGGAAGCCGCCGACGACATCGGCTACCGAGCCACGCGGATGCTCGCCAGGGACGAGCGCACCGGCGAGCTGCTGTGGTGCCTGTGGACGCTGCGCCGACTCACCCACCGGCTAAACCGCGTGCGGCAACGCGGCCCCCACGACGACGTCGACGGGGCCGCGGCCGCACTACACGTGGTACACGCGCTCCTGTCCGCCGCCGTCTACGACGGGCCCGAGGCCGAGACCGTCCGAGCCGCAATGCGCAAAGAAGCTACGAGCTCGATCAATGAGATCGAAAAACACCTTCCCTAGGCGATGCTGTCGTAGGTAATGAAGGGTGACCGGCAAGTGGGTTCAGTGGTTAGAGCCAGGTTGGAATGGGGAAAGATCGCAATAGCGAGCCATGCGCTCTTCGTCACAACGGTGAGCCTGGTCAACTATTTGGACCGATCGGTACAGTGATCGCATGCTTGCCAACGAGACGGCCGAGCGAACCGCGCTGGTCACCGGCGCCTCGCGCGGGATCGGCGCCGGGATCGTGCGCCATCTGCTCGATCGAGGCCTCCGGGTGGCCGGCACTTACCGGTCGGGCCTGGAGAACGTGAAGAAGCTGGCGGCCGCCTACCCGAAGCACGTGCTGCCGGTCCGCCTCGATCTCGCCCGACGCGAGACCGCGCTCAGCGCGATTGAGGAAGTTCGCCAGCAATGGGGCCGGCTGGACTCGCTCGTCCTCAACGCCGCAGTGTGGAACGGGGGGAAGCTCGCCAAGATCGACCCCGATGCCTGGTGGAGCGTGATTGAGACCAACCTCCGCAGCGCCGCCGCGATCGTCCGCGCCGCCATCCCGATGCTCGTCGAGGGTGAGAGTCCGAGCATCGTCCTCGTCGGGTCGGTGGTCGGTGACGTCGGCTTCGCTGGTGATACCGCCTACGCCAGCACCAAAGCAGCGGCCGTTGGCTTCGCCCGCTCCCTCGCCAAGGAGCTCGCGCCGAAGGGAGTGCGCGTCAACGTACTCGCTCCCGGCTTCGTCGACACCGACATGACCGCTGCGGTTCCGGACGCCTCCCGGCACAAGATCGCGGCTGCGACGCTGCTGGGCCGGTTCGGGACGGTGGACGAGATCGCTCGTGCCGCGGTCTTCCTCTCCGAGGACGCCACTTTCTGTACAGGCACGGTGCTCGTCGCCGACGGCGGCTGGACCCTGTGAACTCAAGGAGGAATTCCGTGACTGTTGGCCTGCCCCCCAATGAATACGCCAAGCTGCGCGACAGCGTCTTCACCACGATCTGGAACGAGCTCGACCCTCTCGAGCACCAAATCGAGGACACCGAGAAGATCCCCTACGACGTCGTCATGCCAGCGCTGAAGGCTTGCGGGGCTTTCGGGCTGATCGTCCCGCGCGAGTACGGGGGAGCAGGGCTGTCCATCGCCCAGTACCTACCTATCCTCGCCGAGTTCGCGAAGATCCAGGGCGGTATCCGAACGATCGTGCACGTGCACAACTCGTTCGCCCACGCCCTGTCCGAGATCGGCAACGACGAGCAGAAGCAGGAGATCCTGCCCGGCGCCGCCGTTGGGGAGAAATCGCTGGCGTTCGCCCTGACCGAGCCGGGCAACGGCACCGGGATGGACCTGTCGACGACGGCACGTCGGGACGGCGACGACTACATCATCAACGGTCGCAAGTGGCTGATCACCAACTCCGACTTCGCCTCGCACTTCCTCGTGCTTGCCAAGACCGCGGACAAGGAAGTCTCGGCGATCATCGTCCCGCGGGACACCCCGGGGTTCACCATCACCCGCCTGCCCGAGACGATGGGTTGCAAGGGTGCTGAGCACGGCGAGCTGGTCTTCACCGACGCGCGCGTCCCGGCTGGCGGCCTGGTCGGTGCCGAGGGCGACGGCATCGCTCACCTCGAGCGTGCCCTCGAGATCAGCCGTGTGTTCATCGCGGCTTCGTCACTCGGCACCGCCACCCGAGCCCTCGACCTGTCGCTGAGATACGCAAAGGAGCGGGTCACCTTCGGCAAGCCGATCGCCGAGCGGCAGGCCATCCAGCGCTACCTCGCCGAGATGGCAGCCGACGTCTACGCGCTGCGCGGCATGCTCGCCGACGTCGCCGTCAAGTGGGACCGGGAGCGCAGGATTCCGGCCGAGTCCTCCCTGATCAAGCAGTTCGGACTCGAAGCCGTCGGCCGCGTCACCGACCGCGCCCTGCTCATCCACGGGGGAATCGGCTATACCCGCATGTACCCGATCGAGCGCCTCTACCGCGATGCACGGCTGAACTGGCTGGAGGAAGGCCCCCCGACCATCCAGTACATGGTCGCCGCCCGGGAGCTGCTCGGCGGCTACGTATTCGACGACGCGTTCGACTCGCTGCCGCAGGGGTAACCGCACAGCATCACGCCGACAACTGCTGCCGCGCGTGACCCGGCACTGCTGGAAGCAACAGCGCACGCTTCTTGGGTCGGGGTCCTGGGAAAGGGTGACGCTCGGCGCCTGGAGGTGACAAGGAACCGCGGGGCAGAGCCCTCCCCAGGCCCTTGTAGCGGGCAGGGACTTCTCTCCTGCCGGCGGATGCTGGCCGCAGGTTTGCATCCCGACGCCCGAGGTGCGACGGCCCCTGATACCCCTACACCTCCGCGAGGACGCTCGTGGGTACCGAACGGTCGAACTGTGGAGCTACGCAGGATAGCCTCGGGACAAGAATCGGGCAGGGCGTGAGACAGGCGGTATCAGCGATGACGACAACGACCTACGAGATCAATCGCGGGCGAGTCATCGCCGTGGCTGCCGAGCTGTTCGCCCGGAACGGCTACCACGGAACCGGAATAGCAGAGCTCGGTCGTGCTGTGGGTCTCGGCCGTGGCGCCCTCTACCACTACATCGGCAGCAAGGAAGCGGTCCTCTACGCGATCAGCAAGGACCAGGTCGACAAGATGAACAGCTACGCGGAGGAGGTGCTCGACCGCGGCCTCGACGCCGACGAATTGCTCCGAGAGCTGGCTCGCGGCCTACTGCGCAATATTGCCGACCATCGCGCGGAGTGGGCAGTCTTCTTTCGCGAGTACAACGCCTTGACGGGTGACCGCCGCGACGAGGTCATCGCAGCCCGCGAACGTTACGAAGGCTACTGGCGGCAGGCGTTGGACCGGGGTGTCCGCAGCGGCGTGCTCCGCCAGACCCCTCGCCTCCTGGTCAAAGGCATCCTCGGAATGCTCAACTACACCTATCTCTGGTTCACCCCCGATGGAGAGCTGGCGCCCGAGGCGTTGGCTGATCTATTCCTCGACGCGTTGATCAACGGGATCCACAGCTGAACCCTCTCCAGAGTGCGACAAGAAAGGGTAGCCCACTCGGTCTACCGAGCGCGCAATCTTAGGGCACGCAAGGCGACCCCACTTCATTTGTGCTAATGAGGCAGGAGTCGCTCCGAAAGGTGACGCTTTCGGGATCGCGAAAATCGGCCAGATCGCGTATACCGCCTCGAAGCGGGATCGGAAGCTCGGCCATCCTGATCGCTGCCGACTCCGACGCCGCCTGGAAGGTCGTCGGTGATGTCGGATCGATCGCGAGTGAGTCTCCGCGATAGAGCGGACTCACCTGCAAGACGGCATTCGCCGTGCCACGCTCGCCGACGGCGGCGGTGCTGCGACGCAGTGGGCCGTCGATCGCCCTTCCCGTTCGGTCACCGCGTGCACGCGGCTGCGGCAAGCGTGCGCGCGGCCATGCCCCTGACACGGGACGGCGGGTGCTCGGGCGGCACCGGCGGGGGCCACGGCGCCGCGAGGGCCGTGACGGTGTCCGGCCCCGGGGTCGGATCCGGGCGTGCGGTGTCCCACCAGATCGGCGGGCCCTGCGGCACCGGGCGCCGTTGTCGGCTCTCAGCGCGCCGCCGCATCGGCCCTCCGACCGGCCGCCGCGGCCGCGCGAGCGGGTGACACCCCGCCGCGGCCGGGCCGGAACACGCGTACAGCAACAGCACGCCGCGGATACACGGCTATACCGGATGTGAGGGTGCGAGGCGGCGGTAGGGATACCGCCTGCGCTGCGTCGACCACCATGAATCCCCTGCTCAGTACGTCCGATGACGGTCTGATCTGTTGCCGTAGCCACTACGCTTACGGCGTACGACTGTACCGATCATAGCTAGAATCAGCTATACATGAGTCGGGGAGAGGCGGGGGAGGAGGAGTTGTTGCGCTCAGTAGTGTGTGCAGGGCAGACGTGGGGTAGCCGCCACGTATCGACAGAGGGGGTGGCCCGCATGGCCGGCAAGCGCGTACAACCGGGTCCGACGAGCGCCGCCGTCACAGACACCCACGGGGGCCGCACCCGGCCGGCACCGAACCGTCGCGGATCGATCCCGGAGCGGCTCAACTACCTGTTCGAGACCGTCCACCCGCCGGGCCGCAAGCCGTACAGCGCGGCCGAGGTCGCCCGCTGGATCAACGACAACGGCGGCCAGATCTCCTCGGTCTACATCCTCAAGATCCTCAACGGTGAGCGGGAGACCCCGAGCCACCGCTACCTCAAGCAGATCGCTCAGTTCTTCGGGGTCTCCCTCGGGGTCTTCTACGACGACGACCCGCCCGAGCTCGACGCCGAGGCGCTGCACACCCAGATCGCGCTGCGCGACGACAAGGTGCAGTCGATGATGCTGCGGGTCTCACTCCTCTCGCCCCGCTCCCAGGACGCGATCAGCGACATCATCGACAACCTGCTCAGAGCAGAAGGCAAGACACCCCAGTGACCTGACTACTGGCACCGGCGCCCAGGCCATGCAAACGGCCGGTCGTCGGCGCCGGGGCCGGCTCCCGGTTCAGGCATCCGTACTGGAGGGGCGAACACCTCTGCGTCGGCTTGGAGCATGCAGCAGGCCCGACATGATCATCAGCGGGGTGCAGGCGCTGTAGCGGACCGCCCCGGGGCTGCCTGGCGTCATGCCGACCCGGCGCCGGCCCGATCGGCGCGACCGCAGGGCGGACTCATAGGGGCCACCGCCCGCACCGCTCTAATGGTCGCCTCGGAATGGAGGTGTCCATGACTGCATCGACCACCGCTACGGGCCCCGGCGCGAAGATCGATACTGAGTTCGTCCGCCACTGGAGCGAGCGGTACCCGATCACCAGCGACCGCCGTGTCCTCGACGAGATCGGGCCCGCCGTCGCCGCCCGCGGGCACTACACGATGGACGAACTGCTCGTCGTCGGCCGATGGAAGGCGACCCGCGCGACCGGGTACATGCGGCGCAACACCGCCGAGGACGTCGAGGCCATCACCAGGCTGGGGCTCACGGCACCGGACCACCTGGCCCACCGCGTCCTGCGGCTGCTTGCCGGGGTCCTGGACCCTATGGCCAGTGCGCTGCTCACCGTTGTGCACCCGGACCGCTTCACGGTGATCGACGTCCTCGCGATCAAGACCCTGCGAGCGCACGGGGAGCTGGACACCTGGCCCAGCTATCCGGCCTACCTGCAGCTCTGTCGCGAGCTGGCCAACCGGACTGGAGCGGACCTGCGCACCCTCGACCGGGCACTGTGGAAGTGGGGCAAGGACCACTAGCGCGACAGCCCCACCACCGCGAAGCGGTGACGCCGTCCCGCCGCTCGGGACAGCGCCGCCGCCTCATGACTGCGTACCGCACACCCACCTCGGACCTCGACCGTGTGGCGGAAGAGCAGCCGGGAGCCACCCGGGCCGAGGGCAGTGACGCCGTGCCCGGCCCGGGCACGACGATCGTCTGGCCGAGACCGTCGAGGCCGGGGCGGCGCGCCGTCAGAGCAGGTGCCGCCGGACCTCGTCGGCGAACCGCGGCACTCCGGCGCGCTCCAGTGGCCGCAGCAGGTCGACGACCTGCATCGGACCGTTGATGTGCACGTAGCGGTTCACCTGCTCGTGCAGGCAGTTCATGACCAGCGCCGGATAGAGGTCGAGCTGGTCGAGCAGGAAGTCGTCCGGGGTCACGGCGTTGATGTCGAAGGGCTTGAGCGCGGACTTCGGGAAGTCTTTGATGTTGAACGTGACCAGCACCTCGACGTTGCCGCGCACCGCCGCGGCCAGCACGTGCCGGTCCTTCTCGTCGTTGGTCATGCCATCGATCAGGTGCTCGTAGCCCTCGACCTCGGCGTCCGGGAAGGCGGCCTGCATGCGGCCGAGGCGGTGCTCTACCTGCGCCGGGGTCATCTGCGTCTCGCGGGCGAGCGCCCGGCCCAACTCGTCCAGCACGCCCCGTGACCACAGCGGCCTGAACGTTCGTGCGTCAGCCTGCGTGAGCAGGGTGTCGCTCAGGTACTGCGGGAAGAGCACGCAGGTGTCGAGGAAGGCCGGGAACGCCAACGGAACGTCGTCCTATCGAGTCGGTCGCGGAGTCGCGGTAGCGGCGTACAGGTCGTGCTCTCCGGCCTCGTCGACCATCGCGGTGAGCTGCTTCTTGCGCTCCACCCGCACCCGCTCCTGGTAGTCGAGTACGTCGGCCAGCAACAACCGGCGGTGACGGCCTCGCGGCTCGAACGGGATCTCCCCGCTCTCCAGCAACTTCACCAGTGTCGGGCGGGAGATGCCGAGCATGTCGGCAGCCTCCTGCGTGGTCAGCATCGTGTGCTGCGGCACGACAGTGATCGCCAAGCCCTTAGCCATCGCCTGTAGCACCTCCTTGAGCACCCGATATGCCTCCGCGGGCAGGTCCCAGCGCACGTCATCCGGCCCGACGAGGGCGGCCTTTCCCTCGTCGCGGAAGGCCGCAACCATCTTGGTCAGCGACTCGGTCTCTTCCGGTGGCATCACTGTTCGATCGTGGAACGTTCGTGTCATGGCGTATCCCCTTTCGCCGATGCCCATCGTACCGCTAATCGAAAAAAACGAAAGTGACTTGGACCTCCCGGGCGACACCGTGGACTCGATCGACTCGACCGTGAGCGGCCGCTCGTCGCGCCGGCCACGTGGGTCTTGCCCGTGGCCAGCCGGTGCAGGCCATGGAAGATCACCTCGCCCTGGCACGGACTGGGTGCTCCGCCGCCGCTACCGCGCGCCACCCGTGGCCGGCCACGATCCCGTCGAGCAGGTTCGGGCAGCGCCCCAGCGAACCCCTCGACTACGTCCAGGTCGCCCCGACCACGGTCGTCGAGCTCGGCGTCGACACCTCCTTCGAGCAGGACCGGTGGCGCCACGCCACCGCTACGTCCGGGTACGGGCCGACCTGCGTCCCGGTGATGTGCCCGTCCTCGACCCACCGGCCTGAAAGGGAACAGGACCGATGGCGACACGACCACGCCTCGCCCGGGCGTCGGGCAAAGTCGACGTCGATCCGGACGTCGGCCTTCCCCGTGCGCCTGGCTCGGCGAGGGTCGCCTGATGGTGGGCAGGCCGGTCGGTGACGCCGCGCTGCGCGAGGAGTTGCTCCGCAGGCTGGACCTGGACCGGCAGGCAGGGCGGGCTGGCAAAGCGCTATTCGACAAGGCCGCCGGCGGGATCCTGCGGCCGGCCGACCTTCTTCCCGAGGAGCAGGAGATCCTGGCCCGCCTCGAGGACGTCGACCGGGACAACACCCGCTGGCTCGGCGAGTTGGTCAACCGGCGGGGTTGGCCGGGCCGGTCGCTGGTCGGAGAGGACGGCGCTCTCGCCGCGTGGCTGCTGGCCCAGCATGCCGATCAGGACCCGACGCTGCAGCGCCGCTGCCTCGACCTGATGCGAGCCGCACCGGAGACCGAGGTATCCCCGAGCCACATCGCGTATCTGACCGACCGGGTTCTGCTCGCCGAGGGCGAGAGCCAGGTCTACGGGTCACAGATGACGATGGTCGGCGGCGAGTACCGGCCGGAGCACCTCCGCGATCCCGACAGCGTCGATCAACGCCGCGCAGCCGTTGGCCTCGACCCGATGTCCAAGCACCTGGAGCTGATGCGCCAGCCACCTCCCGAAGACGCGTAGGCCGGACCGCGCCGCCCGCGGAAGGGCCGGGTAGCCGGAGGTGGCGTGCCGGTGACGGCGCCGATCAGGAGACAGGCTCGCAACCCTGATCAGCCGCGTTGCTGGCGCTGCGTGACCGAGTTCGCATCGGTAGAACGGCATAGTCGCCGAAGATTTGGGCTAGACGGGGCAGGCTCCGATTCAGGCCCATCGTTGTGGTGGGGGTACGTCGCGGCCTTTGCGCTGGAGCACCCCCGACCAGCCTAGCGGCGCCGGTGTGGTCGGGCGCCTGGCCGCAGCTCCGCGGCCGTCCATCGTGGCCGGGAGGCGACCGCGGCACAGCCTGCAGGTCTCTCACGACCCCTTCTGGAAGACGGCGACGCCGTGCAGCGTCGTGGCGGTGACGCGCAGCCCCAACCTGGTCAGGGTCAGCGAGTCGTAGAGCACGACGACGACCTCCGGCCCCGCGCTTGCCTCCAGTTTGCGGACCGTGAAGTCGTTGTACCCGAATCCCAGCGCCGTCGCGAAGAGCTCGAGCAGGCGTTGGATCTGGAGGAGCTCGTACTGTTCGACGACCGTGCCGTCGACGCCCCTCGTGCGGAGGGTCCCGACCTGCTCGGCCACGTTCATGGCCCGGAGGACGAAGTAGATGAGTGCCCCGACGGAGATGGCGTAGTCCAGCAACGCCATCAGCACGGGCCCCGTCCGGTCGACGTCCCGCGGAAGCGGGTAGAACGCCGGGCGCCGTGACTTGTAGTACCCCCACGCCGCTTTCGCCAGGTCGCGGGCCAACCCGAAGCCGGTGATCTCCAGCCAGCGGGTGTCGATGTCGATCGTGACGGGGTTCTCCTCCGCATGACCGGCCTGCGCGTCGAGCAACCGCTGCCGCATCGTGTGCGCGGTCGTCACTCCGGCGTCGATCGCGCCGGCGACGGCGGCGAAGACGAACGCCATCGCCTTGACTTCCTGAGACTTGTCGACGCCCCCGATGACCCCGAAGTCGGCGACCTCCTGGGCGTACCTGCCTTCGGCCAGTGGGCTCCGTCCCCGCTGGAGTGCGGTCACCACGGCGCCCACGTCGACCCCGACGCCGAGCAGCGAGTACAGCGATTGGAACGTGAGGTAGAGAACCTCGGCGGCGTACACCGTCCGCTGTAGGTCGTTCGAGGTCGCAGGTCCTGCACCGAGAGCGGGCCGGTCGTCGCCGGCCGCGGCGGACGGGCGGATGAGGTCGGCGAGGCCGGCGGCGTCGGACGCGAACGAACGCCGGTCTCCGCTCGCGAACGTGGCGACCCCGTACGCGATGTTGATCGGCACGGCTACGCCCAGACAACAGGCGTCGAGGAGGCTGAGGTCCTCGCCGGTCAGCCAGTGGTAGAGGTCCGACACGAACGGTATCTCGATCGTCTCGTCGAGCACCCTCACGAGGCTTCCGAGTAGCCCGACGAACAGGTCCTGGGCCTCGTCCGCGCCGTCGGCGAGGCCGTCCAGCGCGCCGCTCAGCACGGTCGCGAGCACCGTGCGTACCTGGTCGCCGATCTTCTGCAGGTCGTCAAGGTGCAAATTCGCGGGGTCGGGCACCAGCGCCGCGAGCTGCAGGAGCGGCGTGATGTCGGGCAGCGCGGGCGGCTCGGCATCCGACGTCGCGGCCCCATCCTCTTCCTGACCGACCGGCGGCGGGTCACCCGGTCCGGACGTATCCAGACCTGCCATGACCCGCTGCTGCACGAGCTTGGCCTGAACACCGCCCGTGGCGGCGACGATGGCCGACGCCGTCGGGGAGGGCGCGACTGGAGCCGGCTCGGTGGCGGGGCCGTGGTGTCCCGCCGGGCGGGGCATCGGCATCGACGGCGGGGCACCAGAGGGCGAGGGCTCGGCGGGAGCGCCCACACTGACGGCGACCGTGTCGCTCGCCGCCGAGGCGCCCGCGCCCATGGTCGGGACCGACGGCGCCACGGCATCGTGCACCATGTCCGCGACCGAGTGCAGCGTGCCGCCGATTACGTGGGGGGAGAGCACCTGCTCGGCCTTCTCGACCGCCGCGTGGAACAGGTCCTTCAGCACCCGGTGCGTGGCGAGGATCTCGGCCCAGTCGAACAGGCTGAACAGGAACTTCAGCACGTTCAGGACCGCGACCCCGATCTTCTCCAGGAAAGCGGTGACGACCGCGGCCGCCTCCTCCACGGTTGTGATGACGGCGTCGATCGTCTGGCCCGCCGCCGAGATCGTGACCTGGACGCCGTAGACGGTGGCGTCAGCGCCCTGATGGGCAACGCTCACGACGACGGTGGCACCCTGGACAGCGGTGTTCCCGATCGTGTGCGTGGTGTCCGTGACGACGCCGATCGCGGTCTGTCCGGTGTTCGTGACGGCGTCGACGCCGGTCTTCGCCGTCTCCTCCGTCGCGTGGACCGCGGTCTTGGCGGCGTCCCCGACGTGGTCGACCGTGGACGTGAAGACGTCCCAAATGCCGCCCAGCGGGATCGAACCGGTCTCGGCGGCTGACGGGAGTGCGGCACGCTGGGCCTGCACCTCGGCCGCCGTGAGCAACGGCTGCGCATGCACCGCCGACCCGTCCGGCCCGACCTGCACAATGACCCCCGCGGCATCGCCGAGCGCGGCCCGCAGCGAGGCCGGGTCCAGCGGGCGCGTCACCGGCCACCCCCGCCGTGCCGGGCGGACCGAGACGGCGTCGGCCGGGAGCTCGGCACCGCCCCCCGCGCCGTCGCCCAGCGCTGGTGGGGTGCTCGGCACGAGTACGGCCGGGTTCATCAGGGTGTTGAGCACCGTCGCGACGTCCGCGGCGTCGCGGCTGCGATCGGTGTCGAGCAGCGGCGCCGTCGTGACCGGGTCACCGGGGCGGGCGGAGGCGGTCGGCCGCGGCGTCGTCAGGTCGGCGGCCGAGAGGCCGGCCAGCTGCCGGTGCACTTCCTCGTCGGCGTGTACGACCACCGACTCGGTCCGCGACATCCAGCTGCCCTGCACGTGCAACGGCGGAGCGGTGAGCGTGGTCGCCTCGATGGTGATGCCGAGCTCGCCGGCCTCGTCGGTGGGCACCGTGACGGGGATCGCCTCGCTGACGGTGTGCACTCGGTCCGGGAGCTTGAGCGCGGTCTCCGCCTCGGTCCACAAGGTGAGTGGCTCGCGGGGCCGGACGCGGCCGTCGGCCCCGGTGACCCGCAGCAGGACACGCCAGGTCGGATACGAGCTGCCGGCGTCGAGCGTGTGCCCGGGAACGAAGTTGTAGTCCTCGATCAGCTTGGCCTGCGCCGTCACCACGAGCGGTGGGGCGGGGGTGACGGTGTGCTGACCGGTGAGCGGGTTGAGCAGCACGCCTTCCCCGGGGCGCATGAACGCGGCGTGCAGTGACACGGTGGGCGCGGACCCCACCGGGAAGGACACGCTCGACACGACGAACGTAGCGGTTCCGTCGTCGCCGGTCCATGCGGTCAGGCCACCGGTCCCGATCGTCGGGCTCACGAGCGCGCCGTTCACCACGATGCTCGCCGGTTCGCCGTCGTGACGCAGGTACCGCAGCTGCACCTCGGTGCCCGGGAGCGGGCTTCCGTCCGGCCGGAGGGCGGTCGCGGTCAACGTGGAAGAGGTCCCGACATCACCGGTCCCAGAAGCGGTCACCGCGGCGGCGACGGTGAGCGTCGGACGCGCTGGCGTCTCTGTGGGGAGATCGGTGAGGAGCCAGCCCCGCGTCTCGACCGCCCCGACGGGTGTTCCCCCGGTCATGTCCGCCGGTAGTCCGCCGGTGACGTCCCAGCACACGCTCGGTCCGGTCTCGTCCGCGGGCGACATCGCCTGCGGCGCACCGTCGGTGACCTCGCGGGGCGAGCGCGCCACGGACCACAGCCGGACCTGCCCCACCAGGCCGTGGAACGGCGTTTCCGGCGACAGGTCCTCCCCGAGCAGCGCACCGAGACGCACCGGCCGTGCGTCGGATATCCGGGTGGGGGCAGGGGTAATCGTCGTCTCGGCCACGGCCGGGGTGAGGGCCCCGTCGACCAGCACGGTCACCGGTCCGTCGACCGGCTGGACGACCACGACGTGGTGCCACCGATCGTCGCAGAGGCCCGCGGCCGCCCTGACAGCAGTGGACGGCCACCCGGGCGCGTCCCCGGTGCCGGGTCGGACGCGGGTGACGTAGCGGAGCTCGCCCGCCGGGGTCACCGCGAGGCCGAGCTCACCGGGGACGGACGTCGAGGGACCGACGGCAAGGACGCCACCTCCCCCGCCGCCGGCCGGCGCGTTGACCCACGCCTCGATCATGTGTGGGCCGGTGGGCGCCGGCGTCCCAGGCAGCGGCTCTTGCACCTCGAAGCTCGCGTCCGCATTCGAGACCGGCCGCCCGGCCGCGTCGACGCCGAGGCGAAGCGCCATGGTGCGTCCGAGCACCGCGCTGTGGAGACCAGCCTGCGTGCGCCCGTCGGCGGCAGGACCGGAACAGCCGACGTACGCGGCCTTCTGGGCGATCGTCGCCGGGCCGGAGGCGGCCCCGGGCAGGTGGTGCACGGCCAGCACCGCGCCGGTGAGCGGGTCGAGCACGACCAGGGCGCCGCCCTCGTCGACGCAGACGACCCGGGCGAGGTCATCGAACGCGGCGGCGTGCACGCGACCCGCTGACGGCGTGCCGTCGTCCGCCGGCATCGCCGTCTCCCAGCGGGTAGCGAGGCTGGTGGCGGCGACCGCGGCGATCCGACCGGTGCGGGTGGTCACCACGCACATGTCCCGGCTCGGACACGCGGACAGCCCGCTGACCAGCGCCGGGTCATACGGGGCCGTGGCGACGGCGGCGAGTGTCGGAGCCGACGCATCGATCCGAGCCAGCCGGCCTCCGGTGAGGCAGACGACCGAGCTGCCGATCACACAGACCGGGTCGGTGTCCACGGGGAGCGAGCGGACCTCCCCGGTGTCGTGCGACACGACGGTGAGCTTGCGGTCGTGCCCGTCACCGCAGACCAGCACCAGCCCGGCGGGGCAGAACGCGAGACCGGTCGGGTTCGGCCCCACGGAGACCGTCACGACGCCGGTCCCGGGGTTGGCGCCGGTGTCGACGATGCACACCTGGCCCGAGGGCGACGCCGCCGCGATCCGGTTGCCGTCGACGGCGGGGCACGGGTACCGGGTGCCGGCCGGTGCGGGGGAGCTGGTGAGATGGTCGAAACCGGGCACCACGACCGCCGACCCGGTGGCCCCGGACACGGCCTGGACGCCGACGTCACTGACGACCACGACGGTCGTGCCAGCGGGCGCCGGCGCGCTGCACGCCCGGCCGAGGTCGAACCGCCACAGCTGCCGGCCACGGTTGTCGACACCGTATGTCGTCCCGGCCGTGCTGTCAGTCACCGCGACCACGAGATCACCGGTCGTCGTGACCGGGGCACCGAGTACGGCGACGCCGGTCCAGGCCGTCCACGCGTCGGACGCCGGCCACCGGTCGGTGAAGGGCTCGAGGCGCAGATCGGCCAGCTTCGAGGACGGCACGGGCTCCGGTGCCGGTCCGCCGTCCGACATGCCGTTGGCCCCCGGGACGACGGAGGGATCGGCGAGGGACTCGATCGCGGCGGCGGCGCGGACCGCTGCGGCGGCGCTGAAGGCCGCTTCCGCGGCCACGAGCGCACCGGAAGCGGCCTCCTGGGCCGCCCGTGCCGCCTCGGTCGCCGTCCCGGCGGCCTGCAACGCCGACGTACGGGCCGCGGCGGTGACGGCGGCCGCGCTCGTCACGGACCCCTCGGCCGGTCCGGCGACCGGTGACGGCACCGTCGCCCCCGGCTCGTCGGCTACCCGCGGCGGTGCCTCGGTCGTCTCCGGATCGTCACTCACGGCGCTCACCACCCAGTGGTCGAAGGAGAGGTACGGATCGGTGAGGTAGCGGTAGGGCAGGTACGCGAAACCGCCGTCGCCCCACGTCGCGCCCCACGAGTTGCGGACGATGAAGACCTGGCGCCGGTCGTCGTAGCCCACGGCCAGCAACGCGTGCCCGCCGAGCGGGCGCTCGGTCGGCGCCGGGACCGGTACCTCGGCGACGCCGGACGACCCGTAGGCCGGGAAACCGGAGAACATCCGGATGCCGAAGACGAACGGAAATCCCGACCACAGGCAGGCCTTGAGGTGGTCGAGGTCCTGCACCACCCGCTCATAGGTGGTCACTCGCCGACGCGCGGCGACGACGTAGAGCGGCGCGGGAGGCGGCCGGTCGAGGGCCTCGATCTGGTACGGCCAGAGTTCCTCAGGACAGCATCCGACTTTCGCCACGGACTGGAGGCAGTCACGCATCTGAACCGGACGACCATAGAGCCCCTGGCCGAGCGTCCCCTCGTCCTTGCGTTCGTTGTAGTAGATGAACAGGCGGGACAGGGGCGCAACGTCCCGGGCTTGCTGCCGCTTGAGCACCACGTGGAGGGCCGC
Organism: Pseudonocardia acidicola; assembly: GCF_012911935.1. Taxonomy (GTDB): domain Bacteria; phylum Actinomycetota; class Actinomycetes; order Mycobacteriales; family Pseudonocardiaceae; genus Pseudonocardia; species Pseudonocardia acidicola. Next base: position 125,768 of record NZ_JAAXLA010000005.1, on the reverse strand, counting down.
GGCCATGGCGTGGGCGGTGCAGTCGTTCATCCGGCCCTGGTCGTAGACCGGCGGGAACAGCTCCGGGCGGGTGCGCAGGTCGACGTACGCCGATGTCGCGGCCAGTTGGTCGACCGAGGGCGTGAAAACGTAGTCGCGGTAGTCCGGCCTGCTCGGACGGACGGTCAGCGAGGGTGTACCCGGATCGATCACGGCGTCCCTCCGGCGAGACCCTGTCCCGGTCCGCTCCCGGACCGCTGCGTCCGGGGTGGGACGAAATTTGTCGTCCCGGCCTGCTCCGCCGTTGCGGACGTCTCATTCGAACCGCGGGTCGCGCGTCCCGCCTCGGTGGCACCCCGTGCCACCGACGGTGCCGAGTCACCGAGCAGCAGCGCGAGCCGGTCGGTCGCCTTGCGGGCGAACAACCCGGCCACTGCGCCTAGGGCGAGGACGCCGAACAGGTTCGCGCCCGTGTCACCGTTCGCGCCGCCGGAGACCAAGCCCACGCGGATGGCGGCGATCAGGAGCATCGCCAGAGCCGCTCCGGTCACCGGCGTCGCCAGGTACCAGGCGGCGAACCGGCTGCCCAGGGTCCCGTACCCCCGTCGGGCCGTGAACACGGTCAGCACGTGCACGAGCGCTCCAACGAAACCCGCTGCCGTGGCGAGCACGAGCACGCTCACGTTCGGGGTCATCCGCAGCCCGATCACCGGTATGCGAGGCGCTTCCCACTGTCCCAGCGTCGCCGTGTCGGCGGTAGCCGGGACCGGTTGCGCGGTCACCGACGACGCGGCAGCAACCGCGGCGCGGGCCGCCTGCTGGGCGTCGTCGGCGGCCTTGAACGCCAGGCCGGTGCACACGAGACCGAGCACGAGCGCCCCCAGCAGAACCGCGCCGAGCACGTTGGCCACCGCGGAGGACATCAGCTCCTGCGGCGGCTCGGATCGGTCGGGCCGGACCGACGGATGCTCACCGGCGTCCGTCGCCGGCTCGGCCGGGTCCCCGCGAACGCCGGGCGGACCGGCGTCCGCCGCGGCCGTCCCGATGGGGGCCGTGGACGGACCGATGGCGAGGCCGTCCCTGTCCGTCTTGAGAGTCATCCGGCTTCTCCCGTCCACACCAGGCGCCGCGCGCCGGCGACGAACGCGCAGTTCGGACGCCTCTTGTCGGATTGTGACGCGATCACCACCGCCGTTGCGGAGGGACTCGCAGCGAGGTGGCTCAGCGTTTCACCGTGAATACCCGCTGCCACCCGCATGCAGGAACGCCAACGCCAATGGGAAGGCTCACGGGGCCGAGGTCAGGCGCTGGCGCTCGCCGCCTGCCCGAGACGAAGACCTGGAAGACGCGCCCGCCGGAGCCGGATCTGGCCGGCATGTGCGACCGCGCCCTGCTGCTGGTCGGATTCTGGGCCGACGCGATGACGAGTACGCGGCGTTCCTGCTCCGCGACGGCGACGGCTCCGCCCTGGGCGCGCTGCCGGCCGCCGGCGACGCGCTGGTCGCCCGGTCCGAGGACGTCCGGGCGCTCGCGGCGCGCTACCAGTTCGCCTCCCGGCTCGTGGTCACCGGCCGCGGCTACGCCTATCCGACAGCCCGCGAAGGCGCGTTGAAGCTGATGGAGACCTGTTACCTCAGCGCGCAGGCCTTCTCCGGCGCCGATCTGCTGCACGGCCCACTGGCCATGGTCACGTCCCAGGTCCCCGTCCTGGCCGTCGCCCCGGACGGCGTCGGGGGCCAGAGCATGGGTGAGGTACTGCAGCGCTTGCACGCCGTCGGCGCCCACGTCCTCACCATCGGCGGCGCCCAGGCGATCGCCGCCTCCAGCGCCGGCCTGCAGCTGCCCGCCGGGATCGACGAAGCGGTATCCCCGCTGCTCGAGATCCTCCCGCTGCAGCAGCTCGCGCTCCACCTGGCTATCACGCGCGGCGAGAACCCCGACATCCCGCGGGGACTGTCGAAGATCACCAAGACCTTGTGACCGCCCGGCGATATCACGGGCGAAATCGCCGATACCGAACATCTACAGGAGGCACGGCTGCCGGCTGCGCTAGGTGACGGGCGCGGCGAGGTGCTGGAACTCATGGGAGTGGCTCGGTTCGGCAAGGCGATGGCCGGCGATCGAGCCCTTTCGGGCCCACCCCTCGTGGAGGCGTCGGCAAACGATCACCGGCCATCTATGCCCCCAGCCCGCAACCGGGCACCTGAAGGACCACAACGGCTGGAAGCAGTGCCGCCGACGAAAGCGCCTCGCCCCGGATTCCGGCTGTCGTCCCGCCCGCCCACTACGCGGAGGGCCTGCGGATCGTTGGCGCAATCGCGACGAGTGGTGTCACCGGCAACCACCTGGTAGCCACCGATTGCGCCGAGCGGCCGGCAACCGACCGCCTCTGCCGTCCGTCTCCCGAGCATTAGTCCACTGCTCAGGAGCTCCCTATGTCCAAGGCGCCCCGCCGCGTCGTTCTGGCGATCGTCGGCTTGGTCGCCGCGCTGGCGCTCACGGCCTGCCAGACCGCCAATGCCGCGACCCCGGTCAAGCTGCCGACACCACCCACCGTGCCGACCCATCTGCCGGGCTTGCCGACATCGGCCCCGTCGGGCCAATCCAAAAACGGGATGTACCTGTACTGCGAGCCGTACGCGGGCGCCGGCTACTACTGCGTGCCCGTTCCGTCGCTGCCGGGGCCGGCGCCCGTGCCGCCGTCCGCGACTAGACCAGCCCCGACGCCTGCACCAGTCCCGACGCCGAGTCCTGCACCGGCCCCGGCGCCCGCACCGGCCCCGACCACGCCGCCGGCGACCGCTGCCCCGCCGACGAAGCCTCTGGCGTAGCACCGCCCCCGGTCACGGACGGGCGGTGTTGGGCATTGCCCGGACGGCCCCGATGAACTCTCGGGTCCAGTAGGGCGACTGCCAGATGTTGTCGACGACCTGCACGGTGGAGCCGGACTCCGGGGCGTGGACGACGCGCCCGCCGCCGAGGTAGAGGCCGACGTGGTGGATGCCCCCGGGGCGGCCGTTGCTGCTGAGCATGATCATGTCGCCGGGCTGGACCTGGTGGGGGTCGGTGATCGGTGGTTGGAAGGCCGCCCAGATGGACTGGGTCTGGTGCGGCACGGTCACCCCGATGCCGGCGAAGGCGTAGACCATCAGCCCCGAGCAGTCGAAGCCGACCTTGCGCGAGTCGCCGGCCCGGTCCGCGGGGCCGCCGCCGTCCGAGATGCCCCGCGTGGGTCCTTGGGCGTCTCCGCCGCCCCACGCGTAGGGGATCCCCACCTGCGACAGGGCTCGTTGGATGGCGACCTGTGCTTGCGGATTCGCCGCCAGCGGGCCCGAGCCGCCGCCGACGGCCGAGCAGACGATGCCCGACACCGAGCCGACGATCTGGTTGGCCGGTTGTTCCCACCGGGCGTAGGCGTCGGGGAACGCGCTGATCTGTACGCTCTGCGCGGCTTGGGTCAGGGGCATCGATTCCCAGCCGGGCAGGGCGAGCAGCTTCTCGTAGAACAACTTCGCCGACGCTTTCGCGTCCATCCGGATCTCGAGTGGGCCCCAGCTGGCGCGCTGCTGGAACAGCCCTACCGAGTCGTGATCGGCGCCGACTCGTTCATGGGGCAGCGTCAGCGACTCCGGCACCGTGGAGTTCGCGTACATGTACAGCTGCGACTCCTGCATGGCGGTCGCCACCGCGATGACCTGCGCCCGCTGTGGGGCCCGCATCTCGGCGCCCGCGGCCACGATCGCCGTCGCGTTCGCCAGCTGGCTGCCGGAGAAGCCGGCCACCGGATCCCCGGGGGCGCCCCCCGGTGGCGCGCACACCACACCGGACAGACCGGCGGCGTTCGCCTGGTCGTCGCTGCCGACGATGACCAGCAGCATCATCAGCGCGGACATCGCCGTCGCGGCCGCCACACCCGCAGCAACCCCGGCTTTCCGCACGCCCAGAAGTATAGATCGACAGTCATTCGATCAGTACAGTCGGACTGATCACGCGTGGGACGGTGCGACGAGGTGGAGCGGCATGGAAGAGCAGAAGAGCGGCGGTCGGCGGCTGCTCCACCGCGCGCTCGCGGCTGCGATCGAGCAACAATTCTACGTGCTCCCGGTCGTGCCTCGAGGCAAGACCCCTGCGATCAAGAGCTGGGAAGACGCAGCCACCCGAGATCCGCAGCAGATACGGGCCTGGTTCGACCAGCGGCCTTACAACATCGGGATCGCGGTCGGGCGGTCCGGCCTGATCGTGGTCGACCTGGATGAGGCGCACGGCGAACCGGCCCCACCGGCCTGGGCCGGGGCGCGCAACGGCCGAGACGTCCTGGCCCGCCTCGCCCATGCTGCGGGTAAATCCGTACCGGACCACACCTATACCATCCAGACTCCCACCGGTGGGATACACCTGTACTTTCGTCAGCCTCCCGGAACCGTCTTCCGTAACACCGGTGGCACGCTGGGCTGGCGCATCGACACTCGTGCCAGCGGCGGCTACGTCGTCGCGGCAGGATCCGTGCGCCGGGAGGGCTACTACCGCGTCATCAACCGAGCGCCGATCGCTCCGCTCCCGGCGTGGCTGGCCGACGCGCTGGCTCCGCCGCCCCCGCCGCCACCAGTGGCCCCGATCGAACTGCCCCGCGGCCGGGCAGGGGCCTACGTCCGCGCCGTGGTCGAGGGCGAATGTCGAGCGGTCACCGAGGCAGCCACCGGAACCCGCCACCGAACGCTGCTACGAGCAGCCCGGATCCTCGGGGAACTCGTCGGCGGCGGAGTCCTCGACGAGAGCGCGGCACGCGCCGCCCTCAACCAAGCTGCGGCCCGCCACATCGGCGTCGACCACTGCACCGCCCACGACATCGCCCGCACCGTCGCCGACGGACTCGCCTACGGCCGGCGGCGGCCACGGCAGATTGGGCCGAGTTGCACCTGATGCAACACCGCCCGATTGCTGAACGCGGTTCCGGCTGGTGGACCGGTGTCGCGTATCTCCCGGCTGCGTATCGCGCTCAGACCCACCGCGATGAAGGTCCCGGTCAGCGCTACTTCCGGCGCGGTCCCAGACCCTGGCACGATCTCTCGCGCCGTGCGGGAGGACCTGCGACATATCGAGTCAACCCAGGGGTCGCTCAGGGCCGGCTGCCGTTGACATGTGGGCACTGCTCACGAGGAGAGAGTGCGCTTCACCGCCGCCGGCGCTGTTCCGGTAGCGCGCGCTCCGGAAGGCGGGGGACAGGGCTAGCTCCGGACTGCGCCGTACTGCGCGGGGCCGCGGCGATAGCCACGGAGCGCCCCCCGGTCACCGCGGCCCGAGCGCGTGCCCAAGCCGACTGGACCGGGGCCGGCCCGCGGTACAGGCGATCGATGGCGTGGTCAGCGGCGCGTTGTGCTCGCGCAGCGAGGTGCTCGGCGAGCCAGGCCCGGAACGGCGCGGCGATGACTTCCGCGTTCGGCGTCCATTCTTTGAGGGTGTTGCCGACCATGCCCATCGCGCTCATGGTCAACCCGATCACCGTCGTGTACTGGAACTTCAGCCCGCCGAAGAGCCCCACGGCGGTGAGCCCGAGCCCGGTGACCCCCGCGGTCGCGAACAGCGCGGTGCTGCCCGAGGCGATGCGGCGGCTGCGCAGCTCGACGGCCCGCTCCCGAACCCGTTCGGCGGTCGCCCGTGCCCGGCGGGCCCGCACGATCGCCGCGCCGGCGGCCAGGGCGCGGTCGACGTCGGCGCCGGCGGGCTTCTGCCCGTTCCGCCCGGACGCGGCGCTGCGGACCAGCTCCAGGCCGGCGGTGGCGCTGAGCCGGCTGGCCAGCACCTCGCGGTAGTTCTCGGTCATCGCCCGCATGGTCGCCTCGTCGATCATCCGGGTCGGCGCTGCGGGACCGGGTCGGATCCCGACGGTGAACCCGCCGGGCTTGACCAGCTGGCGGGCGGCATCGATTCGCAGCACGGTGCTCGCGAGTTCCGCGGGGTCACCGGGCCGGTAGTCGGGGCCAAAGCGGTTCCGAATCTCGCGCAGGTAGGTGTGTAGCGACCAGGAGGCCCCCAGCCCGCCGTGGAGGTCCATCGCTTCCTCGATGCCCTGTACCGACAGGCCCGCGGATGTGCGGCGCCCGGGCAGCGCGGATCGGCGGGCCAGCGCGTGGAGGCCGTGGAAGATCTCCCACTCGGGGACCGGGTCGTCCTTGTCCCGGCCGACCTGGCGGAGCCGTTCCCATTCCGGGGCTCCGCCGGTGGTGATGCGGCGGGCGGCGTCCAGCCAGCGGTTCGACCGGGGCACGGGGCCGTCCGGGCTGGTGCTGCGCACGAGCGCGCGGAGTCCATCGCCGGTGCGGCTGGCCAGGCTGGGGCGGTCCGCGTTCAACGCGGCCTCGGCCCGGCGGAACTCCTCGAGCACCACCCGGCCGGTGCGCTGCCCGGCCGCGAAGTCCTCCAGCAGTCCGAGCATGAGCTCGGCGCGGGTCTTCTTGGCCAGGACGGCGAGCGCGGTCTCAACGACCTCCGCCTCCGGGCCCTCCGGTGTGGCCGGAGCGGTCACCGTTTCCGCCAGCGACGCCGCTGCGCTGGCGGGTGGTACGGCCACGGGTCGTCGCCCTGAGCGCGCCTGGCCTCCTCGCGACGTTCCTGTTGGATCTCGGCGACGACGTCGGCCGAGCGCGCCAGGACCAGGAACATCTCGGTCAGCTCGAGCTGCGCCTCGTCCGGGGCGAGGGTGTAGCCGCGCTCGATCTCCCCGGGGCCCTGCGGTATCACCCACCACGCGTCGCCGTACCAGGTCGGCCCGACGTCGAACTCCGGAAGCAGCTGGATCGCCTCGCCGGCTTCGATCAGCGTGTCCATGTCCGCGACGGAGATTCGGTCCGGATCGGCAGCGCGCGGCGGGTTGCGATCTGCAGAGCGCTGCGACAGAAACTTGATCAACGATCCTCCCCCGATCGGACCGAGGCGTCAGCACCGCCCTGGGATGGTCGTCCCCCGGACAGCGGTCTGTCACCTGCATGGTCATTGTGGATCAACGACTCCAGATGAGGAATGAACGCAATGTGAATCTCCGCGAGGGACAGGCCCGCGGACGCGACGACGGCGTGGTGATCATCGGCTCGTCGGGTAGACGCCGGGCGTCTGGTTTCCGGGGTCGATGCTGCCGACGACGCCGAAGTAGGGACCGACGAGGTAGGGCGCGGCGCCGGGGTTGTCATTGCGGTCGGCCCCAGAGCGTCCGTCGAGGACGACCGGACCGTTCGCGGTGTAGCCGTAGACCGCGCCGTGCCAGGCCGCGGTGACCTTGGGAGCGACTCGGGTCTTGGCGTCGTCGGGGAGCTTCCACAACGACGCGGCGGTGGTCGAGTCGATCGCGAACGCCCAGTCCCGGATCCCCGTGTGCTCATCGCACACCGTCATGCTGGCCTGGTCGAAATGACAGGTGATCCCGGCCTCGGTGTCGCCGGGCGAGCGGTTGTTGTCCAGGGCCTGGACCTGGTGGCCGTCGGTGGCGGTGAGGAACGCGAAGAAGGGGCGGCGGGTGTCCGGGGCGGATCCGTCTACCGCGACGAGGTTCGCCCCGGCGAGCCGGGCTCCCTCGCCGCCCGGTTTCCGCCAGCGGGTGGTGCCGTCGGTGGCCGAAACCGCGAGCACGTCGGCTCGAACCGGGGCCACGGGGCCCGGGGCGGTGTGCGTGATACCGACCGCGACCCCGCTGGCCACGGTCTCCGCGGCGAAATTGTCGACCGCCCATGCGATGCGGTGGCCGGCGAGGTCGACGCCGAAGGTCATGGCGTCGTCGCTGTTCATGACCTGCGCGGCGACGACGACGATTCCCCCGGATGCCCCCGCCCCGTCGGTGGTGCCCGCGATCCTGGTGATGATGGTCCCGAGGTAAGCCCAGTCAGGCAGCGGAAGCGGGACCGTGAACCGCCGGGCCCCGGTAGCAGGGTCGGCCGCGACCAACTCGGCTCCTGTCCGATGAGGGATGGTCCCGGCGCCGGGAAGTTGCACCGGCAGGGCCGCCAGGGGAAGCCGGTTTGCGCCGGCGCCGGTGACGATCGGAGCACCGACCGTGTCCGCTACCCCACTTCGGATGAAGGTCTGCTGCTTGCCGGTGGCCGGCGCCGGTGGGCTGCTCTGCTGTGCGGTGAGGTCGATCCGAACGAGCCCATTCGCTGTTGTCGCCCAGCCGATCGTCCCGTCGAGTGCTCCCGGCTCGGGTAGCGCGGCGCCGGTCTGCGCAAGCCGTGTCGCGTCGAAGGCGACCGGTGGATCGAACGCCTGCGGCGCGGGCGGTGCCGCCGCACTCGAGGTGCCGGCGCCCCCGACTGGTCCAGTCCCTGGACCGCTGCATGCGGCCAACAGCACAGCCGCGGCTGCCACCACGCTGAGCGCGGGCCGACCAGATCGCGCTGCACCGAACAGCATGTGACCCCCGGTTCCGTACCAATGTATAGATTAACTCTATATCAATCAGTACTGTAATGGAAGTAGTCTGCTGCTTTCGAGGAGCCACCGTCGTCCTTTCGTGTGCTCAGGAGCGCGGGGCGCGAGGTCGGTGTCCGGCTGGAGGTCCTGCCGTGCTTCAGACCGGCCTTCCGGCCTAGACGCAGATGTCGCTGACGGTGAAGGGTGGCGGGCCTGGGGAGGTGCGCCGAGTCGCCGTGGCCACCGATCCGGTCGCGGCCGGGTTGGTCCAGCCTCATCGCGGGCGGAATCTCTTCAGAACAACCCGGCTGTGCCGAGCCGGCGATTCCGATCGGCTCCGGAGAAGAGAGCGCCTGGGGCGGATCGGTGTAGCCGCGATGCCGGTCGGGCCTCGCGTAGTCCGCGCGCCGTGATCAGTGCATGCGAGTCAGGGAGCACCAGGCCACCAGGGCCCCACGGTTTCCGGGGTCGGTGAGGGCCGTGAGCTGGAGCGTGTTGTCGGTGACGGCGAAGCCGCCGGTCGCAGTGTCCTCCTTGCCCTCGGAGTTGATCGTGGTGAATGTGATGTTGTCGCCGTCAACTCGGTAGCGGCCACCATCGCCCTCGCTGCTACCGCCCTGATGTCCAATCGTGATGCGACCGTCCTCCATGAACTCGAACGTGAACGACACCTGCAGTACGGGATTCTCACCGCAGGTTCCCGCCCATCGGCCGATCAGGGCTGACTCTGGGTCGCCGAGGGAGCAGCCACTCAACAGGATCAAGAGGAACGGCGCGATGGCGAGTACGCAGCTTCGACTCTGAGCGAGGCTCGATGTGATCCCGCGCTTCTCCCGCCTGGCCATGCCACGTCCCCCCTTGGTCGGCGGCTCCGCCATCGGCGAGGCCAACCTGCCAAGTATAGATCATCGAGCGATGAATCCGTACACATTGACGTGGTCCGTGGTCGGAGATCGAGTAACCAGGTACGCGAAGCGGGCCCACCGGCCGCTGCCTCACAGGCGGAGGACACGGCCTCGTCGGCGCCCGTACCTCGGCGGCCCATCGCTGGCCAACGCCCGCTTCACCGCATTCCGCGAGACCCCCGGCACTCGAGCGATCTCCGAGATGGGTAGCCCCTCGGCGCAACCGGCGGATCTGGGCCCAGTTCTGAAGGCTCGACCCCCGCTTCCACCCTGTTCGGCTCCAGCCGGGGTCTGGGGGGCTGGTCAACTCTCAGCTGCCGCGCAGTCACTATCGGGCCGCCGTCGACAATTGCAGTCCGTGCAGGACAGCACTGCGGTGGTCCTGGTCGCGCGCCGTGCGTTCAAGACCATGACGGCACCCGTCGCCGGGTAGTGCGGCTGACCAAGACTGAGCAGTCGCGCAGCCACCCCGACACCGCGCGCCGAGCCGAGCGGAAACGCCGCTCGGACCCGGCAAGGGCTGGGGCTGGGGCCAGCGTGGCCGTGCAGGCCTCGCACAGCCGGCCGGGCACGGCGGTCAACGACACCGGCACAACCCACGCCTCGCACACCGCCCGGTAGCGCCCTGTCGCCACGCCGGCCACGAGGTCCTCGTCGGTGATCTCGTGGGCGAGCCCGTCAACTTGCGAGGTCATCGAGGTGGTCGTCGCCCCTTGGCGGCCGCGGCCGCTCACCGGTGACCTGCCGGGACGGCGACCGGCGCAGCGGCGTCCACAGTGCTCTTCCCTGCTGACGCCGCGGACCGAGTCTCGGCGAGTTGGTCCCATCGGGGACCCCGGTAGGTTCGCCTGCTACGCGGGCCAGGAGGCATCGCCCGGTGTCGTGCGGGGGCGCGCTGGTCCTGCGCGGTGAGGCGCGCACGGACGCGATCAACTAGCCGCGCCACAATTGACATGGGTCGTTCCTCCTGGTGTCAGAGTCAGGCGAGTGGCGATCCGTCGGCCCCGGTAGGCGTTGCCGCGCCTGCCGGGGCCCCTTGCTGTTCGGTCCGACCGCGTGGGGGACGCCGCAAGTCCGGCCGACAGGGTGACTATGCAATGGCTCATCGAATAAGGCAAGCTGATCTCGGCCTGTCTGCGGAGCATCATGCAACGGCCCATTAGTTGACCTGGCTACGCTGCGGGACGGACACTCTCGAGCGCTATGCCGGCCGCTCGGGAGGAACCTGATGACCTGTCACGACCGGAAGATCGAGGTAAGAGTGCTACGAGGCTCCTGCGCCGATGACGAGACGTGCCCGGCGATCACCGACATCGGTGACCCCGCGGTGTTGTACTTCGTCGGTGAGCCGACCGGCCCCGGGACGTTCCGGCTACCAGCATCGTTCGCACCCGAGCTACCGGCGGTCGACGGATGGGTCCATCTACGCGGCGCGCTGTGCAGCGACCAGGCCCTGACGGCTGCGCACGCCGGTCGCGTGGCCGACCACGAGCGTCTCTACCAAGTTCCCCTGCACCAGATCCCCGATGCCTTGCGAGTGGCGGTGAGCACCGATGATGACCGCAGCTGAGCTCCGAGACTTCATCAAGGAGCACTTCACCGAGACCGCCTTCCGGTTGGAGGTCCTCCAGCAGTACGAGGTCGCCTCCGACGGCAACGACTTCGGTCGGTATCTGCGCGGCGAACCGGCGCCGACGCTCGAGCGCAAGGGCCCCTGGCTACAGCGGCTGCGGAACGAGCGTGCACGCGGGCTCTACCGGCACCGCGTCCGGATCGTCACCGCCCCGGTCACGGACTACACCAGGTTCGAGTGCGAATGGGGTTATGCCCCGAACGCCGAGGCCGGTGAGGACATCCGCATCCTCGATCTGGCCGAGCGCGACTGGCCCGAGCTCGCACCGGGCGTCCACCAGGACTTCTGGCTACTCGACAACGAGCACGCCCTGTCGATGCACTATGGACCGACAGGTGAGTTCCTCGGCGCGACCGCCGAACACAACCTGCTGCCGGCCTTCCGCGATGCCAGGGACCTGCTCTGGGACACAGCCGAACCGTTCACCGAGTGGTGGCCCCGCCACATCGAACTGCATCGTGACGGGCGGCAGGCTGCGTAGCCAGATGGCGGGTACAAGTACGAGCGCGTCCGCCGGCCTCGAAGGGCTGGCTGCGCGCCTGCGCGCCCTCCGGGAGGACACAGAGCCGCGGATCTCCCAGGCCGCCGCAGCCCGGCATCTCGGTGTGAGCCAGGGAAAGATCTCTCGCGCCGAGACCGGACGTTTCCTGCTCGACCCCGAGCAGGTCGACGCCCTCGCCCGTCTCTACGGCGCCGGTGAGGATGAGCGCGGCCAGCTCGTGTCCTGGGCCGAAGCCCTCAAACCTGGTCGGGTCGACTCCCGGCTGATCTTTCAGCGGGGCACCAACCACTTCCAGGAGCGCATCCGCCGCATGGAGGAGGCCGCAGCCCGGGTGCGCTCCTACCAGCCAGGCATGGTCATCGGCTCGCTGCAGACCGAGGCCTACGCGCGCGCGGTGTTCGGCCACCACTCTCCCGACGAGGCCGCCGCCTCCGTCGCCAGCCGGCTCGCCCGCTACCGGATGATGCTCGATGACCCGAACCGGTCGTGGACGCTGATACAGACCGAGGGTGCACTCAGCTGGAACCTCGGCGGTCCGGCCGTGATGGCCGGACAACTCGACCACCTGGTCACCGCCAGCCAACTGCCCAACGTGCGGCTCGGCCTGATCACCCTCGCCACCCCGATGGCTTTTGCCGCGCCGCACGGCTTCCACATCTACGATCAGCAGGCCGTGCAGATCGGCACCAAGACCGCCACCGCTCTGACGTCCGACCCCCGCGACCTCGGGGTCTACGACCTCCTGTTCCAACGCCTCGAGGGCGCCGCTGTGTTCGGTGATGAGGCGCGCACGGTGATTGCTCGGTTGGCGACCCGCTACCGCCAGTTGGCAAAGGCGTAGTCCCCGGCTCTCCTCGGGCTGCAACGTTGACACCCATGTCCTTGGCCCGGATCGTCAGGGTCGGAGCCAGCTCGCTACCGGTCATGCTCGGCACGCCGGCCGTTGCGCTGGCCGGCGTCTACCTCCTGGGCCGCCTCCTCGGTGTCCGCGGCGACACCCAGACCCTGGTCGACGTAGGGACCGGCATGGGCGGGGCGTCGGCGATCGCGGCGGCCGGCGCCGTGCTCGAACCCAAGGACACCCACGTCGCTTACGCCATCGGACGATCTTCACGTTCAACAGCGTCGCCGTCATCACGTTCCCTGTGATCGGGCACCTGCTGGGCTCGGGGCCGCAGGCGTTCGGGTCGTGGACGGGTGCCGCGATCAACGAGACGTCGTCGGTGGTCGCGGCAGGCTACGTGTTCAGCACCGCTGCCGGGTCCTGTGCCGTGGCGGTTGAGCTGACCCGCACCCTGATGCTGATCCCATCGCCAGGGCCGCCAGGATTCTGGGGAAAGTACCGAGACCCAGAGAGCTATCGCACCCTATCGCCATCATCTGGCATCGTCGGAACCGGTGCCATGGTCATGGGGTAAACGATGTTGCCTCGTCCGCCAGATCCTCTACGTCGTCTTTCCAGGATCCCGCTGGCCTGAACTGCGGACGTGGGCTCGACACCGGGAACAATTGGAGCCGCTCTGGCGGACGCTGATGACGGAGTTTCCGCATCTGCGGCTGCGACAGAGCGGGGCGAGCACGACGAGGGGGAAATCCGTCCCCCTCTCCAGGTTTCGAGCGGATGACAATCGAAATCTCCGATGGCCTCTCTCATCTTGCGGAGTTTTAGCAGAGTGCCGCTCCGGTGGAGTGGTCGAGAGACGTGCGAGCGGTGGCCGAAGCAGTTATGTCCGCGTTGAAACTGCGAGAGCGGCAACGCGGCCTACGCTGGGCGGAGCAATCGGAATCGCTGGCTGAGGCGCCATATCTGCGATGGGAACCAGGTTTCGTCCCTCGGTGGCGGGAACGAGCGCAGTGGAGGATTAGACTTCAGCAGGAGTTGGAGGGGCTGAACAAGGCAAGGATGGAGCGCACAGTGGCGATGAATCATACCCGGTTACAGAGTGATATGGCTCTCTCTGTCCTTGATACGGCGCCCGTAGTGGAAGGTTCGACCGCCCGCGAGGCGCTCCGCAATGCAGTGGACCTTGCGTCCCTGGCGGACAGCCTCGGCTACCGTCGTTACTGGGTAGCCGAGCATCACGGCATGAAGGGCGTCGCTAGCTGTGCCACGTCCGTGATCATCAGCGAGGTGGCTGGTGCTACAACCCGCATCCGTGTCGGATCGGGCGGCATCCTGCTGCCGAACCACCCTCCCATACTCATCGCGGAGCAATTCGGCACGCTCGAAATTTTTCATCCCGGCCGTATCGACTTGGGCGTGGGGCGTGCCCCCGGAGGCTCTAAGAAAGTTGTCGAGCGCGTCCGGCCGGAGGTGGACCGAAACGCAAAGAGCCTCACCGAGCAGATAGAAGAGCTCCTTCAGTATTTCTCGCCGCCGCAGCCGGGCGGTATCAACGTGGTGCCAGCGGTCGGCAACGTGCCGGAGATATGGATGCTGGGGTCCGGCTCGGAGAGTGCGGCTCTGGCCGGGTCATTGGGACTGCGATACGCCTTCGCTGCCCACCTCAACCCCGATGCTGCGGTCGACGCAGTGCATAAGTACCGCTCCCGGTTCACAGCGGCGAGGGATGGCCACGCACCGTATGTCGTGCTGGCGGTGCCGGTGATCGCAGCCGAAACGGACTCGCGGGCCGAGTGGCTTGCCGGCTCGATCCGGTTGAAGATTCTCAGTCGCCGACTTGGAAAACGAATTCGACTTCCAAGTCCGGTCGATGCCGCAGCCTACCCGTACAGCGACGACGAAAGAGGCCGCCTCGCAGAGCTGACTCCGGGCTACGTAATCGGTGGACCTGAAACGATACGGGAGGGGCTGCAGGCTGTGATCGACAAGACGAACGCCAACGAGCTGATCGTCACGAGCCCGATTTTCGACCACGTCGCGCGGCGCCAGTCTTATCAGATTCTGGCAGGCGTCGGTAGTCGCCTTAGGCTCGAACACTCGAACAGCCAGCAGGCCCGTTCGTCGACAGCAGCTGGGTAGAGGCTCGTACTCGAACTGCCATAAGGCGGATTATATCGGCAATCGTTTTCGGGTGGAGGGGAGCTCAGTAAAGGCATGTAATCAATTGGAGGCCGAGGGCTGGGGCGCCGGTGTTGACCAGGATGCGGCCGGCGACCCCGTGTGGCGGCCGCAATGACCTGATCACATCGTGTGCACCGCTGGGCCGGCTGGCGCTCCACGGTGCGCGTTCAGGACGACTTGTACTGCATGAGGTCGAGGGCGAAGCCGACGTATTGCTCGGCGACATCTTCGGGGCTCAGGGGGCCGTCGGGTCGCCACCAGTTGGGCAGTGCGGTACACATGGTGACGACAGCCCGGGAAGCCTCGTGGGGATGGTGGGTGCGGAACTTCCCCTCTTCGACGGCGGCCTCGACCTCCTCGTCGACCATGCGCTGTTGGTGGGTCCGCATGTTGGCGATCTTGATGCGGTTCTCGGTGTCGAAGCTGCGCATCTCGCTCGCGCCGACGAAGCCGAGCTCGCGACGATGGGTGTGGAACAGGGCGAGGTGCTCGATGAGCAGGCTGAACCGCTCGACGGGATCGCGGCCGTCGCGGCGCGCGGCTTCGGCGCGTTGCAGCAGCTCGGTCATGGTGCGGTCGAGGATCGTGAGCAGCATGTGCTGCTTGCTCGTGTAGTAGTGATAGAGCCCGGAGACCGAGAGGCCGCACCGGGAGGCGATTCCGCGCACGGTCGCGCCGTGGTAGCCGATTTGCAGGATCTCCTCGAGCGCCGCACGAAGCACGGGATCCAAGTCCAGCGGCCCGTAGGTACGCCAGTGCGACGGGCCGTCGCTGTCAGCCGTCGGGCTCGACACGGGCGGTGAACTCGGCGGCGATGAAGCGTACGGAGGTTCCGGTGCTGCAGGGTCCACGACGATGTCGAGGATCTGCGGCACGGTGAGCTGCAGCGCGTCGGCGATCTGGCCGAGGCGCACGACGCTGAGGCCGGTTCGGCCGGTTTCGATCTGGCTGATCGTCGCCGGGCTGACCCCCAGGAGGCGGGCCAGCGCGCGCAGGCTGATGTTCTTTGCGACCCGGGCGGCGCGGACCTGAGCCCCGAGTGTCGCATCCGCCCCGGTTCGCGCCTGCCCATCGTTGGCGGCCACGGCCACCCCCTCTCGCTCGCGTTTAGCTTAACTGAACATATGTGGCTCTGCTGGCAAGTCATCCGGGTATTGACGGGTAGAAGGGTGACCTGCATCATCTGCTAAACGCGGGCCGTGCGAACGCTCGCCCTGGCCGCAAGTGTTCAGTAGCTGTAAGGAGACGACGATGTCTGACGCCCCCGCGATGGGAGAGTTCCTGGGCGCTGACGCCCCGAGCAACTGGGGCAAGTGGGGTCCGGACGACGAGCTGGGCTGCCTCAACTACCTCGACGCCGGGGAGGTGCTGCGTGGTGTGCAGCACATCCGTTCCGGCGAGGTGTTCACGCTGCAGATCCAGATGGGCCGCACCGACGGCCCCGGCGACCCGCTGTGGCCCGGCCGCGAGGGCATCCAGCGGCAGAACGTGATGGACGAGTCGACCTGGGACGGCGAGGGCGCCCCGCAGTTCCCCGGTGGGCTGCACTACGCCGACGACACCGCGCTGATCTTCCTGCAGGGTTCCACGCAGTACGACGCGCTGGGCCACGTCTGGTACGACGGCAAGCTGTGGAACGGCTACGACGCCCGCACCACGGTCGAGGCGATGGACAAGGCCTCGGTGCTGCCGATCGCGGAGAAGGGCGTCGTCGGGCGCGGGGTGCTCATCGACATGGCGCGCCACCGCGGCAAGCAGTGGCTGGACAAGGGTGAGACGTTCGACCACGACGACCTGGAGGCCGCCGCCAAGGCCCAGGGCGTGACCATCGAGCCGCACGACATCCTGCTGATCCGCACCGGCTGGATGAAGTACTGGTACCAGATCGACAGCAAGGAGAGCTTCTACGAGGGCTTCAACGAGCCCGGTCTGACCTACTCCCGCGAGCTCGTCGAGTGGTTCCAGCGGACGGAGATCCCCAACCTGGTCACCGACACGATCGCCAACGAGGTCACCTACGAGCCCGACAGCGGGATCGCGCTGCCGCTGCACTGCGCGCTGATGCGCAACCTGGGCGTCACCCTCACCGAGATCGCCTGGCTCGACGACCTGGCCGACGCGTGCGCCGCCGACGGGCGCTGGAGCTTCCTCTACGCCGCCGCGCCGCTGAAGGTCGTCAAGGGCACCGGCGCCCCGGTGAACCCCATCGCCATCCGCTGAGAGGCACTCCGATGAGCGTGTACGACGACAAGGCGTGGCTGGACCGGTACGCGCCGGGCCAGCCCGCAGAGATCACGGTCGAGTTCGACAACGCCGTCGAGATGTTCCGCGCATCGGTGGCCCGGTCCCCGGAGGCGGACGCCATCCGCTACTTCGACGGCCGGATCACCCTGCGCGAGCTCGACGAGCTGACCGACACCTTCGCCGCCGGGCTGGCCGACGCCGGGTTCGGCGCCGGGGAGCGGGTGGCGATCTACGCCCAGAACGTGCCGCAGTTCGTCATCGCCCAGATCGGGACCTGGAAGGCCGGTGGCATCGCGGTCTCGATCAACCCGATGAACAAGGAGCGTGAGCTCGAACAGCTCCTGACCGACTCCGGCGCGACGGTGCTGGTGTGCCTGGAGAGCCTGTATCGCGACGTCGCCGCCACGGTGGTGCCGAACACCGATGTGCGGACGGTGATCACCACCTCGGAGCTGGAGTACCAGACCCGCAACGACCCGCGGATCTTCGCCGGCGTCGAGCGCATCGCCTGCGCGGGCACCCTCGACATGGCCGAGCTGCTGCAGCGGTTCCGCGGCCAGGCCCCGCCTGCCGTCTCGCTCGGACCCGATGACGTGGCGTTCCTGACCTACACCTCCGGCACCACGGGCCCGCCGAAGGGCGCGATGACCACGCACCGCAACGTGGTGTTCAACGCCCAGACCTACCGGGACTGGATCGGCCTCGGCCCGGACGACGTGATCCTCGGCATCGCCCCGTTGTTCCACATCACCGGGCTGGTCGGCCACATCGCCATCTCGCTGCTGGTCGGGGCCCCCTTGGTGCTGATGTACCGGCTCGACCCGGCGGTGACGATCGAGACCATCCACGCCGAGCAGGCCACCTTCACGGTCGGCTCGATCACCGTGTTCATCGCGCTGATGAACGCGCCGAACGCGGACAAGGACGCCCTCGCGAGCCTGACGAAGATCTACTCCGGCGGCGCCCCGATCCCCCCGAGCACGGTCACGGCGTTCCAGGACACGTTCGGGCACTACATCCACAACATCTACGGGCTGACCGAGACGACCTCGCCCTCGCACGCCGTCCCGCTCGGCGCCGAGGCGCCGGTCGACCCGGCCTCCGGGGCGCTCTCGGTCGGGGTGCCGATCTACAACACCGTGGTCCGCATCGTCGACGACGAGGGCAAAGACCTGCCACCCGGCGAGATCGGCGAACTGGTCACCGCCGGCCCCCAGGTCGTGGCGGGGTACTGGAACAAGCCCGGCGAAACCGCGAAGGCGCTGCCCGACGGGGCGCTGCACACCGGCGACGTCGGCTACATGGACGCCCAGGGCTGGTTCTACATCGTCGACCGCAAGAAGGACCAGATCAACGCGGGCGGCTACAAGGTGTGGCCACGGGAGGTCGAGGACGTGCTCTACGAGCACGACGCGGTGCGCGAGGCCGCTGTGGTCGGGGTGCCGGACGAGTACCGCGGCGAGACCGTCAAGGCCTTCGTGAGCCTGCGCCCGGGTAAGACGGCCACTCCCGAGGAGCTGATCGCGTTCACCAAGGAACGCATGGCCGCCTACAAGTACCCGCGGCAGGTCGAGATCCTCGACGACATCCCCAAGACCGTCACCGGCAAGCTGCTCCGCCGCGAACTGCGCACCCGCGGCTAACTCCACGCGCCGGGCTCGCCCCCGTGGGCCCGGCGCACCGCTCGACACCCATTGCGGCGCCGGCCATCCGGCCGGCGCCGCAGTTTCTCCACGCCTACTCACAGGAGAGAGCGCAATGGCGAATACCGTTCTCATCGCCGGGGCCAGCGGTCTGGTCGGCGCCGCCACCGTCGACAAGTTCCTCGACGACGGCTGGGAGGTCATCGCGGTCTCCCGGCGCAAGCCCGAGGTGTTCAGCGACAAGCCCTTCCAGCACCTCCCGATCAACCTGCAGGACGAGGCCGGCACACAGGCGGCGGTCCAGGGGCTGAGCCGGGTCACGCACGTGGTCTACACCGCGGTCTACGAGAAGCCGGGCCTGATCGCGGGCTGGACCGAGCCGGACCAGATGGACACCAACCTGGCCATGCTGCGCAACCTGATCGAACCGCTGGCCGAGGTCGCGAATCTCAAGCACGTCACGCTGCTGCAGGGAACGAAGGCCTACGGCATCCACCTGCACCCGATGCCCGTGCCGGCCCGCGAGCGCTTCCCACGGGACGACCACGCGAACTTCTACTGGCTGCAGGAGGACTACATCAAGGACAAGTCCGCGGCCAAGGGCTTCGACGTCACGATCTTCCGCCCGCAGCTGATCGTCGGCCCGAGCACCGGCGTGGTGATGAACCTGCCCCCGGTCATCGGCGTCTACGCAGCGATCTGCAAGGAGGAGGGCCGCCCCTTCGGCTTCCCCGGCGGGATCCCCTACGTCTGGGAGGCCGTGGACTGCCGGCTGGTGGCCGGGGCGATCCGCTGGGCCGCCGAGACGCCCGCGGCGGCGGGCCAGCACTTCAACCTCACCAACGGCGAGGTCTTCGCCTGGCGTGACCTGTGGCCGGCGTTCGCCGAGGAGCTCGGCGTCGAGCTCGGCCCGGACAAGCCGGTGTCGCTGGGCGAGTACCTGCCCACCAAGGCCGACGTGTGGGACAAGATCGTCGCCAAGTACGGGCTGCGGCAGAACAGCATCACCGACATCCTCGGCGAGTCGCACCACTACGCCGACTTCTGCATGGCCTACGGCGCCGAGGAGCCCCCGCCTCCGGCCTTCGTCAGCACCGTGAAGATCAAGCAGGCCGGGTTCACCGAGACCTGGGACACCGAGGAATCCTTCCGGCACTGGCTGCGGGTCCTGATCGAGCGCCGCGTCCTCCCGCCGGCGAAGTGAGCCGCACGACGTGAACACCGTCCCGCGCGCGGGCCGTGCCGGAGCCACCGGCTCCGGCACGGCCCCCGCGGCTCCCGACCTGCCCGGACTCGACCTCACCGCCCTCGCGCGCCACCTGCGCCAGCTGCCCGACACCGGCGCACACCCGGCAGGCCCGCTGCGCGCCCGGCTACTCGCCGGCGGGCGCTCGAACCTCACCTACTCCGTCACCGACGACATCCACCGCTGGGTGCTACGCCGCCCCCCGCTTGGGCACGTGCTGGCCACGGCGCACGACATGAGCCGCGAACACCGCGTGCTCACCGCGCTGGCCGACTCGGCGGTCCCGGTGCCGCGCACCGTGACCCGCTGCGACACCTCCGATGTCATCGGGGCGCCCTTCTACCTCATGGAGCACGTCGACGGCATCGTCCACCGCGACGACGACCAGCTCGCCGCATGCTCCCGCGCCACGGCCACGAAGATGGCCGACGCCCTGATCGACGCCCTCGTGGCGCTGCACACTACCGATCCCGCGGCCGTCGGCCTCTCAGACTTCGGACGGCCCGCCGGCTACCTCGACCGTCAGCTGCGCCGCTGGCGAGCCCAGCTCGACGCCTCCTGCTCCCGCGAGATCCCCGGATTCGACCGGCTCGGTGACCGGCTCGTCGCCACCACCCCGCCGCAGGCGCCGGCCGCGATCGTGCACGGCGACTACCGGCTCGACAACGTCATCATCGACGCCCACGGCCCGGCGCGGGTGCGCGCGGTCCTGGACTGGGAGATGGCCACGCTCGGGGATCCCCTCACCGACCTCGCCGCCACCATCATGTTCTGGGACGGGGTCAGCGGTCTGGAGACCGTCATCACCGCCACCCCGGGCGACCATCCTGCGTTTCCGCGCCGCGCCCGACTGCTCGACCGGTACGCGACCGGCACCGGAGCCGACCTCGGCGCGCTGTCCTGGTACCTCGCCTTCGCCCACTACAAGCTCGCGGTGATCTGCGAGGGCATCCATTACCGGCACACCCGCGGCGAGACCGTCGGGGCCGGCTTCGACCGCATCGGCGGCCTGGTGCCGCACGTCGTCGAGCGCGGTCACGCCTGCCTGGAGGATTGATGGACTTCGGCCACGACCCGAAGACCGAGCACCTGCGCGAGCAGCTGCTCGAGTTCATGGACAGCCACGTCTACCCGGCCGAGCCGGTGTTCCACGAACAGACCGCCGGCGCAGAGAACCGATGGGACCGGCCACCGGTGATGGCCGAGCTGACCCGTGAGGCCCGCCGCCGCGGGCTGTGGAACCTGTTCCTGCCCGACCCCCGTTACGGCCCCGGGCTCAGCCACGCCCAGTACGCCCCACTCGCCGAGATCACCGGTCGCAGTCCGCTCATCGCCCCCGAGGCGCTGAACTGCGCCGCTCCCGACACCGGGAACATGGAACTGCTGGCCATCGCCGCCACCGAGCAGCAGCGCCAGGACTGGTTGGAGCCGTTGCTCGACGCCCGGATCCGATCCGCGTTCTGCATGACCGAGCCCGACGTGGCCAGCTCCGACGCCACCAACATCAGCACCCGTATCACCCCCGACGGCGACGGCTTCACCATCACCGGCCGCAAATGGTGGTCCACCGGCGCCCTCGCCCCGCAATGCCGGCTGCTCATCGTCATGGGCGTGACCGACCCCGACGCCCCCGCCCACCGCAGACAGTCCATCGTGCTCGTCCCGCGGGACACCCCCGGAGTCGAGGTGCTCCGCGGCCTGGAGGTCTTCGGCTTCGACGACGGCGCCCACGGCGGCCACGCCGAGATCGTCTTCGACGGCGCCCGGGTCCCCGCGGCCAATCTGCTCGGTGAACGCGGCGGCGGTTTCGCCCTCGCCCAGGCCCGCCTCGGCCCGGGCCGCATCCACCACTGCATGCGCCTGATCGGCATGGCCGAACGAGCCCTGGAACTCATGTGCGACCGCGCCAACCGCCGGGTCGCGTTCGGTAAACCACTCGCCGACCAGGGCATCATCCGACACTGGATCGCCGAATCCCGCGTCCGGATCGAGCAACTGCGGCTGCTCACCCTCAAGGCCGCCTGGATGATGGACACCGCCGGCGCCAAGGCCGCCCGCACCGAGATCAGCGCTATCAAGGTCGCCGCACCCGGCACCGTGCAATGGATCATCGACAAGGCCATCCAGGTGCACGGCGGCGCCGGCGTCAGCCAGGACCTGCCCCTGGCAATGCTGTGGTCGCAGGCCCGCTACCTACGCCTCGCCGACGGACCCGACGAGGTTCATCGCGATGCCCTGGCCCGTCGGGAACTCGCCGCTCGCTGAAGGGAGCATCAGGCCACCTCATCCAGCACCAACCTGGCCGCCCTACTCAGGCCCGCTGCCTTAAGACCTGGTGTCATAACCTGGCGTGTCGGTACGTGATCTGCACGCCTTGATCGTTGATCTTCATTCGGCGTGGCGGTACGCAAGCAGCAGCGGTTGGTCGAGGATCGGCTCCGGGAGCTGATCGAGCCGTTGATCCCGCCCCGTCCTGCGGCCCGGGTGGGCGCCCGCGCATCGACGACCGGGCCGCGCTGGAGGGGATCCTGTTCGTGCTGCACACCGGCTGCCGGTGGCGCGACCTGCCCCCGCAGCTGGGCTGCGGCTCCGGGCACACCGCGTGGCGTCGGCTGCGGGAGTGGGAGGCCGCCGGGGTCTGGGACCGGCTGCACCGGCGGGTGCTCGACGAGCTGTCCGAGGCCGAACTGCTGGACTGGTCACGCGCCCGCATCGACGCGGTGTCGGTGCGGGCGAAGTCGGTGCGGGCGAAAAGGGGGGGCGAGCTGACCGGTCGCAACCCGACCGACCGGGGTAAGGCCAGCAGCATCCACGGACAACACCCCCTCAGTGTCGAGCAGAGGGGGTCAATCCCAATCCGACGCTAGGGGGTCAGTCTGGAGCCGCCGTCGACAGTTGGCGAGAGTCTCGCAGGCCTTCGCTGACCGGCGCATCGCTGCAACCGAGGATCGAACCGCTGCGGGATATTGACCTCACCGACCGCCAAACGGAAGTCTGCTGCGAATCGCCCAGCCTCCCTCACCGAGTACTGCGACCTGGAGTTCCGCAAGCCGCGACTTGATCGGCAAGAGCGGTTCGACAAGGCGCACGATCGCGTCCCGATCCGCTTCCTGGGGGCCGAGAGCGATGCTCACGTGGGCCGAGGCGTCCGCGTACTTCCCACCGTAGGGGGGAATGTCGGGCCACCTCGCCCAGACCGCCTCGAGTAGTCGTTGCACCTGGTCGGGCGGCTCGGGGGCCAGGTAGATCAACCCGGGTCGCGCCCGGCAACGTGCGAAGCGCACGGGAAGCGGCGCGAGACCGTCCACGATCCGGGCGCACGCCTCGATGACCGACGCGTCCAACTCGTCGGCCGGCACGAACGGATACAGCACCGTGAGATGCGCGGGAAGACCCTCGCGCACCGTGTCCGGGTACTGGGCTGCCACCGCCGTCAGCAGCGGATCAGCAGCAGGAACCGGCAGCACCAACGCTGTCTGTCCTGGTTGAGGCACGTGATCTTGATACCAGGGTATGCCCCACGTGCGCGGCCGTGGCGTCGACGCCCAGCGGACGTGGCCGATGAACTCGGGGCCCGTCGGGACCGGCCGTCGGCCTCGGTCAAGCCGGTGACGGGCCGCAGCACGCCGAGCCCCTGGTGGGGACTGCCCCCGGTTCGGTTGACTCCTTGCCTGTGAGGCTGCGGCCTCGCTGGAAGGATCAGCATCGTGCCCAAGCCGTTCCCGGCGGAGTTCCGTCGTGACGTCATCGCCGTGGCTCGCAAGGGCGAGGCGTCGATGGCGCAGATCGCCCGGGACTTCGGGATCTCGGAGTCCTGTCTGCAGCGCTGGCTGAAGATCGCCGACCGCGAGGACGGACTCGCGCCGCCGGCCTCAACCGATCGGGGCGGGGGAAGCAAGGACGAGTCGGCGGAGCTGCGGGAGTTGCGCCGGCGCAACAAGCTGCTGGAGCAGGAGAACGAGATCCTGCGGCGGGCGACGGCCTACTTCGCCCGCGACGTGCTCCCACAATGAGCTACCCGCTGGTCGGTGTACTCGCCGCCGAGAAGATCCCCGTCGCGGTGTCCTGCCGGGTACTGGGCTTCTCGAAACAGGCCTACTACGCCTGGTGCAAGAACCCGGTGAGTCAGCGCGACTGGGACGACGCACACCTGATCAACGCCGCCTACGACATCCACGCCGACGACCCCGCGTTCGGCTACCGGTTCATCGCCGACGAGCTGCGCGAACGCGGCCTGACGGTGGGCGAGAACCGGGTCGCCCGGCTGTGCTCGCAACAGCAGATCTGGTCGGTCTTCGCCACGAAGCCCGGCCTGACCCGCAAGGCCGGCCCGCCGGTGCACGACGACCTGGTCGACCGCCAGTTCACCGCCACCGCGCCCAATGCCCTCTGGCTGACCGACATCACCGAACACCGCACGGCCGAGGGCAAGCTCTACCTCTGCGCGATCAAGGACGTCTACTCCGGGCGGATCGTCGGCTACTCCATCGACTCCCGCATGAAGGCCTCCCTCGCGGTGGCGGCGCTGCGCAACGCCATCATCCGGCGAGACCCGGTCGGCACCGTGGTCCACTCCGACCGCGGCAGTCAGTTCCGCTCGAATGCCTTCGTCCGAACCTTGAACAACAACGGGCTGGTCGGGTCGATGGGCCGGGTCGGCGCCTGCGCCGACAACGCCGCGATGGAGTCCTTCTTCGCTCTCCTGCAGAAAAACGTCCTCGACCGCCAGCGCTGGACCACCCGCGAAGAACTCCGGCTGGCGATCATCACCTGGATCGAGAGGACCTACCACCGCCGCCGCCGGCAACGCCGCCTCGGCCGACTCACACCCGTCGAATACGAGACACTCACCCACGCCGCTACCGCGGCCTGACCGCCGCACCCGACGAGTCAACTGAACTCGGGGCAGTCCCGTCGAGGAGCGTGCGTAACCGCCCGCTACACGGAATGAGAAGACGCCCCACCCGGGCCGACCTGCTGGCCCGGCTCGGACGGATCACAGAAGCCCTCGCCTCCTGCGACGAGGCGATCGCCCTGACCGCCAACCAGACCGAGCGGGCCTTCCTGCAACGCCGCCGTTCCAGCTCAGGCCTGGACCCGCCACACCCCCACGCCGGAGGGAGATCACGCAGGACGGAGGCTGAGCATGTGCCGATGCCACCCTCGGGAGCACGCTCGTGTGCGGGTGAGGCAGTCCGCGCGGTCAGGACCTGGCCCGGCCGGACAGCTCGTCGACGAGCAGCCGCAACGCGGAGTGGTCCAGCGATCCGTGTCCACGCGCACGCAGGGCTCCCATCAGCTGGGCAACGACTACCCCGAGCGGGATGGCGACGCCGGCCTCGCGGGCCGCGGCGGTGACGATGCCGAGGTCCTTGTGGTGCAGGTCGACGCGGAACCCGGGTGTGTAGTCGCCGGCGATCATCCCGGCCGCCTTGCGGTCCAGGATCCGGTTTCCCGCAAGACCACCGGCGAGAACTTTCACCGCGGCCTCCGCATCGACGCCGTGCGCATCGAGGAACACCAACGCCTCGGCGACCAGCTCGATCGTGCCAGCCACGATGAGCTGGTTGGCGGCCTTCACCGTCTGACCGGACCCCGCGGGACCGACGTGCACGACGGTGGTGCCCATGGCCTCGAGGATCGGGCGGGCCGCGTCGACGTCGGCGGCCGCGCCGCCGACCATGATCGACAGGCTGCCCTCGATCGCCCCGGCCTCACCACCGGAGACCGGCGCGTCAACAGCACGGATGCCCTTGTCGGCTGCTGCGGCGGCCATGCGCACCGTGACGTCGGGCCGGATCGTGCTGGCGTCGATCCACAACGCCCCGGACGCGGCGTGCTCGAGCACACCGTCCTCACCGGCCACGACCTGCTCGACGTCCGGCGAGTCGGGCAGCATCGTGACGATGACGTCGGCGTCGTGGACCGCGGCGGCGATCGTCTCCGCGCCGCGTCCGCCCTGCTCGACGAAATTCGCGACCTTGGCGGGGCTTCTGTTGTAGCCGATGACGTCGTAACCGGCCCTGAGCAGGTTGTTCGCCATCGGTCCGCCCATGATGCCGAGACCGAGGACGGCGACGGCCGTGGACGACCTCATGTCTGGGACCGTTGGTCGGGCAGTGGGCGGTAGAGGCGCGGTTCGCGGCTCTCGAGCAACGGGAACAGCCCGTTGACCGCCAGCGTGGTGAAGTGCTCGGAACTGCGATGCGCTTCGAGTCCGGCGTCGTCGCGGTAGCGCTCGTAGAGCAGGAACTCCTGCGGGTCCTCCTCCGAGCGGTGCACGCGGAACGTCAGGCATCCCGG
This sequence comes from Pseudonocardia acidicola, assembly GCF_012911935.1. GTDB lineage: Bacteria > Actinomycetota > Actinomycetes > Mycobacteriales > Pseudonocardiaceae > Pseudonocardia > Pseudonocardia acidicola. The sequence goes on along the minus strand of NZ_JAAXLA010000005.1, from coordinate 99,891 downwards.
TTCCTGCGCGCTCGCGGCGGTGAGCTCACCGAACAGCGTGACCGCCTCGTCTTCCCGGCCGGGCCGAACGCGATAGGTGACGACGGCGCAGATCACGCCTTGTCCCACGCGACGAGCTGTTGACGCTGCCGCCCGAGCTTCTCGATCTCGACCTCGACGACGTCTCCCTCCTGCAGGTAGGGGAACCGGCCGCCGAGCGCGACACCACCCGGCGTGCCGGTCAGGACGATGTCGCCGGGCTCCAGGATCATGTACTGCGACAGGTCCGAGACGAGCCACGCCGCCTTGAAGATCATGTCCTTGGTGTTGGAGTCCTGGCGGGGTTCCCCGTTGACGAAGGACCGGATGTCGAGCACCTGCGGGTCGATCTCGTCCGCGGGCACGAGCACCGGGCCGACGGGGCAGAACGTCGCGGCTGTCTTGCCCTTGGTCCACTGCCCACCGGACCTGTTGTTCTGCAGGTCGCGTTCCGACACGCCGTTGCTGATCGTATAACCGGCGATGTACTGCTGCGCTTCCTCGGGGGAGTCGACGTACTGCGCGCGGCGGCCAATGACCACCGTGAGCTCGACCTCCCAGTCGGTGTGCGTGCACCCGCGCGGTATCGCGACGTCGTCGTAGGGGCCGACGACGGTGTTGGGGTGCTTGAGGAACACCACCGGGTGTTCCGGGGTGGACAGGCCGCACTCGGCGACGTGTGCGGCGTAGTTCTGCCCGACGCAGATCACGGCGCCGGGCCGCGCGACCGGCGCACCGACGCGCTCGTTCTCCCAACCGCTGATGACCGGGAGCGACCCGTCCGCCAGTGCGGTTCGGGTGCGACCGATCCCGCCGTCGTCGAAGAAGATGCCGTCGATGTCGTTCGTCAGCGAGGACATGTCGTGGACCGTGTCGCCCTGACGGACGACAGGACGCTCATGTCCGCGCGGACCGAGGCGCATGAATTCCATGGTGATCTCTCCGGGTCAGTGGGCAGCGGGGCCGAAGTAGAAGTTCAGCAGCAGGTCGGTGACCTCGACAGGACGTTCGAGGGTGAGCCAGTGCGCGCACCGGGACAGCACCTCGAGGTGCGAGCCCTTGATGCGGTCGGCCAGTGCTCGTGCGACCGGCGGTGGCCCGGTCAGGTCCTCGTCGCCGGTGATCAGCAACGTGGGGCAGTCGATGTGCTCGACCTCGGCGGGCTCGCTCGCCGCCGTGGCTTCGCAAATCTGCGCGTAGCCCTCGGGGTCCTGCCGCATGACCAGTTCCCGGACGAACGCGGCGACCTCCGGCCGGTTGGTCCGGGTGCTGGCCGACGTGGCGACCTCGACGGTCGCGTCGGCGATGGAAACCATGCCCTGCTCACGGGCCGTCGTTGCGCGCTGCCGCAGTCCGGCGCGACCCTGCTCGGACGGGGCACCGAGCGGACCGAGCAGGGCCAAGCTGCGCACCAGGCCCGGATGCCCGACGGCGAGGTGCTGGGCGAGGACCGAGCCGTAGGACCACCCGACGACGTCGACCGGCGCGCCGCCGCCGTGCTGGTCGATCACCGCGACGAGGTCCTCCACCAGCGTCGCGGTACTGATCGTGCCGGTCGTCGCGCTGCGGCCGGATCCGCGGAGGTCGGGCCGGATGACGGTGAAGAATCGGCTCAGGGCGCCCACCTGCGGGCCGAAGATGTTGCCGGTGGCCCCGATGCCGGGGATGAGGAGAAGCCCGGGGCCGGACCCCGTGACCTCGACTGCTACGTCGTGCACTGCCATCGTTCTAGGCGATCCTCTCAGCGGTCTCGACGGTCGCGCCACGATCGGCGGCCGCCGGGTCGAAGTAGCGCAGGTCGCGCTTGTGGATGACGCCGTCCTTGAGCACCATCACGATGTTGTCGCGGTCCTGCAGGATGCGGATGTCGTCGAGCGGGTCGCCGTCGACGAGGAGGACGTCGGCGAGCCAGCCCTCCTTGATCATCCCGAGGTTGTCGATACCCATGCACTCGCCGCCCCACTTGGTGGCCGACATGAGCGTGTAGGTGGGGGAGAAGCCGAGCAGCTCGACGAAGTGTTCGAGGTCGCGGGCGTTGTTGCCGATCGGGTTCCAGGCGAACCCGTAGTCGCCGCCCGGCATGATGCGCAGCCCGCGCTTCTGCAGCTCCGCGTACACGCCGGGGCACGTATCGAGCATCTTCTTGTAGCCGATGACCTCGTTCACCTCGGGGGTCAGGCCCCACGGGCTGCCCTCGTGGACCGAGGCGTAGATCATGCCGATCGCCGGCGCGAGGAAGATCGAGTCCTTCTTCTCCTCCAGCAGATCGAACGTCTCACCTTCGATGTAGTCGCAGTGGTAGATGTTGCGGAACCCGTACTTGAGGGCCAGCTTGACCGAGCTGTCCGACCGGGCATGGGCCGCCATCCACAACCCACGCAGCTGCGCCTCCTGCGCGGCGGCGGCGACCTCCTGCTCGGTGTATGCGGTCTGCTCACCGTTGCCAGGGCGGACGAACCCGTCGCCGGACAGGTTCAGCTTGATCACGTCGACGCCCTCGCGCCAGGCCGTACGGATGATCTTCCGCATTTCCAGCTCGCCGTCGGCGATGAGGGAGAACGTGGTGCGGTCCTGGTGGTAGAGCCGGGCGTCGCCGAGCCCCCCGGTGCAGGTGATCTCCGGCGACGCGGCGCGGATGCGGGGGCCGGGGAACTGGCCGGAGTCGATCGCGTTGCGCACGACCACGTCGGTGCGCATCCGGGCGGAGGCGGCCGAGTACAGCGAGGTGAAGCCGGACATCAGCATCAGCTCGGCGGCCTTGATCGTGTTGAGGACGTTCTCCTCGGGGGGGATGTCGCCCTGCTGCTCGAGCGTGGCCACGTTGCCGTAGCTCAGGTGCGAGTGCGCCTCGACCAGACCGGGCATCAGGAACGCGCCCTTGCCGTCGATCCGCTCGGCGTCGGGGGCCTCGATGGCGCCGACGGTGTGCTCGACCCGGGTGATGAGGTTGTCCTCGACGAGCACCTCGCCCGGCAGCGCCGGGCCGTCGGAGCCGTCGAAGACCTTGACGTTCGTGAACAACAATCGTGCCACGCTGCACTCTCCTTGTTCTGTGGGCTTCCTGACGTGCGCTTACGGTCGTGCTGAGCTACGTGGGCCGCGCTTGGGGGCGACCCCCGAGATCGCTGGTCGAAGATCGGCCGGCACGTCCCACTCGCCGGGATCGCCGGTCGGGGACGCGTCGTAGGCGGCGCATGCCGTCCGCAGGTCGGCGACCTGTTCGGCGGCGAGCCCGGAGAACCGGACGCGCGACTTGCCGATGCCGTCCAGCGCGACGTTGCCCGGCAGGTCGCAGGCGCCCAGGCAGTTCACGTACAGCGCCTTGGTGGGTGCCTCGTCGTCGGCGGCCGGCGCGCGGGTGACAGCGCGGACCGCGTCTCCGAACGACCCGGTGTCGCGGCGATCGCGGGGGCACGTCCTGCAGACCAGAAGCATGCAGCTCCTCCTTGAGCTCCTCCTTGAGCTTCGCTGACGACGACTCCGGCCACGGCCGCACTCGATCGATGGTTCAGAAGGTATGTGGCGGCCGACACGGCGGCAAGCATTTATCGATAATCGATGGTAAGTGATCTTGGGCTACCCTCGAGCCGTGAGCAGTGCAGACGAGACCCCGGGCGTGGGGCGGGAGACGCTCGCCAACCGCATCCGGGACGCCCTCGTCAGGCGCATCACCTCGGGTGCGATCGAGCCGGGCACCCGGCTCGTCGAGACCGCGATCGCCGCCGAATACGGCACCAGCCAGGCCCCGGTGCGGGAGGCGCTGCGCGCGCTCGAGGCCATGCGGATGGTCGAGGTCCGGCCCCGCCGTGGAACCTTCGTTCGCCCCTTCATCCAGCAGACCCTGCGCGAGAGCTACGTAGTGCGCGCAGCTCTCGAGGAGACGGCGACACGCTTGGCGATACTCAGCGGGTCGCTGCCGCTCGATGCGCTACACGCCGACATCGACGCCATGCGCGCCGCCGCGGAGTCCGACGACGCCGACGCCTCCTCGGCGGCGAGTGTCGCCTTCCACCGGCACATCGTGGAGGCGGCGCACAACGGGCTGCTGCTGCACTCGTGGGAAGCGCTCCAGATCGGCATCCGCACGTCGGCGACCATCGTGGCCGCGGATCTCGACCTCGGCGCCATCGCCGACGAGCACCAGGAGCTGCTGGTCGTGCTCGAACGCGGCGATCTCGAGGAAGCGTGCGAACGCGCCCGCGACCATCAGTGGCACTACGCCGACCTCCCGCACGACGCGCGAGGACGGGCGAAGGACTCCCCGTCGGGGCGAGTCGGATGACGATACGAGACCCCTGGTCGACGTCCACGCGCACTTCCTCACCCGCGGGTACGTGGTGGCGGCGACCGCAGCCGGGCACCACAGCCCCGACGGGCCGCCCGCCTGGCCCAGGTGGTCGATCGACGAGAAACTCGACCTCATGGACCGCACGGGCATCGAGGTCGCCATGCTGTCGATCTCCGGTCCCGGCACGTATTTCGGCGACGATGCCGCTGCCCGGGCCCTCGCTCGGCACGTCAACGACGACGCCGCCGCACTCGTCGATCGACATCCGGGACGGGTTCGGTCAGGAGGTGGTCGAGCGGGCCCGCGTGCACCGGCTGCATCCGGGGGCCGCGACCCCGCGCCAGCGGTACGGCCTGGCTCGTTCACTGTCATAATCTAGATTATCGGCATTGAATATCGTTGTTGGTAGAGCGGGGGATCGTGCATCCAATGCGTAAACCGGGCCTGCGTCAAGTGCTCGTGGAGCTGGCAGGCACCTTGGAGAGGGTGAAGCAGCGCGGTCTCGCTCCGGCAGCCGATTCCGGGGCACGCACGGATGAAGGGACGTCATGACCCCGGTTGTGATCATCGGCGGTGGGATCGCCGGGGTGGCAACGGCCCTGGCCCTGCAGAAGGCCGGCCTCGACGCCACCGTCTACGAGGCCCATCCCCACAACAGCCAGGACGGCGGGGCCTTCCTGACGCTGGCCAGCAACGGGATGCGCGCCCTGCAGCAGATCGACGCCGACGCGGTGGTCGCCGAGGCTGGCCCACCCCTGACTACCATGCGCGTCTGCAACGGCGCGGGAACCGAGGTGGCGACCGTCCCGCTCGGGGACCACCAGGATCCCGCCACGCGGTACCGATACCTCACCCGGGCGGGTCTGTGCGCCGCACTGCAACAGGAAGCCCAGCGTCGCGGCATCCCGATCCAGCGGGACAAACGGCTGATCCGCGTGATCCAGCACCGGGGCGGGGTGACGGCGGACTTCCACGACGGCACCCGCGCCGCCGGCGAGATCCTGATCGGCGCCGACGGCCTCAACTCCACTGTCCGGGCTCTGATCGACCCGGCCGCCCCGGCACCGCGCTACGTCGGGCAGCGCGTCTTCTACGGCTACTCACGCAACACGGTCCGCAGCAACCCGGACTGCTTCCAGGTCATCCGCGGCGCCGCCGCCTTCGGCTACATCGTCACCGAGCAGCAGGACACCTGGTGGTTCGCCCGGGTCGTCGACGACGAGCTGCCCCGCCGCGCCCTCACCTCCGGCACCACCACCCGCTGGAAGGCCGAACTGTCCGCCCTGCTGCAGCACGAGGCGACCCCGGCGGCCGGCATCGTCGACGCCGCCCGGCGGGTGCTGGTTACCAATGCCTACGACCTGGCCGACGTGCCCACCTGGCACCGCACCCGGGTGATCGTCATCGGGGATGCCGCGCACGCCGCCTCCCCCGCCACCGGGCAGGGCGCCTCCATGGCCTTGGAGGACGCGGTCGTCCTGGCCAAGGCGCTGCGCGATCGACCGGATCCCGCCGGCGCGTTCGCCACCTATGAGCAGCTCCGCCGCGAACGCGTGCAAGCCAACATCACCGCCAGCGCTCGGATGAGCGCGCCGGACCCGACCAAGGGCAGGACAGCCCCCCGGCCACCTCGATCCCCCGGAATCCCCGATGAAGCCCTGACCGCTCAACTCGACTGGCACGTTCCCCTGGCGCCGCCGTCTCGCACACGTGGCGCCTGACGCCCAGGGTCTGAATCAGGTGAAGGTGAGGCGGTGAGCTGCGAGTTCTCCGTCGGCTGGGCAGATCATGCAAGGAACGAGCTGCGATCACCGCGATCCCGAAGAAGGGTGCTGGCCACCCACCTCGCGGGTTGACATTACGACGCCGACCGGTCCCGCCCAGTCGGACCGCGAGCCTTCCCGCGGCTCGCGCGGGCCTAGCAACCCTGCACGCTCGCCGCGCCCTGGGCCGGCGGCGCGGCGAGCGCCAGTCCTGACCTGCATGGGAGCCACTGTCCACGATGGCTCGATAGGCAGAGCACATCTGAGCACATCTGTGTATAGTTAGACCCCTAGTTCCCCGCCGTCCTCCGGGACTGGCGGGGCTTTTTCGTGGGGGGACACCATCACCGGTCTTCTGCGCGCTGCTGTCGTGATCGACTACCAGAACGTCCACCTGACCGGCCACGAGCTGTTCGAGCCCTACCTCCGTCGGCACGAGACCCTGGTCGACCCGCTGCACTTCTGCAACCAGCTCATCCGGGTCCGCAACGAGCGCCAGAAGCCAGGCATGGCCCACGCCACCCTGTCGCGGGTACGCGTCTACCGCGGCGAGCCGTCGCCCATGCACGACCCGAACGGCCACGCCCGGAACCAGGCGCAGAAGGCCCAGTGGGAGCGCGACCCGCGGGTACGGGTCCAGATGCGCCCGCTCAAGTACGAGTACGAACGCGACGCGACCGGGCGGAAGGCCTCTGGCCCGGACGGCAAGTGGATCGTCAAGGGCTCGCCCCGGGAGAAGGGCGTCGACGTCCTCTGCGCGCTCGCGCTCGTCCGCGAGGCCCGCCAGCACGACATCGATCTGGTGATCCTCGCGTCCCACGACAGCGACCTGGACCCGGCGCTCGACGAGGCCGCCGCGCTCGGTATGGCGAAGGTGGAGACGTTCTGCTGGGTCGACCCCACGCAGCGGCACCGGTCGCGGATGAAGCGGCAGACTCAGCGCTCGCTGTGGTTCACACCCCTCGGGCCGACGGAGTTCGCGGACTGCCGCGACCTCACCGACTACAAGTAACCGGAACGCGCCGGCCCCGGCCACCGGGGAGCGGCGGCGCCGGCGCGTCTGTGAGACGAGCTCGAGTTACAGCAGCAGCTGCGACACCGGGAGCTGCGGAGGCACCGGCAGGTCGGGCATCGGGACCCTCACGGCCAGGACCAGCACGGTCAGCATGCCGAGCAGCACCAGCAGCAGGCTGATGATCCACATCAGCCTGCGGTAAGGCTCACGGTTGTGGGGCAGCAGGACCGGCCCGGCCAGGCAGAGCGCCTGGTAGGCGACCTGCGGCCAGCCGATTCCCGCCATCAGATCGGGGAATGCGATTGCTGGCCCTCGCGGTCGGCATCGGGCTGCAGGTGATGGCCGCTCTGATGGAGGAAGACGTGAGCACGGCGTGCGGGCCGAAGGGCCGCCACGACCCTGACGAGCACGATGCCGATGAGCATGCCTCAGTCTGCTCCGTACCGGTGGTGTTGCGGCCCGGGTCGCGATCGGTCCCCAGCAGGTACCTGAACCGACAGAGAGGGGGAAGAGAGGGACGGAGCAGAAGAACCATTTCTGTCATAAGGATGATTATCGGAAATCGTTTTCAACTGGCGGACGTGTGAGCGCGAGAACTGCCGCTACACAGCTTCCGATGCCGAGGATCGGCTGCGTGCAGGATCAGCTGGCATGAACCTTCTTCAAGAAATCGGCGATCAGTCGGTTCGCCTTGTCGGGCGCCTCCACCGCGGGACAGTGGTTCACGCCTTCGAAGATCTCCAGGGTAGCGTCCGGGAGGCCGTCGCGGAGTCCGTATCCGCAGGGGTCCAGCGGTGAGACGATGTCGTTGTCTCCGTGCAGGATCAGGCAGGGCACGGTGATCTGGGAGATCTTGTCGGTCATGTCGAAGGCGATGAACGACTCGGCGTTGCCGAGCACCGAGTACAGCGGCCACTTCGCGGACTCCATTGCGATCTCCTCGGGAAGGCCGACCGCCTGGTAGAACCCGACCCGTCCGCTTGGGGTGGCGACCGCGGTCTTGATGGCCTCGAGGGTGTTGCCGACGTCGCGGATCTGGCTGCCCGAGACGTACGACCCGACGTAGACGATGCCGGCGACCCGGCCGGGGTGGGCGAAGTAGTACGTCGATGCGGTGTTGCCACCCATGGAGTGCCCGACGAGGACCGTCCGGGTGACGCCCTCCGCGTCGAGCACTGCTTCCAGGTCGCGTGCGTGCCGCTCGACCCCGTACGCGATCTTCGGCAGCGGTTTCTCCGACCGCCCGTTTCCCCGGTTGTCGAAGGCGATGCACTGGTAGCTGTCCGACAGTGCGTCGATCTGCGCCCGCCAGATGTCGGTGATGCCCATGAAGCCGGACGCAAAGACGACCGTGGGCCCGCTGCCGTGGGTCTCGTAATAGATGTCGCAACCATCGTCTGCGGTAACCCAGGGCATGGGCAGGCCCTCCTGATCGAACCGCCGTGGCGGTCTTTCCTAGGGATCATGGCGCGGCCGTCCGAGGCGGGCAATACCCAGCCTGCCCACGCGTCCGGACCGCGGACACCGGGTGGCCCGCCGCCTCGCGCGCTGTCACACTGGGGTCCGTGGACGGTCCCCACGACCTGGGCGGCCGGATGGACTTCGGCGCCGTCCTCGTCGACCCCCGCGAGCCGGTCTTCCGAGCCCGCTGGGAGGCCGCCGCGATGGTGCTGGTCTCCGCGGCGTCGGCGCGGGCCCCGAACTACACGTTGTCCTCTTTCCGGTACGCTGTGGAGCGCATGGACCCGGTGCACTACCTCGGCTCCCCGTACTACGAGCACTGGCTCACCGCCGCGGCGACGACCGCGGTGGAGACGGGGCTGCTCAGCCCCGAGCAGCTGGAGAAGCGGGCGGGTGGCCCCTTCCCGCTCGCCCACCCGCCCCGGGTGCACGGGGTCGAGAACCCGGGGACCGGTGCGGCGCGGTTCACCGCCGGTGACCGCGTCCGGGTCCGGCAGTGGCATCCACTGGGCCACACCCGATGCCCCGGGTACCTGCGCGGGCACGTCGGCACGGTGCTGCGGCGCCACGGCGCGGTGAGCCTGCCCGACGTGGAGGTCCACGCCCCGCGGCGGGTGCGGGAGGGCGTCTACACGGTCCGGTTCGACGCCGGTGAGGTCTGGGGCGACCGGCAGACCGGCGTCCGGCTGAACGCCGACCTCTGGGACAGCTACCTGGAGACGCCGTAGCAACCGGCGACGTACCACGACCACCGGGGGTGCACCCATGACCACCGGCCACCACCACGGCACGCCGCCGGCGCCGGTCGAACGCCGCGCGGCCGCGCTGGAGGAGCTGCTCGCCGAGCAGGGGCTGGTCAGCCCCGAGTACATCGATGCGGTGCAGCAGGCGTACGAGACCCAGCTCGGCCCGATGCACGGCGCCCGCGTGGTCGCGCGGGCCTGGGTGGACCCGGCCTACCGGGAGCGCCTGCTCGCGAACGGCACCCGGGCGGTGCACGAGCTCGGCATCCAGGGGCCGGAGATCGAGCACCTCACCGTCGTGGCGAACGGCCCCGAGGTGCACCACGTCGTCGTGTGCACGCTGTGCTCCTGCTACCCGTGGGCGGTGCTCGGGCTGCCGCCGAACTGGTACAAGGACCCGCCGTACCGCGCCCGCATGGTGCGCGAGCCGCGGACCCTGCTCGCCGAGATGGGCTGTCCGCTCCACGCGTCCGTCGAGATCCAGGTGTGGGACAGCTCCGCCGAGAGCCGGTACCTGGTGCTGCCGGAGCGGCCCCCCGGCACCGAGGGCCTGTCCGAGCCAGAGCTGGCCGCGCTGGTGACCCGGGACTCGATGGTCGGGGTGGCGGTCCTGTGAGGCTCGACCTGGACGGGACGGCGGCCCCGCCGCGCCGCAACGGCGAGCCGGTCTTCGACGCGCCCTGGCAGGGCCGGGTCTTCGGCCTGGCCGCGGGGGTGGTGGAGCGCCGCTTCGACGGCGACTGGGCCCCGTTCCGCCGCTGCCTCGTGGACGCGATCGCCGACCGGCCCGAGCGGGCGTACTGGGACAGCTGGACCGCCGCGCTGGAGGAGCTGGTGGTCGGCGCCGGCCTGCTGGGCCGGGACGCGGTGGCCCGGCGGATCGCGGACTGACCGGCAGCCGATGCGGGTGGTGATCTGCGGCGGCGGCGTGATCGGCGTCTGCACTGCGTACTTCCTGACCCGCGGCGGGGTCGAGGTGACCGTCGTCGAGCAGACCGGCGTCGCCTGCGCGGCGTCCGGCCGCTCGGGGGCGTTCCTCGCCCGGGACTGGAACGCCGGGACCCCGCTGGACGCGCTCACCCGCCGCAGCTTCGAGCTGCACGCCCGGCTCCCGGACGAGGTCGACGCCGACTGGGCGTTCCACGGCGTGACCGCGTACGCAGGCTACGTCCCGGCGGGGCGGGCCGCGCCGGGCCGCGGCCCGATCACCCTGGACTGGCTCAGCGATGCCGTGGTCGTCGCCGGCCGGCTGGGCACGCCCGAGGACACCGCGGTGATCCATCCGGCCCGGTTCACCGAGGCCGTGCTGGGCGCGGCGCGCCGCCGGGGCGCCCAGCTGCGGCACGGCCGGGTCACCGGCGTGGTCCGCGACGGCTCGCGGGCCACCGGTGCCGAGGTCGACGGCGCCCCCGTCCCCGCCGACGCCGTCGTCATCGCGATGGGGCCGTGGACGGCCCGTGCGGCAGCGTGGCTGCCGCTGCCCGGCGTCGTCCCCGACCGAGGCCACAGCCTCGTTTTCGACACCGGCACGGCGGTACCACCGGACGCCCTCTTCCTGGAGTACCAGGAGGAGACCGGCGCCGTGCTGACGCCCGAGGTGTTCCCCCGTGCGGACGGGACGACCTACGTCACCGCGTTCTCCGAGCGGGCCCCGCTGCCGGCCGACCCCGCCGAGGTCACCCCGGACTCGGTGGCGATCAGCCGGCTCGAGGCGCTGTGCGCCCGGCTGTCGCCGGCCTTCGACCGGAACCGCATCCTGGTCCGGCAGGCCTGCCACCGCCCGGTCACCCAGGACGGGCTGCCGCTGATCGGCCGGGTGCCCGGCGTCGACGGTGCCTACGTGGCCACCGGCCACAGCGTCTGGGGCATGCTGGAGGCCCCGGCGACCGGCGAGGCACTGGCCGAGCTCATTGTCGCCGGGCACGCGCGGAGCACCGACCTGACCCCGTTCGACCCCGCCCGCCTCCGGCCCCTGGGCGAGGTGCGGTGAGCCCTGGGGCTGGCGGACGGCGATCCTCCGGCGCGAGCTCACCCCGTGGACGAGCCGCGTGCCCGCGGCGACGGCGGCGGGCGCCGCCACGAGCAGCCAGCCGCGCTGGCCGACCAGGTGCGCGATGACGCAGAGCGCGACGCCGAGGGCGACGAGGCCGGTTCGGTTGGGGACGCGTGCCGTCGGTAGCGCTGGTCGAGGACTTCTACGTCGGCCCGGACGCCGCCGGCGCCGACGCGACCAGCACCGCGTAGGTCGGGGCGCGCACCCCGGAACTGATCGCGAAACTCATTGTTGCGCAGGTCCGTAAGGCCGACCCGACGCAGCTGCTGTCCTTCGACGAGATCGACACGCTTGGGCTGGACGGCGCCCTCCGCCAGAGCTGATCTCGGGGCGTGGCCGGCGGCCGGGGCACTGTCCGCGGCCGTCTGCCTGCTCTGGGTGCCCCGGTGCGCGCGCTGGTGGGCGCATCCGGATAGGCGAGCAGACATGCGGCACGCCTGTTCTCGATTCCGAGCCCGACCCCAGCAGCCAGCAGAAAGTGGGCTGCCGCCTGGCTACCGCCTGGCTACTCTGCCGTGATGACGCAGTTAGCCGCTGGCCAGCCAGTTCATGTTGACCCGTCGAGCGTGTCCACCATCGACCATCTCAGCTTTCTGGTCCGGGTCGTGCTGCCGGGGCAGGCCACGGGCGGCAACTTCGCAGTCGCGGAGGAGCGAGGTCGGCTGGGATGCATGACTCCACGCCACCTGCACACTCGTGAGTCTGAGACGTTCATCGTGGTCGACGGCGCGCTCGAAGGATGGTGCGAGGGCAAGTCACAGATGGTGGAGGCCGGGCAGATCCTCCACTTGCCCGCGAATCGCGAGCACGCCTTCCGCGTGGCCTCCGATCAAGCGCACTTTTACCTCATCATCTCGCCGGCTGGTTTCGAAGAGTTCTATCCCGCGACGGGCACGGTCCTTGACTCATCGGCGTTCGACGGAGAGCTTCCTATGCCGGGACCGGTACCGGACGAGAAGGTGCAGCAGCTGGTGGCTTGGCTCGCGCCGAAGGGCGCGACCGTCACCGGCCCACCGCCGTTCGCTCTCTCCTGAACGCTTCAAGCCAGCAGGCGCGGGGGCCCGGCATGGCCGAGGCCATGGTGGGTCCCGGCACGGAGGTCACCGGGTCCGGCTCCCTGAACACATTCAGTGGCTCGGCAGCCGCTCGGTCGAGCTGGCAGCCAGCGCTGCGGCGACGTGGTCGACTCCGGCTCGCACGGTCTGGCCGTAGGCATCGTCGCCGAGGACGTCCAGCCGTCGCCTCGCCTCGTCCAAGTGCCGCGACGCAGCGGCGAACGAGTCGAGCCGACGGTAGTCGTCGGCGAGGTTGAGGTGCAGCGACGGGTAGAACCCGGCCACGCTCAACGACGCGTGGTGCGCCTTGGCGCGGTCGTCGGTCAACGCGTCGGCCCCGTCCAGTGCACGCACGTCCCAGGTCAGAGCCTCAGCGGCGTCGTCGCACAGGTCAGCCAGGTAATGACCGATCGTGCACCGATGCGGCGGATCTCCGGCACGCCCACCTGTTCCCACAGCAGGACCAGCCGCGCGCGGGCGTGAGCGGCGTCCCCGCCGCGCCCCATCGCCATTGCCTCGACGATCGCCGCCATCACCTGGTCCTGCTCTGGCTCGCTCACTGTCATAAGTTTGATTACCGGCAATCGTTTTCAACTAGGGGATCAGTGGACCCGCCGAGCTGAATCCTTGTAGGGCTACTGGGTTAAGTGCGATGATCAGCCGCATGCCGATCACGAGCCTCAGCGTCCACGTCACCGCGGACCGGCCGACCATCCCCGACTCATCAGCCGCCTACCGAGTCGGCGAACAGATCGCCGGCAAGATGTCCGGCCAGCTGCTCATGGCCACCTGGGGCGACGACGGCCTGCTCCTCGGCTGGCTCATCGGCGCCGACATCGAAGGCGACTATGGCCACCGACTCTCCGCGCTCGAGCACTACGCCTACGCCGCCGTCCACGCGGTCGACGAGGACACCGAGATCCGGACCGAGGAACTGGCCGCGCTGTCGGAGACCGAGCTGGACCGTCGCCGCAGCCTGCCGTCCGGCATCCCCGAGCTCGCGTCGACGAAGGAAGCAGCCGAGATCTGCAAGGTCAGCCAGCAGCGCTGGTCGGAGATGCAGGCCGAGGCGCGCGCCGGCAAGCGGCCGAACTTTCCCGAGCCCGTCGTCCCCGGCTGGTACATCAAGGGCCAGGTCGAGAACTACGCGCAGACGCGCCGCACCGTGGCGGGCAGACCGGCCCGCTCGGAATCCTGACTCCTCTCGCACGCGGAGCCCCCGCCCCAGGGTGCGGGGGCTCTCGCGTGTCCACCGGAAACACACTGCCCGCCCGGTGCGATGCTCCGATCGACGCGCTCCCCTTCCTCGGGACGCGCGCGACGGAGGTTCCAGCGAAGCGCTGGGTCAAGATCAGTCTGGGTGTCGTAGGTGGGCTGCTGGTGATCAGCGCCATCGGCAACGCGATCAGCTCGTCCCCGCCGACGTCGACCGCCGCGGCGGCCGCCACGTCCCCGCCCGCATCGTCGTCCCGTCCACGCACGAGGCCAGCAGCTCGGCGCGCCGCTGGGCCGCCTCGTCCCGCGCAGCCTGGCCGGCGTGGCGGCGGCGCAGCTCCGCGGTGGCGATGAACACCTCGCCGGGCAGAACCCGTGTGGGCCCCATCAGGACGAGCTGGTCGATGAGCAGGCGCAGGGTCTGCCACCCCACCACGCGGACTTCCGACGGCAACGAAGCCCACCCGTAGCGATGAATTTCGGTGATGCCCCCGTCCAGCACCGCCCAGCCGTACACCGTGGACGCATACATGCCGCGGCTGACCAGGGAGGGGACATCCTGCTGCGCCAGCCAGTCACGTACGGCCGCCCGATAGTCAGCGCTGACGCCGAACACCCCGGGGCTCATCCGAGATCGTGTGAAGACCTCTGACCACCTCGCGGCCACTGCGATCACCTCCGGTGTGTGTTGCGGATACGAGCGACGTCCGGGACACAGCGAGCGCCGGGTTCGCAGCCCAGGCCCCAGCCACGGGGAAACCTGTTCGTCGGCGCCAGACCAACGATCGCTCGCCGGGCATGCGGCGTTCTCGGCCCGCCATCCACGCCCCAGCCTTCCTGTCGTCGCGCTGGCCGCCCTCGGCGCCTACGTGCGGGCCGAGACCGCGTGGGAGGACAACGTCGCCACCATGTTGGGGCTGTAGGCGGCTCGGGGAGCTCGAGCCGGTGGCCCAGCTGACCTGCAGAGACGCCAGCGGAGAAAGGCCACCTCGGCAGCCCTCACCAGCCGGACGAGGATGTTGTCCGTGGACGGGTACCTGGAGAGCGGGGCCGGCCGGTGGCATCGGTACCGGGCGCGCAGCGCGGACCCGGCACTTCTCCATCCCCGGCGAGCCCCCCAAGAAGGGCGACCGCCGCGCGCCACATCACGAGGTGCAGGTCCGCGACCAGATAGCCGACGAGCTGCGCAAGCTCCGTCGCTCGACCATGACCGGCCCAGTCGCTCTGAGCCTCCATTCACCACGTCGAGACGCGAACCCCCCAACTTTCCAGGGCCTGAGTAGTCCCCGCGGCGTCGGGGGCACCGCGGGTGATCGCGTCTGCGGTAGGGGCCGCCGGTGGCCTTCCCGGTGCGGTTGGTGGGGCGCTCAGGTCGGGGTGCGAAGGGGCCGGGGTCGGCGGCACCAGTCGCTGCGGCGCCAGCGATCCAGCCACGGGTCGATGGCGATCATCGGGAGGAGGGCTTGCCACATCGCGGTGACGCGGTCCCACAACTCGGCATCGGCGCCGGTGAGATCGCAGATCGTGTGGTGCCCGGCGATCGTGGCGACGATCCACTGGGCCAGCTGGGTGCGCCGGGTGGCGTCGAGGCCGGGGCGCAGCAGCCCGGCCTGCGCGGCGGCGGTGAGTTGGGTGACGATGACCGACTCGGCGTAGCCGTACTGGCGGCCGGCGAGGTTGGCAGTCTGCAGCGAGCGCAGCAGCGGATCGTGCAGCAGCCGGGTGCCGCCGCGCACGATGGGGTCGCCGAGCAGGCGCGCCACGGCCTGGTCGGATTCGACAAGCAGCGTGTCGAGCGGGTCCAGGCCGCGCCCGGTGACCTCGGCGACCCCCGCGATAAAGGTGGCCTTCACCTCCGCGATGACCGCCTCGGCAAGGACGCGTTTGCCGGGAAAGTGGAAATACAGCGCGCCCTTGGTCACCCCGGCGGCGGCGACGATCTCGCTTAGCGACGCGCCGTGGTAGCCGGCGGCGTAGAACTGGTCGGCCGCGGCGATCAGCAGGGCCCGCCGGGTGACGCGCGCGCGGTCGGGCGTCCGCTCGGCCGCCGGAACCCCGGGAGTGGTGTCGTCTCCGCCCGCATCCGCGTCCACCCGCACCCCCGATCCGCCGCCGATCGTCGTGTGCGGACGGTACCGGCGAGACCCCGTCGGCGGCCGGGGAACCCCGGCCTTTCGTACCGTGTCGCGCCCTGTGTCCGGGTGGCCGTTCTTCCATCTTTCGCCGTTCGGACGCAAGCGCGCGGCGGACGCCCGGACATTCGGGCGATCAAGTGTGGCCCACATCTCATACCGTGCGGTATGTTCCGACGACATTCCCGCCCCAGACCCCGGCGGCCACCGATTTGCAGAGACGCCGGCCTGCACCACCACCGCGGCCGGCCCAGGTGGAGGGACTCGCGACATGTGCACCGGCAACGGACGACGACCCGCCACACCGCCCCCGCCACCGTCACCGAAGCCCGGTCAGGGCCGCTGACCCCGCGCCGCGGTCGCATGAGCACCGCGCGCCGCCCCGGCCCCGGCGGCAGGGCGCTCGGGGTCTTGTGCGCCGATCCCAGCAGGTGGCGCCGGAACCCCGGATGCGGGGGCGTCGCCGCCCGGCGCGTGCGGGATGCCGGTGTCGGTTCTACGGCCAGGCCACCGCCCACCTCGTCACCGGCCGAAGCTGAGCCGGCACGTCGACGACGCGCAGGCCACGTTCCCCGTCACCACGTTGCGCGCGGCTGACCCCAGGCGCAGGCCCGCCCGGGGTTCCCCGCCGTTTGCCGTGGTCAGGTTCGCCCGCGCGGGTCCAGCGCCACGCGCAGCGCGTCGGCCAGCGCCCGCACCGCGCGGCGTACCTCGTTCGGCACCCGCCGGCCCGCGTCCAGCTCGATCGCGGTGTTGTGCAGTATGTGCGCGATCTGTCCCGCGGCGGCCCGGTCGGTCACGAGCCCGGGGTGACCGGCGAGCAGCTCGGCGATGGTGTGCAACGCGCGGGCCTCGGTAGCCTCGCGATCCCCCACCGCCGGTTCCGGTCGTAGCGACTGTCGCTGCCCACGGCCAAGGCTCCTCCGACGCGGTGTGGCGTCCGGGGTGCTTCCCCCACCCCGGACGCCGCGACCGGACAGTAGCACAAGACTCGAACATATGTTCTACACCGGCATCGGTGACGCGCCGAGCCTGCCCGGGATGGCACGCAAGGTCGCGGCATTGCGTGCGTCGCTCCACTCGGACTGATCGACCGGTGTCCGACGCCGATTGATGAGGGGTTACTCGCGTCCTGCTGGTCGGCGGGTGGGGGTTCATAGCCGGCGCCGGCGGGGCCGAGTCCGCAGAGGACTCGGAAGGGCCATGCTGCTGCCTCGGCCCCCTGCGCCGGCCCCGTGGTGACGTCAGCTGGGAGCCGTGGCCGAGGACGGGCAGCAGGTGGAGAAGCCGCGGACAGTACGAGAGCGGGTGTTGGCCGCGAAGATGAACCCGGAGCGGTTCGAGTCGATGTTGGCCGCGGGCCGGGTGTGGCTGAACGGGGAACCGGTGACCGACCCGGACACCCCGGCCCCGCCGGGCACGTCGATCGCCTACGGCCCGGCCTGATCACCGCGGCGGGCTGGGGCGACCGGGTCCTCGTGGTCAGACGTGGAGCCACGTGGTGGAGCGCCGCGCGATCTCGTAGATCGCGTCGACCTCGCGGGCGTCGAATCGGCCGGGCAGTGCGCGCAGCCCGCGGAGCAGCGAGGTGGTCGTGACGATGCTGACGTCGCCGGGCCAGTCCCAGACCTGCAGCACTCCGCCGACCACTGCGATCATCGGCCGCACGGTGAGCTGGCGGGCCAGCTCGCGCTCCCCGAGGTAGTGGAGTGCTGCTTGCAGCGCCCGTGTGGCGGATGCGCCCTCGGCCTGCGAGCGGGTGATGTAGTCGGTGCGGCGGCCGTTGACGATGAGTCGATGGCTCTCGACCACGAGCCGGCCGCGGTGGTGATGCTTGGTGTTGATCGTGACGACCCCGGGCGGGCCGACCAGCACGTGGTCGATGTCGGCGCGGCCGTGCCCGATCGGCACCGAGTGCAGCACCCGCCAGCGTGGTCCGCGCCGGCGCAGCCGGTCCAGCCGGGACGGGGTGGCCAGCTCGGCCAGCAGGCCGGCGATGACGTGCTCGCCGTCCGCGCCGATCCGCCAGGACCGGTCCGCCCCGGCCCCTTCGGCGTGCCGGCGGCGGGCGGCCTCGTGGGTGATGCTGATGCCCGGCACGTTCGCCGCGAGATCCCGCCACCCGGGCCCGTCGGCCGCCCGGGTACCCGCCTCCTCCGGGGAAACCATGTGATCAGTGTGGGGCCGGGCACCGACAACAAACCGTCGGGACAGCGTCGGCTGATGGTCGCCTGCGCGGCAGAACCGCAGATCAGAGCCCGCCTCGAGGGGTGGGTTGCGGTCGTGGGTCACGGGGTGCGGAGCGCCGCGGGCAGGGCCCGCGGCGCGCGCCAGACGCCCCCGCGCGGGCGGACCCGGGCCGCGCTGGAGGGCGCTGCGGGTCGCAGCAGTGGCGGCACGGTGCCAGGAGGGTTTCCGCGTCGGCCCAGCTGATGGGTGCGATGTCGTGGAGCTGGAGCCCGGCCCGGTGCGCCCAGTTCTGGCCGGCGGCGAGCCACGGACAGTCCCGGTCGTTGTGGTAGGCGCTGCCGCCCCGGATGCGGTAGCCCTTGGGCCGCACGCCCGGTGGTGGGGCCTTGCACAGGGCGCACTGCCCGGGCAGGAAGTCGTGGACGCACCGCTCGTCGTCGCTCATGGGCTGCTCCGTCTCCACGTCTGTCTGCGTTTGCTGCGTGGGCTGTTGCTCACCAGGGCCGGGTCGGACCGCTACCTGGGCCCCGACCACGCCCCCGATCCGCTGCGCGGCCGTGATCCGCGCGGTGCGGTCGGTCGCGGTCAGGTCGACGTCGCTGGCGACGAGCACGACGAGCAGGCCCCGATCGGTGAGCGCCTGGTGCCGGCCGTGCGGCACGGCCGCCCCCAGGTCGCCGTCGTAGAAGCCTCCGTCCGGCGCGATGATCTCCACCCGGTGGCCAGCGGGGTCGAGCAGCGCGGCCCACCCGTGGAGCACGGGGAGCTCGGCCAGCTGCGCCGTATCGACGCGAGCAGCGCGAAGCCGTGGCTCAGCATGGCCGCCAAGACCACGTCGATCAGCTCGGCGCCGGCGTGAGGGTCGCTGGTGTGGACGGTGATCGAGGCACGCGGATCAGGGTGGCCAGTGCGCCGAGCCCAGGGAGGGCCGCGTCGCGCACCACGCCCGGGGCCGCGGAGATGGTGATCGCCTCGACCGGCGCGGCCGGTCGAGCGGCTCCCCGGCGCTCACCGCAGGACCTCCGCCCGCCGTCGGGTGGGCAGAGCTGTGATCATGCGGCTACCGTGCCACGCCGCCCCGACACTTCAGGGCCGCGCGACGCGGGAACGAGCCGGGCGCCGCTACGCTCACGGTTCAGCGGGACGTCGTGGGCGTGCCGCGAGTCGCGAGGCCGTGTGACCCGGGGGATACCGGGAGCACGGCCTTACGCATGTGCGGGCCCTGCTGGTCGGGTTGCCGGGCGGTATGGACGCGGTCGGGCCGGCCCCACCGCGGTGGGGGCGTGGTGACTCTGCCCGCCCGTCGCGGCTCGTCGGCGATGCCCCGCCTGCCCGCTCCGATACGGGTGAGGTCACCGCTGCGGACCGGGGAGCGCTGCGGCCTGGACGTCGTGACCTCACACCGATCGGGCGAGCGCGGCCCCTCGCCCTGCCCGCGCCCGGCGTGCCGGCGAGTCACGCCCCACCGCAGGTGGTGGGGCCGCCCCGGGCCACTCCCCCGGCCCGGGGCGCTCCCGACCCGCTGCGAGGAGCACGCGATGAGCGCGACCGAGATCCTGACCACCCGCAACGCGAACCTGGCCGACCTGGTCGCGCTGCTGCGCGCCCAGCACGCCGCCAAGCTCGACGTCGTCGCCCCGGCCCGGGACCTCACCGCGGTCGGCGGGGCGCTGCGCGTCGACGGCGCCGGCGAGCCGGTGCTCAGCCCGGACGGGGTCACCCGCGGCCACGCGCTGCTGCGCCCGACCGCGCTGGCCGACACCGGCATCGCCGACAAGCTCGCCATCCCGGTCGCCTACCTGCGGCGGCTGCGCGAGCACAAGATCGACCTCTACGACGCCAACGTGAACGCCTGGCTGCGCGACGAGCCCGGCCGCCGGTTCCTCGTCCGCGGCCTGGCCGACGGCGACGGCGGCGGGGTGATGCGGGCGGCGGGGACCGCACCAGCGGCGGGGTCCTGCACGTGGTCACCAGCGCCGCGCAGACCCTCACCGACGCCGACGCGGCCTACGAGCTCGAGCGCAACGGGCTCAAGGCGATGAGCCTGGCCGCCGCCCACGCCGCGGCCGCCTGACCGGCGCCGGGGCGGTGCCGGGCCCGGCTCCCGGCACCGCCCCTCCCCCGGCCTCGATCTGCTCTCCCGTCCCGAGGAGGACGCCATGACCAGCCCTGTCCGCCAGCACCTGCCAGCGAGCGATACCGCCGCGGTGAACCTCGCCGCGCTGCTCGACCACGACCGGCTCCACCCCACCCCGCTCCCGCTCGACCTGCGCGACCCGGCGGTCCGCGCGATCATCGCGCTGTTCGTGGAGCTCAAGACCAATGAGGACCTCGACGGCGGATGGAACGGCGGGGACACCGTCACCACCGTGGAGCGGTGGTTCTCCCGGCTGGGCATCGACCCGGCCCAGTCCGGCACCGCGTTCGTCCTTGACCTGGTGCGCCGCACCGCCGGCACCGGCCAGCCCAGCAGTACCGCCCAGGACAAGGCCGGGCTCGCCGCGGCCGCGCTCGAGGCCTACCGATCCCGCACGGGCGCCCGCGCCGGGGACTTCGCTGACCCCGAGGTGTTCGCCGAGGTCGCCGGAGATCTGATCGCCGATCTGTTCCACCTCGCCGACCAGGCCGGCCTCGCCCCCGAGGCGCTGATAGACACCGCCCGCAGGCACCACGACTACGAGGTCGACTCCGGCACCGAGGACGAGGCCGGGCAGCAGGCTCCGGCGATCGACGAGGAGATCGACATGGACCGGGTTGCGCAGCTGGTCCGCGCCGCCGGGGTGACGTGCGTGCTCGACACCTCCGGCGGCGGGTGCGCCACCATCTGGGCCGGCCCGACCCGGGAGGAACCCGGCTACGGGACCCGGTCCGCCGCGATCGCCGGACCCGGGATGTTCGGCTGGGGCCAGCGCCCCTCCACCGCCTCCATCAGCGACTTCTACATCGGACCCGACGACAACGGGGAGGCCGACGCGGTCAGCACCCGCCGCGTCGGGGCCCGCACCGAAGCGCAGATCGCCGCGCTGATCATCGCCCAGGCCCGGCGCGAGGATCCCACCCAACCGCTGAGCTGCGACGAGATCGAAGCCCTCGGACTCGACGGGACCGCCCGCCGGGACTGAGACCAGGCCGGGGCCGTGCGACACCGAACACCCCGAGTCCCGCACGGCCCCCGCCGCAGCTGGGACGCGCCGGGTCCCCGGCGAGACAAAGCCGGCGGCTCGCGGGCGCCCGGTGCGGCGGCACTGGAGGACCACCCGCACGGTCAGCACCCCAGGGAGGGGCGAGCGGCGATGAACCCGGCCCTCGGCCCATCCCGGTGAGATCGCGCTGCGGATTGGGCAGGACGGCCGCGGGTTGGCGGCGGCGATCACACGCGGGATGGGCGAGCCGGAACCCCCGCCGTCCCTGCCGGGACCCCTCCCCGCCGCGCTGAGGCCAGGGCCGCGTTCCCCCAGCGCCGAGCACCGGAGGCCCCGATGACCATCGTCGACCAGTCGCCCACCCACGCCCCGATCCCGGCCACAGCGTGCGGCATGTGCGGCGGCGACGGCTGCTACCGGTGCGCCTACGCCGGGCAGCAGCAGCACGGGCGCCGCGCGGGCCGCCCGCAGCTGCGGGTGCTGCGCTACGAACCCGCTACCCGGCCGGCCGACCAGGCGCCCACGCTGGCCGCGCCCCCGCAGTGGTGCCTGATCCCGGTCGACCCGCCGGTGGACCCCACCGCCCGCCAGCGGGCCCACCAGGTGCTGCGGGTCGCGCTCGAGGTCCTCGACCGCCGCCGCCCGATCAGCCAGCTGAGCGGCCACGTCGAGGCGGCGGCGCTGCGCTACCTGCAGGCCACGGGCACCCAACTGGGACCGGCCACCCGCCCGTCGCGGCTGACCTCGCTGCGGGTCTGCCAGCCCCACCGCGACGCCGCCGAGGTCGCCGCGGTCTGCCGGCTGCGTGGGCGGCCCCGCGCGATCGCCGCCCGCTTCGACCTGCTCGGCACCGGCCCGGCCGGATGGCGCTGCACCGTGCTGCGGATCGGCTGAACCCGGGCCACGACCGAAACGCCGGGAACCCCACGGTTCCCGGCGCTTTCCCATGGCCGGCTGCGCCACCACTGGGTGGGAAGGCGCCGCGTTCGGATCCGCCCGGGTCAGGCGCCGAGCCCTGGCCCGCTGCGCGGGATACCGGCGCAGAGCACATAGGTGCGGCTCCCCCGCCGGGCGTTCGCCCAGGTCAGAACCGCATCGACGTCAGCGCCGATAATCTCATGGTCATCCTGAGTGAGCCATTGTGTTGGCTTGCTGCTTGCTTCCCCGCGATTGCCTGTCCAGGTAGGTCTTGGCTATTCTGCGTGTAGCTCGACGTCGCGGACGTGGAGCGAGTCGCGAGGCCGTGTGACCTGGGGCAGACCGGGAGCACGGCCTTACGCACGTCTGGGGCCCTAGCAGCTGACCTCGATGATCTCGACGAACCCGCGCAGAGGCTCGTGGTAGGACGGCTCTCCCTGCCTGTGGGCTCGTACCGAGCCAGCCACGATGTCGGCAACCCAGAACAGGGGGCAGTCCCTGACGTCTACGACGAGCTCTTCAGCAAGCTTGAAGACGCCGCAGTCTTCGACGACGAGGCGCGCGACGTCATCTCCAAGATCGCCGCGAAGTACCGCGATCTGGCTAGCGCTTGAGCCAACGGGCCTCCCCACAAGCGTCACGTGGTCTCGCCGTAGACAGCTCGCCGACGGGGCGGGCCCCGCCCGCTGGACCCAGTCGGTGGAGGGCCGGTGCTGTGCTGCGACGAGTGCAATCGGGGACGTCGCGGGAGCCTCGGCCGGCTCATAGCCGTTCGTCTCGCCGGGTCGCCGATTGCAGTTTTGGTTTCACCTTCTCGGCGCGTCTCCCTCCCTCTTAGGGTTGATCACCGGTATAAAGCCCGTCATCGTTCGCGAGCCCGACATGGTTCGGCTCCACCCAGCACTGGGACCGGCTGGTGCCAACAGTGCTATGAGCAAGGCGCTTTCGTCCTCGCGACCAGCGCGGATGGTGACCGTTGCCTGCTGCACGGTTCCGCTGACGGCGCGGCGAGCAGTTTGCCCGGCGTCAAGACGGACTCGACGTCCAGCACCACCAGACCCTGTTCACCGCCAACGCCGGGATCGCGGGTGACGTGGAGGACGTGCATGCCCTCCACGCCGAACAACTCATCGGTCCGACCACACCACGACGCGCCAGGACCACACGTAGAGGACGCACACGAGACCTTCTCTTGATTCAGTTGCTTGGTTTCGGCGGCGATGTCGAGAACCCGTGACTGGCTCCGTCCCCGCGGTGAACGTGACCAAAATGGGTCGCACCAGCATCGAGGAGAAACACGATGGCCAAGTACTTGCTGCTCAAGCACTACCGCGGCGCCCCGGCTTCGGTCAACGACGTGCCCATGGACCAGTGGACGCCGGAGGAGATCTCGGCGCACGTGCAGTACATGCACGACTTCGCGGCCCAGCTCGAGGGGACCGGCGAGTTCGTCGACGGTCAGGCGCTCGCCCCCGAGGGGACGTTCGTCCGGTACGACGGCGAGGGGCGCCCGCCGGTCACCGACGGCCCATTCGCCGAGACCAAGGACCTCATCGCCGGCTGGATGGTGATCGACGTCGACAGCTACGAGCGCGCCATCGAGCTGGCCGGGGTCCTGTCGGCCGCCCCTGGGGCGGGCGGGAAGCCGATCCACGAGTGGCTCGAGCTGCGCCCGTTCCTGGCCGCGCCGCCCACCATCACGGAGTGAGCTCTCAGGTCAACGAGGTCCTGCTCCGGAGCCTCACGCCGAGCGTGCTCGGGATCCTCGTCCGCCGCGGAGCCGACTTCGCAGCGGCCGAGGACGCCGTGCAGGACGCGCTGGTCGAGGCGGTCCGCGTCTGGCCGGCCGACCCGCCGCGGGACCCGAAGGGCTGGCTGGTCACCGTGGCCTGGCGCCGGTTCCTCGACGCGACCCGGGCGGACGCCGCCCGCCGCCGGCGTGAGGACCGCCTCGACGAGGAGCCGGCGCCCGGGTCCGCGCCCGCGGTGGACGACACGCTCCTGCTCTACTTCCTGTGCGCCCACCCGTCGCTGACGCCGTCGTCCGCGGTCGCGCTCACGCTGCGCGCCGTCGGCGGGCTGACCACCCGCCAGATCGCCCAGGCCTACCTGGTGCCCGAGGCGACCATGGCGCAGCGCATCAGCCGGGCCAAGCGCACCGTGGCCGGTGTGCGGTTGGACCAGCCCGGCGACGTCGCCACCGTGCTGCGCGTCCTCTACCTGGTCTTCAACGAGGGCTACTCCGGCGACGTCGACCTCGCCGCCGAGGCCATCCGGCTCACCCGGCAGCTCGCGGCCGCGATCGACCACCCCGAGGTGGCGGGGCTGCTCGCCCTCATGCTGCTCCACCACGCCCGGCGCGCCACCCGGACCGCGCCCGACGGCAGCCTGGTGCCGCTCGCCGAGCAGGACCACGGCCGATGGGACACCGAGTCGATCGTCGAGGGCGTCGAGATCCTGCAGGCGGCCCTCGCCCGCGACCGGCTGGGCGAGTTCCAGGCCCAGGCCGCCATCGCGGCACTCCACGCTGACGCGCCCACCGCCGAGGAGACTGACTGGGTGCAGATCGTCGAGTGGTACGACGAGCTCGCGCGCCTGACCGACAGCCCGGTCGTCCGGCTCAACCGCGCGGTGGCCGTCGGCGAGGCCCACGGACCGCGCGCCGGGTTGGCGGCGCTCGCGGCGCTGGACGACTCACTGCCCCGCCACGCGGCGGTGGCGGCGTACCTCCACGAGCGCGACGGCGACCTGGCGACGGCGGCACGGCTGTACGCCGAGGCGGCCCAAAAGGCCCCCAACCTCGCCGAGCGCGACCACCTGACGCGCCAGGCCGCCCGGCTCAACGCCCGCCGGTGTCGCTGACGGGGGGCGCGTATTTGGATCCCTACAGGCGCGGGTACGCGGTATTCCCGACTCTTATAGTTAGCCCGGATCTTTCGCCGGGCGACGCTGGCTTGATCGACACCGGTGTTGGCCGGTGTGCTTGGCGCATTCTGCCTGCTGGGTGTGACAGTTTGGCCGAGGTCGCTCGGATGGGCGCCGGGTTCCACGGGTCCGGTGGGGTTCTGGGTTGCTGGGGCGGTGGGACCGGTGCTCAGCCGGGGACGGCGAGCGCGCGGAGCCGGTCGAGGCCCTCGCAGACCAGCCCGGCCCAGGGTGCGTGGCCGGGTAGGTGCAGCACGGTCCGGCGGGCGTGCCGCGCGGTCTGGGCGGGCAGCGAGAACAGCCGCAGCCGGAGCCGTTTCGGTTCCCACCGCCTCGCCGGGTGGGTGGTGTAGGCCAGCATCTGGGCCCAGGCGGTGATCTCACAGGCCAGCGCGACCACGGCGCACCAGATCCGGTTCTGGTCGAGGTCGTGCAGCGGCAGGTTGGTCAGGCCGGTGTCCTTCGCCGCGCGGATGCGGTCCTCGGCGCGGGCGCGGCGGCGGTGGCGCAGCTCGAGGTCGGCGAGCTGTCGGCCGGGTCCGCCCGGGCGGGTGTTGGTGGCGAAGGCGGTGTAGCGCCGCCCGTCCGGGTCGGTGGTCCGCAGCTGCGCGCCCGGGGTGCGGGCGCTCGCGGTGCACGATCACTCGCATCCCTTTGGGCCAGGTGGTCAGGTTCATCAGGCCGGTGGCCTCGATGACTCAGGCCCCGGGGCGGGGTTCACCCTCGGCGTTGTAAGCGGGCTGCCAGTCCGACGCGGGGAGCGCGGCGAGCTCGTCGACGACGGTCTGGGTGAGGCCGAACCCGACCGAATAGGACAGCCGGCGGCGATGAAGCCAGGTCAGGCCTGACTCATGACACCCCCGCGGGAGTCGCGCGTGCCCGAGGCGCTGACCAGCTGGTTTTCGGACCGAGGCGTGGGGATCTGGTCATTAAGAATTGAGTGGCTGGGTAGCCTCGGCCTGGTGAGCTCGCGGTTCGTGCGTCGGGTGCGGACGGCGTCGGGCGCGGTCGCGGTCCAGTTGGTGGTCAAGGACCACGGTGAGGTCGTGGAGATTGAGCACCTCGGCTCCGCTCACACCGACGCCGAGCTCGCGCTGTTGCTCGCAGCGGCGCGTGAACGCCTGCAGCCCGGCCAGCAGTCCCTCGACCTCGGAGAGCTGGCGGCCGAACCCGCGCGGGTCAGCGACACCGCCGACTGGACACGCCCGGAGCCCGACCGCCCGCGGTCTGCAGATCCCGCCGTCTCGACGCCGGCCCCGGGACGGCCGCGGTCCGACCGGGCGGGTGGGCGTGTGGTGGGCACTTCGCGTTGACGTTGTGGAACGTGCTGCTCGACGCCTATGCCCGGCTCGGGTTCGACACCCTCGCCGACGAGGCGTTCCGGGCGATGGTGTGCGCCCGGGTGATCGAGCCGACCTCGAAGGCCGACACCGTTCGGGTGCTGGCCGAGATCGGCGCACCCGCGCCGACGGTGCGCACCCTGTTGCGCGCCCTGGCCCGCTGCGAGCAGCGTGACTACCGCGGGAAGCTGGCGACCGCCTGCCTGGCCCAGGCCACCCGAGGCGGCGCACTGGGACTGATCCTCTACGACGTCACCACGCTGCACTTCGAGGCCGAGAACGAAGACTCCCTGCGCAAGGTCGGGATGAGCAAGGAACGGCGCATCGACCCACAAATCCAGGTCGGGCTGCTGGTCGACCCGTCCGGGTTTCCGTTGGAGGTGCACTGTTTCGAGGGCAACACCGCCGAGACCTCCACCCTGCTCCCCGTCCTCAACGGCTTCCGGGACGCCACCAGGGCGCCGCCCTGGTCGTGGTGGCCGACGCCGGGATGCTGTCGGCGAAGAACGTGAACGCGATCGAGGACGCCGAGTTGTGTTCATCGTGGGCTCGCGGATCAGCAAGGCGCCCTACGACCTGGCCGCGCACTTCGAGCGCCACGGCAACGCCTTCGACGACGGTCGGGTCCTCGAATCGGCTCGGGTCATGGGCACCGGGAAGGCGGCCCGCAGCCGACGGGTCGTCTACCAGTACCGGTTCGCCCGGCACAAACACGACGACCGGGCGATCAACGCCATGGTCGACCGGGCGGAGAAGGTCGCCACCGGCACGAGGCCGTTGAAGAAGGATCGGTTCGTGCGCATCGACGCCGCCGGGAAACAGGTGGACCGGGGGCTGGTCGAACGCGCCCGCCAGCTCGCCGGATTGAAGGGCTACGTCACCACCCTGCCCGTGAAGACGATGGACGGGTCGGCGGTCATCGACGCCTATCACGACCTCTGGCAGGTCGAGGAGTCCTTCCGGATGGCCAAGTCCGACCTGCGGGCGCGGCCGGTCTTCCACCACAAACGGGAGTCGATCGAGGCCCACCTGACCGTCGTGTTCGCCGCCCTCGCGATCTCCCGCCACCTCCAGGACGCCACCGCCACCTCAATCAAGAACATCGTGCGCACCCTGCGGGCGGTCCGCTCCGCCACCATCCGCCTCGACGGCCACGAGATCACCCTCGAACCCGACATCCCTACCTCGGCCCAGGCCATCCTCGAGCGGCTACCGCCAGAAGGTCACTAAACAGCGTCCCGAGTCAGGTAGTTCGTGGGACCCGCCGGCGCCGTCGACGCGGATCAGGACCTTCCGCCCGGCTCGGCGGCCGGGCTTGTGGTCGGGGAGCTGACGCAGCGCGGCCCGGATGACGCGTCGACGGGCACGCGGGGGTGATTGACGCGCAGCAACGGCAGGTCGGCGCGCTGCAGGTCCGCGACGAGCACCGTCGAGTTCGAGCACGGCCTGGAGCCCCGCGGGCCGATCCATGTTGTCGGATCGATGGCCGCGAGTTCGTCGTGGCCCTTTACGGCCACGAGCATCTGATCGCTGGTCGGGTCGTAGGCGACGTTGCCGACCTCCCACCCAGCGCAACGGTGCCGCGGCCCGCTGCGGTGGCGGCGCCGATCACGGTCTCCCGTGGTGCAGGAACATGCCGATCGCTGTACCGGATCCGCCCCGAGCGCCTTGGAAGGTTCCTGGTGAGGAGAAGCTGTGAGCGGACCCCGTTGTGGCGGTACCGACGAGTTGATGAAGGAGATCATCGGCCGGACGTCCGCTTGGCTGGTTTGCGATCGGGGCGGGCACCCCTGGTCACGGCGGGCTCGCCGCGGATCTGACCGCCTCAGCGCTGCTCTACACGACCCCGTTCGCGTTCGCCGCGCCGATCTCCACCACCCAGACGATCACCTCGGCCATCCTCGGGCTGGGCGCCACCAAACGGCCCTCCGCGGTGCGCTGGGGGGCGCCGGCAACATCGTCCTCGCGTGAGTGCTGACCATCCCGATGGCCGCACTGGCCGCCGCCCTCACCTTCTGGATCATCCACCCTCTGGTCACCTGATCGCGACAGGTCCCGGCGGGCCGACGGTCATGGGCCTGCCGCCGGTGGCCGTCATTCGGTCTCGGGGTCGACCTCCTCCTCGGGCCGGCCGAGGGTGACGGTGAGGACACCGTCGAGCCGGGCAAGCTCGGCGACGAGGTGGTCGCAGTCCGCCGGTCCGTAAAGACCGATCCCGACAGACACCGGCCGCGCTCCGCCGGACTCCTCGTCCAGCCGATGATCTCGGGCGGACGGGTGCCCGACCTGAGCTGCGGAGAGCTCCCAGGCCTGCTGGCGGGTGGACAGCTCCGCGACGACCCACCCGCGGGCGGTACATGTGTTGAGGATCTGTCGCAGGATCCCGCGGCCGTCCTCGTAGACGACCTGGATCCGCTGCGACCGAGGCCGGGTCTCGCGGAGGCGGGCCGACAGCGGGGTGAACCCGTAGATGACGACGAAGTAGCCGGCCACCGCAGCGAGGGCCAGCACCGGCAGGCCGGCCCCAGCGGCCATGCCCACCGCGGTGGTCAGCCAGACCGCGGCAGCGGTGGTGAGACCGCGGACCGCGTCACGCCGAACGAAGATCAGGCCTCCACCGATGAAACCGATGCCGGAGACGATCTGCGCCGCGACCCGGGACGGATCGAGGACCACATGATTACCGAGCACATCGGTGAAGCCGTACTTGGACACCAGCATGATCAGCGCCGCGCTGAACCCGATGATGGTGTGGGTTCGCAGGCCGGCGCTCTTCTGCCGTAACTCCCGTTCCAGACCGATCAGTGCGGACAAGACCAGGGCGATCCCGAGCTCGACGATCTGTGACCACCCCTGGCCGATCGGCTCTCCCAACTCAAGCGCCAACGCCCTCCTCCTTCACCTGTTGCTTCACCTGTGGGCCGGACGTACCGACCCGGCCGGGCACGTCCAGGCTCGACTCGCCGTGGCGATCCACCCCGCCAGGCCGGCGAGCCGCCGGGAGCCCAGCGGCTGAGCCGCCGGTCACGCCGGGCTCGACACCGCACGCTCGGATTGGCCGGTAGCCGCCCGGAGAAACCTCGTCGATCACCCCGGTGTTCGTCGCCGACGTCAACACAGCCCGCGCTTACGTCCGACCCCAGAGGCACCTTTGCCCGGTCGGGAGATCAGGTACTCACCCGTTTGCCCGCCGTTGTGCGACGTCGCGGCCCTGGTGAGAGCGATCCTCGCTACCGCCGTGCCCCCGACGTCGGCGTGCGATTGCCACCGGAAGTGCCACCACCCCAGCTGTTCCAGCCCGCTGTTGAGCGCCGGGGAGCACCGGCGGCTTGTCGAGTCCGGATCTTCTACTGACGCCCGGTGTGCAGCCGGCCACTGTGGCGTCGGGGTCCAAGCGGCTGGGCCGCGGCGTGGGTGGTCAGGAGATGCTGGCTTCTCAGGACGCGAGCGGGCTGGGCATCTGGCCGGTGATGAGGTAGATGGTGTGGCGGGCGACGGCGACGGCGTGGTCGGCGTAGCGCTCGTAGTAGCGCGCCAGCAGTGTGGCGTCCACGGCGGCGGCGACGCTGTGGGTCCAGTGGGGCGCCATCAGCACGGTGAACATGTGCTGGTGCAGGGCGTCCATGGCGTCGTCGTCGGTCTCCAGTTCGGCGGCGGCGGCCAGGTCGCGGCTGCGGATGACCTCGCCGGCCTTGCGGGCGAGGGCGACGCCGATCCGGCCCATCTTGGCGAAGTAGGGCGTGATGTCGTCGGGTAGCACCGGCTGTGGGTGTCGGCGGCGGGCGGCTCGGGCGATGTGCAGGGCCAGGTCGCCCATGCGTTCGATGTCGCCGGCGGCGTGGATTGCCGAGACCACGATCCGCAGGTCGGTGGCGACCGGGGCCTGCAGGGCGAGCAGGGCGAAGGCCTGTTCCTCGACGCCGGCCCGGATGTCGTCGATCTTGATGTCGTCGGTGATGGTTTCCTCGGCCAGCCGCAGGTCGCTGTCGAGGAGTGCGCGGGTGGTCTTGTCCAGGGCGGTCGCCGCCTCATCGCACATGTCGGCGAGCGTGCCGAGTTGTACGTGGTAGTGCTCGCGCATACGGCGTAAACGCTCCTCAGCCATAGCTGGCAAAGCTGCGGCAGAACGGCGAATAACCGCACGTCACACGCGGTGTCAAAGTGGTACCGTCAGGGTATGGCGATGAACGTGCGGTTCACCGAGGACGAGACGGAGGCTCTCCGCGCCCAGGCAGAGGCGGAGGACCGGTCGATGCAGGACGTCGCGCGTGCCGCCGTGCGTGAATACGTCGAGCGCCACGCCCACCGCGAGCGGGTGACGGAGGCACTCGCGATCCTCGGCCCGCGCAACAAGGATCTGCTGCGCCGGTTGGGCGAGGCGTGACCGAACACCTCACGCTCGACTCACTGCTGCAGGTCGCTGACGTCGCGACCGACGGCGAGGTCGCCGTGCGCGACTTCGGCCTGCTCGAGTCGGCCGTCGCGCGGCCACGCACCACGGTGTACGGCGCCGACGCGTACCCGACGCTGCCCGAGAAGGCGGCGGCCCTGCTCGAGTCCCTGGTGCGCAATCACGCCCTCGTCGACGGGAACAAGCGCCTCGGCTGGCTGGCCACGGAGGTTTTCTGTTGGCTCAACGGTTGGGCCCTCGTCGCCGACGACGACGCCAAGTTCGATCTTGTGATGGACGTGGCATCGGGGGCGGTGTCCGGGGTGCAGAAGATCGCCGAACGGCTCGAGCCGTGGTTCACACTCGGCCGCTAGCGCGTCGCAGCAGGTCGGCGGGACCGGGCCCAGTAGCAGTTCCAGCGGGCTCGTGCCTGGCAAGCCGATCCCCGTGACCGGTTACGTCATCGGCAAGGCTTCAGATGTGAACAACCTCGAGCATCAGTTCGGTTCGTAGCGCTTCCAGCGCTGCTCACGGCGCTTGTGGCGCTGCGAGGCGGGCAGCCGGCTCATGTCCAGGCGTTTGAGGATCCGCCACACGCCGGACTGGCTGATCGTGATGTCGTGGTAGCGCTGCAGGTACATGGCGATCTTCATCGGGCCGAAGTGGTAGTGCTGCCGCAGGTGGATGATCTTCCCGACGACTTCGGGCTGCGTCGTGGTCGGGCAGTGCATCGGCGCGCTCGAGGGCCATGCGATACGACACCGTCGAGCTGGCTCAGTCATGGACATTGGTGCCGCAGCGGACGGGTGGGGTCCACCAACACGGACACCACCGCGAACGTTAACGGGTTATGCGCCAGCCCGGACTCGCATCGCCGTCAGCGGACCACTCTGCGCACGACCTCTCCGCCGAGCAGCGGCTTGTCGGCCGGGCCCTTCAAGTAGGGGCCGCGATAGATCACCCTGTGCCGCTGTTCGCTCGGGTACCACTGGCGCACCTTGTGCATCCGCACCATCCACCGGTGGTGCCAGTCCCGCCCCCGGCGGCGGCATCACCGGCCGGCCGGGCAACATCGCGCACGTCGACGACCCGGACCTCCGGGGAAACCCCGTGGGCTCGGCCAACACCCGGGCGCTGTGGGCGACGGCGGCTTCGGGCACCTCGGCGATGCGCTGCTCGCACAGCCTCCAAAAGGCATACAGGAACCGCTCGGTGAGCCGGGCGTCGTGATCCTCGATGATCTGCCCGGGGCTGTACCCGCCGACCACCCGATTCTCGTCATAGCCCTCGGCGGCCGACTCCGCCCGGTACGCCGGGCCGCACCGGCCTTTCGGTAGCCACCTGTAAATGAGTCGTTGACCTCTCGATTCGTTTCACCGCAGCCACCCCGCGACCAGAGGTGCATCCTGCGCCTCGACACCCCCGGAAACGGTCCGAGAGGCTGTTTCCTAGGGTCTCGTCGTTCCAGGTGCGGGGAGCACGGTAATAAGGGCATGTGACGCGCAGACCACCCAAGCCAGCGTTGCTGGCAATCCTCGTCCTCGAAGTCATCTCTGCCGCGCTGGCCTGGCGCGATCTCACCCGGCGCTCCGACGATCAGATACGAGGCAAGAAGAACCTCTGGCGGGCGTTCATCACCATCAACCCCGGGAACTCGCTCGTCTACTGGGTCGCCGGCCGCTGCTAACCCATGCCACTCGGTGCCGCGCCGGGCGATCCATCCGCTCCTCGCACAACAATCCCCCGACCACACCGGTCGGGGGCTCGTTGCGTCTGGGACACGCTTGAGGGCGTATCAAGTGACAGCCGATTCCGGCCCGCTGACCTGCGGTCCCACTGGCTGCTCTCACGGCTCCAGCGAGCAGTTTGTACTGCAACGGCACGTCGGCGTGTCGTGAGAGGCTGAGCCCGGAGAAGGCCGGGGCACTGTCCCGGTACCTGCCGCTGACCGCGGTGTGGCTTCGCCATGCTGCGATCACGCCACAGGCCGAAGCCCTTGACTGCACACCCTTGGCCTTGAGGCGAGTGGCTCCGTGACGTCCGGCTACGGAGCCTGCGCGAAAACCCGTTGGCGGACCACGGCGACCACTGCTACTTTTCCGGCGGCCGTGCGAGAAATCGAGGAGGTGGTACCCGTGAACGCAGTATCGACATGGGTGCTCCCCTCCGGGGTCACGGTCGGACGATAGGTCGTCCGGGAGCGCCATTCACGAGCACTCCCGAAAGGCACGACCATGCGATTCGCATCCGAACAGCACCTCGACGACGGCGTCGTCGAACGCGGGTTCACCCTCGGCGAGATCCCCGGCATCCTGTGGACGTCTGGATCCGCCTCCGCACCGGCCCCGCTGATCCTGCTCGGCCACCCCGGCGGACTGCACAAGATGTACCCCCGACTGGTCGCCCGGGCCCGGCACTGCGCGGCGGAGGGCTTCGCCGCGGCCACCATCGAGCTCCCCTGGAGCGGTGACCGGCCCCGTTCCGCCACCGCCGAAGAGGCCCGCGCCGACCTGCGCCGGGCGCTGGAGGCCGGCGAGCCGGTCGACGACGAGATCGTCGACCGGCTCGTCCTCCCGCTGGTCGAAAAGGCGGTCCCGGAATGGCGGGCCGCCCTGGACGCCCTCCTTTCGCTGCCCGAGATCGGCGGCCCGGTCGGGTACGCGGGAGGGGTGATCGCCATCGGCATCCGGCTGGCGGTGGTCGAGCCGCGCATCTCCGCCGCCCTTCTGTTCGCCGGGAGTTTCGTGCCCCACACCCTGTTCGAGGAGGCCCGGCAGGTCACCATCCCGCTGCAGGTCCTGCTGCAGTGGGACGACGAAGGAAACGACCGGCAGATGGCCCTGGACCTGTTCGACGCCCTCGGCGCCAAGGAGAAGACGCTGCACGCCAACATGGGCGGGCACACCGGCGTCCCGCAGTTCGAGGGGGACGACGGGAACCGGTTCTTCGCCCGGCACCTGAAGTGAGGCCGGGCCGTCAGGCCGGCAGAGACGATAGGAGCTGTCGGCCAGGATGCCGCTCATCGAGGGACAGGTCCCGGCCCTCCTCGATGGCGGTGTCATGCGCGAGGGCATTAGACGGGTACGGCGGTAGGCCAGGCTCAGCTAACAAAAGGCGACGGGGATTGAGGCAAGGACAGGTCTCTCCTGTGGCCGACGGTTTTCGCATCGCAGAGGCCTTCGTCGAGGTCACGGTCGACGACCGCACCGAAGCAGGCACGGCCGCCATCCGGGCGCGCCTGGACAACATCCGGACGACAGCCAAGCTCGACGCGGACATCGCCGCCGCCGACGCCAAGCTCGAGCAGGAGAAGTGACTCGCCCTGGGTCTGGTGGAGGTTCCTGACCTTGGAAACGAGGATGGAGCCATGCCGAGACAGCAGGCGCCGGGCAAGCCGACCACGCGCCGGTACTCCGAGGAGGAGAAGGCCGCGGCGGTGCGGATGGTCCGGGCACTGCGCGCGGAGTTGGGTAGCGATCACGGCACCGTGAAGCACGTGGTCGAGCAGCTCGGCTACGGGGTCGAGTCGGTGCGGTTGTGGGTGCGCCGGGCCGACGTCGACGACGGGCCCGAACCCGGTGTGACCATCGACGAGGCCGCTCGGGTCCGCGAGCTCGAGCAGGAGGTCCGCGAGCTGCGCCGGGCGAATGAGATCTTGAAGCGGGCCGCGAGTTCTTCGGGGCGGAGCTCGACCGCCAGCATCGCAGGCTGTGGCGTTCATCGACGCCCACCGCGACGACGTGGTCGAGGAAAGCCGCTCGGGGTCGAGCCCATCTGCCGGGTCCTGCAGGTGGCCCCGAGCAGCTACTACGCCGCCAGGTCCCGCCCGCTCTCGAAGCGGGCCCGCCGCGACGCGGAGCTGATCCCACGGCTGGCCACCTTGTGGGAGAACAACTACCGCGGCTACGGGGCGCGGAAGTTGTGGAAGGCCGCCCACCGGGCCGGCCTGGAGGTGGGGCGTGACCAGGTCGCCCGCCTCATGCGCACGGCCGGGATCGAGGGCGTCCGGCGGACCAAGGAGGTGCGCACCACCCGGCCCGATCCCGTCGCGATCTGGCACACGGACCTGGTGGAGCGCCACTTCCAGGCCGAGGCGCCGAACCAGCTGTGGGGCACCGACCTGGAGCGCCACGAGGCGCTGTTGAACCGAGTGGAGGTGGGCCGGGCGCCCAGGTCGCGACCCGCGCGCGGCGCCGACGGCGGGTCGCGACCGTTCACCAGCCCACCCAGTGGGTCCACGGCTTCGCCATGCTCACCCAGGATCGGCGCGCCCAGTGGGAGCGCGACTGGCTCCAGGAGGTGGCCGGATCCCGCGGCGACGCTGACGCGGACCTCCCCGCCGCGGCATAGCACGGCCATGATGACGAGGGCCCGGCCAGCGGTCGGGCCCTCGCCGTGTTCGGGGCCCGGCCCCTCCACTCGGCGTCTGCTGGCCCCGCTGGATAGATCGCGTGAGTTCTTGCCACAAGGCAGGTCCCGGCGGCCACACGGCCGGTTCGTGCCGATGGGGCTCGCTCAGCGGCCTGCACCGGGGTCGGCGTCGCCTTCGGCGGTCGTGGTCGCGGCTTGCCCATCGAGGTAGTCCGCGAGGGCCTGGCGATGAGCGGCCAGGAACGCCGCGACGTCGGCCAGCAGGTGTGCGGGCAGGGCGCCGGCGCGCTCGGCGGTGGCGCCGATGACCGGGTCGAAGATCCCGGCGGACAGCGCCTCGGCCGCCGGTGTCATCCGCACCACGGTGCGCCTGCGGTGGTGGGGGTCGGGCTCACGCCGGACGTAGCCGGCGGCCTCCAGGCGGTCCAGCACGGTGCTCGTGGCGCCCGTGGACATGCCCAGCGCCGCCGCCAGCGCGGTCGGAGACGTGGCGCCAGCCTGTCCGATGAGGTCCAGTGCCCGCAGATCAGTGCGGTTGACCCCGAAGCGGGCAGCGGCGTACTGGTCGAGCCGGTCCTGAACGGTCGACAGCGCGCGCAGTTCGGAGATCACCCGCTGCACGGGATTCACGTGCTCACCGGCGGGCGGGGTTGACACGGAGGGCTGCACACCACCACCCTACTCGCACATCGAGTTCCTCGAAAATGGAGCTAAGCCTCGTGTCCGAGCAGCGCACCGAGCCCGCCTCCCTCGACGCTGCACCGGCGGCGAGCGCCGCGGCCCGGCCGCCGGTGCCGCCGGGTACGCAACCAGTGACCCGGATGCGGCGGTGGGGC
Organism: Pseudonocardia acidicola; assembly: GCF_012911935.1. GTDB lineage: Bacteria > Actinomycetota > Actinomycetes > Mycobacteriales > Pseudonocardiaceae > Pseudonocardia > Pseudonocardia acidicola. The sequence goes on along the minus strand of NZ_JAAXLA010000005.1, from coordinate 64,035 downwards.
GGGGCCGCCGGCATCGCCGGCCCGATCCTGCTCGTCATCTACTTCGCCACGCCCGCGCTGGTCGGCTGGCCCTACGCCGGCGCCACCCCGGACCACCTGATCGCCTTCGCCACCGGCCACGCGCTGCTGTTCTACGCCGGCGGTTGGCTGCAGGTCACCGGCGCCCTGCTCAGCGTCCTGTTCTTCCTGGTTCTCCTGCAACTGTCCGGCGCCCGGGACCGGCTGGCCGGCGCGGCCACCCTCACCGGCGCCGCGCTGCTGCTCGCCGTGGTGACCATCGAGGCCGCGCTGCTGGAGGCGGTGCCGATGGCGGCCGCCGCCGGCGACCGGGCCACCGTCGCGACCACCTTCGCGCTGTCCAACGGCGTGTTCGCCCGCATCTTCCCGCTGGCCCCGGCCCCGCTGCTGTTCGCCGGTATCGGGATGGCCCTGCGCGGCGCGGCCGTGTTGCGCCCGGTGTTCAGCCGCAGCGCGCTGATCGTCGCCGGGCTGTTCGTCCTCGCCGGCGTCACCGCCGTCTTCGGCACCCCCGGCCTGATCTTCGCCATCGCGATGTCGGTGGTCGAGGCGATCTGGATCGCCATCGCCGCGATCGCGTTGGTCCGCTCCAGTTCCGCCCGCACTGGGGCCCCGCCCTCGGCGTGAAGCCGACGGTCACTGGCGGACGGCTGCTGGCACGATCGGGCAGTGCACGCCTCCGGCGCCTCAGGTAGATGCTCGGTATCGGCGATTTCGCCGGTGATATCGCCGGGCGGTCACAAGGTCTTGGTGATCTTCGACAGTCCCCGCGGGATGTCGGGGTTCTCGCCGCGCGTGATAGCCAGGTGGAGCGCGAGCTGCTGCAGCGGGAGGATCTCGAGCAGCGGGGATACCGCTTCGTCGATCCCGGCGGGCAGCTGCAGGCCGGCGCTGGAGGCGGCGATCGCCTGGGCGCCGCCGATGGTGAGGACGTGGGCGCCGACGGCGTGCAGGCGCTGCAGTACCTCACCCATGCTCTGGCCCCCGACGCCGTCCGGGGCGACGGCCAGGACGGGGACCTGGGACGTGACCATGGCCAGTGGGCCGTGCAGCAGATCGGCGCCGGAGAAGGCCTGCGCGCTGAGGTAACAGGTCTCCATCAGCTTCAACGCGCCTTCGCGGGCTGTCGGATAGGCGTAGCCGCGGCCGGTGACCACGAGCCGGGAGGCGAACTGGTAGCGCGCCGCGAGCGCCCGGACGTCCTCGGACCGGGCGACCAGCGCGTCGCCGGCGGCCGGCAGCGCGCCCAGGGCGGAGCCGTCGCCGTCGCGGAGCAGGTCCACCAGCAGGTACAGCGCGAGCAGCTGCGCGGTGTAGGACTTCGTCGCAGCCACGGCTCGCTCTTCACCGGCGAGGACGTCGATGTGCAGCTCGGCGGCCTGAGCGAGCGGGGATGCCGGCGCATTGGTGACCGACAGCGTGATCGCTCCGTGGCGGCGGCCGGTCTGCACCATCTCGATCAGGTCGGGGGACTGGCCCGACTGGCTGACCGCAATCAGCAGCGTGTCCCGCAGATCCGGGGTCGAGCCGTAGGCGGTCACGGTGGACGGCGAGGCGAGCCCCACCGGCATGCCGTGGATGACCTCGAAGAGGTACTTGGCGTACAGGGCGGCGTGATCGGACGTGCCACGGGCCGCGAGCAGGACGAAGCGTGGCTGCTTCCGCTTCAGGGCCGCCACGACGGGCGCGAGGCGGCCGAGGGAGGCGACCGATCGGCGCCACACCTCCGGCTGCTCGGCGATCTCGGTCGCCATTGCCCGGCCGGCGGTCACCGGTTCCTGCAGAACGGATCCTTGCGTCACTGCGGACCTCCATCACGCCGTCCCCCCGGCATGTCCCGGGACGGCTCTTGACAGTTCACCGACACGCCAGCTAGACCTTACGAAAGTTTCCGAAGGAAGGCTACCGAGCATGGTGGGCACTTCGCGCAGGCAACTCCTGAGGGCCGGCGGCCTTGCCGCATTGGCGTTCGGGACCATGCCTCTGCTTCAGGCATGCGGTGGGGGCGGTGCCCGGTCGGTCCCGGCCGCGGGCCCACCGTTGACGCCGCCGAGGACCGGTGGCGGCGACCTGGCAATGCGGATCTGGGGCGCCTACCCGGATTTCGTGACGTCCGAGGTGGCGGCTTTCCGGAAGACCTACGGCGACCGGGTGGACCTGGGCGTGATCGCCGGCGACTACCCGTCGCTGATGACCAATCTGCTGCGCCAGGGCACGCATCTGGACATGGTCTACAGCCTGTGGCACATGCCGCAGGCCTACGCCGAGGCGAACTGGATCCGCGACTTCGAACGGTTCTGGGCCAAGGACGCCGCCGAGAAGGAGATGCTGCCGGCCGTCCGCGACGCCCTGACCGTCAACGGCAAGCTGGTCGGGCTGCCGTACTTCGCCTTCGTCAACGGTGCGCTGTTCGCCAACACCGACGTGCTGCGCAAGGCGGGTCTCGAGGGGCAGTACCCGAAGACCTACGACGAGCTCTACGCCCAGGTGCGGCTGATCAAGCGCCGGGGTGCGAGCGACACGCCGTACCTGCCGTCGTTCTGGTCCGCGCCCTGGTTCGGTATCCCGTTCGGATTCATCCAGGAGGCGCTGAACAGGAACATTCCGCTGTTCGGCCGGGGCGGTCAGCCCCTCTTCGACGAACGGTCCGAGGTCGTCGACATGCTCGGCCAGTGGCGCAGCCTGTACAGCGAAGGGCTGGTGCCCTCGGGTGTGCTGACCTTCCAGGAGTCGGACTGGACGGAGGCGTTCGCGAAGGGAGGCATCGCGTACTCGCCCCAGCTGCAGTACGACATCAAGACCTTCGCCGATCCGCAGTCCTCACAGGTCGTCGGCAAGATCGTCCCCGTGCCGCAGCAGGGTCAGAAGTGGGGGATGCTGCACATCGGCGCGTATCTGGTGGGCAACTACGGTCAGGACGACGCGACGCTGGCCAAGGACTATCTCCTCGCCCAGCACTTCGGCTACCGCGACCAGCGCACCGGCCAGTTCGACGTGCCGAACGCGTGGGCGGGCAACTTCTACCTGACGCAGGGCTACGCCGCGGTGAACAACAGCCCAGCGCTGGCCGAGTCGGTGGCGAAGTGGCTGCCCGATCCGGAGACGAACTGGCCGGTCCTGAAGGACTACCTGACCGATCCGCAGGCCGCGACCGAACTGTTCCACACGACGTGGGGCTCGGTGTGGATGACGTACGCGTCCCGGGAGTTGCCGAAGGCGGTCAACGGGGACGAGAGCCCGGCGGCGGTCGTGAAGAACCTGCGGAAGAAAGCCGAGAGCCTGATCGATGAGTACGGCAGTTAAGCCCCCGCCGCCGGCGCCGACGGACACCGTCGCGCGTTCCGCCGGCCGGCCGAGGATCCCGTTCAGCTCGCGGATCGGTCCGACCCGATTCGGTCTGCTGCTCGTCGCGCCGGTGGCGGCCCTGCTCGTGGCCATCGTGATCTACCCGGTGGCGTACTCGCTGTACCTCGGCCTGTCGCACACGAACCCCTTCACCGGGGTGCGACGCTTCGCCGGCCTCGACAACTTCCAGCAGGTGCTCACCGACCCGGACTTCTGGCACTCCGCGTGGCTGACCGTCTACTACGTGGTGTGCGTGACGGTGTTGGCCTCCGCCGTGGCGCTGGGCATGGCGCTGTTGCTGCGGGAGAGGTTCGTCGGGCGTCCGGTCCTGATGGCGGTGATCGTGCTGCCGTGGTCGCTGTCGACCTACGCGGCCGCTGTCGTCTGGCGGTACGTGTACAGCCCGCAGTACGGCCTGCTCGCCGCGATCGCACAGCATCTGGGCTTCCAACCGGTCGACCTGCTCGCGAAGCACTCGGTGATCCCGGCGCTGGCGCTGGTGCACGCCTGGCAGTTCGCCCCGCTGGGGACCTACTTCCTGCTGGCGAGCCTGCAGGTCATCCCCGACGACCTCTACAAGCTCGGGAAGGTCGACGGCATGGGCATCGTGCGGAGGTTCCGCACGATCACGATGCCCTACATCCGGCTCCCGTTCGCCATCTATGTCGTGCTCGTCGGTGGCCAGGCGGCGATGGCGTTCGACCTGATCTACTTCCTGACGTCCGGGGGGCCGGGTGGCGCGTCCCAGACGCTGACCTACGACATCTACCAGGAGACGTTCCAGGACCTGAGCTTCGGCCCGGGCGCCGCGATGTCCTGGATCCTGCTGATCGTGGTCACGGCCTTGACCGCCGGCTACTACGTCGCGGCGATGAAACCCAAGTCGGCTCGCGGTAAGGCGGCACAGGCATGAGCGTGCGGCGGAAGGTTCTCATCCACATCCTCGCGTTGATCGCGTTGGTCTGGACGGTGGTGCCCATCGTCTGGATCGTGCTGATCTCACTGATGTACCACCACGAGTTCGCCTCGGCGCAGATCCACCTGTTCCCGCACCAGCCGACGCCGGCCAACTACATCCGGCTGCTCGGCGGCGACGCGCCGGACTGGAACGGCGCCCCCCAGGGCCCGAACGCGTACGGCTCACTCATCCGCCAGGGCCTGCTCAACAGCGCCGAGGTCGCCGTCTGGGTGACCGTGCTGAGCATGATCGTCGCGGTGCCCGCCGCCTACGCGCTGTCCCGCGTCCAGATGCGGTTCCGCCAGGCCGGGTTGCTCACGATCGTGGCCACCCGGTCCATCCCACCGGTCGCGACCACGATCCCGTTCTTCGCGCTCTACCAGAGCCTCGGGCTGTCGGGCACGAAGACCGGCCTGGTCATCGCCCACATGACGATCACCGTTCCGCTGCTGGTGTGGATCGGTACCAGCTTCTTCGGCGGCCTGCCGCCGGGCCTGGAGCGGATGGCCCGCGTGGACGGCTGCTCACGGTGGCGGGCGTTCGCGCGGGTGGTCGTGCCGGCGTCCCGGCATTCCATGACGGCGATGGCGGTGATCGCGTTCATCACCTCCTGGGACGAGTTCACGTTCGCTCTGATCTTCAACACCGGCACGCCCGCGCAGACCTTCCCGCCCGCGCTGTCGAGCATGTTCTTCCAGGTCTCGGTCCCGACCGACGTCGCGAGCGCGACCGTGTTGGGCCTGATCCCGCCGCTGCTCGTGGCGGGCATCTTCCAGCGCTACATCCGCAAGGTGAATCTTGTCGGCCTCTGAGGGACGGACAGCTTCCATGCACTCTGAAGTTCTGCAGGTCGGCATCTCGGTCGATTCGGTGACCAAGCGCTACGGCAAGGCCACGCGCGCAGCCCTCGACGGCGTCGACCTCGAGATCCGTCCCGGCGAGCTGCTGGCGGTCCTCGGCCCGTCCGGCGGTGGCAAGACCACGCTGCTCAACGTGCTGGCCGGACTGGAGCCGGTGAACTCCGGGCGGCTGCGGTTCGGCGACGAGGACGTCACCGACATCCCCGCCGAGCGGCGCAACGTGGCGGTGGTCTTCCAGTCCTCGATGCTCTACCCCCACCTGACGCTGCGGCAGAGCATCGCGTTCGCGCTGAAGATGCAGAAGCTGCCGGCGGAGGAGATCCGACAGCGTATCGACGAGGTCGCCGGCTGGCTGCGCATCGATCACCTGCTCGACCGCAAGCCGCACGAGGTCTCCGGCGGTGAGCGGCAGCGGTCCGCGGTGGCCAAGGCGCTGGTGTCCCATCCCGCCCTGCTCCTCATGGACGAGCCGTTCTCGGCTGTCGACGCCCAGCTGCGGCGGCAGATGCGCACCGAGCTCGCCAAGCTGCACCGGCAGTTCGGCACCACCACGGTGTTCATCACCCATGACCAGGAAGAGGCGATGAGCATCGCCGATCGCGTGGCGGTGATGCGTGACGGCAAGCTCGTGCAAGTGGCCGACCCGCTGACCCTGTACCGGCAGCCGGCCTCGGCGTGGCTCGCCGACTTCGTCAGCGTGCAGCCGTTCAACCTCATCCCGATCGAGCACCAGGACGGCGCCACGCTCTCCGCGTTGGGCGGGAGCCTCGTGCTGACACCTCCCGGTGGCCCACTGCCGCAGCGGTTCGACCTCGGGGTCCGTCCCGAGCACCTGCGCGTCACCCGCAGCGAGTCCTCGACCTCCCGGATCCTCACCCGCGAGATCATCGGTGGTCAGGTGAAGTACACGATCCACACCGACCGGGACGACGAACTGGTCGCGGTGCGCAGCGACGACGAGGTGCTCGACCTCGACACGCCCGTCGACCTGGCTGTCGAGTGGGCGCACGCGCTGGCGTTCGATCCCGACAGCGGTGATCGTCTCGACGTCCGATTCAACGAAGTGGTGGCCAGTGTTTCTTGAGCTTCTCCGGCGGCGCAATCCCGCCCTGCTGACCGCGGCGGCCGATCTCGCGCTGCAGCGGCGGATCCCGCCGAACACCTTCGTGCTCGACCGCGACGCGATCGCGGCCAACGCCGCCGCCATCCGGGCCGAGGCCGAGGCCGTAGGACTGCGGTTGTACTTCATGACCAAGCAGATCGGCCGGAACCCGCTGATCACCGAGGTGCTGGTCGGCGCGGGCGGCGGCGAGACCGTCGCGGTGGACATCGCCGACGCCAACGCGCTACTGGCCCACGGCTTCCGGCTGGGCCACATCGGGAACCTGGTGCAGGTGCCGACGATCGACATCCCGCGGATCGTGGCCGGCCAGCCCGAGGTCATCTCGGTCTTCAGCGCGGCCAAGGCGCGGCAGATCGCGGCCGAGGCACATCGCCAGGGCCGCACGCAGGACCTGCTGATCCGGGTCGCCGATCCGGCCGAGGACACCTACCTGCCCGGCATGGACGGTGGCGTACTGATCGACGACCTGCGCTCGACGGCGCAGGAGATCGCGGCACTGCGGGGTGTACGGGTGGTGGGCGTGACGACCTTCCCGGCGCTGGCCTACTCCGAGGCGGCGAAGCCCGTCCCCACCGGGAACTTCACGACGCTGCTGCGTGCCCGTGACATCCTCGCCGGGATGGGCCTCGAGATAGGCCAGGTGAACGCCCCCGGCAACACCTCGGTCTACACCTTGCGCACGCAGGCCGAGCTCGGCGCCACCCACGTCGAGCCGGGTCACGGGTTCCTCGGCACCACGCCGTTCCACCTCGTGCAGGACCTGCCGGAGATCCCGGCCGCCTGCTACGTCACCGAGGTGGCCCACCACGTCGGCGATCGCGCCTACGTCTACGGCGGCGGCTTCTTCGTCGACGACCCGGTGTGGCTGGACCCGGGCTTCCGCCGGACCGTCATGGTGGGCGAGAGCCTGGAGGAGATCCACGAGCACCGCGAGGAGTTCCACGGCGCCGGGTCCGGTGCCACCGGTGGGTTCGGGGGCATCGACTACTACGGCTACATCAGCGGTACGCCGCAGACTGCGCCCGTCGGCTCGACGGTCGTGATGGGTTTCCGCATCCAGTCCTTCGTCACCCGAGCGAACATCGCCGTCGTCAGCACGGCAGGGGAACGGCCCGAGTTGCACGGTGTGTTCGACCAGGCCGGGAACCGGCTGCTCCCCTATGTCTGACGTCCGCACGGCCGACCGCGGTTACATCCGCGAGGTCAACCTGCGCGCGGTCGTGGAGACCCTGCGCCGGCTCGGCGCCATGACCCGGGCCGGCATCGCGCGCGAGACGGGCCTGAGCGGCCCGACGGTCTCGGCGGTGGTGACGACGCTGACCGAGGCCGGTGTGGTCACCCCGGTCGGCGAGGGACCGGCGACCGGCGGCCGACGGGGCGACCTGTACGAACTGAACGCCGGATCCCGCACGGTGCTGGCGGTGGACCTGAGCGGTGAGCCCGCCCGGCACGCCCTCGTCGATCTGAACGGCGGCATCGTCGCCGGTTCGCTCCACGCGGTCCCCGCGACGGCGCTGCGCAGTCCGGCGACCTTCGTCCGCTGGCTCGCGAAGCAGGCGAGCCGCCTGGAGCACGTGATCGGCATCGGACTCGCGGTCCCCGGCGTCACCGACCCGTTGACCGGCACCATCGAGTGGGCGCCGAGCCTTGGTTGGCGTGACGTCCGGCTGCTCGACGAGGTCCGGGCCACGGTGCCGACCGAGGTGGTGGTCGTCGACAACGACCTCAACCTCGCCGCGCTCGGCGAGCACGCCTTCGGTGAGCACGACTCGTCCGACCTGGTCATGTTCGGGGTCCGCGGCGGTCTGGGTGCGGGTCTGATCCTGGGTGGCGCGCTGCACCGCGGCGTGCACTTCGCGGCCGGCGAGATCGGCTACCTGCCCGCGCCGTCCGGCGTGCGCGGATCACGTGACTTCGGCCCCCTGGAAACGACGTTGTTCGACCACATGCGCGCAATCGGGGAGGGCGCCGCGGCCGACCTGGCGTCGGCCGCGGAGATGGCCGGGATCGCGGAGATCCTGACGTCCGCGTGCCTGGCCGTGGCGGCGGTGCTCGATGTGGGCGTCATCGTCCTCGGCGAGGAGATCCTGCGCTACGGCCGACGGCTCGACGAGGAGCTCACCGGCCGGCTCGCCGATGTGCTGCCGCACCCGCCGACCGTCATCCCGTCGCGGCTGGGCGCGGACGCCACGCTGCGCGGTGCCGCGGCCGCGGTCCACCAACAGGTCAACACCGACGTGCGGCGACTACTCATATGATCTTCGTGGGAATCGACGCCGGCGGCACGCACGCCCGCTGCGCGGCGATCAGCTCGACCGGCGCCCTCGTCGGCCGCGTGGGCGGCCCGGGGGCCAACGTCCACCGGCACGGCCTGCAGGCCAGCGGCCGCTCGCTCGTGGGACTGGTCCGCGCGGCGCTCGGCGACGCGCCGCCCGCAGGGCCGGTGTACGCCGCGGTCTGCGCGGCCGGTTTGGACACCGTCGAGGTCGAGGCCGCGCTCGCGGACGGGCTGCGCGAGGCGGCGCCCGACATCGACTGGTCGTTGGCCAACGACGCGATGGGGGCATGGAAGGGCGCGTTCGGTGCCGGCTCGTCCGGGGTGGTCGCGATCTCCGGCACCGGCTCCGTGGCCTTCGCCCGCAACGGTGTCCGGGAGGCCCGGGCCGGCGGATGGGGAGCGCTGCTCGGTGACGAGGGCAGTGGCTACGCCATTGGGCGGAGTGCCCTGATCGCGGTACTGCGCCAGCACGACCACCTCGGGCCACCCACCTCGTTGTGCGGCCCGGTGCTGCGGCAACTCGGGCTCACCGAACCGCGGTCGATCATCGACCACATGCACTTCCGCATGCAGCCCTCCGACGTCGCGGCGCTCGCCCCGGTGGTGCTCGAACACGCGAGCACCGGCGATCAGGAAGCCGGGCGGATCGTCGATGCGGCCGCGGCCGCGCTGGTGGGATTCGCCCGGGCCGCCGCGACGGCAGTGCGGGGCGAGGGCGATCCACCGACGCCGTTCGCCCTGGTGGGCGGGGTCTCGGGGGATGCCCACTTCCGCGCCCGCGTCCGGTTGCGGAGCACCGGTCCGGCACTGTGCCTGTCCTGGCAGGAGGCGCAGGCCTCACCGATCGTCGGGTCGGTCCGGCTGGCGATGGAGGCCGCCGCCACCGCGTGCCCCGGCCTGATCGGCAACATCGAGCTCACCCCACATCTGACGGCAGCTATCGAGGCGGCAGCGTGAACCTGGACTTGTTGATCCGTGATGGGCTGGTCGTGGACGGGACCGGTACTCCGGCGTTCGTCGCGGACGTCGGCGTTCTGGGACGCGACATCGTCTACGTCGGCACCCTCCCCGACGGCGTGCAGGCCGAACGGGTGATCGATGCCCGCGGGAAGGTGGTCAGCCCGGGCTTCGTCGACATCCACAGCCACTCCGACTTCGTGCTGGCCGACCCGCGGCACGAGGACATCCTGAGCTGCTTCCTGCGTCAGGGCATCACGACGCTGGTCACCGGCAACTGCGGTTTCGCCCCGGCGCCGGCGGTCCCGGCCTTCGATCCGGAGATGCGCGGCTACACCTCGTTTCTCCGCTCGCGTGGTTCGCGCAGCAGCTGGCCGACGATGGCGGACTATCTCGACACCCTCGACGACGCCGGGGTCGCGCTCAACGTGGTGCCGCTGGCCGCCCACGGCGCACTGCGGATCGCCACGATGGGATTCGCCAAGCGGGAACCGGATGCCGCCGAGCTGCGGCAGATGACCGCGCTGCTCGAGGAATCCCTCGCCGCCGGCGCCTTCGGGATGTCGGCCGGCCTGGCGTACGCACCGGGCATGTACGCCGACACTGCCGAGGTGACACACCTCGCCACCCTCGTCGGCCGCGCCGACAGGCTGTTCACCTGTCACAGCCGGGGACTGTCGGAGACCCTCGTCGACGCCGTCTCCGAGGTCGTCGAGATCGCCGCGCACGCCGAGGTACGGGCCCAGTTCTCGCACCTGTGCGCGCTGGGGGAGTCGAACTGGCCGCGGATCGGCCGGGCGATCGACACCCTGGAGGTGGCACGCAGGCGGGGGATCGACGTCGCAACCGACTGCCAGGCCTACATCGCCGGGAACACCACGCTGGCCGCGTTGCTGCCGCCGTGGGCCGTCGAGGGCGGGATGGACGACGTGGCCGCGCGGCTCGACGACCCGCGGACCCGCAAGGAGATCCGGCGCAGCATCGAGGACGAGCGGCCCCGGTGGCCCACCCCGTCCGGCGGCTGGACCGACAACATGATCGCTTCGCTCGGGTACGACAACATCTGGTTGCTGACCGTCGGGTCCCCGCAGTACCGCGAGCACGAGGGCGCGTCGCTCGCCCAGCTCGCGGAGCGCACCGGCCGCGACCCGTTCGACGCCACCATGGATCTGCTCGTCGCCGACCGCGGCGAGACGATGATGCTCGTGGTCGGCTCGGCCGGCAGCATGCGGTCCGACGCGCCGTTGCGGGAGGTCCTCGGCCTGCCCTACACCGCGCTGGAGACCGACGCCATCGTCACCGGTGAAGGCACCCCCAACCGCGGAGCCTTCGGTGCCTACCCCCGGATGCTCGGCCATTTCGTGCGATCCGAGGGCCTGCTGTCCCTCGAACAGGCGATCCACCAGATGACGGGGCTCGCCGCTGGACGGGTCGGCTTGTCGACGATCGGCCGGATCCGGCCGGGATGCGCGGCCGACCTGGTGATCTTCGATCTCGACGAGATCGGCGACACGACGACATACTCCGACACCACGTCGTCACCGACCGGGATCGAGCACGTGCTCGTCAATGGCACCGTGATCGTCGACGGGGGCGCCTACCGTCCCACCCGCGCGGGTCGCGTGTACCGCCGCAGCTGACCGGCCGCGCGCGTGAGCCCGGCCCCGACGACCGGGCCCCCGATCCTCACCGAGGCGCAGCCTCCGGGGTGGTCCTCGGCCAGCGCCCGCTCCGTTACTCGGTACTCGTCCGGTCCGACTCTCTCGATGTCGCCTGCCGCAATCATCATCTCGATCAGCTCACCGACCGTCATCCCCAGACAACAGTGCTGCATCCTCGATCGAAACCGGCTCCCGGTCGTCGCCGTCCTCGTACCACGCAATCTCATCCGTTCGCGACCATTCCCCAATACTGCCGTTTGTGACTCGTTACTGCCTTCTCCTCATCCCGGCGCGGCGGATTGCCCCGGTCGACACGACGTTAGGGGGTTCGTCTTCGGGTCAAATCCGGGATCACCCTGAAAAGCACCAGAAGAAGACCCTGATCCGGGTGCGGCGCACCACGCCTTCGACGCGCCAGGGATGTCGGGACTTGTTCGGGCGACGCGACTGCCCTGACAGGTCCGTGCACGGTTCTGGCTTTATACCCACCAACTCATCTTGCTGCCACACTCACCACAGGCTGAGTACGGCAGATGAGGGTGATGACGTCGGGCCGACTCGCGTGGATCCTTCTGTGCCTCGGGGAATCGAGGACAAATCGGCGCCCCTACGCGACGGCGACCTCGATGAACGCGATCGAGTTGCCCTCGGGGTCAGTCACGACGGCCTTGCGGCCGGCATCTCCCACCGTCTCGATGCCGCCGCTACTGATGCCTCGCGCTTCCAGGTCGATCACCGCCTCAGCGAGATCCGACACCGAGATGGTGACCAGTCCGGTCCCAGCGCGCGCCTCATCTTCGATGACGTACAACCAGCCGGCGTCCGCAACTCGCCACATGACCTCGCGGTCGGTCACGATCACGTCTGCCTCCCGGTCGAACACCCGGCCGTACCACTCAACGGCGCCGGGGAAGTCCGCGACCGCAAGCCCAGCGAACAGCAGTTCCATCGCCACGCCCGCACCCTGTCACAGACAGAGGCGACAGACGATCTTGGCCGGCCGACCGGAGGGCGAGCCGACTGAGCCGGCCCGATCTGTCACCCTCATTGGCCGTACTCACCACAGGCTGCCCGGACCCGGGCGGCTCGAACCTGCCGCTCGGGTCGACGACCCTCGACCCCAACCGCCTCCCGCCCGGCTTCCGGTTCCCACCAATCCCCCCAGCGCGCCACGGCCTCTGCGCCCTTGCCCAGCTGGGCAAGCCCTACGTGTGGGGGCGAAGGGCCCGAACGCGTTCGACTGCTCCGGGCTGATGCAGGCGGTCTGGGCCGCCGCCGGTGGACATCCCCGCCGGCACCACCGGCGAGGTCCATGACGGCGCCCCGTCGCCGGCCTTGCGCAGGTCGCCCCCGGCAATCGTTCACCGGCGGTATCGCGCCAGGACCCGCGCCCGCAGCTCGTTGGTGCTGAGGTCACCGGTTGCGACAGATGCGGCCAGCCGCAGGTCCTCGGGCTCGGCTCCAGACCCTGCCCATGCTCGGCACGTGGAGGAATTCGAGCTGGAAGTTTGTCCGGGTCACGGAGGACGGCCGCTCGAGGCGCATCTGTTGACAAACGAAACGTAGCGTCTTGTGTCGTTGCCTGGGTATCGCCCGCAGCGGCGTGGCGGACACCGAATTGAGGCACGTTCTGTGACCGCCTGGGCCCTATCGACGGCAGCCCAATACTGACCAGCGCGCGGCAAGGTGGTTTCCAGTTGCGACCACCACTGGGAACCACCCCGATGCTAGGGGGTCAGTCTGGAGCCGCCGTCGACAGCAGGTGTGAAATGCGGCGGGTTCTACCAGCGCAGCGGCGTGCAGGAGGATCTCCCAAGGGCGAAGCGCGGGCAGCGAGCTGCGCGGCGACCTCGCCGGTGGTCAGCCCGCGGGCGGTCAGCGACAACACGATCTGGTCGATCCCGTCGAGGCGGCGCTGCCGCTTGCGCACGATCACGGGTTCGAAACTGCCGTCCCGATCCCGCGGCACGTCGATCTCGACCGGGCCGACCTCGGTCAGCACCGTCTTGCTGCGGGCGCCGTTGCGGGAGTTCCCGCGATCCCGGCCGGCCGGGTCGTGCCTGTCAGAGCCCAGGTGCTCGGTGATCTCGGCCTGCAAGGCGGTCTGCAGCACCGTCTCGGTCAACCCGGTCAACAGTCCGCCCGGACCAACCAGCTCCACGCCTTCGGCGCGGGCCTCTTCTACGAGTTCCTGGGCGAGCTGCTGCTGATCTCCTCGAGCCGGCACGGACTCGATCATCTCGGTCACTACGGGGCCTTTCCGCCGAGAGCGCTCGGCGTGTCAGGACCAGTTACACCCAAGATCGGACAGTCCCGACGACAGCCCTGAACGGACCCCAACTGTGGTCAAAACACGCCGTGTCGAGCTGGCCGGATGTGAATGTCGGGGGCCGGAAATCAGCCGCGCTGAGCGTGGCGAAGTTGTGGAGGGTCGTGCCGCGCCTGTGAGCGGGCCGAGGTGACCCTGGGTGACGTCTGGCGCCTAGCCTTCACCCTGTGGGACTCACTCGGCCTACGGCTTCGATGGCAGGAGAGGCCGGGGGTGAGCAATGAGCCAGACGAGAGCCCAGACGGCGACGACGAAGTTCAGGTAGCCGATGGCGAAGATCACGACGAGGAATGGACTCGGGCTGCTCAGCTGAGCGACAGCGCCGGCGTGCCCGCCGTGCATGACGCTGAGCAGCACGGAGTGGCCGTAGAACAGCACCTGCGCGGCCAGGTAGGTCAGCAGCAGGGCATAGCCATAGGGCCGGCTCCGGACATAGCTGCGGTAGCCGGCGAGGAACCAGACAAATGTCAGCGCCAGCAGCGCCAGCCCCGGCCACGACGGCGCCCCCGGGTAGTACTGATGCAGGTAGTAGGGAATCTGCGCCGCGTAGTTGACCAGCACGGCCACCACAAGCGCCGCGAGCACGATCGGTCGACGGCGACCCGCCCCTGCGCCGTAGGAACCGGCTGCCACGCGGCCCGGCGAGTCCACGCCCGGGACGGTCCGCCTCCGCCCGATCCCCATGCCGCCACCACCTGCTCTCCGTCGCCTCTGGCACCACGCCGCTTCGGATGCCTACGATCACGCCGACCTGGGGGCGCGGCATCAGGGATGCCACCCATTCCCGCCCGAACTTGGCGTGGGCCGCCACTTCCAGGCACTGCTCCGGGAAACAGACGAGCGCTCATCCCGTAGTCGCCCGCCATGCGGGCGACCGCCGATGGGTCAGTCGTGCCGGCCGCCTTCGTAGGCGGAGAGGTCTTCGTCCTGCCCGACGAGCCGGAACACCTGTCCCCCGGGCGCCTGGAAGTACAGGTGAGGATCGGGCACGTTCAGCACTCGGACGCCGGAGGCGATGATTCTGCGTTTGGTGTTCTCGACGTCGTCGGCCTTGAGCTCGAGGAACATCGCCTTGAGGAAGTCGTCCTCGGCGAGGGCGTCCTCCGCGGCGTAGGAGACTCCTTGGTCGACCGTCGCCCCGTCACCGCGGGTGTAGAGCAGGGCGAGGTAGAAGTCGCTGCCCAGCCGGATGTCGTCTTTGTCGTCCAGTTCTCGGGTGAGTTGGCCACCGAGCACGTCGAGGTAGAACGTGCGGACCTTCTCGCGCTCGATTCTGTTCACGCGCAGGGCGGCGTGGTTGCCGATACTCACTGCGGCCATGGCTGTCTCCCTTATGTCGGTGGGGCGCCGGCGGACTCGCCGTCCGGCAGGTGGTGGCTGGCGGGGTGACTGCCGTCAGTGAGAACTGCTGGCACGCCGAGCCTCGTCTGCGGCGCTGCCGCGGGGGTTGCCGACGCCGGTCTCGACGTACTGGCGCAGGCTGGGCAGGAAGTGGTCCCAGCCTCGCCGGCAGGTGTTGAAGCAGTCGAGCTGGGGGGTCAGGCCGTGGTGGCGGAAGAACAGGTCGCAGCCGCCGTCCGCGGTCCGGCCGAGATCGAAGGTGACCGTGGTCCCGGCCCACTCCGGCAGGAAGGGGCAGTCGAGGACGTCCCAGACGACGACCGTGGCGCGCGGGGCCGTGTGCACCCGGATCACCAGGGATCCCTCCGGCGCGCCCATGTCGAAGCGCAGTTCGCCGCCTTCGGTGCCGTCTCCGGACACAGGAGTCCACCAGGCAGCGAGGCCGGCGGTGGTGGTCAGCGCGCCGAAGATGGTCTCGGGGGTGCCATCGATGATCAGCGTCGCGGTGTAGTCATCGCTGCGCGGCAGGGTGGTGGTCATCGCTCGGCTCCACGTTGCGTCTCGACGGTCGGCTGGTCGGAGTCAGAAAGGAACGCCGGCAGGCGGTCCGTGAGGTAGATTCGCCAGCCGCCGGTCATCAGCCCGCGGGCGGCCTGGTGCGCCGGGTCGTCGGGGCGGAAGCCGCGGTGCTGCAGGAACAGCCGGGTGCCGCGGCCCTCGGGTCGCAGGGTCCAGGTGACGGTGGAGTCGAGGTCGCCTGCGTACTCCCCGCCGTCGGTCCAGCTGTAGGAGAGCAGTTCGTGCTCGCGCAGCTCGAGCACCTGGCAGGCGATGGTGTCGCTGAACCGCACAACGGGGTTGGCCTTGCGGTGGAACGTGAAGCGGTGACCGACGACGGGAGCGAAGTCGTTGGGCATGAACCAGGCGGCGAGCTTGACCGGGTCGACCAGGGCCTGCCAGACCGTGCGGGGTGGATGCGGCAGGAACTGGTCGACGACGATCACGCCATCAGCGGCGTCGCTGTGGTCGCACTGCCTGGTCACTTCGCCTCCGGGTTGAGATCTACGGATGAGCTCGCTGGCCGGCCGGCGGCCTCGTCCAGGTAGCCGGCGAGATCGGACAGGGCAGAACGCCAGAACCGCTCGTACGGGGTCAGCCAGTCGCGCAGCTCCGCGAGCGGCTGCGCCGAGACGGCATACAGCCGCTGGCGGCCGGCGCGGGTCTCGGTGACCAACCCGGCGTCCCGCAGGACCTTCAGATGCTCGCTGACGCTCGGCCGGGACATCTCGAAGCGGGCGGCGATCCGACTCACCGGCTGAGGACCGGCCAAGAGCAGGTCGAGCACGTCGCGACGGGTCGGATTCGCCAGCGCCGCGAAGACGCCGTCGGCGGTGGACGACCTCGGCTGCCGTGGCACGAGCGACACGATAGGTAGGAATTTTCCTACGTGTCAACCCGTCACCCATTCCCCGGGAGCCTCGACCAAGCGGCGCGGACGACCGGGACAGCACTTGCATCCATCCGTTCTTGACCGCAGCTCGCCGGCTACCTAGATTACCTAGGTATGGGAATGGGACAGGTGAAGGGCAGCCTCGATCTGCTGCTGCTCGCGGTGCTGCGACAGGGGCCGTTGCACGGCTACGCGGTCATCACTGGGCTGCGGCAGCGCAGCGCAGGCTCCTTCGATCTTCCGGAGGGCACGGTGTACCCGGCGTTGCACAAGCTGGAGCGCGAGGGGCTGGTGTCCAGCAGTTGGGATGCCGCGAGCGGTCGCCGGCGGCGGATCTACGCGCTGACGCCCCGAGGTGCCCAGGCGTTGGGCGAGCAGCAGGCGCAATGGCAGACGTTCGTCCGCGGCGTGAACGCGGTGCTGGCGGTGCCGGCGTGAGCGCGAACGAAACGGAGACGACCGGGGAGCCCATCGATGACTACCTCGACGCCCTGCTGCTGCGGTTGCACCTGCCGCCGCGGGAGACGCGTCGACTGCTGACCGAGACCGAGGCACACCTGCGGGAGACCGCCGCCGGTCTGCAAGCCCACGGGATGGAGTCCCGGGCCGCGGAACGGGAGGCGGTGCGCCGCTTCGGCTCGGCTCGCGAGATCGCGTCCGCCGCAGGCGCCGCGCGCCGACCGACCCTGCCGACGCTGCTCGCACAGGCCGTCTGGGCCTGCTTGGCGCTGGCCGGGGCCGGCCTGCTCGCCGTGGGCCTCAGCGGCGCCCTGGCGGCGCTGCTCAACGCGGTCGCCGGCCCAGGGTTCGTGGGTGCCCTGCCGCGGAGCTATCCGGCGGCCACCTGCCACTACTACCTCGCCGTCCATCCCGGCAGCGGCAGTTGCGCACAGGCGGCGATGTGGGAGACCAGCCAGGACGCCGTCTCCCTCCGCGCCCTTGCTGGTGTGCTGGGGCTGCTGCTGCTGGCGGCCGCCTGGCTGTGGCGCCGGGCCCTGTCCGGCGACCCCGCGCTGGCGGCCCTGCGCGACGGCACGGTGGGTGCTATCGCCGGGCTGGTCTTCACCGCGGCTGCGGCTTTCCTGATCGGCACCTGCGTCGACCTGGCCGTGCAGCACGGCAGCGGCGGAGTGGGCTACTACCTCACCGGCGCGATCGTGGCCATCCCGGCCGCGCTGCTCGCCGGCATCTGGTCCTACCGACGGCTGCGACTGCTGCGGCCCTGGCGGCTGGTCCACGCCACCGCATGACGCGGGCCGCGCCAGGCGACCCCGGACGCCAGCGCTCAATCTGTCGGGAGCGAAGCCGGATCGGCCGTCGTCGAACTGCTCGACAGGCGGTGCGCGACGACGCACTGCTGGAGCCCGCTGGCCTGCTCGAGCCGCGTGAGCGCCGGCGCCAATGTGCGGGCAACCAGCGAGTTCGGCGCCGCTCTGGTGCACCGTGCCCGGCGGTCCACCCGGCTTGACGTGCTCGGCGTGGGCGTCAGCTTTGAGCGCGGCGCTGTTGCGACCGCTGCGGGCACCAAGTGCGCAGCCGGCCCCGAGGCCGAGCAGCATGGCCAACGCGGCGAGGGTGAAGACGGCAGAGCCAGCGCCCTGCCAGCCGACCGGCAAGACCGGGCTGGGTGCAACGGAGAACTGGTTGGCCGCAGTGGCGCCCAGGATCGCGTTCCACGCCCCCTGCCAGCGAACGCGCGCTGGCGAACGGCGACGGCACGAGGCCCCGCCCGGGGCATGCCCAGGCGGGGCTCCGCTGTCTCCGCGCCCCGCGACGGCGGGGAGGCGGATCGAGCGGTTCGTGAGTGGCGCCGTCGAAACGGCGCCACTCCGGTCACACAGATCATCGGCGGTCGTCGTCAGCGTCGATGTCGCGCTGCTCCCTGTCCGGCAGGTCGTCGAGACCGACCGCCGCAGGACAGCTCAGCTCCAGCCGTTGTTGGCGGCGCTCTGCCAGGTGTGCCACAGCGCGTTGTCGGTTCCGCGCACGAAGACCTCGAGCCGGCCGTCCGCGTTGCGCGACGCGACCGGTCCGCCCGTGAACCGGCCCCCGAGGGACGCCCAGCCGCTCCAGCCGCCGTTGGGCGCGGTCTGCCAGATGTGCCACAGCCCGTTGTCGGCTCCCCGGACGAACACCTCCATGCGCCCGTCGGCGTTGTTCGGCACCGCCGGCATGTCGATGATCCCACCGAGGGAGGCCCAGCCGCTCCAGCCGTTGCCCGGTGCGGTCTGCCAGATGTGCCACAGCGCGTTGTCGGTTCCGCGCACGAAGACCTCGAGCCGCCCGTCGGCGTTGCCGCCCACCACTGGCGTCCCGATGATCCGGCCGCCGAGGGAGGCCCAGCCGCTCCAGCCGCTGTTGGGTGCGGTCTGCCAGATGTGCCACAGCGCGCCGTCGGTGCCCCGGACGAACACCTCCAACCTGCCGTCACGGTTCCGACGCGTCGTCACCGGGGTCGTCAGCCGGCCGCCGAGGGAGGCCCAGCCGCTCCAGCCGTTGTTGGGTGCGGTCTGCCAGATGTGCCAGAGCGCGCCGTCGGCGCCCTGGGCGAACACCTCGAGCCGTCCGTCGGCGTTGGAGCTGGCGAGGGGGTTGACGATCCAGCCGCCGAGCGAGGCCCAGCCGCTCCAGCCGCCGTTGGGTGCGGTCTGCCAGATGTGCCACAGCGCGCCGTCGGTGCCGCGGGCGAACACCTCGAGCCGTCCGTCGGCGTTGCGTCCCACGCTCGGCGCCCCCTGGATGACCCCGCCGAGCGAGTGCCAGCCGCTCCAGCCGTTGTTGGGTGCGGTCTGCCAGATGTGCCAGAGCGCGCCGTCGGTGCCGCGGGCGAACACCTCGAGCCGTCCGTCCGCGTTCGACGCGGTGACGGGGTCGAGGATGATTCCGGACAGCGATGCCCAGCGGAACCGGGTCCCATAGACGGAGCGGATGCCGGCGATGTCGTCGTCGGTCAGTTCACGCCGCGGCCCGCCGTAGAAGGCGTACATCACCGATGAGGTCACCGACGAATGAGCGAGCCCCAGCCCATGGCCGAACTCGTGCAGCGCGACGGTCGGCAGGTCGGTGCCGGTGGGCGGGAGGTTCACCGACCACGTCTCGGCCTCGTCGAAGTGGCAGTCGCCGGCGATGTCCCCGCCGTTGGGCGGCGGGTAGAAGCAGTGCGCCAGCACCCCGCCGGCCCCGTCGAAGGCGTTGGCGGCCCCGTCGCCGTGGTCGCCGCTGAAGAAGCCGATGCGCATGTCGCCGCCGGACGGGTTCTCGGTGAAGTTCAGCGGGGTGACGGCGGCCCAGCGGTCGAGCGCGCCGCGGACGGCGCCGCGGACATCGGCCGCCGACAGGTCGGGAGTCGTGTTCGTGTGGGAGTAGGTGACATTCAGGCTGTTCCAGCGGTTGCCCTGCGCGGTGAACTCGGCCGGGCCGTCGGCGGTCACGATGTCCGGGAACCCGCAGCGCGGGCGCTTCATCAGCCCCACGGTGGCGTCGTCGACCTCGCCGGTCACGGCCAGTCCGTTCGCCTTCTGGAACAGGCTCACCGCCGTCTTGAGCTGCTCGTCGTACACCCGCGGGTCGGCCAGCTCGAACGCCATCGCCGGACGCCACTGCGGATAGCGGCGGGCCAGGCTCTGGTTGGGGAAGTAACCGAATCGGCGGAGGTACTCGTAGATCTGCTCGACCTGGTCTCCTTCGTCGCCCAACGCTGCGGCCTTCTGCGGCGCGACGTGCCGCGGCTCCGGAGCCATCATGGCGGCCGAGTCCGCGCGATCAAATTCGTCACTCATCGCTCTTCTTTCCTCTCGTGTGGAATTGTGGCTGATATCAGTGGGACGCTGGGAGTTGTCTCGCCGGGTCGCACTGCGGCCGGATGCCCGGTGGAAGCAGGAATTGCCGGGCCGATGGCTGATCATTTATCCGGTGATGAGCGGCCCGACTGCGGGAAGCACGTCTTGTGTCAGGCGGGTCGATAGGTGAAGCCGGGAGATCGTGCGTCCCATGCTCGGGTGTCGGTTCCGGCAGCCAGATCGTGGACGACGGCACGATCGTCCACCTGGCAGGGCGCGGCGGGGGAACTCGGGCAGAGAACGCCGGCGAGCGCCTGCAAGGTCAACTCCCTCGTCTCGGCCGCGGCGATGCGGATCTCGGTCTCCCAGGTGCCGTCCCCGATTCGGACGGTCCCGCGCGAGACGGAGGCTCGGCCGGGCGCGGGGGCCGTCGGCTCGACCGGCGTGCCATCCGTCGGTCGTGCGACCACGTAGATGTAGGTCTCGGGTGCCTGAGCCCGGCGGCCCGTCAGCGTGCCCCGCACCCGCAGCAGGCGCTCGCCGGCCACGCTCGGGGAGGTCGACACCGCGGTGATCGCGATCGTCGTTCCCGACCCGCTCCCAGGCGCCGCCGGGCCGGGGCCGCGGCCCATGGTCAGCGCCGGGACGAGCACGATGATCGCGACGATTCCCACGACGAGCGATAAGAGCGATCGCGGTGACAAGGGCAGGCGGGCTGCAGCCGATTCCGACTGCGGCTGCTGCTTCTCGTCGGACGCCATCGGGTCCTCCACTCCGTTCCCGCTCCATCATCACCGGCGCCGAGTCCGCGTTGCATGCGAACTGCTCCGGCGCGCATTCCGGGTCGCTTCTCGTGCCATGCCCTCGCCCCGTCCTCGCCGTGTTCGGGACCGGTCCGCCGTCGGGCTGATGCCCCACTACACAGAGGAGGGACGGCGCCGCACGGTGATACATCTTCTTCTTCCGCCGCCGGTTCTATGGGTGCCGATGAGCTCAGTGACGAGAGGCCGGCGAGCCAGTTCTGCCACTCTGCGTTCTCGCGGCCCAGAGGGTCTGAACAGGGCAAACCCCGACTGGGCGGAGGTCCGCCGGCTGCGGCGGGCGGACTGTCGATCTCGGAGATCGCGCGGGTGCCGGGGGTCTCGCGGAACACGGTGAAGCGGGCGGTGGCCAGCGACGGCCGCCGCGGCATCGGCGGGGCCGGTGGGTTGGCAGACGTTGCACCGTGCTGCGGATCGGCTGAACCCGGGCCACGACCGAAACGCCGGGAACCCCACGGTTCCCGGCGCTTTCCCATGGTCAGCTGCTCCACCGCTGGATGGGGAGGCGCCGCGTTCGGATCCGCCCGGGTCAGGCGCCGAGCCCTGGCCCGCTGCGCGGGATACAGGTGCAGAGAACATGGGTGCGGCTCCCCCGCCGGGCGTTCGCCCAGGTCAGAACCGCATCGACGTCAGCGCCGATGATCTCGTGGTCATCCTGAGTGAGCCATTGTGTTGGCTTGCTGCTTGCTTCCGCGCGATTGCCTGTCCAGGTAGGTCTTGGCTATTCTGCGTGTAGCTCGACGTTGTGGACGTGGAGCGAGTCGCGAGGCCGTGTGACCTGGGGCAGACCGGGAGCACGGCCTTACGCGTGTCTGGGGCCCAGCAGTTGACCTCGGTGATCTCGACGAACCCGCTCAGAGCCTAGGAGCAAGGTGGTGTTCTGCGGTGACATTAGGGCAGCAATGTTCTTGTCGACAGCGCTCGCTATTTCCCCGTCGTCATATGTAGCCGGCCTCGACTTTGTGTTAATTCAACCTCTGCTCTGTTTGGCGTCCGGTGGGCGTCGGCGAGAGCTGTCTGCGGAAAGCAGGCAGTACCGAATCTCCATGTAGTCTCACAAGCGTCCGCTGATCTCGCTCGCGGCTTTGCTGACAAGCTCGCCCCAGTGCGGTACCTGCCGGCGCTGGAAGCGGGAGTCGGGCATCGAGATGCAGATGCCGGCGACCGGCACGCCCGTCCGGTCGAGGACCGCCGCGCCGACCGCTGCTACTTGGGGTCGGAACTGGCGAAGGTTGAGGGCGTACCCACGCTTGCGTATCCGGCGCAGCTCCGCCCGCAGCTCGGCGGGATCGCCGATGGTGGTGGGTGAGTAGGTCTCCAAGCCGTCGGCGATGAGCGCCTCGACCCGGTTCTCCGGGGAGTGCGCTAGGACTGACAGCCCGGTCGAGGTGGCGTGCATCGGCGTGCGGGTGCCGAGCTCGTTGAATGTGCGGACCGCCTGGGTGGAGTCCATCCGCTCGACGAGGACCATCCATCGCAGCCCCTCCGGCACGGCCAGATGGATCGTCTCGTTCGTCTCATCGCGTAGTGCCTGCATGGGGCCTAGGGCCGCCTCGCGCAGGTTGATCTCGGGGATGTTGTTGCGAGCCAGCTGCCGTGCCGCTGGCCCCAGTGCCCAACGTGTGAACTCGCCCTCGACCGGCTCGATCCAGCCCATCTCGGCGAGCGTTGTGAGACTGCGCTGGACGGTGCTTTTGGGCAGCTCCAGCAGACGAGCCAGCTCGGCGACCCCCACTGGCTGATGTGCCGCGACGGATTCGAGCACGCGCAGGCTGCGTACCACGCTCTGCATCGTCATCGACGAAGTATCCCAGGCTGCTCGCCTTTGGAGCATTGACAGCTCGTAACGGGGCAGCGCACAGTGATCCGTGCCATCACACAGCACAGCTTGTGCCGTATCGTGGCATAGCGAAAGGTGATCCGATGACCCGACCGGCACCGGCGCCGGTACACCCGGACGAACCATTCCCCTCATCTCCACCGCCCACGGCCACCTCCGCGCTGGCTGTCCAGATCGCAGCGCTGCGATACGACGCGATCGGTGAGGACGCCCGCACGGTCGCCGCCCAATGCGTACTCGACGGAATCGGCGTCGCAATCGCCGCCACGGCCGAACCGGCGGTGCGGATCCTGCGTAAGACGGTTCTGTCCGAGGTCGCGGACGGTCCTGCCACCCTGCTCGGCACCGATCTGCGCACCACGACACGGGACGCCGCGCTCGTGAACGGCACAGCGACGCACGCCCTGGACTACGACGATGTCTCCGGACCGATGAGCGGGCACCCCACCGTGCCGGTCCTGCCGGCCGTCCTCGCGCTCGGCGAGGAACTCGCCACCGATGGGAAGGCTCTCGTCACCGCGATGGTCGCGGGCATCGAGTGCGAGGTGAGGGTCGGCGCAGCCTTGGGCAATGCTCACTACCTGCGGGGATTCCACACCACCGCAACCGCCGGCACGCTTGGCGCCGCGGCGGCCGCGGCGAACATGCTCGGACTCTCAGCCGAACAGACCTGCACCGCACTGGGCATCGCGGCCACGCAGGCAGCGGGGCTCAAGTCGATGTTCGGCACGATGTGCAAGCCGCTGCACGCGGGCAAAGCGGCTGCGTCCGGGATCCTCGCGGCAAAGCTCGCGGCAGCGGGGTTCACCGCCGCCGAGGACGCTATCGCCGGTGAGCGAGGTTTGCTCGCGACGCAGTCCGACGGCGCCGACCTCGACGCGCTCACTGTTCCGTTCGGCCGTCCGTGGCACGTCGCGGACGTGCTGTTCAAGTTCCACGCGGCCTGCTATCTCACTCACGCGAGCATCGAGGCGGCCCTCGCGCTGCGCGCCCAGGGCCTGGAGCCTGCCGAGATCGAGTCCGTGGAGGTGCTCGTCACGCCGGCTCACCTGGGGGTCTGTGCGATTCCCTCGCCGCGGACCGGCCTCGAAGGCAAGTTCAGCCTGCGGTTCGCCACCGCGCTGGCGCTCGCCACCGGGCGGGCCGACGAATCACGTTTCACCGACGCGTCCGTGGCGGATCCCGCTCTCGTCGCGCTCCGCGACCGTGTCCG
This sequence comes from Pseudonocardia acidicola, assembly GCF_012911935.1. Lineage (GTDB taxonomy): Bacteria > Actinomycetota > Actinomycetes > Mycobacteriales > Pseudonocardiaceae > Pseudonocardia > Pseudonocardia acidicola. Next base: position 40,062 of record NZ_JAAXLA010000005.1, on the reverse strand, counting down.
AGTTGTCACCGTCGACGACGTGGGGCGCTATTCCGGGCAGGTCACCGTGCGCAGCCGTGACGGCCGCACCTGGCAGGCCCGCGACGATGTCGGCTCGCCGCGATGGACGCGCTCGCCGGCCGAACAGCTGCACGCCCTGGAGGCCAAGTTCGACGCCCTCGTCACCCCGATGCTGGGAGAAGCACGGACCGCGCAGCTGCTCGCCGTCCTCGGGGATCTGGACTCGCTCAGCTCGGTGGCCGAGCTGACCGCGCTCACCGCTCCGGCGCCGAGGAGTCACCCATGACCACACATGCCCCCGGCGAGGCACCGGGCAGGACAGCGGAGCCGATCCGCACCTGGCGCAAGGGGCACTATTTCGAGGACTTCGCCGTCGGCCAGGTTTACGTCCACCACTGGGGTCGGACAATCCTCGAGTCCGACAACAGCACCTTCTCCTCGCTGACGCTGAGCTATCACCCGGCCTACTTCAATCGCGTCTACGCCCGCGAGCTCGGCCATGACGGTCTGGTCGTGAACCCAATGCTGGTCTTCTTGATCACCTTTGGGATGAGCGTCGAGGATCTCAGCGAGAGTGGCGGCGCCTTCCTCGGTGTCGACGACCTCGTTCACCACCGTGCTGTCGCCGTCGGCGAGACCCTCACGGCCTGCAGCACGGTCGTCGACGTGCGCGACTCGGCCAGCAGACCGCACCAGGGCATCGTCTCGTGGCAGACCGAGGGCCGCGCCGACGACGACTCGCTCGTCATCTCATTCCGCAGGACCAATCTGATCGGTAGGCACAGCGCGCTGGAGGCATCGTGACGACTCAGGCCATCGCAGACGTCGACAGGGCCGTGGGCGCAGCCCCGTACCTCAACCCGGACCGGAAGGAGTTCCAGGCCCTCGCTCGGGAGTTCACGATGCGTGAGGTGCTTCCCGTCGCGAACGAGCTCGACCCGGACGGCACAGAGATCCCCATGGCGCTTCGCGACGCGATGGCGGAGCTGGGCTTCTTCGGCATCCTGATCCCCGAGTCCTACGGCGGTCTTGGCCTTGGCGTGTTCGAATACTGCCTCGCCGCTGAGGAGCTGGCCCGCGGCTGGATGAGCGTCGCCAGCATCATGGCGCGTGGCAACAAGATCATGGCTGGTTGGGATGAGCAGCGCCGGAAACGGATGCTGCCGGAGGTCGCTGCTGGCCGGTACCTGGGATCGATGGCGCTCTCCGAGCCCGAAGCCGGCTCGGATGTCGCGAACCTGTCCTGTCGCGCCCGCCGCGACGGCGACGGCTGGGTCGTCAACGGGCAGAAGATGTGGTGCACCTTCGCCGACGGCGCCGACTACATCCTGTTGTTCGCCCGCACCGACGAGCAGGTCGACCCGGCGCGCCGACACCGCGGCGTGAGCGCATTCATGATCGACAAACAACGCGGGAGCCTCCCTGCAGGGGTGAGCGGCACCCCGGTCCGCAAGATCGGTTACCGCGGCTGGAAGACCTGGGAACTCTCCTTCGACGACTTCCGGTTGCCCGCCGACGCCCTCGTCGGAGAGGAAGGCCGTGGGTTCTACCTGGCGATGGAGAACCTCGAGATCGCGCGCCTGCACACTGCGGCACGGGCGATCGGGCTCGCGCGGGGCGCGTTGGAGGACTCGATCGCCTACGCCGCACAGCGCGCCCAGTTCGGTCGCCCCATCGGGGAGTTCCAGGCGATCCGCTTCAAGATCGCCTGGATGGCGAGTCAGATCGAGGCGGCCCGCTGCCTGATGTACGAGGTCTGCACCCGGTTCGACGCCGGGGAGAAGTGCGGCACCGAGGCCTCGATGGCCAAGCTGGTCGCCAGCGAGATGGCGGAGAAGGTGACCAGCGAGGGCCTGCAGATTCACGGTGGCGCCGGGTACACCACCGACTTCGCCGTCGAGCGGTACTGGCGCGACGCCAGACTCACGAAGATCTTCGAGGGGACTTCGGAGATCCAGATGCGGATCATCTCCGATGCGCTGATGGGGCGGCCATGACGCCTCGGATCTCCACGCTCGTCGGCTCCGACAACTACTTCGAACACTTCGCCGTGGGTGACCGGTTCCGACACGCACGCGGCAAGACCGTCACCGAGATGGACGGGGTGCTGATCACGAACCTCGTCATGAACACCGCGCAGGGGCACTTCAACGAGCACGTGATGGCCGACCGCGAATTCGGCCGCCGGATCGTGTTTGGCGGGGTGACGGCGTCGATCGTCATCGGACTCGCGTCGCAGGACACCGCCGAGAACGCGCTGGCCGAACTCGGTATGACCGGGGTGCGGTTTCGCAGCCCGGTATTCCATGGCGACACCCTCTATGCATCCACCGAGGTCGTCGCCACCGGGAACGCAGATCGACCGGACGCGGGTGTGGTGACTTTCGATCACATAGGACATAACCAGCACGGCGAGGTGGTGTTCACCGGGCAACGCCGGGTGCTGCTCAAGCGGGCCTCGCATTGGGCGGAGCGGTGAACGTGGCGGCCGGCGCCCCACTGCAGGGTCTGCGGGTGCTCGACCTGACCCGAGCCCTCGCCGGGCCCTTCGTCACCATGCTGCTCGCCGACCTCGGAGCCGACGTGATCAAGGTCGAGCCCCCCGAGGGCGACATCACCCGCCCGCAGGGTCCATTTCACCCGGCCGACGAGCTGCGCGCCTACGGCGGCTACTTCGCTAGCGTCAACCGCAACAAGCGCGGCATCGTCCTCGACTTGTCGACGGTCCGGGGCCGGACCGTGCTCCGCGACCTCGCCCGCGACAGTGACGTGCTCGTCGAAAACTTCCGTGCCGGCGTGATGGAGCGGCTCGGATTGGGGTTCGAGTCGCTGCTCGCCGACAACCCGCGGCTCGTCTACGCCGCCGTCCGTGGATTCGGCGACCCGCGAACCGGCGTCAGCCCCTACGCCGGACGGCCCGCCTACGACGTTGTGGCCCAGGCAATGGGCGGCATCATGGCGATCACCGGGCAACCCGACGGCCCACCGACCAAGGTCGGCCCGGGCGTGGGGGACATCCTGCCCGCGACGCTGACCGCGGTGGGCATTCTCGCGGCGCTGCGCCAGGTAGAGGCCACCGGCGCTGGCGAGTTCGTCGACGTCGCCATGTACGACGCCGTGCTCTCACTGTGCGAGCGGATCGTCTATCAGCACTCCTACCTTGGAGTGTCACCCGGACGCGAGGGCAACGCCCACCCCCTGCTGTGCCCGTTCGGCCTCTACCGCGCCGCAGACGGCTGGATCGCCATTGCCGCCCCCGGGGACCGGCACTGGCAGCTGCTCTGCAAAGCCATCGACCGTCCCGACCTCGTCGAAGACCCCCGGTTCCGTACGAACCGGGACCGGGTGGCGCACCGCGAGCTGGTACGCGAGGTCGTCGAGGAATGGACCGCCGGCCGGAGCGTGACCGCGATCGAGGCGGTGCTTGCCGCCACCGTCCCGATGGCGCCGGTGAACTCCGTCGAGCGCATCTTCGCCGACCCCCACGTACGCGCCCGCAGCATGCTGGTCGAACTCGAGCAACCGGGGGTCCCGACACCACTGGCCGTCGCCGGGCAGCCAATCAAGTTCGCTTCCGGCAGCGGTGTCCCCATGCACCGGGCCCCTCTGCTCGGGGAGCACACCGACGCCGTGCTCGACGAGCTCGGCTACCCCAGTGATCACGTCGCCGGGCTGCGCCGCGACCGCGTCGTCGCTTGAGCACGATCAGAACCATCCACCGGACTGCCCTCACCAACCCGGTGCACGTCGTGCACCCGATGCAGATGGAGGAGCGCCGTGCGCCTGCGCCGTAGTGAACTGTCCACCCCCGGTAGCAGCGAGAAGATGCTAGCCAAGGCCGCCGCGAGCGATGCGGACCTGGTGTTCTGCGACCTGGAGGACTCGGTCGCCCCGTCGGAGAAGGTCGCTGCCCGCACCAAGGTCGTGCACGCCCTGACCACGCTGGACTGGAAGCCGGCCACGCGTGCCGTGCGCATCAACAGCCTCGAAACCGCCTGGTCGCACCGCGACGTCATCGAGCTCGTGGAGGGCGCCCGGGAGGCACTCGATCTGATCATCGTGCCCAAGGTGCTCGCCGGTCGCGACGTGTGGTGGGTCGACCGGCTGCTCACCCAGCTCGAGGAGTCCCTGGGGATGACCAAGCGGATCGGCATCGAGGTGCTGATCGAGGAGGTTGAGGCGCTGATCAACGTCGAGGAGATCGCGACCGCCAGCCCACGGCTGGAGGCTCTCATCTTCGGCCCCGGGGACTACTCGGCGTCGCAGGGCGTGCGTGCCGATGCCATCGGCGGCGCCGGCGGTTACCCGGGCGACATCTGGCACTACGCACGTAACAAGATCGTCGTGGCCGCTCGCGCGGCGCGCATCGACGCCGTCGACGGTCCGTTCGCGGGCTTCGGTGACCCTGACGGCTATCGCCGCCAGTGTGAGTTGTCGGGCTCGCTCGGGTTCGTCGGCAAGTGGGCCATCCACCCGTCGCAGATCGCGCTTGCAAACGAGGCCTACTCGCCGACGCCCGAGCAGGTCGAGCGTGCCCGACGTCTGGAGAAGGCCTACGCCGAGGCCGAGAACCGAGGCCTCGGTGCTGTCGCGGTGGACGGCGACATGATCGACGTCGCCTCCATCCGCATCCTGCGCAACACCCTCGCGAAGGCCGACCTGATCGGCATGTAGCCGGCGCAACGGAGCGCCGTGAGGAGAACAGACCATGACGGAACCCGCAGGACCCCCCACGCTGAGAGCATTCGCAGCCTCGGCACGACTCGACCGAATCCCGGTGGCGACCCGCTCCCACAGAGTGTGGGTGGCTCTACTGTGCGCGGTGTTCCTATTCGAGCTGGCCGACCTCAACACATTCGCCTATGTCGCGCCGGCGCTGAAGCAACACTGGGGTGCCTCGGTCGGCAGCATCGGCACCGTCACCGCGGCGGCCTTCCTTGGGATGTTCGTAGGAGCACTGATCGGCGGCAGGCTGGCCGACGTACTCGGGCGCAAGTGGGCGCTCACCGGCTCCGCGATCTGCTACTCGTTGTTCTCACTGCTCAGCGCGCTCTCCCCGAACATGGCGACGCTCGGTGTGCTGCGGGTGCTGACCGGCGTCGGCCTGGAAGCCATGACCGTCGTCGGACTGATCTACGTCGCAGAAATGTTCCCCGCACGGATGCGCGGGCGATACCAGGCCCTGATTCTGGGTGTCGGACTCATCGGCATCCCGATGATGTCCTGGTTCGCCAGATTCGTCGTGCCCACGGGTGCCGACGGATGGCGCTGGGTGTTCGTGCTCGGCGCCGTCGGCATCCTCGCCGCCGCAGCCATGATCCGATTGCTCCCCGAATCGGCCCGTTGGCTCGACGCCCATGGCCACAGCGAGTCGGCCGCCGCGCTCGTGGCATCGCTCGAGGCCGAGGCGCGTGAGCTCACGGGCGAAGAGCTACCTCCCGTGGGCGACCCGCCGGTGGCGGAGAATCCCGGCCGACTCCGCGAGTTGATCAGGGGGCGCTATCGCTCCCGCACCCTCCTGCTGTCGCTGGCCTGGATCTTCGGCATCCTCGGTTTCTACGGCTTCAACGCATGGGTGCCCACGCTGCTCGTCGAGAAGGGCTACGACATGGTCGCAAGCCTCACCTACACCGCGATCCTGTCCATCGGTGCGGTGCCCGGCGCTCTTCTCGCCTGGCCGCTGATCGACCGCTGGGAGCGTAAGCACACGCTGCTCGGCATCGAACTCGTCGTCGTCTGCCTGGTGCTCGTCTACGGCTTCGTGGCCAGCGTGCCGGTCATCCTCATCGCGGGCTTCTGCATCACGCTGCTGCTGCAGATGCAGACCGCCTTCCTCTACACCTACACCCCCGAGGTGTTCCCGACCCGCCTTCGCGGAGTAGGCACAGGCTTCACCAACGGTCTTGGCCGGCTCGCAGGAGCCGGCGGCGGGGTACTGGTCGCGGCGATCTTCCAAGCGTGGGGATACGTCTCCGTCTTCGTCTACGTGGCCGCGTGCATGGGGCTCGTCGGACTGCTAATAGCAGTGTTCGGGGTCCGTACCACCGGCCGCTCGCTGGAGACCATCACCCGCACCGATGACGGGCATGCCTCGCCTGTGGACAGCGTGCTGTAGGAGAGCTGACTGATCGCTGACGACTCACGGCAGCATCGATCACCACGCGGCATAACCGTACTGAGCTTCCCCCGTAGCCCGGACTATCGGGCGCGCACGCTCAATGTGGCCGTGTGCAGGGCGGAGATCAGTTAGGTGCGGCGCCTCCCCGAGTCAGGCGTTGGCCTGACGCTGCCCGACGATGAGCAGGCCCCGGACCTGAGAGACCTGGGGTGCAGAGCGTGTGAGGCAAGACGCCGGCGGCTCCACGTCAGGTCGGCTTCAACGGTTTGCTGATAGAAGTGCGGTGCTCGCGGGGGCGGCACGTCCGCCGGGGGATGCCTGGCGCTGCCGGGCGGCAAGCCTCGACGTCGGATGGAGCAGCCGGGTGCGGCGGGCCAGGGCGCGGCGCTCCAGAGTCGGTCGGACAGCTCGTAGCGGGCCACTCGCTACTCTGCACGCCGCTCCCGCCCGGCCAGCCGGACCGCGGAGGTGGCGGCGGCGACGTGCTGGTTGCGGCGCATGCTGCGGATCCGCTCCGCGGCGGCGCGTTCATGGTCGCCTTCTTTGTCGAGAGCACGTCCAGCCAGGCCGGGTCGCGCAAGTTCTGCCAGCTGTTAAAACCATTGCACGGCAAAGTTTGCAGGGCCTCTAAAGCCGCTGGACTGGTCCGGGGCTACGCGAGTCTGTTGGCCCTCCAGCACAAGGACCGGCACTTCGCAAGGATGAAGGAGCCGCCACAACGTCGCAGTGATCGTCGCGGACTGCAACGTCCGGTGGCATCGGTATCTCCGCCGAGTCGGTGGAGTAGAGCAGCACTCTCGGGAGCCTGCCGCCGGGCGCCGCGTACGAGCTCACTGCCGGACGCGGCTGTGTGCGGCCCCGTCGGTCGCGGCAGCACCCTCGGGGCTCGCGGCGTCGGGACAAGTCGCCGGCGGACGTCGCGCCGTCCTCCACAACGGGGGCAGCCGCCAGGTCCCGAGGTAGACCAGCACAGCGACGAGCGCTGCGACGACCATGCTGATGTCGCCCCAGGCAGGGAAGGCCTCAGCGAACGGACCGACGTAGATGCTCGAGTCCCAGAACGGCACCGACGCGAGCACACCGACAGCCCAGGCGACCGCCCCCCACTCGAGGCGGCGGGTGGTGTCGTAGAGCTCGGGGATACGGCTGCGATCAGACCGTCCGCCTCGGAAGAAGTCCACGAGCAGTACCGCGGCGAAGGGGGCGATGAAGTAGGAGGTGAGGTTGAGGAAGATCGAGAATTTGTCCTCGACACCCGCCTCCCCCCACAGGCAGACCGCGAAGGACAGCATCGACATCAGGATCACGCCCTGCGTCCGACTGACTGGGATGCGCAGAGTCTGGATCGAGATCGCGCCGCCGTAGATGTTGAGAAAGTTCTGGGCGAGGACCGAGAGAGTCACCGCGATCAGTGCGGGAACGGCGAACGGCCCGGTGAGCTCGCGCAGTGCCTCGATCGCGTCCGCCCCGCCCACTCCGTTGCCGACCAGTACACCGAGCGTGCCGAGCCAGAAGAGCGTGACGAAGTTGCCGATGCCGGTGAACCAGGCGGTGCCGCGGGCCGAGGCGGGCGAGTCGGGCAGGTAGCGGGAGTAGTCCGAGGCGAAGGGCGCCCAGGCAACGAGGAAGGCGAGGAAGAAGCCTGCGAACGTGATCCAGCCGCCGGTCCCCGTGGCCTTGACGGCCACGGCGTGACCCTCTGCGATCGATCCCCTGGCCACCGCGACGACGGTGATCATCACGAAGAGGACCGCCAGCACGATCGAGAGCAGGCGCTGAAAGTAGTGGATCATGTTGTAGCCGTAGACCGAGATGACCATGACGATCGCCGTCAGGCCCAGTGCGCCGCTCCAGAAGGGCGCGCCGGTCAGCGCGCTGAAGGCCTTGCCCCCCAGGATCGCCGTGACGGCGGACCAGCCGACCCCGGCAAAAACGTTGATGTACGCCACCGGGAGCACGTTCCCGAGGAAGCCCAGCGGTCCTCGTGCCTGGATCTGCTGAGGCACGCCGAGCCGCACCCCCATCCGGGACATGACGGCCATGAGGACCGACCCCAGGAGGGTGCCGACCGCGATCGCGGCGATCGCGGGCCCGAGGCTCAGTCCGTAGGCGGAAGCACTAAAACCCAGCAGCACAATCGGGAAGTTCAGCCCGGCGGCGAACCAGACGAAGAACTGCGACCGGGGCTTGCCGTGCCGCTCGCCGTCCGGGATGTGGTCGACCCCGAAGGGCTCGACCGTGGTCAATGATGTCCCGTACCTGACCGCATCAGCTCCTGCGGAAGGTGCGGTCGTGCGCCCGTCGACGGGCCGGTGATCTTCGGACACGAAGTCCTCCAGGTGCGGATGGAAGGGCCGGCGGCAGTGCTCGGCCTGGCCGGGCCACCCCGGACGCTCGGTCCGGTAGATGTCCCGCGCCCGGGGCGTGCCAGCGTTAGTCGCCGGCCTCGTCGGGTTCGAGATGGTGCTCGCCCCGGGCCGTGACGGACACGTGCGTCATCGACGAGTCCGCCGCAGCGAGATGGCGATGCCGGCGCCCCCCGGGCACCACAACGACGTCGCCCGGTCGCATGGCGAGGACGCCGTGGTCGTCCTCGAGCGCTCCCCCGCCGTCGACGACGACGAGTGTCTGGTCGGAGTCGTGGATGTGCCACACGGTGCTGGCGCCAGCGTCGAAACGCGTTGCGAGCACCGTCAAACCACCGTCGGTGGCTGCCTCTGCCACCGTTCGGGAGCGCACGCCACCCCTGAACATCGGCAGCCGGCTGCAGTCGACCTCGGCGGGGTCGTCGATCCCCGGGAACCGCAGCCGGATCCCGGCGGGGCCTGCCTCGCGGCGGTCGGACATCTGAACTCCTCGGCGTCGAGGGATCGGGGGAAGTGGACCACGAGGGTCGCGCTGCGACGGAGAACGCCGCGTGGCACGAGACTGTTGCATGCATGAAGTGTCGGGTCAACCCGGCAGGATGCCAATGGCCTCCCGGGCTCCGAAAGCGCCATTACCTGGGTCCTCGGGCAAATGAGCCGCTGAGCTTGCGCTTCTGGTCTGGGCGCGGGACGCCCTGCGTTGACCGCCCTCGTGGCGACATGTACCTTCCTTGCATGCAAGAAGGCACTACGGATCGTCGTGGATCCAAGGGCGGAGCCCAGGCTCGTGTCCTCGATGGTCTGCGCAAGGCGATCGTCGACGGCGTCCACCCGCCCGGGCGGCCGCTGTCCGAGGTCGCACTCGCCACGGAGTATGAGGTGAGCCGGACCCCCGTCCGTGAGGCGCTCAAGCAGCTGCAGATCGAGGGGCTGATCGAGGTCCGCCCCCGGGTCGGCACATTCGTCCGAGCACCGAGCCGCCGCGAGGTCATCGAGCTGTTCGAGCTGAAGGAGATGTTCGAAGGCATGGCAGCGCGGCTGTTGGCCGCTCGCGGTCCAGTGCCTGTGCTCGACCAGCTCGAGGACAACATCGAGCGCTCAAGCCACGCCGTTGCGCGCGGCGCTGCAGACGACTACGCCCTGTTGGTTCACGAGTTCCACGAGCTGCTCGTGACTGGTGCCGACAACACCCAGCTCGTCACGCATTACCGCACGCTGATGAACCAGCTCGCCTACCACCGGCTGGTGTCCGCAGCGCTATCCCGGCCGGGCCGGCTCGGAGCCTCGCTCTCCGAGCATCGGCATGTGTTGGAACTGATCCGAGAGAAGGACGGCTTCGGAGCGGAGTTCGCGATGCGCGACCACGTCCGCTCCAGCGAGCGAGCCACCATGTCCGCCGACGACCCCCTCACCGGTGGCCGGCCCCTCCGAAAGGAGATGTAGAGATGCGCTTTTCGATCTTCCACAACGTCGGTGCCCCCGGGCGGCTGCACGAGGTCGCCTCCGTACTCGACGAGATACGGGAGGTCGCCACCTTCGCCGACGACGCCGGCTACCACTCGATCTGGTACACCGAGCACCACTTCGGCCACGAGGGCTACGAGCTGGTCCCGAACCCGGTGCTGATGGGCAGCGACACCGCCGCGCGCACCTCACGGATCCGGATCGGCCAGGCCGCGAACATCGTGACCTTCTGGAACCCGATGCGGCTGGCAGAAGACATCGCGATGCTCGACCAGCTCTCCGGTGGTCGAGTCGAGGTGGGCGTCGGCCGCGGGCTCTACGGACGCGAGGCGATGAACCTCAACCCGGTCGCAAACCCGAAGGACCAGGAGCAGAACCGGGCGCTGTTCGAGGAGACCGTCGAGATCCTCCGCAAGGCCTGGAGCGGGGAGTTCTTCTCCCACGATGGTCGTTTCTACCAGTACCCCGCTCCCGGGATCGCCTGGAACCACCCGCAGTCGCCATCCACCCCTGAGTTCACCAGGCCCGACGGCACGATCGGCAAACTGCAGGTCGTCCCGCAGTCATTCCAGCGACCGCACCCGCCGCTGTCGCAGGTCATCGACACCGCGCGGTCGATCCAGGGCGCGGCACGGTCCGGAATGAAGGGCATCTTCTGGATGCCGCCGATCTCCGAGCTCAAGAGCCGATTCGCCCTCTACCGCGACACCCTGTCCGAGGCGACCGGCGTCGACCAGCCGCTGGGCCAGGGTCTCTCGCTGGTCCGCGACGTGTACGTGGCGGACACGATGGAGCAGGCCCGCGCCGATTTCGAGGAGGCGCTGCTGACCTCCTACAAGTGGATCTGCCACTGGCGCGGCCTGGGCAACCTGCGCGAAGCGGGCGAGGAACTGGCCGAGGGACAGCAGCTCGACTACGACTTCCTCGCCGAGCGCAACCTGCTCGTCGGCACCCCGGACTACGTCGCGGAGAAGGTCCACGAGCTGCGCGAGAAGCTCAACCTGCAGGACCTGATGCTCTGGACCACCCACCCAGGGCTCGAGCACCGCAAGTCGATGCGTAGCTTCGAGCTGTTCGCCGAGAAGGTCATGCCCCAATTCACCGGCGAGTCGGCGTGACCGGCGCGATCCGGCGAATCGTCACCGTCGTCGAGGAGATCGTCACCGAGCTCGGCGAACCCGTACGCACCCCGGTGCGCCGGGCGGCCGCGGTGGCGGTGGTCGCGAACCCCTGGGCCGGTCTCGGAGTCCAGGACGACCTCTCCGCCGAAGTGGCCGCGCTCGCCCCGCGAGTCGCGCACGCGCTGTCTGACCGGCTGATCAACGCACTCGGCGGTGTCGGCCGGATCGAGGCCTTCGGCAAGGCCGCGATCGTCGGCCTCGACGGCGAGATCGAGCACGCCGGCGCGTTCATTCACACCCCGTACTTCGGCGACGTACTGCGCCGCCGCACCCTCGGTGAGTCGATCATCGTCTTCTGCGACCAGCGTGCCGGGGCCGGGACCACGCTGAGCGTCCCGTTGTGGCACAAGGAGCACGCCGCGACGCGCTCGCACTACCAGACCGTGCCCGTGCGGGTGCCCGACGCACCCAGCCCCGGCGAGATCGTCGTGATCGCGGCCGCCTCCGACGGGCCCCGCCCCAACGCCCGCATCGGTGACCGCCGCACCGACGCCGCCCTGACCGAGGAGATCCTCGCCCGTCCGGAACTGGAGTCCGTCTCGTGACCATCACGATCCGCAGCATCACCACGATCCTCGACGAGGTCCTCACCGAGGGCGGCCGGCCCGTCGAGCCGACCGCCCGCACCGCGATCGTGCTGGCCGTTCTCCAGAACCCATGGGCAGGGCAGGGGTTCGTGGAGGACCTCGGTCCGCTGATCGACGAGGTGGCGCCGCAGCTGGGCAAGCTGCTCAGCGACCGCGTCGTCGATGCCCTGGGCGCATCGGTCGAGGCCTTCGGCAAGGCCGCGATCGTCGGCCTCGACGGCGAGATCGAGCACGGCTCCGGTCTGATCCACACCCTGAAGTTCGGCAACCACTTCCGCGACGCCGCGAACGCGACCACACTGCTCCCGGCCGTGGAGAAGCGGGCCGCGGCCGGCGCCACGTTCGACATCCCGCTCAAACACGTCACCGACGCCACGATCCGGTCGCACCACCAGACCGTCGAGGCCCGGCTGGCCGACGCCCCGCGCGCCGACGAGATCATCGTTGGGCTCGCCGCCGCTGCCCAGGGCCGTCCGCAGGCCCGTCTCGCCCCGCTGGCCAGCGAGCGATGAGCGCCCCGGCGGACGTGGTCCTGCTGCACGGTGTGGGCCTGGACCACACAATGTGGGAGCGCCTCGCGCCGGGGCTCGCAGCGCGACACCATGTGCTCACGCCGGACCTGCGCGGCCACGGCACCGCTCCGGACGCGGCACCGGGGCTGACCCTGAGCGACCTCGCCACGGACATCGCGCGGCTCATGAGGGGGCTCGACGGCCCAGCACACCTCGTCGGCTTCTCACTCGGTGCGCTGGTCGCCACCGAGGTCGCCTTGGACAACCCGGAGCTCGTTGCGTCGCTGACGCTGGTCAGCGGGGTAGCGAATCGTTCCGCCGCCGAGCGCGATGCCGTCGCGGGTCGGCTCCGGGCGTCCCGCACAGACCTCGACGCCACCTTCCTTGCCGCCGTCGATCGATGGTTCTCGCCCACGTGGAAGGCCGCCGAGCCCGCGTTGGCCGAACGCGTCCTGGCTACGCTGCGGGCCAATCGACCCGAGTCCTACCTCGCCTGCTACTCGGTCTTCGCCGATGCCGACGCGCAGCTCTGGCCTCGGCTGCGCGAGCTGACGATGCCCGTCCTCGCGATCACCGGCGCCGAGGACACAGGCTCGACACCTGCGATGTCCACCGCGGTGGCGGCGCAGGTGCCGGACGGTCGCTGGGCGGTCGTCCGGGGGGCCCGGCACCTGCTTCCCCTCGAGCGGCCCGACGCGGTCCTCGACGCGGTCGTCTCGCAGATCGACGGCCGCACCTCCACACATCCCCCAGGAGCGCTGCTGCCATGAGCACTGCCGTCTCGGCCGCCGCCACAGACACCGCGGCCGGCCCCCTCCGCCGGCACGACCACTACATCGGCGGCGAGCACGTCCCGCCCGCCGACGGGCAGTACCTGCCAAGCGTCAACCCGACGACCGGTAAGGCCTGGTACGAGACCGCCCGCGGCACCGCCGCCGACGTCGATCGGGCCGTCACCGCGGCCACGCGTGCATTCACCGACCCGTCCTGGCGACGGGTCTCCCAGACCCGTCGCGGCGCCCTGCTGCGCCGGGTCGGCGAGCTGATCGGTGAAAACGCCGAGGAGCTCGCCCACACCGAAAGCACCGACAACGGCAAGCTCCTGCGCGAGATGCGAGCCCAGCTCGCCGCTCTGCCCGAGTACTTCCACTATTACGGCGGGCTCGCCGACAAGATCCACGGCGAGACCATCCCGGCCAACAGCGTCGAGATCCTCAACTACACGCTCCGCGAGCCGGTCGGCGTCGTCGGCGCGATCACCCCGTGGAACTCTCCGCTGCTGCTCACCACCGCGAAGCTCGCCCCCGCGCTGGCCTGCGGGAACACGATGGTCATCAAGCCGTCGGAGTACACGAGCGCCTCCATGCTCGCCCTCGCGCCGCTGTTCGAGGAAGCAGGCTTCCCACCGGGCGTGGTCAACGTCGTGACCGGGTACGGGCCCGAGGCCGGCGCCCCGCTTGTCGACGACCCAAGGGTGGAGAAGCTGTCATTCACCGGCAGCACCGCCACCGGCTCGTGGATCTCCGAGCGCGCCGGCCGCCGGCTCGTCCGCGCCGGCCTCGAGCTGGGCGGCAAGTCCCCACAGATCATCTTCGCCGACGCGGACGTGGAGAGTGCCGCCAACGGCGTTATCGCCGGGATCTTCGCCGCGGCCGGGCAGACCTGCATCGCCGGCAGCCGAGTCCTGGCCCACCGCTCCATCTACGACGAGCTCGTCGCCCGCGTCGTCGAGCGCGCCGGCACGATCCGCATCGGCGACCCGCTCGACCCGGCCACCGAGCTCGGCCCCCTGGCAACGCCCGCCCAGCTGGCCAAGGTCGAGGAGTATGTCGCCGCCGGCCGCGCCGAGGGCGGCACCGTCGCCTACGGCGGCGGGCGCCCGGACACCGGCCTCGGCGGCTTCTTCCACCAGCCAACGGTCTTCACCGAGCTGGGCAACGACACTCGGGTGTGTCGCGAGGAGATCTTCGGCCCAGTCGTCGCGGTCATCTCCTTCGACGACGACGCCGAGGCCATCCGGATCGCCAACAACACGAGCTACGGCCTCGCCGCCGGCATCTGGACGAAGGATCTCTCCCGGGCACATCGCACCGCTGCCGCACTCGACGCCGGGACGGTGTGGGTGAACATGTACCGCGCGATGTCGCCGATGTCGCCGCGGTCGGGCTTCAAGACCTCCGGCCTGGGCGTCGAGCACGGCACCGAGGTCGTCCACGAGTACACCCGCCTCAAGAGCGTCTGGGTCAACACCAGTGACGAGCCCGCCGGTGACCCATTCGTCATGCGCTCCTGAGTGCACCCTCCCAACGGACTTCCGCAGGAGCTGTGATGACCCATCTGGATCCCGCCGTCGACCCCGCTGCGCTGCGCACCGCCTTCGGTTGCTACCCCAGCGGTGTCACCGCGGTGTGTGCCCTGCACGACGGCGCACCCGTGGGGATCGCGGCCAGTTCGTTCACCTCCATCTCGCTCGACCCAGCCCTAGCTGGGCTCTGTGTCCAGCTCTCTTCGGCGACCTGGCCGGTGCTTGCCGACCGCCCCCGCCTGGGGCTGTCGGTCCTGGGCGCGGGCCAGGGCCTGGCCTGTCGCAGGCTCGCCTCGAAAACCGGGACAGGTTCGCGGGGGTCGAGTGGGAGGCGACCGCGGAGGGCGCCGTACTGCTGCACGGCGCGAGCGCCTGGCTAGACTGCGCGATCCACGAGGTTGTGCGGGCCGGCGACCACGACCTCGTCCTACTTCGGGTGCACGCCCACCGCACGCACCCAGGAACCGCCCCGCTCGTGTTCCACGCCAGCACGTTCCATGGGCTCGCCGGTCTGAACAGGGCGTCGTGAGCGCAGCACTCGGTGCGGGTACACCCCGAGTGCTGCTGGGCGACGGCCTCGGCGCCGTCTTGTGTCCGTGTGTCGGCTCGACAAGCCGCTGGCCAGTGCGGCCACCCCGTGCGGCCGAGGGCCATCGCGAGTGACCGGACGTCACAGGTGCTTCACCCGTGATGAACCGAGGTGCGGTGCACGGATGTGCATGCTCTGACCTGCAACGAACACCTGGTCCACGTGGATGTTGGCGATCTCGTCATCGGCGACGGTGAGCGGGTCGCGGTCGACGATGATGAGGTCAGCGAGCTTGCCCGTCTCCAGCGAGCCGCGGGACGCCTGCTCGCCGAGAGCCGTGGCGCCGCCCAGGGTGTGCATGCGTAAGGCATCGAGGATGTCGATCTTCTCGGTGGCCGCGATGGGGTGGCCGTGGAAGGAGCGCCGGGTCACGCAACAGGCGACGCTGAAGAACGGCCGCGTCTGCTGCTGCTCGGAGCCGACCCAGACGTCCGAGCTGCCCGAGATCGGCCATCCGTCGTCGAGGAGACGCCGGAAGGGGAACTGGCGATCCCGGGCGTACTCCCCGACGTAGGCAGGCAGGAACTCGGCGAAGTTCTGGATGAAGACCGGTTGAGGTACTGGGACGATTCCCGCCCTACGCCAGGCGTCGGTCAGCTCGCTGTAGTCGGGGACGAAATTGCCGGCGTGCTCGACCCTGGGCGGCAGGGCGCCGTCTGGGCGAGGACCGGCGGCGGCGATCGCTGCACACACCTCGAGCTGGGCGCGGTCGCCATTGGCGTGCACGGCCAGCTGAAGCCCTGCCGCCCAAACACGCCGCACCGCAGCGGTCACTTCGGCGCCGGTCACCGCCATATCGCCGCAACCGTGGCCGTGGGAGGCATAGGGGCGGGTCAGCGCGGCGTTGGCGGCGGAGTAGCCGCCATCGGCGAAGATCTTCACACCGTGGATCCGGAATCGGTCGGGCTGTGACCGAAGCGCAGACCACGCGCGATGATCGCAGGCCTCATCGAGCGAGACCGTGCCCGGTACCCACAGGTAGACGTGCATACGGGTACCGATGCGCCCGGCCGACACCGCCGCATCCATCATCCGCAGCCCGTCGGTGGACTCGGAGATCTCCCCGAGGGTGGTCACGCCGTGGCGGGTGAACAGCTGCGTGATGCCGGTCTCCAGCGCCTCACGGGACTCCTGCTCGGAGAGCACCGGAAGCGGCAGCAGCTTGTCCATCTCCGTGACCACACCGATTGCCACGCCGGTCGCGTCCCGTTGCACCGTCGGCTTGCCGGTGATGCTGTAGGACACCGCCTCGTAGTGGTCATCGATCCCGGCCAGCTCGAGCGCCTTGGAGTTGAGCACCGTCAGATGCCCACCCGCACGCACGGCGATCGCCACGTCCCGACTGACCGAGTCCAACTCAGCGCGGGTGGGAAAGCGCTGATCGGTGAGCTTCTGGTCGAAGAACAGGTTCGCCTGGGCGACGAGCCATCCGTCGCGGGCGGCGGGAAGGTTGTCCCGCAGGGTGTCGAGAACATCTGCGACACTGGCACAGCCGGGCGCGCGGGCGTCGACCATCCAGTAGCTGGCCTTGGCCGCGACCTCAGCGTGGGCGTGCGGATCCACGAACCCAGGTAGGACCGTGCGGTCCCCCGCGTCGAGGACTTCGGTGCCCCGGCCTATGTACTCGATGGCCCGCTCCCGCGGCACCACGGCGGCGATGCAGCCACCGTCGATCACCACCGCAACCGGCCCGTCGGTCGCGGCGGGAGCCATCGTCAGCGCCCGCCCGGCCAGCAGTACGGTCTCCGCGGACCGCGGCCCTTCGGCCCCGGTCGTCACCGCTGCCATGTCAGGCTCCGGGTCGTGTTGAGGATCTGTACTCCGGCGCCCGCGAAGGTCTCCAGGTCGGCGACGGCGGCCTGAGCTTCCGGGCTCGAGAGCGCACGCTCGGCGTCGCTGGCGGAGGGGTATGTCATCCGGGCGACGAGGTAGGGAGCGTCCGCCTCGTCCGAGGAGACCTTGCCCCAGGTGAACTCCTGCACCGAAGGCATGGCCTTGACGAGCGGGACGTGCACGTGGACGTAGTGGTCGTCGAAGGCGGCGGTGTCCGCTGGCCAGCTGTAGAGAACGAGAACGTCATACATTGCTGCTCCGCTCAGGCTGCGGGTGCCGGCGCGAGCCGGCGCCGGTGGTAGACGACGGGGGTGTTCTCGGGTTCGTGCTGGATCGCCGTGATCTCGCCGAGGACGATGGTGTGATCACCGCCGGATACCAACTCGGCGACGACGCAGTCGAAGACGGCGGTGGCGCCGGCGAGCTGGGGCTGGCCCGACATCCCGGCATGCCACGCCGCGTCGATGAACTTGTCTGCGCCCTTTCCCGCGAAGCGCATCACGTGCTCCTGCTGGCCGTCAGCGGCGATGTGCACCAGGAAGTGCCTGCCCCGGGCGAGCGCGGCGAGAGTGTCCGATCGCTGGTCAAGGCAGACCAACAGCATCGCCGGACTCAGCGACACCGAGGCCACGGCCGAGACCGTGGCGCCTCTTGGCGAACCGCCGGCCGCGGTGGTCGTGACAATCGAGACCCCGGCCGGAAGGTCGGCCATGGCGGCGCGGAAGAGCGCCATGTCGAGGTCACTCATCGCTTCTCCTCGCGGCGGGCGTAGCCGCCCACGCCCATCGGGCGCAGGACAAACCGGGCGCCCAGCCAGTAGACGGCGCCGGCCACGACGATCGAGGGCAGCGAGGCGGTGAGGTACTGGAACGGCGCCCGCGACTGGTACGTCACCGGGTCGAGGAGAAACAGGTAGGTGGCGATACCGACGACAAAGGCGAGGATGCCGACGGGATTGACCCCGCCCCAGAAGCGGTAGACGCCCGAGCGGGTGCGGTCGTAGAGACCGGGCACGTCGAGCCGTTGGCGGCGGAGCACGAAGTAGTCGACGATCTGGATGCCGCAGATCGGCCCGAAGCACACCCCGAGGAACGACAGGAACGTGCTGAAGTGGCTGAACACGAGGTTTGGGAAGAAGCCGACCAACACGAACGCCGGCAGCGTCGCCACCAGGATGGTGGTCTGCCAAGACGAGCGGTTCAACCTGCCCGGTACCTGCCGCAACGCGATCGCTGAGGCGTAGACCCCGACCATGACCGTGCCCAGGTCAGCGATCACGATGAACAGCAACAGCAGGACGCCGATGACCGGGCCGCCGACGTTGACCAGGAACTGGGTGGGGTCACCACCGGAGTCCGGGATGACCAGGCCGGCGTAGAAACCGGCGAGTGAGCCGATCCCCACGCCAAGGCCGAGACCGACAACCACCGCCCACAGGGAAATGCGTGCCGATGGGGCGTTGCGCACGATCCCGCCGGTATAGGCCCACCAGGACAGGTTGGCTGCGATGAGTGTCTCCAGCCCGCTGGCCCAGTTCGTGTTTGCCTGCTCGGCAGGGGCAACGGCAGGGGCGTGCAGAAGGGCCTGCAGCCCGAGGCGGTGCAGCAGTAGCGCCATCACGATGGCGCCGAAGACCAGGGTGAGGATGGCGATGGGCGGGCCGAGATCACGGAGCTTGTGCGGTCCGGGCCGTAGTACGGCGAGTACGATGACGATGCCCGCGACGCCAGCCACCCCGGTCACCCATCCCGGTGCGCCGACACCCAGCCCGCGCAGGATCGAAGTGGTCGCGCGGCCGAGGAAGATGAACAGGATCAGGTTCCAGCCAAGGGTCGAGGCGTAGATCGCCACGACCGGGAGCAGCGAGCCGTTGACCCCGAACTGTGGCCGGGACGACACCGCGGAGTCGATGCCGTACTTCCCGCAGACGGGCAGCAGGGCCAGGACGATGAACAGCATCCCGATCAGCGATCCGGCGATGATCGCTAGGGTGCCGGGCACGGCGGTGAGGAAGTTGGAGACGAATCCGCCGATGATGAAGCACCAGGTGGCGACGGCGGTAGCGATCGAGGTGCTGAAGACGGTGACGGGGCCCCAGCGGCGTTCGGAGCGTAACTGCGGCCAGCCATTTTCCACCGCGAGTTCGTTTCCCACGCCGCCCCCGTGGTGCACCGGTGCGGCGGGCCGCGAGACGGCACTCACAACCAACTCCCGGCGATGATGAGGACGGTGGGGACGACGACGGTGGCGAACACCAGCAGCAGGTATTCCAGCCTGGTCAGCGGCTCGCCTTGAGCCGCCGGGTCGGCGAGTGCCGCGCACCGGCGCCCCAGCTCGTCGGTCGGTTCGAGGGCTTCGGAAGGCGTCGGCGAGAGGGGCGCGTCCAACCCCGCCTCAGTCACCGGAGCCTCTCCGCGGCTGCCGGGTCGACGACCGGGATGACCTCATGCCCGATGAGTTCCAGGGACTTCTTGATGTTCTCGTGCCCGACGCCGTCGATGCGGAGCAGCACTTCGTTCAGCCCCATCTCCTCAAGCTGCTTGATGCGGGCGACGAAGTCATCGGGATCGCCGATCATGACCGACGGGCTCCACTCGCAGAGCCAGTCGAGATCGTCGCGGTGCTCGACCAGGGCCTTGATCTCTTCGAGGTAGGTGTAGCCGGGTTGGTCGGCCAGCCGGATGTAGAGCTGGAGGATGAACTCGAAGTAGCCGAGCGCGATGTCGCGAGCCACTCGGCGGGCTTCCCCACGGTTCTCTGCGCAGTAGGCGGTCGCGACGTAGAGGCCGCGGTAGTCGTTGGGCGCGGCCGGACCGGAGTGGTCGGTGCTGTCGAAGGCTGTCCGGTAGGCCTCCAGGCACTGTTGCAGGTAGCCGAATCCGAAGTAGTTGTCGAAGCTGATGACGCCGATGCCGCGCTGCCCGGCGTTGACGTGGGACTGCTCGCTGGAGGCCGCCACGGAGATCGGCGGGTGCGGCTTGGTGACCGGGCGGGGGACGAGTTCGCGGCGCGGAATCTTCCACACCGGACCGTCATGCTCGAGGTAATCGTCGGTGAATGCTTTGACGAGGACGTCCATCGAGTCCTCCCACTGCGCCCGTGTCTCCTTCGGGTCGACACCGAAGGCTTCCATTGTATGGACGTTGTTGGACCGGGCGGTGCAGATCTCCGCGCGCCCATTCGAGACGATGTCGAGCGTGGCGAGCCGCTCAGCGATGAGAATGGGATGGTTCCAGGCCAAGAGAACCGACGCCATCGTGCGGAACTTGATGTTCTCGGTTCTCGCGGCGATGGCGGAATACAGCACCTCGGGCGCCGAGACCGAGAACGACGGCGGGCTGAAGTGCTGCTCGGAGGTTCCCCACGTCGAAAAACCGAGCTTGTCGGCGAGGACCACCTCGTCGATCAGCTGGTGGTATCGCGTGGCGACGTCCGTTCCGCTGAGGTCGCCCTCCTGAAGCAATCCGACACGCATTGTGCGACTCCTTCGAGATGTGCTGGTGTCGTTCCAGCTCGAGCCGGTTCGGGTCCGGCGATTCCTGATAGCTGAGTCCGATACGTTGTGCTGGTGCCCCGCAGTGCCCCGCCGACGCGTAGCCAGGCCGAGTCAGCTACCCCTGCCGATGGCACCGACTCGGCATCCGGCGGCGCACGGGTTCTCCGCGCGGATCTGGCGGCGCCGAACCTGAGCGAGCCGGAGATGTGGCTGGTCACCCTGTTGCAGGCCGATGGGCGCATCTCCTACGCCGACATCGCCCGGCGCACCGGTATGACCGAGAAGACCGCGCGCCGCAAGGTCAGCATGCTGCTCGACGAGAACTTCATCCAGGTCACGGCCGTGACGGACCCAGCGCTGCTGGGCTATGCAGCCATGGGCCTTGCCTGCATCACCGTCGACGGGGCGGTCAACACCAGCGAGCTGGCCGACTCCCTGAGCGCGATCTCCCAGGTCGACTACGTCACCTGCACCACCGGCCGGTTCGCGCTGCAGGCCGAGCTCATGTGCGCGGATCCCGGCGAACTGCAGCGTGTCGTCGATGAGCGGATCCGCGTGCTTCCCGGTGTCGCCCAGGTCGAGGTGCTGGCTTATCTGCGCCTGCACTACCAGCAGGCTCGCTTCGAAGGCGTGCTTCCCGGCCACGGCGCCGACCCGGAGGGCGTTCGGCCACGCGCCCTCGACGAGATCGACCGGCGCATCGTGTCCCTGCTGGCTGTGGATGGCCGCGCGCCCTTCAGCGAGCTGGCCACCGCACTCGGCGTGTCGGAGACGATGGTGCGCCAGCGTTACCAGCGGCTGGTGGCGTCGGGCGCGGTGAAAGTCATGGGCATCGCGAACCCACTGCGGCTGGGCTTCCGCTCGACAGGCTGGATCGTGGTGAAGGCCACCGCGAATGCCCGCTCGGCCGACATCGCGGAGGCCCTGACACGCCTGTCCGCGGTGACCTACGTCGCGATCACCGCCGGCCGGTACGACGTGCTGGCCGAGGTTGTCTGCGTGCACCACGAGGACCTCCTTTCACTGGTCGACGAGCATGTGCGGGCTGTGGCCGGTGTGGCCTCCATCGAGCTGTGGCTTTACCTGGACCTGCGGTACAAGCCGCTGCAACCGCATGCCGTGCAGAGCGGCTGAGCGAGTGACATCCCGACGGGTCGCGGTGCGCAGGTACTTGTCGAGCCCCTCGGGGCCGCGGTTTGGTCCGAGCCCGGAATTGGTCACCCCGCCCGTGGAGCTGCGGTACTGACGTCGCCACAGGTGTTGCCCCGGACGGTGCCGGCCGCGCGCTCTGCCCAGACGGTGTGCGCCTCGGCCAGGTCCTTCGTCCGGACGCGGACGGTCAGGCCGTGGTTGCTGCGATTCGCCCGGGTGACGACCTCGTCGACGAAATCGCGGGTCTGAACGACCACGACCGACCCGAAGATCTCCTCGGCGGCAACGGGGTCGTCGTCGCGCACCCCGAGCGCCCCGGTGAACGCCTTACCACCAGCCGACACTGAACACCTTCCCAAATCCACGCTGATTCGAGCCATGATAACCATAAGTCGCTCAAAGAAGGGTGGTCAAGACCAGAAAGCGCTCAACCTGTCGGGAGCGAAGCCGGATCGGCCGTCGTCGAACTGCTCGACGGGCGGTGCGCGACGACGCACTGCTGGAGCCCGCTGGCCTGCTCGAGCCGCGTGAGCGCCCGCGCCAATGTGCGGACAACCAGCGAGTTCGGCGCCGCTCTGGTGCACCGTGCCCGGCGGTCCACCCGGCTTGACGTGCTCGGCGTGGGCGTCAGCCTTGAGCGCGGCGCTGTTGCGACCGCTGCGGTCCACCGCGCCGGCGCCGACATTGCCGCTACCGAAGCTGCAGTCGTGGCCGAGGCGGGTGAGGCGCACGGCGTGCTCCTAGCGAGAGCGGCCAACTCTGCGGCAGTTGGTAGCCGGGTATCCAAGGCTCCGGCGGGCAGGAGCGACGTGAGTGGTGCTCTGCACGCGCCCGCTTGCGGACCTTCCCCCATCACTGTCACGAGCGTAGTGTTTTGGGCTACGGAGGTGACAGTGATGGGCGTCCATGTTGCGGCGCGGGTTCCACCGGCCTTGCTCAGCGGGGGTCGCGTGCTGCGCCCGGTCGACGCCCGGGACGTCTACAGCAATCCCCGCGCCGAGTTCGCGCGGCTCGAGCGGCGGGGGGCCTTGCACCGGCTCGCCCCGGGGCTGTTCGCGGCCGTCCCGGACGACGCGGTGGGCGGCGACTGGTTGCCGCCGCTGGAGGCCGCCGCCCTCGCGATCGCCGCCACCGGCGGACACACCGGGGAGACGGCGTTGATGGGGATCAGCGCCGCGCGCGTGCATGCGGCGATCCCGCGGGCCCTGGGCGTCGCCGTGGTGGCCGTCGAGCGCCATCGTCGCACCCTGCAGCTGACCGACCGCAACGCCGAGGTGCTGTTCGTGCGCCGCGACGTGGCCCGGCTCGACGTGCAGCGGTATCAGACCGAGCTGGGCCAGGGCTGGGTGACCACGGTCGAGCAGACCCTGCTCGATCTGATCGCCCGGCCCGATCTCGGCGGCGCCCCGGATGCGGCGCGCGAGGCGATCGCGGCGCTGCTCCCGCGGGCGGATACCGGGCTGCTGCTCGAGCTGGCCGCGGCGCAGCGCCGCCGCGGCGCCGTCGAGCAGGCCCTCGCCCACCACGGGACGGTCTAGCGTGCTCGCGCCTGCCGAGCTGCGGGCGGTGGCCGCGCGCTTCGGGGTCGATCAGGCGCAGGTCCGCCGGGATCACCTGATCGCACCTGCTCGCGGCCATCAGCGCCGTGGCCGGCGACTCGGTGATCTTCTTCGGGGGGACCGCGCTGGCGCGCAGCCTCGTGCCGGACGGGCGGCTGTCCGAGGACGTGGACCTGCTCGCAGTCGGCCCGCGGGGACAGCTGGCCGAGCAGCTGGTCACCCGGATTCCGCGAGCGCTGCGCCGGGAGTACCCCGACCTGGCCTGGACCCCGGCGCTGACCGAGGTCCGCGACACCGCCCCCGCGGTCCTGCGCTCACCGGACGGCCTGGCCGTCCGGGTCCAGCTGCTCACCGCCGTGGGGTACCCGCAGTGACCCACGCAGCGGGTCGATCTCGTGCAGCGCTACTCCGACGCGCCGGCGGCCGCGCTGAGGGTGCCGACCGCGGCCGGGTTCGTCGCCGCCAAGACCGCGGCCTGGCACGACCGGGCCGCGGCCCGCGACCTGTGGGATCTGTGGGCGCTGGCCGTGCGCGGGCACCTGACCGCGCAGGCCGCCGACCTGTACGCCCGGGTCGGGCCGACCAACCGCAGGCCCGACCCTGCGGCGTTCAGCCCGGCCCCGACCGAGGAGCGGTGGCAGCGTGACCTCGGCGGGCAGGTGCGGTTGACCGTGACCGTGACCGCGGCCGAAGCCCTGGCCGTGGTCCGGGACGGCTGGGCCCGGCTGGTCGGACCAGCCTGACCGCCCGACTCGACGCGGAGCTCGGGTGCGGGTCCGGGGTCACCTGCTGGCGGCGGCTGCGCCAGTGGCAGCGCGCCGGGTGTGGCAGGAGCTGCACCGGGTCGTGCTCGACCGGCTCGCCCACCGGGATCTGCTGGACTGGTCCCGCGCCGCGGTCGACAGCGTGAGCGTGCGCGCCAAGCGCCGCGGCAAGTACCACGTGCTGTGCGACCGCAACAGGCTGCCGCTGCACGCCCTGGTCACCGGCGCGAGCACCCACGACAGCGGCATGCTGGCGCCGCTGCTGAACACCAACCCCGGCGTGCACGGCCTGGCCCTGGGCCTCGAGCGCCCCCTTCGCGGCCACTGCGCCTTCCCTGTCACCCGCTCACCCCGGCCGCCGAGAGATAGGCCCTGCGCCCGTCCCCGCGGCGCCTTCGGGCTCATGGAGGCCCGGCTACTTCTCTCCGACAGCGCTGAGGGCGGCCAGGCCGGTGGTGGCCGCGTGCTCGAGGTGCTCGACGCATAGCCGTGAGGCGAGCTCGGCGTCCCGGGCCGTGATCGCGTCGACGAGGGCGCGCATCTCTACGGCCATCTGGGCCGCGCGACCAGGCTGGGACATCGAGGTGGCCCGCAGCAGCCGCACGCGGGCCTGGACCCCGGCGAGGATCTGCTCGATGGTCGGGCTGGCCGCGCCGGCGAGAAGCTCGGCGTAGAAGAGATCCTTGGCCCGTAGGAGGCGGTGCATACCTGCACCCTCGGCCACGTACTGCTCGAGGGTGGTGACAGTGGCACGGAGGCGATCGTGGTGTGCCGCGCTCGCCCGCTCGACGAACCGTCGCACAGTCAGCGCCTCGAGCGAGGCTCGCACGGCGTAGAGATCCCGAGCCTCGTCGGCCGACGGCTTGTACACCATCGCGCCCTTCTGCGGCACGGTAACGACGAGCCCCTCGGCGGTCAGCTCGCGCAACGCTTCACGGATGGTCGCGCGGGAGACACCAATCTGCTCGATCAGCTCGCGCTCGACCAACCGCTGCCCGGGCTGCAGCTCGAACTCGAGGATCGCGGTGCGCAGCCCGTCGATCACCTGCTCGCGCAGCGGCGCGGCGATCCGGCCGACCCGGATCCCGCGAAAGGCGCCCGTCTCCTCACCTGCTGTCACCAGCGGCACAGTAGTCGGGTCCGGCCCACGGGCGGGCCGCCGCGGCGCGTCCACACCCGTCGCGGCCGCCGGGGCCCGGGAGCCGGCGCGGAGTCCCCGGCGACCGGGCGGTGATGGGCCCGGTCCAGACGCACGATCTCGGCCAGCACATGCGCATCTCCCGGGTCGGACTTCGCCCCCGAGGTGGAGTGCCGCTCCCGGTAGCGGGCCACCGACATCGGGTTGATCGCGAACACCTGATAGCCGGCCGCGACCAGCGCGGCGACCCACGGGCCGCGGTCGGTCTCGATGCCGACCACCACCGCCCCGGCCGCGAGCATCCCGGACTCGGCGTCGACATCGGCGTCGTCGAGGTGCTCGGCGACCATCTCGTGCAGCCGGGTCATCCCGACCATGCCCTCGGGCAACCGGGCCCGACCCAGAGGCTTCCCGGCGTCATCGACGAGTTCCACGTCGTGGTGGTCCTCGGCCCAGTCATCACCCACGAACACCGTCATCCGCGGCCTCCCACGCAATCTGCCAGCAACAACGGCAGCGTGGAGGAGACCACCGCGCTCTAATGGTCAAGTGCTCACCCACCTACGCGGGGCGCAGTCGGGGGCACGTCATCCCATCAGCGGTCCCGGCCACCTCACGACCAGCGGGCGCACGGTCTGACCCTAGAGCTCACAGGCTCTGAGGATGGGAGTGCTGACCCGCCGGCCGCTACCGGAGCCGAGCCTGGCACAACCAAGCCCGACAGGACCCATTAGAGGTACTGCCCGGTCTCGCCGCCGGCCGGCGAGCTGCTCACGATCCTGGTGCGGATGTCGCGGAGAACGAGCCGGCGCGATGACCATCGGCATGTCAACGGTGCGCCAGTCTGAACCCCTCTGCGACGGGTCGATGGCGCGACGGGCGCAACGGGACGGACGCGGACCGCGTCGGTCATTCATCTTCGCCGGACGCGGAGGCCCGACATCCCACCGTCGACGGCCAGGTCGGTGCCGCGGCGATCATGGCCAGCGGCACCGGCTGGTGGCTCTGCTCGACGGCCAGGTCCGTCTGGTAGCCGACCATGCTGAGCCACTGCACGTGCACGGGGTCGAGGGTCACGGCGGGCGACGCTACCGGTCCACTGCACCGGGCCGGCCCCGATTAATCTTCCTGCCCGTGATGATCGCTGCGGACGCTCCCAACGCGGCGGACTGGATGTCGGCGTACGGCCAGGTCTTCGGCGCGGTAGGGACGGTCGCCGCGCTTGGTGTTGCTGTCTAGGTAGATCAAGGAGACGTAGATGCCTTTGTCGACGTTCTTGGCAGTGCCCGCAACGGTCGGTGGCGTGGCCGTTGCCGGCGCGGTGTTCGCGCTGATGCAGCACCGCTACGGCATCGGCAGGGCAACGCTGGCAGGCGTGGTGGCGGGCGCGCTGTTCGCGCTCGGGTGGTGCCTCACGTCGTGGATTGCGTTGGCGGGCCTGATCGTCGGCATCGTGGTGTACGCGGTGGCGCGGCTCCGGATCAACAGTGGCCGGGCGTTCCTCGCCGGCGCCTGCTCGTATGCCGTGTTCACCACCGGAGCCGGCGCGATGCTCTACGCCGCCATGGAGTCTATGGGGTGACGGCGCAGCGGAAGCCGAGGTTGCCGGTGGAGCTGTCCGCGGTGTTGCGCGTGCGGGCGGCAACCCGGCACCGGTTGCAGTAGGACTCATGGCACAGGTACGAACCACCGCGCATCGCGCGCGCGTCGTCGCCGTCGGACCACCGTGCACGGGCTCGCCGCCGGAACGCCGGCAGGCGTCTCGCTGGCGGCCAGCGCCCAGATCCTGGTCACGGTGTTCCTGACGCTGTGCTTCCCGTCGCTCATCGCGCACGGCGCCACCGGGATCTTCGTGTTCTTCGGCGTGTTCGGCCTCGCCGCCACAGTGTTCGTCGGGCGACTGCTGCCGGAGACCAGCGGCCAGAGCCTCGAATCCCTTCATCTGTCCGAGCCTGGAGGAACGCGATGATCGTCGGACCACGGAGACGTGCGTTGTGGCTGGGCCTCGCGGTCGCCGTCGGCGTCCTCGCCAGCTGCCTGACCGTGCTGACGGTCGGTTCCGCGTCTGCTGGGTCCGCACCGCAAGGGCCCTGGGACATCAACGCCGCCGCGGGCACCCGTGGGTGTCGGCCGACAGCACGGTGCGGGCGCTCTACGCCTCCTACGACGGACCGGTCCCGGCGCGATCCCGTTCGCCACGCGGTGATGCTGGCCAACAACGGGCAGGACAGGTTCGCCATCCGCTGGGGCAACTCCCGGTCGGGCGGCCTGACCACCACTTATTCCGGGCCGGAACCCGCCAATCAACGGTGGTGGTTACTCACCGATGCATCAGGAGGGTGGCATCGTGCTCGGCACCGTTGGGGACAACAGCAACAAGGGCGTCGGCAAGTTCTTCGAGGGCGTCATGACCTCGGGAGTGCCGGCCAGCGCGGCCGATAACGCCGTGCAAGCCAACATCGTCGCCGGCCACTACAGCGGCAACTGAAGTCCAATCAGGAGGATTGTTACTGATGCGGGAAGACCGCACTTCGCGGCCAGAGTTCTCACGTCGTCGACTGTTCGGCATGTCGGCGATGGCCGGTCTGGTCGCGGCGGGGATCGGGAGCTTGGCGGCATGTGACCCGTCCACGCTCACGGCACAGACGAACAACGGCACCCAGTCGCCGACCGGTCGGCGAGTGTCCGCGCCGAGTCCGAACGGGGTACTGGGGGCGAACTTCAACGGCGACCCGAACATCATGACAGGTTCCGAACTGCGGAACATCACCGCGACCTGGGTGCGCGGGTTCTTCGCGATGCCGGACGCGGACAAGGGCAACGCGGCGGACCAGCCCGCGATCAAGGCGCTGATCACCTACGCGGGCCAGGGCTACGGCACCGTGCTGTCGCTGAAGTTCCCGTACAACAAGCAGGCCATCCCCACCCCGGGCTCCCCGGCGATGGCGGCCGCGCAGCGGCAACTGGACGCGGTGCTGCCGGTCGCCATGAACAAGGTCGACATCCTGGCGATCGGCAACGAGCCGTTCATCGAATGCCAGCAATCCGAGCGCAACAGCCCGCAGCTCAACGCCTTCTACGAGGCCATGGCGCAGCGCGCGATCGACTACCGGACCCAGAAGTTCGGCTCCGGCAGCAAGACCCAGCTCTTCATGGGAGCGCTCAACCACCTGGATCTGCCGCAGTGGAAGACCGCGGCCACGGATCGGTGGATGCAGTACGTGCACGACACGCAGGCGATCGCGGGGACGGACATCCATCCGCACCTGCCGGACCCGGGTGCGGGTCACTTCTACCTCGACTACATCCTGCCGAAGCTGCGGCCGGACCAGAAGTTCCTGGCCACCGAATTCTCCCTGGTCCTCTTTTACCAGAGCCACCTGGCCGATCCGATTTCGGCCGACTTCGCCACCAAGTACCACGTGCCGAAGAAGACGCGGGTGTGGCAGGTGATCAAGGACGCACTCGGGAATCCGTTCCCGGAACAGAAGTGGACCGATTTCCTCGCCATGAGCCCGTGGTTCGCGGACAACAAGAACTTCATGACCGACCAGGTGGGTGCCTTCCGCGCCACCGGGAAACTCGCCGTGGCCACGTACGGCATCGGTCAGGACAGCGCGATGTCCTCGGACAAGTTCGACGCCAAGTCGACGCCGTGGGTGCTGAACAGCATGTTCTGCCAGCACACCGTCCAACCGGCCGGCAATGGCCTGCCCGGCCAGAACACCGTGTGGACGAACGAGTTCCGCGCTCTGCAACACGGCTGACCGGGGGTAACGCAATGCAACCATCATCGACGTTCACCCGGCGGCAGGTTCTGGCCACCGCCGCCGGGCTCGGCGCCGCGGCCTTTCTCAGTGGCTGTGGCGTGACCGCGAGGCCGGCGACCTCGTCGGAGACTCTTCAGATCGACTTCGGCAAGACCGCGTTCTTCCCGCTGCTGAAGTCGAAGATCGGCGTGGGACGAGCCCTCAACTCCACCCAGATCCTGGACAGCCTGCAATACCTGGACCAGATCCGGCCCGCGGTCTACGACGCTGAGCTTCGTTTTCCGGACATGACCTACCCCTCGTTGACGCCGTACCCGTTTACGCGGGCCGCGAACGGCTCGGTCACGGTGTCACCGACGCCGAACACCTTCCTCACCACCTTCTTCGGCGGGCTGCAACGGCGCGGTATGGAGATCATGGTCCAGTTGGAAGGCGCACCGTACCAGTTCTTCCCGCCGGCGATCTCACCGCAGCGGCCGCACCTGTTCCCGATGCCGGACAACGTGTCCGGCGCCGGGAACGTCATCGGTGAGTGGGCCAAGATTTACCGCGATTATCCGATCAGCTGGTGCATGTGGAACGAGCCGACGCACAACCTCACCGGGTCGGCCAATCCCAAGTCAATCAAACAGCTCCTCGAGATTTACGACGCCTACACGGGTGCGATCGAGCCGCAGGGTTTGTTCGGGATGGCCAGCTTCATCTCGACCAGCGAGAAGACGAGCTCGGAACTGGGCGGCAAGACCTACTTCCAGGCGGCCCTCGACGAGTTGCGCACACAGCTGAAGGCCAAGCCCGGCCTGCCGTTCGACTACCTCACCTTGAACAGTTACGGCGAGGACCTCGGCAAACTCTGGGATGGCGCGCGCAACGGGCTGAGCACCGACTTCAACACGGTGCCGCTCGTCCAGGCGCAGTCCGGGGTGTTCCTGCCTGGCACGTGGGAGAAAAGCGGTGGGACCACGCTGGAAGCGGCCAAGTCGATGACATCGCTGCAACTGGCGCTGCAAACCCCCGACCTGCAGACCTTCACCTTCAGCGGCTGGCTCCCCCACCTGATCGACTACTCGGGCAGCACCGCGCTCCAGTTGCCGTTGTTCAACGCGCTGAAGCTCTACGCACAGATGCCGGACCGCCGGTCGCCGGTGCGGGGCTCGCTGCCGACCGGCATCGGTGCGATGGCCTCCGGCGATCAGTACCGCAGCACGGTCATGGTGTGGAACGAAACCACTCAGCCGTACAGCATCGACCTGCAACTGTCCGATCTCGCCACCGGCCAGAACGGCACGAAGGTCGCCGTGTACCACATCGACAGTCAGCACGGCAGCCCGAAGGAGCACAACGGCAACGACTTCACCCCCACCGAGGTCGTCCCGCTCGGCGGGAAGACGAAGACGCTGACCAAGAGCGTGACGGTCGCCGGACCCGGCATCGTTTATGTGGAGGTCGGCACCGCGTCGGACCCGGACCTGGATCGCGGCGGTCTGTCCGCCACGCTGGTCCGCAAGCACACCTACGCCGACCGGATCGCGGGTGCGAACGGCACGACCTCGGTGCGCGGCAACGCCTACGGTTCCTATGACGCTGTACGCGCCATCGCCTACGTTGGTGTCCAAGGGAACGCGGGCACCGGACTCGTCGGCGCGGAGTACCGCGACCTGCCGGACACCCTGCCGACCGCGATCTGGACCGACCAGTTGGCTCGGCAGGCATCGCCGGAGGCGTTGTTCGGCATCCGGGTCGACTACATGGCCGGGAACGGTGCGACGAAGAGCGTGCTGTGGCACGGCGACATCTTTACCGACAACCGCACCACTCCGCTGCCCTGGGGACGCGGCGGCCCGACCGCGGACGTCCTGGTCCAGGCCCCCGAACTGAATGCGCGAGCCGGTCAAGGAAAGCTCGCTCTCCCGCTGGCGAACCACGCGCCGTCGGGCTGGGCGGCCGCCGGTCGGCAGGCGATCATCTCGTTCTGGCTGGACTCCACCGGCCCAGGCTCGCAGGCAAAGTTTCTGCTCGGCTGATTTCCCGTTTCACCCAGGAACGGAATTGTTGATGGAACTGAAGAAAGGCCGAGGTAACCGTGCGGAACACTCCTCATCTCCTGGTCGGCGCGCTCGCCGTGGTGGCGGCGACGCTGAGCCTGTCCGCTTGTGGACCCGACGCGTCGGGTCCACCCAAGCCCGCTCCCAGCGGCTCGGGCAGCGCGTCGGCGAGTGCCCCAGCGAACGAGACAGGCGGGGCGAACGGTGGTAAAGCGGGCAAGGCCAGCACCAAAGGCCTCGACCCGTGCAAGGCGTTGAGTGGCAACCTGGACCAGTTCAAGCTGGACTCGCCGATTCCCACGATTCCGAACACCGGTGAGCGCGGATGCAACTTCATGTTCCAGGGTGCCGCCGGTTCCGCGGTGACCATCAATTACTGGGACACCAAGGCATGGAAAGACATCATCGTCGGCGGCAGCAGCGCCCAGACGACCAGTGTCACCGTTGACGGCCACCCGGCCAAGGAAACCCGATCCACCGGCCCGGGCCTGTGCGACGTGATCGTGCCCATCGGACGGCACTCCACGGCCGAAGCCGAGGCGCGTGGGCACGGACCAACGTCCAACGACCCCGTGTGCCAGTGGGCCGAGGACGCGGCCAAAGAAATGGCCACCAAACTGCCCAAATAGGACCGACCAGGCGGTCTGGATGGCCGTGGCGGCCCGCGGCGGCGCCGACCAGGTGGAGGGGGTGATCTTCCACACTGACCGCGGGTCGACCTGCACCGCGGAACGGTTCACCGCCCTGTGTCGGCGGGTGGGGATCCGCCAGTCCATGGGCCGGGTCGGGTCGTGTTTCGACAACGCCGCGGCCGAGGCGTTCTTCTCCAGCCTGGAGTGGGAAGTGCTGTCCCGCAACGACTTCTTCGTCGGCGGCGGCGTGACCCACCGGCTGCCCCGGCGGGTCGGGCTGCGCCGCGCCACCGAACTGCTGATCCTCGGCGAGCGGTTCACCGGGGCCCAGGCGCTGGAATGGGACCTGGCCAACGCCGCCCCCGCCGCCGCCGATCTCGACGACGCCGCCGGCGCGCTCGCCGCCCGGCTCGCCGCCAAGGCTCCGCTGTCGCTGGCCCGGATGAAAACCACCCTCAACCGCGCCGACGGCCTGGACGAGGCGCTGCGCACCGAGGCCGCCGACCTGCTCGCACTCATGACCACACAGGACTGGGCCGAGGGCGTGGCCGCCTTCGCCGAGCGCCGTGCTCCCGTCTCCGGTGGGAAGTGAGGACGACGATGCCGCCCCGCACCGTCCACATCGCCCGGCCCGCCACCACCACCCCGGCCGCCAGCTCCGACGTCGTGCAGACCCCGGCCCGCGCCGCGCCCTCGCGCTCCGCGCTGGACCGGTTGCTCGATCCGCGGTCGATCGCCGTGATCGGCGCCTCCACCGACCCCGGCAAGCGCGGCTACCAGGCCATTCGGGCGCTGCAGGATTCCGGCTACCGCAACCCGGTGTACGCGGTGAACCCACGCGGCGGGACCATCCTCGGCCTGCGGGTGCTGACCGGGATCGGCGAGCTGCCCGCAGGCGTGGACGTGGCGCTGATCGCCCTGCCCGGCCGTGCGGTCCCGGCCGCGCTGCGCGAGCTCGCCGCCGTAGGCGTGGCCGGGGCGGTGGTGCTGGCCAACGGCTTCCGCGAGGCCGGCCCCGAGGGCACCAGGCTGCAGGCCGAGCTGACCGCCGCGATCACCGAGACCGGGATCCGGGTCATCGGCCCGAACACCTCCGGGATGCTCAACGCCGCGAGCGGCGCGAACCTCGTCGGCGTCCCCGACGTCCCGGCCGGCCCGATCAGCGCCATCACCCAGAGCGGGAACATGCTGATCTCGCTGCTGGCCGACAATCGGGCCCTGCGCGGACCCGGCTTCCACACCTACATCGGGCTGGGCAACCAGGCCGATGTCCGCTACGACGAGTGCATCACCCACCTCGCAGGCCTACCGGGCACCGGCGCCATCGCGCTGCACTGCGAGGGCCTGCAGGACGGGCGCGCGTTCCTCGCCGCCGCCGCCGAAGCCACCCGACACCGCCCCGTGGTGCTGCTGCGCGGCGGGCGCTCCGAAGCCGGGCAACGGACCGCGCTGTCACACACCGGCTCGATCGCCGGCTCCGACGCGGTCGCCACCGCGGTGCTCACCCAGGCCGGCGTCGAGCTGGTCACCCGCTCCGACGAGCTCGCCCTGCTCGCCGGGGTGCTGGCCACCACCGCCCCGATCCCCGCGGGCCGCGGCGTGGCCGTGCTCTCCGACGGCGGCGGGCACGCCACCCTGGCCGCCGACGCCCTCAGCGCCGCCGGTGTCGAGCTCGCCACCCTCAGCGCAGCGACCCGATCGAACCTGCGCGCGCTGCTCGGCCCACCCGCCGCCATCGACAACCCGGTCGACGTCGCCGGCGCCACCGACACCGACCCCACGGTCTTCGCCACCGCCGTCGAGCTGCTCATGACCGACCCGGCCGTCGGGCTCGTGCTGCTGGTCGGCATCTACGGCGGCTACCACCTGCGCTTCGACACCCAGCTGCGCGACGCCGAGGACGCCACCGCCCACCGACTGCTCGCCCTGACACGCCAGCACGCAATCCCGCTGCTCGTCC
The DNA here is from genome assembly GCF_012911935.1 of Pseudonocardia acidicola. GTDB lineage: Bacteria > Actinomycetota > Actinomycetes > Mycobacteriales > Pseudonocardiaceae > Pseudonocardia > Pseudonocardia acidicola. The sequence goes on along the minus strand of NZ_JAAXLA010000005.1, from coordinate 6,591 downwards.
AGAGCTGCTACGCCGTCGACCAGCCGACCAACCACCAGATCCTGCGCCACGGCGGCGTGCAGGTGCTCTCCTCGATCGACCACGCCGTCCGCGCGGTTGCCGCGCTGCACCACCGCGGGACCTGGCTCGCCACCGCCGACCAGCGCTCCACGCTTCGACCGCCGGCACCGCCCACCGGCGCCGGGACCGGGCACCGCGGCGGGCTCCTCGACGAACCCACCGCCCGCCGGCTCGTCGAGGCCGCCGGGCTGCACACCGGGCCATGGACGCTGGCCGCCACCCTCGACGAGGCCGCCGCGGCCGTCGCGGACTACGGGCGGGCGTGCGCGCTGAAGGTCGTCTCCCCGCAGGTGGTGCACAAGTCCGACGTCGGCGGCGTGCAACTGCACGTCACCCCCGACACCGTCGCAGCAGCATGGACCGCGATCGCCGACTGTGTCACCGACAACGTCGCGGATGCGCAGATCACCGGCGTCGTCGTCGCCCCGATGGCCCGCCCCGGCGTCGAACTGCTCGTCGGCGCCACAGTGGACCCGATCTTCGGGCCCGTCGTCGCCTTCGGCAGCGGCGGAGTCATGGTCGAGGCGCTGCGCGACGTCGCGTTCCGCGCCGCGCCGTTCACCCACCTCGAAGCGCTGGAGATGATCGAGGAGACCATCGCCGCCCGGATGTTCGACGGCTACCGCCACCTGCCCCGCGTCGACCGCGACACCCTCGCCGCCTTCCTCGTCCGCGTCGGCCACCTCGCCGCCCACACCCCCGGGCTCGCCGAACTCGACCTCAACCCCGTGATCGCCGACGACACCGGCGTGCTGCCCGTCGATGTCCGCATCGTCCTCACCGACCACAGCGGACCGAGCACCAACCAACCCCCGCACAGCGACCGATGACCACGAAGCCGCAGCGATGAAGCCCGCACCGGCTCCCGGCCAGCCGGCCCCGAGCCCGCGGCCGCAAGACCGGCAAGCCTCGTGATCGACGTCGCGAGCACGCGGGCGTCCCACGGCGGCCGACGGTCCCGGCGCCACGATGGTGCGAGTTCGGCAGTTGGGCCCATTCGTCTCGGCGCGTCGCCACCGCTGTAACAGTTATTGATGCCAAGATCCTCGGCCATGGAGCCACGACGGGCCCGACGGGCGCACAAGGGTGCCGGGCGTCCGTCGAAGGGCGCACGGGAACTGTTCGCCACGCGTATGCCCGCCGACGAAGCGGACCGCTTCCGCGAACTGGCCGACACCCTCGGGGTCTCCTACAGCGACCTGCTCCTCGAGCTTCAGCGGATCGGCATGGCCCACCGCGACGAGCTGCCGTTCACCGTGCAGGAGGAACTCGACCAGACCGCCTGACCAGCCACCACTCACAGCCAACTTCACATGGGTTGAGTGCAGTCGGCCCCAAAAAGTTAGGGCCCGTCCCTCCGGCAAGAGGAACGGGCCCACGTAACGGGGTCCGCGGAGTAGCCAGCTCCGGCACCCAGCCCCTCCCCGAAGGGAGGCGCACACGCATGCCTGCGCGCTTCGATAATAGCGCGCGCCCTGACAAGTCCACGCCTGCGCAGCCCGGTGCGTCGTCACGCATCCAGCTGGGCGCATCCGTTCTCCCCGCGTGCGGGCTGGCTCCCCTGCCGCTGGTGCGGCCCACCATGGCCGTCGGCGGTCTCGTCGCCCTGCGCGTCGTGGCGAGCCCACGGATCCATCTCGGCTGCGGGCGATGGTCAGGGACCGCGCTCAACGCCCACCGGTGTCCGATCGGCCGCGGCCTGTGCCGCGTCGAGGTCGGCGGGGTGGCCGCCCCGCGCGAGCTCGGTAGCCCGGCGGGCGCGTGGACGTGGGTGCGCGCGCAGACCGCGTGGCCCCGGGTCCGGGCGCGATTGCCAGGGGGCCGGCGTGCCGGCCGGTGCAGCGACAGCGCGCGCCGCGCCTGGGATGTTGCGGCGACCCTGGCGCGGCGCGCGGTCCGGGCGAGGCAGACCCGGCGGCCCGCGCGCGAGCGGGCCGACGTCAGTGGGCGGAGCCGCGGCGCAAGCCCTTTCGTCGGCCGAGTTGCAGTGGCGGGCCTGGCCGCTAGGGCGTTGCTGGGCCCGCCGATGGCCGTGCGGCACAACGCGAGCCGCCACGCGGCAGCGGGCCGGCCTCCCGTCCGGGCCCGGCGCGCGCCTGCGCGGCTGGGCGGGGGCGCCGTCGACGCACGACCCGAGATCCGCGGGCTCCGACACCGCCAGCCGGAATCGGATTCAACTTCCTCGGCGCGTCCCGCGCCGCCGCGGGGTGATCACCGGTATAACTCCTGCCCATGGAGAGCCTTCCGCAGCGGCGTAAGCCCGGTCGCAAGTCGAAGGGCGCCCGCGTCCAGGTGCCGGTCCGCATGCCCGCGGAGTTTCATGCCGAGGTGGAGCGGATCTCCAAGCGTGACGGGATCCCGATCACCGACGTGGTCACCCGGATGATCGCCGAATGCCTCGGGCGCCCGGCCCCGGACTACTGCCAGCCCAAGACCCCCAGCAAGCAGGAGGAACTGCCGCTGACCAAGGCCTCGTAAACAAAGAACGAGGCGGCCCTCTGCCAAAGGGCCGCCTCGTCTAGTCGTCACGTCGACTCGGGCGGCCACCCGATCGACGCAGTAACCCGGCAACCGCCGGGGCGATCCCCTCCCAGAAGGGGCCGTTTCGCGTGCCCACGATAACCCCTGGGCCGGGTCGGGTGCCATCCCGACACGGCCCGACCCTGCTCGAATCCGCTCTCGGCTGGTGCGCCGAGTGCTACCGCGACGGCGCGTTCGTGCTCGCCACCACACCCGACGGCCGGGAGTGCCTGTTCCACGGCGCCCAGAGCAGCGGCGCCGTCAGCCCCGACTCGTTCGGGGTGAACCCACCCCCTGCACTGCGCCGGGCGGCGCAGCGGCGCCCGCGGACCCCGCGTGGCCGGGCAGCACGAGTCGAGCCGCCCACACGGCCGCCGGGCCACCCAACCGGGCGGCCGCTGCCCCGCGCCGTCCGCCGTGACCTCACCCGGTCCGCCGCCCGCGCGCTGGCCTACGGCCGCCGGCGGGCCTGCGCCCGCGTCGACGCCGGCCGGTGGGCCCCGCACCCCGGCTGGCGGCACTTCATCGAGACCGGCTGGCGCGTCATGGCCGACCAGGCCGAGGCCTGGCGCCGGGTCGTGCAGCTCGTCGACGCCGAGGACTGGCGTACCGACAAGCGCCGCAGCTGGCTGCAGATCCTGCGCCGGCTGGTCAACTCGATGGACTGGACCACCGGTCTGGTCACCGGGGTCACCGCGCAGCGGCTCGGCGCCGCCGGCGACCGTGCCACCCGCACCGTCTCCCGGGTGCTGGCGTGGGCCCGCGACGCCGGGCTGGTCGTGGTCGTCGAGTGCGGCGCGTCCGCGGCGTTCCTCGGTTCCCGCACCAACCGCACCCCCACCTACGCCCTGGTCACCGACACCCCCCTACCCACGCAGGCCCTCCCGGAACCCGAGGTCATCCTGCCTGTGGAGCAAAGTGGCGACCTCCCCCAATCTTGCGTGAGTACTAAGCCCTTGCAGGGCGGCCGACGGCCACCCTCGGCAAGTCAATGTGTCGTTGACTGGCCGGTCTTCCAGGTCCCCGACTCCCCCCCTGAACGGACCAGCGCCGCACTGTGCCTGTTCAACCGAATGGGCCTAGACCGCCGGGGGGTATCCGGGGTGCCGCTGTGGCGTGCCCGGGCCCTGCTGCGGCCGTGGTGGGAGGCCGGCGCCTGCGTGGCCGGGATCCTCTACGCCCTGGACCACCACCCCGACCGGCCCGACCAGCACCGCGGCGACGCCCTGCGCGGCGCCACCGACCCGCTCCGCGTGCTCGGCTACCGCCTCAAACCGTGGCGAGGCCGCCTGCACGAGCTACCGCCCGGCGTCGTCGGCATCCGTGGTGACCACCTCAGGCTCAAGGCCGAAGCGATCGCCCGCCGCGCCGCGCGGCGCTCGGCAGCTGAGCCCCAGCCGCGAAGCGCCTCGACCCTGCCGGAGCCGGGCAGTGGCCGCGAGACCGCCCGCAAGCTCTGGGAGGAGGCGCGCCGCTCGGCCGTCGCTGCGCGCTCTGGCCCCCGCCCGTCGGGGCAGCCCGTCACCGACGACCAGGCCTGCCGCATCTCTGCGGCCACCTCGTCGGCGGAGATCTACCAGCGGGCCCTCGACGCCGCCCGCACCGAGGGGCGCGTCGCCCGGCCCCGCCGCGCCCGCAGGAAGAACCGCTGGTGAGCAGCGAACCGGCCAGCGTCGAGCGGGTCCTTGCATCCGCTGGGCCGGCCGGGAGGGACGTGAGCCCTCGGCGGCGAGCAGGATCCGGATGCGGTAGTTGGTCTGACACCGGGTTTCGTCATTGCAGGGCGCGTAGCGTCGCCACGGCCTCCGCGATGCAGGTCACGAAACCGGGCGGCTCTGCGCCGAGACCCAGCGCGAACGCGACATGCAAGACCGTCACCGCGCTGTGGCCGGCAAGGCTAGCGGCGGGCTCAGTCACGCCGCGCCTGCGGAGCGCTGGAGAAGGCCCCGGCGGGTTCGCGGATGCACGCGGTGGCCGGGGGCGGTCTCCCCCTCCCGCGACACCGCCGCCGCCATCGGCAACTACCTGGGCCTGCCGACGGTGGCGGTCGCGCCGCAGGACACCGAGACCCACTCGGCCGGATTGGACGCGTCTTCGGCATGCACGACACCGGATCAAGCGCCCGCACCCAGGAGTTGCGCGGCCGAACGCCGGCCGCGCAGGGCCGGCCGCGGTGGCCGGCCCTGCGCGTATCGAGGTTCGTGCCGAGCTGATCAGAATTGTCGTTCAGCTACTGGTCGGGACATAGCCGTGGCAGTAGCTCGAGCTGCCGTCGAAGATCCAGATGTCGTCGCCGGTCTTCGGGCCGACGACGCCGTCCTGCGCCAACCCGTAGCCGGCTTGGAACTTCTTCACCCACTCCCGGGTCTGCGGTCCGAACTCACCATCCTGGGACAGCACCGTCCGACCCGCCCACTGGTTGATCGCGGCTTGTACGCACCAGACACCGTGATGGTTGGGAGAGCCCTCGCTGATCGGGGCCACCCCCGGTGCGGCGAACGCCTGGCTTGCCAGGCCCACCGCCGACAGCGCGACGACCGCGGTCAGCGTACCGACGCGCGCGATCACCTTCTTACCGATCATCATTCCCCTCCGGGTCGGTTGAGGTCGTGGACGGATGACGTGCAGGCCGCCACGATTTGGGCCGCCGTGCGGTGCACGGCCCCGTGCTGCCCTGCCGGTACGACGCCGGCCTGCCCGCCGCGGCGAACCCGGCCGCCCGGCGGGCAATCCGATCGTGCGGGGCCGGATGCGGGCGGCGACAGACCCGTCGGACAGGTCGGATCAGCGTGGGACGTCCCACGCCATGACCTGCAGGGACGCCCGCCGGGCTGACGCATCGCCGGGACGGCGGGACCGATCGGCCACGCCATGGTGATCGGTGTCATCGTTGATCGAGTAGGTTCGCGGCAGCGGAGACCGGGAATCGGCGGAGTCGGACTGGCTGGTGAGCTCACATGGCTCAGTGGAAGGCACTGCCTGAGGGCCTCAAGCCACAGGTGCGGGAGCTGACCATCCGACTACGGCAACTGAAGGACCAGGTCGGGATCGGCACCGCGGCGCTCGCGCGGAAAACCGCGTACAGCAGGTCGTCGTGGGAGCGATACCTCCATGCCAGGACAGTGCCCCCGTGGCCGGCCGTCGAGGCGCTGGGCCGGCTGGCCGGGGCCGACTTAACGCGGCTGCAGGTGGTGTGGGAGCTGGCCGAACGCGCCCACGCACCCACCGGGCCGCGGGCCCCCGGCCCCGAGACCCCGGTCGATGCGGTCACCGCGGCGGAGCCGATCAACGCGTCGGCGCGGTCGCAGCGGCGCGGCATCGTCTGGGTGGCCGCGAGCGTTGCGGTGCTGGCCGCCCTCGGCGCAACGGTATGGCTGGTCAGCGCCGGGCAGCCGCGGTCCTCGGCCAGGGCCCCGGTGCAGCCAGCGGGCTATGCCTGCGACTTCAGCACCCGCGACGGCCGGCTGTATGCGGGGCACAGCAGCACCGCCGACCGCCTGGCCGTGCTCAATTCCGCAGGCGAGGACGTGGTCGAGGTGCAGTGCCTGCTCGCCCACCACGGCTTCGATCCCGGGCGGATCGACGGCCTGTTCGGGGAGCACACCGAGCAGGCCGTGATGGCGCTGCAGCGCGCGGGCGGCGCCGTGGTCGATGGCAAGGTCGGGCCCCACACCTGGGCCCTGCTGCGCACATGACCGGCCGGTGGCGGCCGCTGCCCGCCGCGCTGGACCCCGACGTCGCCTATCTGGTGGGCCTGCTGCGGGAGTTGAAGGATCGTTCCGGCCTGAGCCTGGCCGCGTTGGCGGCCCAGACCCCGTACAGCAAATCGTCCTGGGAGCGCTACCTCAACGGGGCGACGCTGCCGCCCCGGCATGCGGTCGAGGCGCTCGGACGCCTGGCCGGAGAGCCGGCCGACCGGCTGCTGGCGCTGTGGGAGCAGGCCGAGACCCGGTGGAGCGGGCGCGCTGCAACAGCGCAGCCATCCACCGTCCAGCCCCCCGCCGCCGAACC
>NZ_JAAXLA010000059.1 GCF_012911935.1 Pseudonocardia acidicola | reverse complement strand
GGCCCCACCCCCCGGCACACCACGCTCGCAGACGCCCCGCCACCCAGCCAGGACGCCGAGCCACCGGCGGCTGGCACGGCCCCGGCCGCGAGCCACCGCCCGGCGCCTCTGATCACCCAGGCCGCCCTACTCCTGTCGATCTTCCTCGGTGGCTGGATAGCGGCGGTCACCGCCGGGCGGTTCCAGCTCCGGTTCGACATGGGCGCCGGCTTCCGCCAGATCGTCACCGCCTCCCCGACCACGATGATCGCCGTGCTGTTCGTCGGCGGCGTGCTCGTCGGCTTCGGCACCCGCCTCGCCGGGGGGTGCAGCTCCGGTCACGGGCTCAGCGGCTGCGGCCGGCTACGCCCGGTCAGCCTCGTCGCGACCGCCGTCTTCTTCGGCACCGCCGTCCTCGTGTCGTTCCTGCTGTGGAAGGTGATCTGATGCGCACCCGGGGCTCGATCCTCATCGCCAACATCATCGCCGGGCTGGCCCTCGGCTTCACCGTCACCAACATCGGATTCGGCGACTACACCGAACTGAACCGCATGTTCACCTTCCAGGACCTGCGCATGCTGCTGTCCTTCGCCGGGGCCGTTGCGATCATCGTGGTGGTCTTCGCCCTACTGCGGGTCCGCCGGACACCGGGGCGCATCCACGCCGGCGTCATCCCCGGCGCGATCCTGTTCGGCACGGGCTGGGCGATCTCGGGCGGCTGCCCGGCGATCCCCATCATTCAGGTCGCCAGCGGGTACCTTCCCGCGCTCATCACGATCGTCGGCGTCGTCGTCGGCATCCGGCTCTGCCGCTGGGCCAACGGCAGGTACTTCCACCTCGACCGCGGCTCCTGCGGGCTGTAGCGGTCCAGGCAGCCGGTCCATTCCTCGGGCAACCGGTGCTTCGCCCTCGGCCACACTCGGATCACAGCGCGCCGGCGACCTCGTCGCCGGCGCGCCTGAGCAGTCCGCATGACGATCCGCAGCTGGGGCCCTCATCAATAGCGGCCTGCCAGACGGTGTCGGCGGCCGCTGTCGAGCAGCTGCGCCGCCCGTGCAGTGCCCTGCACCATGTCGGCGGTCGCCACCAGCACCCGCTCAACCCGTCCGCCCTGGGCCGGCTCGGGGCGTGAACGTGCTGGGGGCCGGAGAGCCGCCGGTGCGGTAGGTGCGCGTCGTGACGCGACCGCCCCCTGGCACCTGCGACGAGCTCATCGCAGCCGAACCCGTTGCCGGCGGACGGATCCGGGGCCGGGCCTCACTTCTGCGGGGAGCACACAGCGTCATCGCAAACCGTGCCCACAGCATTACCCTCCGTGGCCCACCGGCTGAGCAGGAGCCGACGTGCGGAAGGCCGGCCTGGCGCCTACCCCGGTTCGGCCGGACGAGCCGATGTCAGGAGAACACCGCCGAGGGGCCCGCATTGGGCGTCTGCAATCGGAGAAGATACTCGAGCAATGTTGCCAGAACCTGTTTACTGCGCTCGCGCTGGCGGGCATCGAAGAGTGCGATCGGGACACCGTCGTCGAGGTCCAACGCTTCCCGAACCTCCTCGAGTTCATACATGGGAGCGTTGTGGAAGCAGTTCACCGCCACGATGAACGGCATGTTCCGCCGCTCGAAGAAGTCCAGCGCGGCGAAGCAGTTGTCGAGCTTTCTGGTGTCGGCAAGGACGACCGCACCGAGCGCCCCGCGTGCGAGTTCGTCCCACATGAACCAGAAGCGTTGCTGGCCCGGCGTTCCGAAGAGGTAGAGGACGAGTTGCGGATTGATGGTGATCCGGCCGAAGTCGATGGCCACTGTCGTGGTTGTCTTGCTCTCCACTCCTGACAGATCGTCCACATCGGTGCTCAACTCGCTGAGGAGCTCTTCCGTGCGCAAGGGCCGGATCTCACTGACGGAGCCCACCATCGTGGTCTTGCCGACACCGAAACCTCCTGCGATGAGGATTTTCACCGCGGAGGCCAAGGCCGGCGACGGTCCGCGATCAGATCCTGCGAATGCCATCAAGGACCGCCTGGAGTAGTTCTGGGCTCGGAAGATCTGAAGTAGTCGGCGGGGAACGGAAAATCACGTACCCGCGCTCGATCAAATCGCTGAGTATCACTTTGACCACCATGAGCGGAAGATCCATCATCGCGGCGACTTCCGCCACCGACGACGGATGCTGACAGAGACGTAAGATCTCGGCGTATTCGGGGCCCAGCCTCTCGCCCAGCTCTTCTGCCACAGCTACCACGAGCGTGATCATTTCCAGATCGTTGCGGGCCGGACGGCTCCTACCACCAGCTAGGAAATACGGCCTGACGAGCGGGCCCGCTTCCTCGTCGTACCAGGACCCGTCCTCCTCTTTCATATCGTGTCGCTGCCCCGACCGACAGGTGAACCGGTGAACCGCGGCGTGGTGGACATCTTCCCGCCGATCCTCTTGACTATTCTGTTCATCTCGTAGGCGACCAGCCCCAAGTCGGCGTCGCTGGCAGCGAGGGCCGCAAGGCAGGCCCCCTGACCTGCAGCCATGACGAACAGAAAGGCATTGTCCATCTCGACGAGCGTCTGCCGGACCCGCCCACCCTGGAAATGCTGGGCGGTGCCACGTGAGAGGCTCTGGAACGCGGACCCCACTGCCGAGAGATGCTCGCCGTCCTCCTCTGACAAGCTGCTCGATCTCCCGATCAGCAGCCCATCGGAGGAGAGCACCACGGCACGATCGATACCGACCACTCTTTCAACGAAGTCGTCGAGCAGCCAACTCAGATCCGCGCTGTTCGTCTTCTGTTCCACTGTAGATCCTCGCCTTCGGTTTCCTGGCCACGACCGCAGTTCACGGCTCTGATGGGTCGGCGGCGGCACGGCCACGTCGAGTGCCCAACTGGAAGGCCGCCATCATGCTCTGGGCCTGCCTGGCGCTGGTGTCGGAATCATCGGAGAACTCGTCGCTGATCGCCGGCTCCGGCTCGCGATGCAGTTGTGGCGCCAGATGCGTCTGTCGTCGACGTTTCGGCAGCGGAGGTCGCTCGTCCCTCAGCCGCATCGTCCCCGCGATCATCGGCGCCGGCTCCGTTTCGGGGCGCCGCAGTACGTGGTCGCCCGACGGCAACTCAACCCAGTGCCGATTCCGTGACGTCGGCTCGCTCGTCGCCTTCTCGGGAGGCGGCATCGGAGCACTCATCGGCAGTGAGGTGCGCAGTGGCAGGCCCTGTGCCACGGGGGGCCGATCCGCTCGCGCGGGCCGGGCCGCGGGCGGGGAAATGTCCGGCACCTGGGAACGGACCTGCATCTGGAGCGGGAATTCGGCCGTGGCGAACAGATCGGGACGATCCTCCGTACCGGCTCCCTCGAACGTGGTCAGACTGATCGGGATCAGCACGACAGCCCGGACACCCCCGTAGGACGACTCCGTCAGGCTGACCCTGACGTCGTGTTTGCGGGCCAGCCTCGCAACCACGAAGTAGCCGATTCGCAGATCCTCGGTCAGCGCCATGACACCGAAGTCGGGCGGGTCTCGGAACATCGCGTTGTAGCTGTCGCGATCGTGGACCCCCATGCCGATCCCCTGGTCCTCCACCTCCACCACGACGCCCCTGCCCACCGGGTTGCCGTGCACGTCGATCCGGGAGCCCTGGGGGGAGAACTGAATGGCGTTGTCGATGAGCTCAGCCAGTAGATGCACCAGGTCGGCCACTGCGCGCCCGGCCACCAGCACAGGGGGAAAGCGCCCGACCGTCACCCTCTTGTACTGCTCCGTCTCGGAGATGGCGCTGCGGACGACGTCGATCAGAGGTACGGAGTTGCGCCACTGCCGGCCCAGCTGACCACCACCGAGGATGATCAGGTTCTCGGCATTGCGCCGCTCCCGTGTGCTCAGGTGATCCAGCTGGAACAGCAGCGCGACCTGGGCAGGGTCATCTGTTGCGCGCTCTGCTCTGTCGAGCACCTGCAACTGACGCTGCACGACAGCCTGACTGCGGCGCGCGATGTTCAAGAACACCGCGTTGGCGCCCTCCCGCAGCTGGACCTCCTGGACCGCAGCGGAGACTGCCGCCTGCTGCGCCGTGCTGAAGGCGGCGGCGACCTCACCGATCTCGTCGGGCCCGTAGTCGAGTTCGGGAACCTCCATGGCGACATCGATCTTCTCGCCCCGGCGAATCCGTTCCACGACGCCGAACAGTCGCTCATCGGCCTCGAGCATGCCGGCCCGCAGCCGCCGAAGCCGCCGGACCAGGTCGTTGCCCATCCGAACGGCCACGATGAGCACGATGATCGCCAGCAGGATGCTCGCGGCCGCCGTTGCCACGGAACGAGTCACAGCCTTGTCGGCCGCCTGCTTCTCCGAGGCGGCCGCGCTGGTCCCGAGATCGCCCAAGCCCATGCTGCTCAGGGCCGTGGCGCTGCTCCGCGCCGCATCCTGCCATTCCTGCACACTCACGGGCAGCTCCTGCACCTGCGCGTTCCTCGCACGAGGGTCGGCGAAGCCGTGCTGGACGAGTGCGTCCTCCACACCTGAGAGCCGGTCCCAGGCCGGGGAGGAACGCAGCTGCTCGAGCTTGCGCTGCTCCTGTGGAGGCAGGCGGGGCGCGATGGCGTCCAGCTCGGCACGGTATGCCTGGGTCAGGGAGTCGTACTGCGCCAACTCCGCCGGGGTCATGCCGCCACCCCCGTACCCGGCGGCGGCGAGCGAGTTGCTGCGATCCAGCCAGTCCGACACCCGCATCAGGTCGGACGCCGTCGAACGCTGCAGGGCTGTCTCCTTGTCCGTCGAGTCCTGCCCGATCGCGTCCGCGGCGACGATCATGGCATCCGCCACCTGGTTGTAGGCGTCGTACACCTGCAGCCTGGACGCTTGACCGTTGTCGATCAGCTGGCGAACCGCGAGCACGCGCGGCATCGTCGCCACGAACCGGCCGATGGCCTCCTTCGCGCTCGCCGGCATCGCATCCGCGACGCGCGAAGAAGTGGCGCCGAACCGGGCCATCAACCCGTCCATACCCTGCCGTGCTCGATCGAGAGCGGCCCGATTCTGCGGAGACGGGTCGGTGGCCGTCGCGAGGCTCGCGCGGCGCTCCTCGCTCATGGCCGGCATGAACGGCACCGCCATGCTGTAGCCATCGGCGAGCAAGCCGGCGGTACTGCGCTGCTTCAACGCTCCGACGAGCAGGTAGGTGTTGATGCCGATGCTGGCCGCGAGGAGCACGACACTCGGGATCAGCGCGACGGCGAGCACGCGGGTTCTCAGGGAAGTACGGAACTTCGATCCGCGAGAACCAGTCATACAGCTTCGCTCTGTGCGTATCGTGCCACGTCGAATCCTTCCGGCGGAGTCGCTCATGCTTCGTTCGGGGGATCTCGCGCATCCGGGCGCTGGCGAATGGCGGACAGGCTACACGACCGGGTGAACACGCGGCCCACGGACGGCTCAGTCGGGCTCGTCCGGATGCGTTGCCCTCCAAGGGCTCCGGACCCACTGCAGCCGACCTGCGCCGACGGCACGGCTCCCCTCCCCGCCCCTCGTGCCGACGTCCAGGTAGTGCATTCCGAGTCCGACAGCGATGGTGCGCGGGCGGGCGGCGTCCGGATTCACGTCGTAGACGATGCAGTCGTCGCCGTCTTCATCAGCCGGCGCACCAGGTTCGCGCCCATTCGACCCCGCCCCACCATGCCGAGTTGCGTCGCCTTCCTCCCTGACCTTCCACGGTGATCGCTGCTGCGTGCGCAACGGGCGCAGTGGTGGACCTCACGCCTGCCCGGCGACGAGCTGCTGCCCACCGTCGACGTCGTAGGTCGCGCCCGTGAGCGCCGTGTTCACCATGACGTGCACGGCGAGCGCAGCGATGTCGGCCGGTCCGACGACGCGCCGGATCGGGAGCGTTGCGCGCAGCTGCGCACGCCGCGCTTCGAGCTGGTCGCCGAGGAGCGAGGCCGACAGCGGCGTGTCGACGAAGCCCGGGGCGATGAGGTTCACGCGCACCGGCGCGAGCTCGAGGGCCAGGCCGGCGATGAGGGCGGGCAGCGCGGCGGTGACCGCCGACGCGAGCGCCAGCCCGACAGCCGTGCGGCGGGCGCCGGTACCGCCCATGAACAGGAGCGTTCCCCCGGGCCGGACCTTGTCGGCGGCATTGCGCGCGATGTGCAGGGGCAGCAACAGGTGTCCGTCGAGCGACCGGCGCGCCTGCTCGAAGTCCACCTCGGCCAGCGGCGCGTAGTACGGGCTGCCGGCGGTGACCATCACGTGGTCGATCGGCGTCGGCAGGTTCTGGAAGAACTGCTCGAGGCGAGCCGTGTCCGTGGCGTCGAAGGCCACGCTGCTCAGCGCCCCGAGCTCGCGCGCGGCGTGCTCGAGGCGGTCGGGAGCGCGGGCCGTGAGGACGACGTCCGCCCCCTCGGCCCGCGCCTGCCGGGCGGTCTCGAGGCCGATGCCGGCGCTGCCGCCGATCACGACGACGGTCTGCCCGAGCAGCGTGGGCTCGCGCTGGGTGGGCGATACGACCGTTGCGCTGGTCATGGTTCCTCCGGTCATGGTGAGACCGCCCCGACGCGCTCGCGCGCGGGCGTGACCTGGGTGTGGAGGGCTTTGAGCGCGGCCACGTAGATCTCGGAGAAGGTGGGGAAGGGCTGGATGGTGTCGCGCAGCACCTCGAGCGGCACCCGGGCCCGGATGGCCAGCGTCGCCTGCTGCAGCCACTCGCCGGCCTCTGGCCCGAGCGCGTACGCGCCGGTCAGCCGCTCGCCGTCGCTCAGGAGGGTCAGGAAGCCGTTGGAGTCGGCGTAGGCGCGTGTGTAGGTGGCTGTCTTGGCCACCTCGGACACGGGCGTGGTGGCGCTGAAGCGGGCCTGTGTGGCGCCCACCGCGGCCGCCTGTGGGTCGGTGTAGACGACGTCCGGCACGGCCTCGTAGTTGGCTTCGCGTGGTTCGCCGAGGATGTTCGCGGCGACGACCTCGCCCTGGTACTTGCCGACGTGAGTCAGCAGTCGCACGCCGGTGACGTCGCCGATGGCCCACAGCCGCTCATCGGCACGCAAACGCGCATCGACCGGGATGCCGTGCTCGTCCGCCTCGACACCGACCGTCTCCAGGCCCAGCCCGCCGGTGCGTGGGCGCCGGCCGGTGGCGAGGAGCAGGTGGTCGCCGCGCAGCTCGCGACCGCTGTCGAGGACGAGAACGTAGTCGTCGCCGTCGCGCCGCGCGGCGGTCGCGTGGACACCGAGGACGATCTCGATGCCGTCGCGGCGGAGGACGTCGCCGAGCGCCTCGCCCAGCGGGGCGGGTTCGCGGGCCAGCACATGCCCGGCGCCCTCGACGAGCGCCACCTCGCCGCCCAGGCGGCGCACGGCCTGCGCCATCTCGGCGCCGACCGGACCGCCGCCGAGTATCAGCAGGCGTCGCGGGACGGCCTTCATGCCGGTCACCCCGCGGTTGGTCCAGACGCCCTCGAGCTCGTGCAGGCCCGCGATGGGCGGCACGATCGGATCCGAACCGGTCGCCAGGACGACATGCCCCGCGGTGTGGCGGACGCCCTCGACCTCGACCACTCCCCTTCCGGCGAGCCGGCCGTTTCCGCGCAGCAGGTCGATGCCCTTGCCCGCCAGCCAGCGCTCCTGGCCGGCGTCGGAGTGGTCCGAGACCATGAAGTCACGCCAGGCCAGCGCCGCCCCGGCGTCGACCTGCGCGCTGGCGGCCGCCTCGCGCGCCTGGTGCGCCGCCTCGCCGGGGCGCAGCAGCGTCTTGGACGGAATGCACGCCCAGTACGAGCACTCGCCCCCGACCAGCTCGCGCTCGACCAGGGCGACGCGCAGACCGCCGTCGGCCAGCTCACCGGCGCAGTGCTCGCCCGGGGACCCGCCGCCCAGGACGATGACGTCGTACTCGGGGCTCATGGGCTCGCCCCCGGAACGACCGGGCCCGCGCGTCCGGCCTGCTCGCGCGCCATGAACTGCGCGTACCAGTCCGGCCAGTCCGGATCCGCATGCCCGAGCTGCTCCTCATACCGGCCGTGCGCAGCCTCCGCCCGCCGCAGAGCGGCGGCCAGATCCGCCGCGGATTCGAAGGTCACGTGCATCTGGGGTACCTCCTCCTGCGAGGAACTGCCGGCCCGGCCATCGCCGGGTCCGGGCCGGGTCATCGGCCCGGGGGTCGCGTGGTGATCTCCTGAAGCGGCCAGCCGTTGCTCTGGTGGTCCGGGAACGGCCATGGACCCGCCCCCCGGTCCCGGCATGGTGGAACACCCCGCCCACGTCGTGGAACACCTCGCCCACCTCCGCCCCGCAGTCGGTGAACCCGGCCCGGACGTCGTCGATGTCGGACACCACCAGGTGCAGGGCTTGTGCCGAGCCGGGCGTGGCCGAGGTGGCCCCGGTGCCGGAGATGACCGGGCACGCCGATCCCGGAGGCGTCACCTGCACCACCCGGAACGCCGCACCCGCGGCGAAGTCGGCACCCTGCCGCCACCCCGGCGCTGTGGAGAAGTCCTGGGCACGAGCGACGTCGGAGACGGGCATCACCACAACCTCGAGCCTCATGCCCACGGCTCTGCTCCTCCCCTTCGGATATCAGCGGCCGTGTCTCCGGGGCTGGCTGTGCCCCACACTCGCGCTAGTCGTCGTCGAAGTCCAGGAGTGCACACCGATTGCCCCGATGAAATCGGGTGATCAGCACCGGCAGCGTCACGGAGTTCGTCAGCCCGAGGAAAGATCCGGCCGCCCGCACCACGTCGTCAGCGCAGCACCGAACTGTTCCCTCGCAGCCCATGCCGGACGCCTCGCGCACGACGCTGCCGTGCCGCCCGGTGCCGGACGTGGCGCCGGCGATCGCAATGATCGCGGCACCGCCGTAGCTCGGCGTAGAACGAGTCGAACACGTCCCCATCGAGCGCCCCGACCTTCACCTTCCCACTCAACGGCCGGACGTGTATGTCCGCCCATCCCTGGTATGTCGTGACCGTGTTCAGCTGCAGGTCGACGACCCCAGGAGCTTGTCGAGCATCTGATCGACCGTCGCGTTCGTCCGCGGGTCGCGCCGCTCGGGAGCGGATCAGTGCTGCCACGAGCGCATCGACGGACGGGCCCTCCGTGTCACGACCAGCGACGTACAACCCGTTCGTGTCGGGCGCCCGAGCGGCCCGAACTCGGTCGGCGCGGAGTTGATGCTCACACCTGGTGGGCCGCAGGGGATCGAACCCCGAACCCGCGGATTGAAGGCAGGCACGAAGTCTCCAGCTACGGCCTCCAGCAGCGACAACAACCCAACCGCGACCCTCGACGGCCACCAGAAACCGCCCCCCTTGGACGGAGTTCGCGTCCCGGACCCCGTCACGGAGGCAGCTCAACCCAGTGACCGAAGCCGCTCACGATCTTGCTGAAATCACCTCGCTGTGCGCGTATCGGCCTCGCGATCACTCGTTTGACGGTTCGGTACTGGACCGCCGGTCGAGACCTGCACCGGTGGTCGGTGCATCGGCACACCCGCGATCGACACCGGGCGCGGAACGTACCCGGTCCGTCAGGTCGTGCCCACCTGTCCGGCAGGCGGGTTGATCCACCGCCCGAGAAGCTCGCACGCCAGGAGCGCCACCTCTACGTCGAGCCGCCCGTCGCTGAGCGCTCGACCGCGGATTTCTTCCGCCTTGCGGACGCGGTAGTGCACCGTGTTCTTGTGCAGGTGCATCTGCGTTGCGGCCTCGGTGTAGCTGCCCCCTGCCTGTAGGAAGGTGCGAACGGTCTCGCGGAGCCGGGCGGCAGCCGGGTCGTCGGCGGCGAGGTCGCCGAGCACCCGACGGACCCAGTTCCGCAGCTCGACGGTGTGGTCGGTGAGCAGCGCCGCGACGGCGATGTCGTCGAACAGGACAACCCGGCGGTCGTCGACGGGGGCGGCCTCGACAACGGTGCGGGCGCGATGGGCCTCTCGGAACGTGGCACGGAACCCGGCCAGCCCGACTCCGGGCGCACCGAGTGTGATGCGCAGGTCGGGCAGCTCGGCCAGCCCGACCCGCAGCCGATCGATGTCGGGCACCGGAGGGGTGGGCGCGCTGACCCACGCCCACATCGTGCGGTCGTCGGCGAGCATGGTCGTCGGTGTTCGTGCAGCGCTCTCCTGCAGCAGCCGACTCGCAACCTGGAGCCCGCGGGCTGGATCGGGCGCATCGGGCCCGGCCCACACGATCGCAGCCTGGTGCCACCCGTCCATCGGCACGTCGACGATGTCCTGGGCGGACCGGGTGGTCAGGTTCTCGTTCTCCAGCACGATACGCAATTGCGCCGCACGGGCAGCGCCGGTGCGGCTGTCCCACCGCCGCCGCTCGGACTCGTAGATGTCGATGAGACCCTCGATGACCTGGTCGATGTAGCGGTTGACGCGCTCGGCGAGAGCGGCAGTGGCGGCGAGCGCCTCGACGGTCGCCAGACCGAGCCCGCCGATACATTGCAGCGCCCACTGGACGAAGCGGTGCTCGCCCAGGCGGTAGGCGCGCAGCAGGGCCTCGAGCGACAAGTCGCGCTGGGCGAAGCGGCGGGCGTACTCGGCGGCGGCCGGCGGCACCGTGATGCGATCGAGCGGGATGTTGTGCGCCAGTATGTCCACGATCGCGACGAGATTCGACGACGTGCTGGCGACCATCAAGCGTCGCACGGTGTCGTCGTGCCGAAACTCGGGAATGACTTCCACGAACCAGTCGGCCATCTCAGTGGTGAGCTCGGGGAGGTCCACATCGATGCGCCGCGCGACCTCTGCGACGACGGCGTCCACAGACATGGCGGCACCCTACTGGTCGCCTGACCTGCCGTGATGCCGCTCCGATGACCCGTTCGAGGGTCGGATCCGACGCACTGCGTGACCACGGGCGCCTTGTTGTGCTGCGGTCACAAGGCAGCACCAGGACTTCGTGACTCAGTCCTATGGTCCCGCTCACAGCACGGCCGTAGCTTTCCCCGTCACATCGACCGATGAGGTGCGGAGAACAGTGGACATGGCGGATCTGCCCGAGGCGCGAGCACTCCGGAATCCGTCCGGCGGGTGCCTCGCCGATGATCGTGAGTCCCCCGGCAACTCCGCTTTCCGGGACCGTGTTCGGGCAGCGGCGGTTCTGCGATCGCGCGGGATCGGTGCGGGCGATGTCGTCGCGGTGATCCTGGCAAACCGGGTCGACCTCGTGGTGACGCCCTTCGCGGCCTGGCGGCTCGGCGCGGCGGTGATCCCGGTGATCCCGGCGCTGACCGAGTCGGAGATCGGACACCAGATCATCGGCTCCGGGGCGTCGGTCGTGGTCGGGGACGCTTCGGTGTCACCCGCGGTCACGCTGGACGCGGCGGACCTCGCGAGCGGAACTGCCGGAGCGGACGAACCGGCCGCCCGCCCGGACGGCCTCGCGCTGATCATCTACGCCAGCGGCACCACCGACCGCCCCAAGGGCGTGATGCTCGACCACGCCAACGTCGCCGCCATGCGTCGGATGATCATCGACGGCATCGGCCTCGACGAGACCGACCACAGCCTGTTGATCCTCCCGATGTTCCACGTCAACGGGATCGTCGTCGGCATCCTGTCGCCGCTGCTGGCCGGCGGGCAGGCGACCATCAGCGGCCGGTTCCGGGCCGACACGTTCTTCCCCGAGGTGGAGCGCGTGCGGCCCACCTACTTCTCCGCGGTCCCCGCGGCCTACGCCATGCTGGTCGCGCTGCCCGCCGGCGTCGGCCCGGACACCTCGTCGCTGCGCCGAGTGATCTGCGGCGCGGCACCGATGCCGGCCGAACTGATCGCCCGCTTCGAGCAGCGCTACGACGTCCCGATCATCGAGGGCTACGGACTGTCCGAGGGCATGTGCGCCTCGACGCTAAACCCGGTCGACGGGCCGCGCAGACCCGGCACGGTGGGGCTGCCGATCCCCGGCCAGCAGGTCGCGCTGATGTCCTCGGACGGCCGTCTCGTCACCGACGGCCCGGATGAGGTCGTCGTCCGCGGACCGAACGTGATGCGCGGCAATCCGAACCGTCCCGGCGAGACCGCGCGCACGATTGTCGACGACTGGTCGCACACCGGTGACGTCGGGCGGTTCGACAAGGACGGCTACCTCGCCCTGGTCGACCGGATCAAGGACATGATCATCAGGGGCGGGGAGAACCTCTACCCCGAGGAGATCGAGAACACCCTGCACTGCCATCCCGCAGTGGTGGAGCTGGCAGACGTCGGGGCACCGGATCCGGTGCTCGGTGAGGTGCCGGTGGTTCACGTCGCACTCGACCCGGGCGCCACCGCCACCGTGGAGGAACTGCTCGAGCACTGCCGGGGCTTGCTCGCCCGGATCAAGCTCCCGACGCGCATCGACATCATCGACGCGCTACCCAAGAACGCCGTCGGGAAGATCGACAAGCTGGCCCTGCGCGGAGCACCGGAACCGGCCCGGTAATCCCAGCAAACACCCACGGTCCGCATCCGACGCGAGTGCGGGCCGGGACCTCGTGCGCCCGGAACAGCCTGAACAGGAAGGACGAACGATGGGGTTCAAAACAGGCGATTTCCCACCCGTGGATCTCGAGACATTCCTCGACAAACCACTGTTGGAACGCACCAAGGCGCTCGCCCTGCACTGGGTGGAGTACGGCTTCGGCTCGCCGAAGATGATCCCGACGACCTACGTCGTGAAGGTACTCGTCCTCTACATCATCGGCGGCACGGCCCTGGCGACCTGGACGTCGGGCACCGGGCCGTTCTGGGACGTCGCGAGCTGGTGGAACGAGCCCATCGTCTACCAGAAGCTGGTGCTGTGGACGGTCTTCCTGGAGGCGTTCGGCCTCGCCGGGTCCTGGGGTCCGATCGCCGGCAAGTTCAAGCCGATGACCGGCGGCATCCTGTTCTGGGCTCGCCCCGGCACGATCCGGCTCCGGCCGTGGCGCCGGGTGCCGTTCAGCAACGGTGACCGGCGCACCGTCGCCGACGTGGTGCTCTACCTCGGGCTGCTCGTGACCCTGCTGGTCGCGATCGTGCTGCCGGGTGTCCCGAGTGCCACGTTGTCCGCGGCGCGGACCGATAACACCACCGGCCTGGTGAACCCGACGCTGCTGATCGCGCCGATGGTGCTGCTGGTCCTGTGCGGGCTGCGCGACAAGACGATCTTCCTGGCTGCCCGCGCCGAGCAGTACCTGCCCGCGATGGTCTTCTTCACCTTCCTGCCGTTCATCGACATGATCATCGCGCTGAAGTTGCTCATCGCGACCGTGTGGGTCTGCGCAGGGGTGTCGAAGTTCGGGCTGCACTTCTCCAACGTCGTCGCCCCGATGGTGTCCAACAGCCCCTGCATCCCGTCGAAGTGGTTCAAGCGGGCCCAGTACCGCGACTTCCCGCGCGACATCCGGCCGTCGAAGGTCGCGAGCACCCTGGCGCACGTGGGCGGTACCGTCGTCGAGATCGTGACCCCGCTGGTGCTGCTGTTCTCCACCAACCTCTACCTGACCGCCGCCGCTGTCGCGCTCATGGTGCTGTTCCACCTGTTCATCACTTCGACGTTCCCGCTCGCGGTACCGCTGGAGTGGAACGTCCTCTTCGCCTTCGCCTCGGTGTTCCTGTTCCTCGGCTTCCCGGCGTGGACGGGCTACGGCGTCGGCGACATGTCCTCTCCGTGGCTGACGGTGGGGATCGTCGCGTGCCTGGTGTTCTTCCCGGTGCTGGGCAACCTGCGCCCCGATCTGGTGTCGTTTCTGCCCTCGATGCGCCAGTACGCCGGCAACTGGGCCTCAGCGCTGTGGGCGTTCGCCCCGGGCGCGGAGGCCAAGCTCAATGCGGTGACCCGGCCGACCACGAACCAGGTCGACCAGCTGCAGGCCATGGGCTACCCGTTTCCGGTCGCCGAGATCACGATGCAGCAGACCATCGCCTGGCGCTCGATGCACAGCCAGGGCCGCGGCCTGTTCTCGGTGCTGATCAACACGATCCCCGAACTGGACCGGTGGACCGTCCGCGAGGCCGAGTTCGGTTGCAACTCGGTGATCGGATTCAACTTCGGCGAAGGCCACCTGCACAACGAGGACCTCATCAACGCGCTCCAGAGCCGGTGCAGGTTCGAGCCCGGTGAGTTCGTGGTGGCCTGGGTGGAGTCGCAGGCGATCCACTCGAAGGTCCAGCACTACAAGGTCATCGACGCCGCCCTCGGTGTGATCGAGCGCGGTACCTGGAAGGTCTCCGACGCCGTCAACGAACAGCCATGGCTGCCCAACGGCCCGATCCCGACCGAGGTCTCCTGGTCCCTCGCCCGGGAACAGGCGGGGGCCGGAACCGCGGCGACCCCGCACCGGCGCGACGACGAGGTCGGGACGCCTGCGTGAGTACGGCAGTGGTGGTGGGCGGCGGGCCCAACGGGCTCGCCGCCGCCGCCCTCCTGGCCCGGGAGGGCGTGCAGGTCACCGTCCTCGAGGCCGCCGACGAGATCGGCGGGGGCACCCGCACCGCCGAGGCGATCGTGCCCGGCATGCTGCACGACCACTGCTCGGCCATCCACCCTATGGCCGTCGGCTCGGCCTTCCTGAAGAGTCTCGGTCTCGGTCAGCACGGCCTGGAGTGGCGGTGGCCCGAGATCGACTGCGTGCACCCCCTCGACGGCGGGGACGCCGGGGTCCTGCACCGCTCCGTGGCCGAGACCGCCGCCGGGCTCGGCGCGGACGGCGCGCGGTGGCGGGGGCTGTTCGCCGGGCCTGCCGCAGCGTACGACGAGCTGGCCGAGGACATCATGGGCCCGCTCGTGCGGGTCCCCCACCATCCGCTGCGCCTGGCGAGGTTCGGCGTCCCGACGGTGCTGCCGGCCACGGTGCTCGCCCGCGCGTTCGCCGGTGAGCCGGCGCGGGCGCTGTTCGGCGGAGTGGCAGCGCACGCCTTCCGCCCGTTGCACCGCCCGATGTCCTCCGCGATCGGGCTGGGAATCCTGACCGCCGGGCACCGGTACGGGTGGCCGGTGGCCGCCGGTGGGTCGCGTGCGATCACCGACGCGCTGGCCGCAGTGCTCGTGGACCTCGGCGGGAAGATCGAGACCGGGATTCGGGTACAGGCGGCATCGGAGCTCCCTGCCACCGATG
Source organism: Pseudonocardia acidicola (assembly GCF_012911935.1). Classification (GTDB taxonomy): domain Bacteria; phylum Actinomycetota; class Actinomycetes; order Mycobacteriales; family Pseudonocardiaceae; genus Pseudonocardia; species Pseudonocardia acidicola. The sequence goes on along the minus strand of NZ_JAAXLA010000059.1, from coordinate 28,452 downwards.
TCACGATCTTCGACCTCGCTCCCGGCGCCGTCGTCGACATCCTCGGCGACCGGCTGTCGCCGCGGATCACCCGGGCCTACCGACGGTTCCGGCACGGCCCCGGTGCCTTCAAGGTCGACTTCGCGGTCGAGGACGGGGTGCCTTGGACTGCCGTGCCGGCCCGGCGGGCCGGCACGGTGCATCTCGGCGGGGCCTTTGCCGAGATCGCCGCCACCGAGCGGGACGTCAACGCCGGGCGGATGCCGGAGCGGCCGTTCGTGCTGGTCGCACAGCAGTACCTGGCAGACCCGCAGCGCTCGGTCGGGAACGTGCACCCGCTGTGGGCCTACGCCCACGTCCCGCACGGGTACACCGGCGACGCCACCGAGGCGATCATCGCGCAGATCGAGCGATTCGCCCCGGGTTTCCGGGACCGGATCGTCGGGACCGCGGCGCGCACGACCGCCGGCTTCGCGGCCTACAACGCGAACTACGTGGGCGGGGACATCATGACCGGGGCCAAGACCATTCCACAGCTCGTGTTCGGTCCCCGCGCGACCCTGGACCCCTACAGTGTCGGTGTGCCGGGCACGTACATCTGCTCGGCGGCGACCCCGCCCGGCCCGGGCGCACACGGTATGTGCGGGGCGAACGCCGCCGCCTCCGCGCTGCGCCACCTCCGCCGCTGAGCCGTCCCAGCGCCACGATCGGCGCGGCGGCCGGGTGGATGCCCGGCCGTCGCGCTCACCACTCGTACCCGGCCCGCCAGGCTGCTGCACGGCGGGCAGACGAGCGAGGCCAGATCCGACAGGCGCGCGGCGAGACTCACCAGATCGACGAGACCTGGACATCAGGATTCGGCCGCCCCGTACCGCACGTCGGTCAGACCGCTACAGGGACGACGTCGCTCGAGTGCCCGGGCGCGAGCGGCGCGTCGGGATTGAGCTCGACGGCGGCGTTGTTCACCGCCGTCGCCACCTCGCCGAATCCCACGGCGATCAGCTTCACCTTGCCGGGATATGTCGTGACGTCCCCGGCCGCGTAAATGCCGGGAAGATTGGTGCGCATGCTGGTGTCGACCCGGATCGAGCGACCGTCGAGTTCCAGGCCCCAGTCCTTGATCGGCCCGAGGTTCATCAGGAAGCCCAGAGCGGCGACGACCACCTGCGCGGGCAGCACCTCCGGCTCCTGGCCCTTCACCTGAACTTCGATGGAGTTGACCACCCCGTTGCCGCGCACGGCGTTCACGGTGGCATCGAGCACCAGGCGGCACTCGCTCGCCCGCAGTTGCTGCACAGAGTGTTCGTGCGCCCGGAACTGCTGCCGCCGGTGTACGAGGGTGACCGATTTGGCCCGAGGCAACGCCGCGAGCGCCCAATCGACGGCGGAGTCCCCGCCGCCGACCACCACCACGTCCTTGCTGTCGAGCACGTCGAGTTGCGGAACGAAGTAGCGCAGTCCCTTGTCGAGGAAGTGCTCGGCCGAGCACGGGAGCGGCCGAGGTGTCACGGTGCCGACCCCGCTGGTGATGACGATCGCGCCTGCGCGGATGCATCGACCAGCGGCGGTCCGCACCGTCCACCGCTCGTCGCCGCGCTCGAGCTCGGTGGCCTGCTCACCCAGGATGTAGGCGGGGTCGAACTGCGCCGCCTGGCGGACGAGGTTGTCGACCAGTGCCTGTCCCTGCACGGCAGGCAGCCCGGCCACGTCGTAGATCTTCTTCTCGGGGTATATAGCACTGATCTGGCCCCCGAGCTGGGGCTGCGCATCGAGGACCGCGACACGGAGTCCGCGGAAGCCGGCATAGTAGGCGCCGTACAGGCCGGCCGGACCGGCACCGATCAGCAGCAGGTCGACGTCGATGTCATCGGGCATGGCGGCGCCTCCTCGGCGAGTCAGTCGTCGTTCTTCTCGAACCCGGCGACGAAGTCGGTGTCCGGCAGTACGTCGTCCACGTTGAACGAACCGCCGGGTGACCCCAGTTCGCCGAACATCGTCTTCGCCGACACCTGGAACGGCTTCCACCTGTCGGTGACGTGCTGGGCCGACACGATGGCCTCGACGGGACACACCGGTTCGCAGGCCGCGCAGTCGATGCACTCGGTGGGGTGGATGTACATCATTCGTTCGCCCTCGTAGATGCAGTCCACGGGGCATTCCTCGATGCACGACTTGTCCTTGACGTCGACGCAGGACTCGCCGATCACGAAAGCCACGATCTACTCCTCGGTTGAATGCGAAGGACGGGCGGACGCCTCAGGCGCCCGCCCGTCCGGTGGGACGCCTCAGGCGCTGGCGCCGGCCAGGGAGAGCTTGATCTTCTGCTCGTCCTCGTCGCCGAAGCGGTCCTCCATGTCCATCGGCGAGTAGTCCTCGTCGATCTCGTAGACGTCGCGCCCACGCGCGCTCTCGACGGACTCCAACCGCCGGTTGACCTTGTCCAGTGCGTATTCGCTTACGTCATCGATAGAGATACCGAACGGCACCGGCCGGCCGTTCTGCTCGAACTGGTCGAACAGCGCCACGATGAACTGCAGAGCCGTCGGCAGCAGCTCCTGCATCCGCTCGTCGACGACCTCCCAGTTCTTGTCGTCCGCGGCGACGTGGCGTCGGCAGGTGAAGGTTCCCCACGCCATGTGGCGGCGCTCGTCGTCGCCGATCAGCTTCACCAGCTGCTGCATGCCGGGCAGGATGTTCCGGCTCGCACACACCTTGGCCCACAGGTAGTAGCCGGTGAGCGCCAGGGTCCCCTCGACCACGTGGTTGTAGGTCACCGAAGCCCGGATCTGGTTGGCCGGGGTCGGCTCCTCGAGCAGGGCGAACAACGACTTCGGCAGCTCCTGCTTGAAGATCGTGTCGTACGCCGGGCTGTACTCGACGTAGTTGTGCAGGTCCGCCGTCTGTCCGACGGCGTCGAACCAGAGGCGGAAGGCCTGCATGTGCTTGGCCTCCTCGAAGATGAACTGGGTGAGGTAGGCCTCGTCGGCCAGCCGGCCCTCGGCGGCCATGGCGTGGGCGAAGGGCTGCATGTCCTGCGTGACCGACTCCTCACCGGCCAGAAACTGCGACGCGAGCACGAGAGTCATGTGCTTCTCGTCGTCGTTCATGGCCTCGAAGTCGGCCTTGTCCTTCGAGAAGTCGATGTCCTCGGGGTTCCAGAACTTCTTGTTGCCCTTGCGGAACAGGCGCATCGGGAACGACTCCATGCGGAGCCCGTTGTGGGACAGGCTGCCCCAACCCGTGCGCTTGTTGTGTTCGATGATTCGGTCGATCGCCATGGCTGTCTCCTTCGTCGCAGTGGTGGGGCGTGCTCAGAAACGGATGAGGCCGCGGACGTTGCGCCCGGCGCGCATGTCGTCGTAGCCCTCGTTGACCTCTTCGAGGTGGTACTCCCGCGTGATCAGCTCGTCGAGCTTGAGCTGGCCGGAGTTGTACAGCTCGAGCAACCGCGGGATGTCGTGCTGGGCGTTCGACGAGCCGTACAAGGCACCACGAATCTGCTTCTCGTAGAGCGTCATCTCGAGCAGGGAGCCGGTGAGGGTCTGCTCCTCGGGGTGGCCGATCGCAGTGATCACGACCCGCCCCCGCTTGCCGACCAGCGCGAGTGCGGGGGCGGTGTAGGCACCCTCAGCGACACCAGTGGTCACGATGCAGGCGTCGGCGAGCCGGCCGCGGGTGAGCTCGCTGACGATCTCCCATGCCGCGTCGGCCGACTCCGCGACGTGGGTGGCTCCGAACTCGCGTGCCCGCTCGCGCTTGTACTCCACCGGGTCGACGGCGACGATGCAGCGCGCTCCGGCGATCCGCGCGCCCTGGATGGCGTTCATGCCGATGCCGCCGGCGCCGAGCACGACGACCGTGTCGCCGGCCTGCACCTCGGCGGTCCGGACGCTGCTCCCGAAACCGGTCGTGACACCGCAGCCGATGAGTGCGGCCTTGTCCAGGGCGGTGCCCTCGTCCACCTTCACGACGGAGGCGACGGGCACCACCGTGTACTCGGAGAACGTCCCGAGGAGGCACATCTGCCCGACATCCTCGCCACGGGCGTGGAACCGGTGCGTCCCGTCGAGCTGCGGTCCCATCATTACCGCAGCACCGAGCTCACATAGGTTGGTCATGCCGCGGGCGCAATAGGAGCACCGTCCACACGCGGGCAGGAAGGTCAGGACGACCGGGTCGTCCTCTGCGAGGTCCTCCACCCCCGGCCCGACCTCGACGATCGTCCCGGCGCCCTCGTGTCCGCCGACCACCGGCAGTGGGAACGGCAGGTCGCCGGTCACGAGATGCTCGTCGGAATGGCACAGTCCGCTGGCGGTCAGTTTGACCATGACCTCGCCAGGCCCGGGTGGGTCAAGATCGATTTCCTCGACCTCCCACTTCTGGCCAAGTCCCCACAGAACGGCGGCCTTGGTCTTCATGTGTCAACTCCTCAACGTTGAGATGTCTTGTGCAGATCGTCACATCGACATCGCGCTGGGTCACCGGGCCGTGCGCGCCAGCGGTGGCCTCCCGAGGCCACGAAGCGGCCCGTAGACCACACACCGGCATGTGTGTCGGTGGTTACACTCCGCCGCATGTCGTCACTCCATGAAGGCGGGCGACCTACTGCCCGGCGTTCAGCAGGTGTCCCGGGCTCGGTCTGGGCCGCGACCGGGTTCTGGCTCCTGTTCGCCCTCGTTTCCTTCTTCGCCGCCAGTGACTCACTCGCCGCTGACAATCGCGACCCTGAGGTGGACCTCGTCACCAGCCAGCTCGGGCCGGGGACAGTCGGCGCCAAACCTGCCATGGCCACCAGCGGGGTGATCGCGATCGTCGTCGGGATGGTGACGCTGAGCCTGGTCCTGTTGTTGCTCTCCCGCCGAGGCTGGAGTCGGTTCGCGCTGGTGAGCGTGGGCGCGTTCGGGGCGATCTCGCTGGCGTGGGACGCGCGCTGGGAGGTATTCCCCGCTTTCGGGTTGCTGCTTCTCGGCTCGGTCGCGCTCATGCTTCCGGCCAGCCATCGCTTCCTCCGTGCCGGATGAGCGACCGCCGCTCCGGGGAACACCGGCGACGGGCTCCTCGGCCCGACGACGGGGACGCTGCCTGGCCCCGTCGTGACGACTTCACGGCCCTGTCCATCCGGGTCGGGGTCGTACTCTCCCTGCCGGCACTGATCCTGACGACCGACGCCGGCGACCAGGCCGATCCCCGCGTCCTCGTCCCGGTGGTCGCAGTGACGCTCCTCTACGGCTTCGCCATGTTGAGCGCCCGTCTCGCCGGACTCAGCGACCCGCCGGCATGGCTCGTGACAGCCGCGGACACGCTGCTCTCCCTCATTGTTTGTGCGGTGACCGGCGGCGCCTACAGCCTCTTCATCGCGGTCCTACCGCTTGTCGTCATCGCCGCCAGCCTGCGCGAGGAGCCCCGGCGGAGTGTGGGTTTCGCGCTGGGACTCGGAATCGCCTTCACGGTGATCGGGCTTCTTGCGACGCCCCTGACCGCGCCACCGGAGCGGTTCTTCGTAGGTCTGTGGTGGACGTTCTACCTGCTGGCGACCGCCGGACTCGTCGGCGTGTTCACCCGCCGGCTGCACCAGGGGTATGAAGCGGCAGCGGAGTCGCGGGCCGAGGCCATCGCGGAGCGCGCGGCACTCGTCGAGGAGCGCGACCTGCGCGCGCGACTGCTGGAGTCACAACAAGCACGGCTCGACGGACTGCGGGTGATCCTGCATGAGTTCCGGACGCCCGTCGTGTCGATGTCGGCGCTCGTCCGTGACGCGGCCAGCGGTGAACGGCCGGTGCAGCCCGCGGCCTTCGCGCTCCTGTCGGCCCACGCACGCCACCTCGAGGACATGCTCGACGGGCTTGCGGACGTCGCCCTCGCCGAGGGCAGCCCGATCGGACGTGTGCGGGACCGGCAGATCCGGCTTGCCGAGCTCGTCGAGAGCGTCTTCGACGGCGCTGGTCTGGGGCCCGAGCGGCGCCTGTGCACCGTCCGTCCCCCCGATGCCACCGCGATCTGCGAGCCGCAGCGCCTCCGTCGCATCCTGGTCAATCTCACGGAGAACGCCGGTCGGGTCAGCGGAGCAGCGCCTGTCGAGCTCTGGTTGGTGCGGGACAAGGACAATCTCGTCGCCGAGATCCGCGACCGCGGTCCGGGGCTCCCACCTGATCAGTTGGGGCTGGTGACCCGTAAGTACACGAGCTTCGGCGAGCGACGAGGCACCAGCGGGCTCGGCCTGTGGATCGTCGAGCAGCTCACGTCGGCGATGGACGGCAGGCTCACTCTCGAGCAGCGCCGAGGGGGCGGGCTGGTGGCCCGTCTGGTGCTCCCGATGCGCTGGGCCTGAACGCCCTCACTGATCGCGGGGCAGCAGCCCCTCCCGAGCGGCACGCAGCACCGTCTCCGCGCGCGTACCCGTTCCGAGCTTGCGCATGGTGCGGGACAAGTACTCCTTCACGGTGTACCGGGACAGGTGCAACTCGTCGCCGATCTGCCGGTTCGACAATCCTTCGGCGACCAGCCGCAGGATGGCCAGCTCACGGATGGTGAACTGGTTCGGCTCCTTGTGCAGCACGGCGGCCGCCAGCCGGGCATCGATGACGAGGTGACCGTCCGCGACACGGCGGAGTCCGGCGCAGAGCTCGCCGCACAGCGAGTCCTTCAGGAAGAAGCCACGTGCCCCGGCCCGCACCGCGGCCATCGCCGCCGCCCGGTCCTCGAAGCTGGTGAGCATCGCGATCTGGATGTCGGGGCGAACCCGGAGGATTTCCTTCACAAGATCGACACCGGAGCGGCCGCCCAGGCGCAGGTCAACCACCGCGAGATCAACCTGCGCGGCGGTGCGCGAGCCGTCGCCCAGAAAGCGCAGAGTGCTCGCGTCGTCCCGGAACGCGGCCACGACGTCGATGGCCTCCCGGGACAGCGCACGTTCGAGACCTTCGAGAACGATCTCGTGGTCGTCCACGAGGACCGCCGAGAGTCGCCCGTCCTCGCAGTCCAGGTGCGGGCGTTCCGTGTCACTCGTCCAGGCCGTCATCGCCACCATTCATTCCTGCGCGGGTAGAAGCGTCGGTGCGGTGAAACCGCCTCCAGGATTCGTGCAGATCCTACGGACCGATCCGTTCACCACAGGGTGGTGAGAACACCGGCCACCGCGAACAGCGCACCGACGATCTGACACGCCCAGGCGCCCCTGCGCAAGACCCGCTCACGCCTGGCGCGTTCGTCGGCGGGCAGGGTCGACGGCACCAGCTGTGCGGCGTGCCGCCGTCCCCACAATCCCACGAGGACTGCGCTCGCTCCGATGAGAACGGACACGGCGATGCTCGAGACCGCAAAGATCATCGCGGCGGTTCACCCCCGGCCGGTGCCCCCACCGACTCGATCGACGGGACGGCGTCCGGGTCGGCCGGTCGATAGGCGTCGGCGTACTCGACGCCTGCGTCGTGGATCTGCTGTCCCAGCCAACCCCGCCACACCGCGAGGGAACGCTCGACCTTCAAGGCCTGGCGAAGCCCGTCGGCGACCTGCTCGTAGGTGGCCGGGACGAACGGGGTGATGGCGTCGACCCTGCCGACGTTCCAGCCGTGGGCGCCCTGAACAGGGCCGTAGAACTGGCCGCTCCCGACTCCGAACGCGGCGTCCCCGACCGGCTGTTCCAGGTCCGCACGGGCCACCTCACCGAGCGAGCCACCCTTGTCCCTGGTGCTGGCGTCCAGGCTCCGGGTAGCTGCCACCTGCTCGATGGGTGTCCCCGCCTTGAGCTGGTCCAGCACGGACTGCGCATCCTGCTGGCTGGCCACGACGATGTTGCGCAGGGTGCGCTTCTCGGGTGTTCCGAGAGTGCCCTTGCGCTGGTCGTAGGCGGCCTTCAGGTCGGCGTCGGAGATCGTGATCGTCCCGACCACCTGCTGCATGAGCTGGCTGACCGTCAACTGCCGGCGGATCTCGTCGCGGACAGCGGACTCGGAGGTGCCGACGTTGCCCAGAGCCTTGACGAACGCGTCATTGCCACCGGGCCCGAACTGCTGCTCGACGTAGCGACCGAGGGTGTCCTCGACCTGCTTGTCGGCAACGACGATCTGCCGATCGGCGGCCGCCTTGTCGAGAATCTCGCTGACTGCCACCGACTTGGCGACGTCTCGGCGGAAGGTGTCGGCCTTGCCGGGGTCCTGGGGCTGCTCCACGCCGTAGAGCGCGCGCAGGGCGTCGATCCGCTGGTCGAGCTGGTCGATCGTCACGACATGACCGTCGTACCGGAAGGCGGCGTCCGACGGCAGCGCCGTGATCCGCCACCACGCCACGCCGGCCGCTCCGGCGAGCAGCACGAGCGCCAGCACCGCCGCCAGGAGCCGGCCTCGTCTACTCGTGGGCATGCGTAACCGTCGACCGCCCACGGGCTGCACCGGATCGGCCTTGTCGGACTCGTCGGGCTGCCCCGCATCGCCGTCGCCGCCCGTGTCGGCGGAGCCAGGCGTGTCACCGGCGTCCGCCGGCTCGTCCGCACTCTCGTTCGGCGCACTGCCCGGAGCGTCCCCTCCGGCGTCTGTGCTGTCGCTACCCGCCTCGGCCAGACCGTCGCTGTCGACGTCGGCCTCGTGCGGGCCAGCTCGCTCGGCATCGGCATTGCCCGAGGAGGTGCCGGGGTTTGCCGCGGCCTCCGCGACCTGCGAGGCCTGCGAGGCCTCGGGACGGTCCGCGTCGACATCGGCTCCGGTCTCTGCCGGGCCGGCCTCCGTCCGGGTACCGATAACGGGCTGCTGGGGCATCAGTGCACTCCAACCAGTTCGACGTCAGGCGTCCTTCCGTTCAACGGGGGAACGCGGGGCGAGATGCGGGCTGCCCACACGACGAATGCCGCGGAGCCGAATGCCAGGACGACCGACAGGGTCAACAGAAGTCCGAACTGGACGACGACGGTCAGCTCGGACAGCATCAGGACCGCGTACCCGGTGGCTGACGCGGCAGCGGCCAGGAGCACCGCCCGGCCGAGCCCCCGGTCGCCTCGCCGGGACGCCTCGGCCAGGAGGACGGCGAACTCGCACCCGACCGCGGCCGTGAGGGAACCGAGGGCGACCGTCACGGGGGTGAGTCCGGTGCCGGTCACCCAGAGAGCCAGTAGACCGAGACCGGTCGCCAGGCCCGCCGACGCGACCGCGAGCAGGGCGTCGCTTCGCCTGCGCAACCCGGCGGCGAGGACGACCCCCGCGGCGGCGATACCGAGCAGGTTCGCGAGATAGCGGTCCGCGGAGACCTCCTCGTATGCCGAGACGGCCAGCATCGGCAGGCCGGTCAGCTCCACGTGCATCCCGGGCGGCGGCGGTGGGAGCACAGCGAGGACCTCGTCGCGGAGATCCCGCAGCTGTTCGGCATCGCTGAGCCGGGTACCGAACGTCAACACTGCCAGCGAGCGATCGGCATTGATCACACTCCCTGTCAGGTAGGGGGGAAGCAGCCGCAGCGCGGCGTCGACCTGCTCGGCCGTCGGGTCGGCACCCAGGAATCCCAGCAGCGTGGGAGGCGACACGACCGGCCGGAGCTTGTCGCCCTCCGTCGTGATCACGGCCTGCTGCGCCGCCGTCATCCATTGCATGGCCTCGGGAGTGGCCACGCCACCGCCCGAGAGCGCGATCGTGAACTCGCCGCTCGAGCCCAGCACGTCCGCGACATGCTGGGCGTCGTCGAGAACCGGTAGGCCACCGGCGAAACCCTGCAGGTCGGCGCGCAGGCTCAACTGCGGGAGGACCAGCCAACCGGCCAGGGCGAGGAGGGCGACGCCGGCGGCGGCTGCCAGCCGGACGCGTCGCGACGCCGCCGGGCCCGTCTCGGTCGCGCGCCGTTCCACCGGTTCCGCGGTCAGCTGTCCGCCCTGCCAGCGGGCGAGGAGCACGCCCGCCGCCAGCGACAGGCAGATGCCGATCGCCAACGTGACGCCGAGATCGCGGACCGTCGGAATCGGGCTCGCTGCGAGAGCGCCGAAGCTCGCCGCGGTGGCCAGTCCGACAGTGACCACGAGCCGCCGCGGCGCGCCCCGCGTCAGGTAGGTCATGAAGTCACTGCCGACACCGATGAGCACGGGCAGGAACGCGATCACCCCCAGCGACAGAGGGTGTCCCGTCCAGCCGTACCCGGCGAGCGTCAGGGACGTGCCGATCGCAGTGGCCGCCAGCGGCAGCAGCCGATGCCGCCGACCTGCCCACCGCACGAGGACGAACCAGGCCCCGACGGCCACGAGGGCGATGCCGCCGAGCAGCGGCACCTCCGTCCGGACCCGATCGCCGAGCGCGGCAGCCACGGCGGGCACGCCCGAAACGGTGGTCCGCTTCGCGCCCAGGTCGGTCCGTCCCACCTCGGTGCGGACGGTGTCGACAAGCCGCTCCAGGCCGGTCTGGTCCAAGTCCTGACGCGGGCGGACGAGCACCGCGACCGAGTTGGGGTTCGGCACCACGAACCGCCATTGCGGGCGCGGATCCCCCGCCGCGTCGAACACGACCGTGCTCACGAAGCGGTCGTTGCGCAGGGTCGGCAGGCCCGCCGGGAGTCCCTGCACCAGCAGGGCGCCGTAACGGCGGTCGAAATCGTCGACCGCGGCCCGTCCGGCGGCCTGAGCCGCTGCCACGCCGGCACCGGCGTCCGTCGCCTTCTGCTCCGCGGCCGACCGCAGGCCGTCCCGGTACCCGGCCAGCTCGGCCAACAGGTCCTGCGAACGACCGGCCACCTGGTTGAGCACGGTGGCCGGTCCGTAGACGGCAGCGACGTCGGGCGACCGGGCCAACCGGCCTTCCAGGTCGAGCAGCTTGGGGAGATCCGCTGCGGCCAGCAGGCTCCGGGGCTGGTCGGACTCCAGGAGCACGACGATCGGGTCGCCGCCGAAGGCCGAGCCCACCTGGGAGAGCGCACGCGCGCCGGGATCGTTCGGCGAGACGAAGGAGTCCGTGCCCGCGTTGACGTGCAACCGGAGCACACCAGGGACCACCGCGGCGACCACTGCGGCGAGGAGAAGACCGGCGATCACGTGCCGGCGCCCGGGGCGACGCAGCCGCGGCCGCCAGTGCGGCAAGCGGACCCTCACAAGGACACCGGCAGCGGGCAGTTCACCGGCGCGGAGGGTCGGCGCCTCGCGCCACGGGCCATGAGCGTCGTCGTCGATCGCTGTGTGTCCGTCATCTCACCGTGACCTTCTCGGTGGCAGTCTTCGCGCCCGGGCCCGCGGGGACATCCGCGGGCCCGGGCGCGCCGTCTCAGCGCGGGATCGGCTCCTTCTGCACCCGCGGGTACTGGCCGTCGAAACTCCGCTGAGGATCAACGTTGCCGCCGGCTGCCGGATACGGGTTGTACTTCTCGAGCGGGCCGACCTGCGAGTTCACAGGGGAGTTCAGCGACTTCTCGTTGAGGACGACGAACACGCGCAGCGCCGTCCCGTTGCCGTCGCCCGAGGCACCCAGTGACTGGCTGAGGCCTGCGAACCAGAGCGCCGTGTCCTTGCCGTAGGGCCGGAGGTAGCCCAGAGCCGGGTTCAGGTCGGACAGGTCCGCCTGCACGGCCGGGATCAGGTTCCGCGTCGCGTCGGTGAACGGCTCCACCCGGTCGAGTGTGTCCGGTGCCCGGTCCAGGGTCTGGTCCAGCGCGGGCAGCAACCCGCGCAGGTCGGCTGACGTGGCCGGCAGCTCCTGCAGCGCGGCGGAGAGATCGGGAGCGGCGGCCTTCAGGTTCGAGGCCACCGGGGCCAATGAACCGGACAGCGTTTTCAGGCTTCCACTTGCATCCTTCGCGCTGTCCAGCACGCCGGGAAGCTGCCGCAGGACCGATTCGAGATCGCCGCGGTTCTGCGCCACCGCCCGGGTGACACGGTCGGCGTTCTGGACGAGACCGGCGATCCGGCCCTGCCCGGTGTCCAGTGCCTTCAGCAGAGCAGTGGTGTTGCCCGTGACCTTCGCGAGGTCGTCGGACTGCGCGGCGAGCGCGTCGAGTGCGGTGCCGCCCTCCCGGCCGATAGCCCCGAGACCCGACACCGCGGACGCGATGTCGTCGCGGGTGCCTTGGGTGGTCAGCCCCGCGGCGCGCACGGCGCTCCCCAGCGCGTCGCGAGTGGGCTGGTCGAGGCTGGTGAGGACGTCGTTGAGCTGCACGCTGGTGCGACCTGCCGATGCCGGGAGGATGGCGCCGTCGTCGTACTGCGCGCCCTTCCCGTCGGCGACGTCGAGGTAGGTCTCCTCGACCAGCGTCTTGTTGCGGACCGTCACGGTGGCGCCCTCGTGCAGCGGAGCCTGGCCCGGATCGATGTCGAGCGTGACGACCGCCGAGTCATCCTTCACATCGACGCTCTCGACCTTTCCGATCTTCACACCGGCCGATCGCACGTCGGAGTTGGGAACGAGATTGTCGACTTTGCTCAGTGCCAGCGACACGCGGTAGCCGGGCTGAGTCACGAACGGAATCGAACCACCGGCGTTCGTCCAGAGATAACCGAAGACGAGCGCACAGACGACGAGGAAGACCAGCACCATCGCGGTCCGCAGGACCGGTAGGACGGAGACAGGGATGCGCATCATCGCCTACCGGGGAGTCGGGGTCGCGAGACCCTGGAGGGGGAGCGGGGTGGAGGTCGGCGACACCTGAAGGAGACCCCGCAGGATGCCACGGTTGGCGTCGCGCAGGCTGGCCACGGAGTTCGTGTTGTAGATGAACGCCTGAAGGTCGCCCAGGTACGGCACCAGCCCGGCCGTGACGGGATCGAGCTGCTTCGACAGCGGGACCAGGTCGCCGAGTGAGCCACGGAGATCCGAGACTGCCGGGCGGAGGTCCCCGACGACCGGACGCGCCTTGTCGAGTACGGGCGACAGGACATCCAGAGTGCTGTCGATCTGGTCGACGGAGTCGCTGACGCGGGACAGCGCGCCGGGCAGCTTGTCGCTGGCCCCGCGGATGTTCTTCAGCGCCGGGTCGAGCTCGCCCGCGAGGTCGGTGACGCCGCTCATCGCGGCCTTCAGCTGGGTCGACAGGTCGGGTAGCTGGCCCAGGGAGTCATCCAGCGCCGGGTTCTGCTTGTTGATCACCGAGAGCGTCTGCTGCAGGTTGGCGGCGAGCCGGGTGATGCGCTCGTCGTTTCCGCCCACCGCCGTCGAGATCTGGCTCAGCGCCGTCACCAGCTGGGCGATCTTGTCGCGACGGGTGTCCAGCTGCTCCACGACCGGCTTGAGGTCGGCGAGCACCGCGTCGGTGTTGCGGAGGCCGTCGGGGAGCGCCGCCGGGGCGTTGGCCAGCGCGGTGTCCGACTCGGAGAGCAGACTGGTCAGCGCGAACCGGGCGTTGTCGTCGAGGTGGCCGAGCACCTCGTCGATCTGGACCGGCCGCTGCGAGTTGCCCACCGGCAGGACGCCGCCGTCCGCCAGCTCCTTCCCGGGCGGTCCACCCGGGCTCAGCTCGACGTACATCTCGTTGAGCGGGCTCTTCGGCCGGAGGACCACGCGTGCGTTGTCATAGACCGGGTACTTCCGGTCGATGGCCAGCTTCAGGACGGCCTTGCCGTTGTCGTCCACCGACGCCGATCGGATGTCCCCGACGGAAACCCCTGCGATCCGGACCTCCTGGCCGTTGCCCGGGCTGATCGCCGGGGTCGAGTCGAAGGTCGCGTAGACGATCCGCTCGTTGGCCCATGGTGGGTTGAACCGCTGATTACTCAGGATGATCCCGCCGACCGTGAGGCCGAGGACCAGCAGCGCCGCCATGACGGCGACGTTCCGGAACAGCCCGGGCTCGCTCTTCGTCCGCTCCCAGGCACGGGCCAGCCGCCCGCCGACACGCCCCGTGCCGCTCATCGCTGGATCTCCTGGTACTTCGCGATGTTGTTGAACAGTTGCTCGAGGCTGACCCCCGGGAGACCGGCGATGCTGCCGCCGTTGACGCCTGGGTTGAACCCGATGACCGCGCCGTTCTCGTCGGTCAGCGCCGAGATGCTGTCGAGGTTGGTGACCATGTGGCCGAGTTCCTGGTAGAGCGGGTCGTCCCCGCCGGCGCCGTCATAGGGCCCGGTTCCGCGGTAGGGCGAGTTGACGGTGTCGAGGATCGGACCGTTGACCCGGTCCAGGACCGGGCCGTGCAGGTTGTTCAGCAACGTCGTCAGATCCTGGCTCGTCGGGACCAGGTCATTGACCAGCGGGCGGGCATCGGTCAGCACGCCGCGGAGGTCGCTGACCACCGGCCGAGCCTTGGCGAGCACCGGGTCCGCTCGGCCGAGGAGCCCGTCGAGCTCCTTCACGACCGGGGTCGCCGGGCCTGCGGTGTCCCGCAACTGGCCCAGCGTGCCGTCCAACCGCTGAAGACCGACGTTGGTCGCCCGCAGTGTGTCGGGCAGGTCGCCGAGAGCGGTCGCGATGTCGCTACTGCGGCGGTCGAGGACACCGGACAGTGAGTCCAGGCCGGTGACGACCGAGTCGAGCTGCCCGTTGTTCTGGGACAACGCACGCGACGCCGACTCCAGGCCCTGGACAAGCTTGGTCAGGTCCGTCTCGGGATGGGTGCCCTGGGACGCCCGGAGAACACCGGCCGCGGGCCCCAGGGTCCCCGGCGCGGTCTTGGCAAGGTCCTTCAACGCCGTGGTCCCGCCATTGGCGAGGGCACCATCCAGGTTGCCCGTGCTGTCCTGCAGTCCCTTGAGCGCGTCCGGCTGCAGCGCGGCCGCGACCTTGTCCAACTCGACCGGGACCGAGGTCCGCTCACGCGGGATCGTTCCGTCCATCATGGACCGATCACCACCCGGCACCAGGTCGACGTAGTAGTTGCCGCCGAGGAGGGTGGTCGGCCGGATGACCGCCGACGGGGCCGCCCCGAGCTTCTTCACGGTGCCCGGGTCGAGCTTCATCGTGACCGTCGCCGACCCGTCGTCCGCCCGGTCGACGCCGGTCACAGTCCCGACGGGCACGCCGGACACCTTCACCCGGGTCGTGTACTCCTTCAGCCGGTACTGCTGAGCGAAGTTGGCGACGATCGTGTCGCCCGGGGTGAGGATCGTCAGGATCTGGTTCTTCATGAACAGCGCTGCCCCGAACAGCAGCGCCACGACGGTCACGAGGAGTCCGAGACGCAGTGGCGTCAGCCCCCGTCGTCGGTTCGTCGGCGTGTTGGTGGCGCTCACCGTCGACCTCCCAGGAGCGGGTTGGGCTTGCGGTCCTGCTCCAGTTGACCGGGCGCCGGGTCGGCGTCACGCGCCACCGTCGGGTCCGGAACCGGCACGGTGCCGCTGAGCGTCTCGGACGAGAAGATCGGGAAGATTCGAAGCCAGTGGCCGGCGGCGTCCCCGTTGTTCAGGGCGCTCGTCACGTTCGTGAAGAAGTGCGAGATCTCCGGGGAGTAGGGGGCGACCGAGGCCAGGAGCGGCGCGGCATCCCGCAGGGTCTGCGTCAGCCGCGGGGTGAGCGGCCGCGCGTCGGCCATCAGTCCGGTCAACTGGTCCACTGCAGGCTCGGCCTTGTCGGCGACGCCCGGCACCTTGTCGAGCGGGGGAACGGCTTCGCGTAGGAACCCACGAACGTCGGGAGTCGCTTGTCCCAGCGCCTCCGCACCGGGCCGCAGATCGGTCACGGCGGTACGGGTGTCGGCCAGCGTCGGGCTCAGCGCGTCCAGTGCTGCCTTCGCCTCAGCCAGCGTGTCGGGGGCCTTCTGCAGGGTCTGCTCGAACGGCTTCGCTCCATCGACGGCGACACCGTCGAGGGTGGCGCTCAGATTGGTCACCAACGAGGAGATCTGTTGTTCCTGGCCGGCGAAACGGGCGGAGAGGGTGTCGGCCGACTTGAGGAGGCCGACGAGGTCGTCACCGCCATCCGCGGTAAGGGAGCGTGACACCGTACCGAGGTCGGGCAGCACGTGCGGTGCGGCCGCGAACGCGTCGCGCAGATCCTGCGAGTGCCCGGCGAGTCCGCCGCCGACCTCGCGCAGGGTGGAACCCAGCGCGCTGCGTGTAGGCGCATCGAACACGTTGAACAGGTCGGTGACCTCCTGGGCGCCGCGTGTAGCTCGCTGCGGGATGACGTCGTCGGGGCCCAGCACGCCGGCCTCCTTGCTGCCCGGGTCGAGATCGACGAACTTCTGCCCGAGGGCGGACCGCGCACCGACCGATGCCGCCATCGCGCTCGAATTGCGGTACACCGGACGGACGCCGTCGAGCTTCATGGTCACGACCGCGCGCCCGTTCACATACTGAATGGAATCGACGGAGCCGACCCGCGCGCTCGCGATCCGCACGTCGTCACCGACGCGGAGGGAGCCCACCTCGTCGAACGCCGCCTTGGCCATCGTCACCGTCGCACCGGGAAGTCCGTACTGCGCCCGGAAGGCGAAGACGACCGATCCGGTGAAGACAACGAGCACGACGAGTCCGACCAGCGCGGAGACGCGCCGTGAGCCGAGCGCTTTGCGCAACGTCCTCACGATTTACCTCCGAGGAGGAATCCGACCATGCCGTGCTCCTGTTCGGGAGTCAGTCCGGTGGCGTCCGGGCCACCGGGTTGGGGCGCGGTTGTCGGCGCCTGCAGTAGCGTTCCGACGGGGGCCGACGCGTTGCTCCCGGGCTGCTGGCCACCGATCGGCGGCGGACTCGGTAACAGCTGCGGGACCGGCGCGGCGCCAGGTAGCAGCCCAGTGAGGCTGTCGGGATTGACGATCATGTTGACCCGGAAGTAGTGCGAAAGGCCGTCGTGCCCGTTGGTCGTGAGCGCCCAGTACCGGATGAAGTCGAAAACGTTGTTCAGGTTGCCGGTCAGGTCAT
Source organism: Pseudonocardia acidicola (assembly GCF_012911935.1). GTDB lineage: Bacteria > Actinomycetota > Actinomycetes > Mycobacteriales > Pseudonocardiaceae > Pseudonocardia > Pseudonocardia acidicola. The sequence continues at coordinate 11,729 of NZ_JAAXLA010000059.1, read as the reverse complement.
CCACCAGCGGACGAGCCGAGCCGGCGGCTGCCCGCAGGTCGGGTGAGCCGGCACGAAGATCAGCCGCCACAGGCTGGGCCTCGTCGAGCAACTTCTGCGCCTTCTCGAGCACCGGCTGCGAATTGGCCAACGCCGGGTCGAGCGAGTCCGCGAAGGTCGACAGCTCGTCGGAGATGGCCGACAGGTTCTCGGTGACCGGCCGCACGGCCCGCAACGTCGGGGTCGCCTGCTCGGCCGTGCCGGCCAGCTCCCCCAGCGCGGACCGCGCCGAACGAAGAGTGCCGGGAAGCTGGGCGAGCGTCTGATCGAACTGCTGCTGTTGGGCGGTGCTCGCCGCGAGCAGCCGGTCGGCTGAGTCCACCAGCGAGTCCAGGGACTTCCCGTCGTCCGCGGCGAGCGCACTGGCGACGGGCTGGACGTTGTCCACGAGGTTGCCGAGCAGCGCGTTCTGGTCCTTCAGTACCGAGGTCAGCGACTGCGTGTCCCTGAGCGCGGGAGCGAGGGCACGCAGGGCGGCGTCGACATTGCCACCGTTGTCCCGCAACCCCTCCCCCAGCGTCGTGACCAGGAAGGCCAGCGATTCGCCGGTCGGCTCGTCGATCGTGTTGAGGATCTCGTCGAGGTCCACGTTCGCCGAGGTCTGCGACATCGGCAGCGTTCCGCCGCTGTGCAGCCGGGGAGCTGTGGGGGTTCCACGCTTGAGATCGATGTACCGCTCACCGAGGAGGCTGACCGGCCGGATGCGTGCGGTCGCATCGCTGTACACGGGCAGCGCGGCGGGATCGAGTTTCAGCAGGACGTCGGCGTGACCGTTCGTCACGTGGGCGTCGGCCACCTCGCCGACGGCGACGCCGTCGACCTTGACCTCGTTACCGACGAGGATCGGGCTCGCGTCCGCGAACTGGGCCACGATCGTCATCCCGTTCGCGGCAGGGTTCTCGGCGGCGAGACCGCTCATGGCGCCGGTGGCGCCGATGGCCGCCACGGTCGCCACGGCCAGGGCGCGTCCTACGGGCACTCTCATCGCAGTCCTTCTCCGAATGCGTCCGTCCAGGGCTGGCCGACCAGTTCACCGGGGAGCGGGCTGAGGTTCTTGGTCGTGCCCGGAGGCAGGACACCGGGGTTGACGTTGCCGTTCTCCGCACCGGCGGTCACGTAGATGCGTGCGTAATGACCATTCCGGTCGTAGTTGGCGTTCGCCGAGTTCCAGTTGGTGAGGAAGCCGGCGAGCTCCGGGGTGTAAGGCCGCAGATAGTCCAGGGCGGGACCGAGTCCGCCCATGGTCCGGTTGATCTCGGGCATCGTGGTGGCGCCGCTGTCGAGCAGCCCGGGGGTGTACTTCAGGAGCTCCGATGCCGACTCGAGGGTCGGGCGGAGGTCGCCGATCGCCGGCCGGAGATCAGCGAGCAGGGGCTGCAGGTTCCGGGCGACCGACGGGAGTTTTTCGGTGGCTGGACGCAACGCGTCGAGCAGCGGGACGGCGTCGTCGACCGCGGCCGGGACGTTGCCGAGCGTGGTCTTGGCCTGCTGCAGCGTGCCTGGTAGCTCGTGGATGGTGTCGCCGAGGGCCTGCTGCTGGCCGACCACCTGATCCACGGCGCCGCCCAGCTGGTCCACGACCTTCGCGACGTCCCCGTCACGCCGGGCGAGGATCGCCATGGTGTCATTGAGCTGGGTCACCAACTGCTTGACGGCGTCGCCGTCGGTACCGAGACCGCGCAGCACGTCGCCGAGCGCACCGATCGCCGGGCCGGCGGTCTTGAGGGTCGCGTTGAGGTCCGGCTCACTGCCGGAGAGGGTCTTGTTCAGATTCCGGGTGAGCGAGTTGAGCTTCTCCCGAGTGGCCGGATCGAGGGCGGCGAGAACGGTGTCGAGCTCGACCGGGGACTGTTGCTTCCCGGTGAGCATCCCACCGCTGGGGATGGTCGCGTTCTGCGTCGGGCCGTCGCGCAGGTCGACCAGGCGCTCACCCAGCAGTGCCTTCCAGACGATCGTCGCCTGCGCTCCGTCGTGCAGCGGCGCGTAGTCGCTGTTCAGGTCCAGCGTCAGCTTGGCCTTGCCGTCGACGACGTCGATGGACTCAACAGTGCCGGCGTCGAAGCCGTTCACCTTGACGAGGCTTCCTTCGACCAGGTTGGTCGCATTGTCGAGGATCACGCTGACGCGATACGGACCGTTGAACACCATCAGCCCGGCGGCAGACGTGCTGAGCACGAGGAGGACCGCCGTGGCGGCGAGAAGGATCCGGCGCATCGCTCAGTCCATCCCCAACGGCCCGGCGGAGTCGCCGGCCAGGAACTGGCGCACGAACGGGTCCTCGGAGCTGAAGGCCTCCTCACACTCGCCGTAGTGCACCACCTTGCCCTTCCAGATCAGGCCGACGTAGTCGCTGACCTTGCGGGCGGTCCTGATGTCGTGGGTGACCAGCATGTAGGTCCCTCCGTGCTCGCGGTGCACGTCGAGGATGAGGTCGTTCAGCAGGCTCGTGCGGACCGGGTCCAGGCCCGAATCGGGCTCGTCGAAGAGCACGATGTCGGGGTTCATCACGAGCGCGCGCGCGAAGCCGGCACGCTTGCGCATACCGCCGGAGACCTCGTTCGGGAACTTGGTCAAGGCCTTGTCGAGGCCGACCTCGGTGAGCCGGGCCAGCACGATCTCACGGATCTCGTCCTCGCTCTTGTCCGTGTGCTTGCGCAGCGGGAACGCCGTGTTGTCGTAGATGTTCATCGAGCCGAACAGGGCGCCGTCCTGAAAGAGGACACCGAAGCGCTTGCGGATCTCGTAGCGCTCCCGTTCCGAGATGCGCCAGATGTCCTGGCCAAAGATGAGGACCTCACCCTGGTCGGGCTCCAGGAGCCCGACCAGATGCTTGATGAGGACGCTCTTACCCGTACCGGAGGGGCCGAGGATCGTCGTGATCGCGTTGTGCTGGAACTGAAGGTTGAGCCCCTGCAGGACGCGGAACGACCCGAACGCCTTGTGGACGTCGCGGACCACCATGGAACTCGCTACGGGCGCTTGCACCACACCGCCGCCACGTAGTCCGTGCCTGCCGGTTGGCGGAGGAGCGCCGACCGGCTCGGGTCGCGGGAACATCGAGTACCTCCGGTTGGGGAGCTGCGTTGCTCGCAGGCGTCGGCTAGTTGGCGATCGGCGCGTTGGGCGCCAGACCCCAGAACAGCTGGGTACCGAGGACGCCCACGACATGGATCAGGACCATGTTGAGCATCATCGATTTCGCGGTATTTCGTCCGACTCCGACCGGGCCACCGCTGGCGTTGTACCCGTAGTAGCAGCCGACGAAGATGATCACCGTTCCCATACTCATGACCTTCGCCATCGAGTACAGGAAGTCGAGGGGGTTCTGGTAGAGCCAGAAGATGAACGAGTAGCCACCCGACGAGACGCCGCCGAGCTGGACGACGACGGTCAGGTACTCGGCGATGTACATGATTCCGAGGCCGACGGTGTAGAGGAAGGGCATCGCCAGCCAGGCGGCGAGGATCCTGGTCCCCACCAGATAGCTGCGGGAGCGGACGCCCATGACCTCCATGGCGTCGATCTCGTCGGCGATCCGCATCGAGCCGAGCTCGGCGACCAGACCACATCCCACCTTGGCCGCGAAGATGTAGCCCCACATGTAGGGGGCCATCTCACGGATCGCGCACCAGGCGGTGAAGATGCCCGAGTAGAGCGGGGCACCGATCTGCTTGAGGGTGTAGTTCGCCTCGAGTCCGCACTCGTACCCGATCACGAACTGCATGACCCAGATGATCAGGCCGCTCGACAGGATCAGGATCCCGGTCTGGTGGAAGATCTCGGTGGCGTAGTGCCGCACGTCCGAGAGATTCCGGATGATCGAGCCGGAGAACTTGGCGATCTCGCCACCGGTGACGAAGGCCTGCTTGAGCTTCGACCCGCCGAGCCCGACGTGGACCGTCGGGGGCGACGGCCGGCTCGGCGGCTCGGGGCTGGAGGCTGGACGGTCCAGTGTGCTGGTCAACGGTCGCTCCTCACCGGTAGACCTGAATGTCGGGGTTGAGGCCGAGCAAGATCGTGGTGAAGACCATGTTGAAGATCCAGATCGCGGCAAACGCGATCACGACCGCCTGGTTTACGGCGCGACCGACACCGATCGGACCACCCGATGCGCGCATGCCCTTGTAGCAGCAGACGACGCCGATGATCAGGCCGAACAGCGCCGTCTTGACGACGCTGCCCCATACGTCGGTGGTCGACAGGTTCGCGAAGAGGCTGTTGGCGAACGCCGCCGGGTTCGCACCGAGGATCGGCACCGCGGCGATATAGCCGCCGAGGATGCCGAAGAGGGCGGCGATCAGGTCGAGCAGCCCGGTCATGATGAACAGGGCGATGACGCGGGGCAGCACCAGGGTGCGGATCGGGTCGACGCCGAGGACCTCCATCGCGTCGATCTCTTCGCGGATCCGCCGCGCACCGAGGTCCGCAGTGATGGCGGTCCCGACCACACCGGCGACGACCATGGCGTTCACCCACGGGGCGAACTCCCGGATGCTCGCCATGATGAAGAAGGAGCCGAGCCGCTCCGGGATCCCGAAGAGGTTGAACAGGTTGCCCCCCTGCAGACCCGGGGCGCCCAGCCCGAACGCTGTACAGGACACCGCCATCGGGATCCAGCAAAGCTTCAGGATGTCGAACATCTGGTCGCGGACCTCGCCCCAATAGCCCCACGGACGGCGCAGTGCCATCCACAGGACCTTGAGCATCAGTTGCATCATCTCGCCGGCCTGCGCCAGCGGGCTCTCCAGACCTCGCAGCAACCTGCCCGCGTGCGGGATCGTCCTAGCCTCCCGTTCCGGAATGGGAACGGCGGTCGTCGACGGCGAACTCACGACCTCTCCTCCACTTCGAGTCGACTTCCGGGCCAGCGAACGCGGGACCGTGGGTGCTCCGGTTCCCGGCAAGCCGGAGACGACGTGTGGTCGAACTACCGGCGGGTCATGCGGCGCGGAGATTTACGGACCGCCATTACTAGCCAACGGGCCAATAGCGGGAAAGATACGGTTCTCGAATGGGGGAAACTGAAACCCCCCAACTGGGGGGTCAGCCGTCGGTCGCGACCGGAACGGCTACGCCCAATCGCACCCCGAGCAGGCGCGGTGCATCGGAGATCCAGAGCCGCCCACCAAGGCGCGCCACATTCTCATCCAAACTCCGTAGACCGAAAGCGGAACCGCCGGCGGTGATGGCACGACGCACCTCTCCGGCGGACCCGACTCCGTCGTCACTCACCTCGACGGTCCACCATGAGCTACCCCGCCGGATCTGTACCTCGACCTGGGTGGCGCTGGCGTGCTTGGCCACGTTGGCCAATCCCTCGCGCACGGCTCGGACCATCACGTCGGCCCGAGCCGGATCCGGTTCGGGCCCGTCGCCCTTGATCTCGATATCGGCCGTCGGCCCTCCCGAGCCGCACAGGTCGTCGACGAGCGCACGGACACGATCGATCACACGGCCGGTTGAGCCATCCCCCCGCATAGTGTCCGGCACCTCTCCGCCGACGATCTGCGCCAGGGCAGACCGCAGCTGCTGAGATGCCGTGTCGAGACGGAGGGCCAGCCGGTCGAGCACGAGCGCATCGTCCGGCGCGAGGCCGGCACTGCTCCGCAGCTCGTCGACGTCGAGACAGGCTGCGTAGAGCTGCTGGGTCACCCCGTCGTGCAGATCAGCGGCGATCCGGGAACGCTCGCGCAGCGACTGCAGGACGACCGAGCGGTGCAGCAGGAGCGCGTGCTGGAACGCGAGAGCGGCGACCTCCGACATTTCCCGCAGGGTCTGGATGTCCGCAGCCGACGGCCCGAACTCGGGCGCATTGCCACCGTCGCAGAACACGATGCCGAGCAGGCCGAGGCGGTCACTGCGCATCGGCTGGGCGACAACCGGGCCCCGGACCTGGAACAGCTCCATGCAGCGCGCCGGCATCAGGGCCGCCATCTCGTCCAGGCGGGTGATCAAGGTCTCCCCGGATCGGGCCAGCACGCCGAACACCGGGAAGTTGTCCACCATCCCGCCTGCTCCTGCGACGCTGCCGGTCGGGACACCGTGCCCGGCCCGGCCACGGACACGGCCGCTCGGCCCATCCAGATCCATGATCATGGAGCGCACGAATCCCGTGGTCTCGCAGACTGTCCGAGCCACCAGCTCGAGCACGTCGTCCACCTCGGAGAGCGAGAGCAGCATCCGGGTGAGTTCGGCTCTGCTGATCCGTGCAGGACGTTGCTGCTCCATACGCCACCTCCGAACCCATCGGTTGGATTCAACCTGCTAGTGCGGGCGGTCACATCGACACGAATGGCGCACGGTAACGTCGGCCACCGTGAACACCACAGGTCGGGAACGAGCCCGAGGCGGCCCGCCGACCCCCGGGTCGATCGACGGCCCTACAGCCGTCCGCGCAGCCTCGACCGGATTCACCATTCTCTTGCTGGGCGGCCTCGTCGCCCCGATGGCTGCGGCTTACCTGCCGGTCATCGGCGGATACTGGCTCAGCCTCGTCGCGATCGTCGCCTTCGCGATCGCCGGGAGTCGGGTCGGAACTGCACGAGCGACACACCTGCACGGGGCCTGCGCGGCACTGGGCAGCTATCTGCTTGTACTGCCGCTCGTGCTCTGGCTTCCGACCGGCCACACCGGAGTCGGAGTGCCACAGATCCTCACGACCGCGGTAGCCGCCGTGGCCGTGGGCGCGATCGCCGGCATCTTCGCCGGCCGCCGCCGCGACGCAACAGCGGCCGGGGCCTGACCCGGCCCAGATACACCGCGACGCTCCGGCACATCAACGCGACGTGCCGGAGCGCCTCGATGTCAACGGCCCAGAGCAGTCACCGCAGGCGATTCCCCTGGTTACGGGCTCCAAGGCGGCGTACCGCCTGCACAGCGCCTTCTCCAAGAACCCCGCCGCTACTCGGTGACGGCGGTTCTTCGCCATGACCTCGTCGCTCCGAATCCGGTTCGACCGGGACCCGGTCGGTACCGGATCAGGCGTTGACCAAATCGTCGCGACCGTTCTCCGTCAGCATCTTCTCGTACTCAGGAAAGAGCTCCTTGGCGGCCGGAATCAACTTCAGAAGCTTCGGGACCGGACCCTTCGCGCGGACCGTCCCACGCGCCATCGCAACGGAGAGGTTCACCTTTCCTAGCCAGAACTTGTTTCCGGTGTCCGCGGTCATGAAGAGCTCGACGTTGGGCTCCGCAGCGCTTCCGGATCCGGTTTCCACCGTCTTGTTCGGCATATCGACCGTAATTGTCGAATCCGGGTCGGTGTAGTGGATCCTCAGGATGACGCCTGACGCGGCCAGCTTGTCGGCAAGGCCCTCCTTCTTGGTGGCCACCTCGAAGATCCCGCCGAGATAGGTGTAGACCTCGTCCTCGTCCTTGAAGACGCCCATGTGCACTCTCCTTGTGTAATGAGGTGGTGATCCGTCGTCGCCGGGGTCAGTCGAGCCCGACCCACACCGACTTGGTCTGGGTGAAGCCGATCAGCGACTCCTCGCCGAGATCGCGTCCGTAGCCCGAGGCCTTGTAGCCGCCGAACGGCGCGGCCGGGTCGAGCATGTTGTACTGGTTGACCCAGACGGTGCCGGCCTGCAACCGGTGCGCCACTCGGTGGGAACGTTTGACATCGGAGGTCCACAGCCCGGCTGCCAGGCCGAACTCACTATCGTTGGCGCGCCGGACGACCTCGTCCTCGTCGTCGAAGGCCAACACCGTGAGTACCGGGCCGAAAATCTCCTCCCTCGCGATCCGCATGTCGTCGCGGACGTCGGTGAACACTGCAGGGGTGAGGAAGTTGCCCGGCGTCAGCTCTCCGTTGGGCCGAACGCCACCACATACCAGTGTGGCGCCCTCGTCGGTGCCCGAGGCGAGGTAGCCCTCGACCCGCTCGCGTTGCGCGCCGGAGATCAGCGGACCCATCTCGGTGCCATCGACCAGTCCGTGGCCGAGCTGGATCGCCCCCGCGGCCGACGCGAGCTCACCGACGAACTCGTCATGCACACTGCGGTGCACGAACAGGCGCGACCCGGCGCAACAGACCTGCCCTTGGTTGAGGAAGATCGCGGCCAGTGCGCCTTGGGCAGCACCGGCCAGGTCGGCGTCCGGGAACACGATATTGGCGGACTTGCCGCCGAGCTCGAGGGTCAGCTTCTTCAGGCTCGGCGCGCTCGCCGCGACGATCTTCTGCCCGGTTGCGGTCGAACCGGTGAACGAAATCTTGGCAACGCCGGGGTGCTCGATCAGCGCCTGCCCTGCGGTCTGCCCGAATCCAGTTACCAAGTTGACCACCCCCGCCGGCAGGCCCGCCTCGTTCGCGAGCTCCGCGAGCCGCAGCGCGGTCAGCGATGTCATCTCCGAGGGCTTCAGCACCACGGAGTTACCTGCAGCGAGCGCCGGAGCAAGCTTCCAGGAAGCGATGAGCAGCGGGAAGTTCCACGGAACGATGAGGCCGACGACGCCTAGCGGCTCACGGAGGGTGTAGGTGAAGAAGTTCCCGACCGGCGGGGAGATCGGCACCGTCTGCCCGCTGAGCTTCGTGCACCAACCCGCGTAGTAGCGGAAGACCTCTGCAGCGATGCTCACGTCGAGATACATCGACTCCGTGAGCGGCTTGCCGTTGTCAAGGGTCTCGAGCGTCGCGAGCTCCTGGGCGTTCTCCTCGATGAGCGACGCGATGTCATACAGAAAACGGCCACGTGCGGCCGGGCTGAGTTCCTGCCATGGCCCGAGCGCGCGGGTTGCGGCGGCAACGGCTCTGTCGACGTCCTCGGCGGTGCCCGCTGCGATCGATGCGATGGCATCGCCCGTCGCCGGGTCGAAGGTCTCGATAAGATCGCCACCGGCGGCAGGGCCAGGCCGGCCACCGACCACGATGCTGTCGCCGGCGCGGTCGAGTACGCCGCGCACCTCGTCGATGGCTTCGGACACGACGGCCGTCATGGTGTGCTCTCCTGTCACCGCGGTGTGATGGGCGCTACAGACGGCACGGAGTCTGTCGGACGCACGCCGTGACAAGGACGGCCAGCGCGGGCCCCTGATGGCCCCTGCGGGCCGTTCTCGGGTCCGCGCAGACCAGCAGAGTCACGACGCTCAGGGCCAAGGTGCCTCGTCGGGATCGCGATGTTCGCAACCCGCCGGGGCGACGGGCGACGGCACTCGGAGTCGTCGCATCGGGTTCACGCCGCCGCTGACGGCACCGCGACACCCGTCGCCCCTGGACCCGGTCTCAGGTGGTGTGCACGATGAGAACGTCCACATCCGCGCGGCGTGCGACGTCCGCGGGAACGGACCCCAGCAGGCGACCGCTCAAGGTGTTCAACCCGCGGTTGCCGACGACGAGCAGGTCGGCCGCATGTTCGGCGACGGCCGCGCGGAGGACATCGACCGGCGAGCCGTCGACTGCCTTGGTTCGGATCCTGCTCGCGCCAACGCCGGACGCCTTGTCGACTGCTCGGCGCAGCGTCTCGTCGGCCGGGTTGAACCCGCGAACCTGGTAGGCGTCCTCCTTCAGTTCGAGCTCGGCGGCAGCGGTGTCCTCACGGGAACTGGGCGTGAACGCGGTGACGATCACCAGCTCGGCGTCGCTGTCCCGGGCGACGGAGGCCGCACGCTCGACGGCGGCGAAGGAAGTCGGGGAGCCGTCTGTTCCGACGACGACGGTGGTGTAGGCGGACATGCTCGGTCCTTTCGAGAGAGGCGGCGAAAAGTCAGCAGAAGTTACTGCTTGTCATGCGCCGGTACTGGTCGTCTCGCCTTGTTTCACCGGGTCAGGGCATTACGGGTCCGTTCCGCCGCCACAGCATGCCTTCCGGACCCCATGTCACCTTCTGATGATCGACGGATGCGGCCCCCGATGTGGGGCAGCATTCGCGAAGTCGTGGACCGTCGACCGCTCGATCCGCCACACATGGCAGGTTCCTCTCGCCCGAGGCCCCCGGGATGGAGAACGCCGTGACGGACGACACGGACCACGCGAGGCTTGCGGCGGACCACCTGTCGGCAGAGCCCCGATCGAGCGCGGCCCGCAGGTCCGGTTCGGACGTCACGACGACGCTGGGCGGTGAGCTCGTGCTGCACCGACTGTGGATGGAGCTGCCCCGGGCCAGGTGACCGTCCTCATGGGAGCGTCGGGTGCCGGGAAGAGGACCCTGGTGCGCCAGCTGGTCGGGTTGCTCCGGCCGGATCCACATCGGCGGCCGGTCGGTGTGGGACACCGATGGGAGAATGCTGCGTGCCCTGCGCGCGCAGATGGGTGTGATGCTGGGTGGCACGACCCTGTTCGATGCATCGGTCTTCGGCTCGTTGACGGTGTACGAGAACATCGCGTCCCCGCTGCGCCTGTGCGACGACGACGCGGTCCACACCTGCACAACCCAGTGGCTGCACGCCCTGCTCGACGGGTTCGCTGACCGGATGCCGGAGGAGCTACTCCCCGCACACACGCGACGTCGGATCGCGCTCGGCCGCGCGTTGGTCCCCGATCGACCGCTCGTGGTGTTGGACGACGTCGACCTCTGCATGGACGCGACCACCGCCGCCCGTACGGTTCAGGGAATCCGCAATGCACAGCAGCGCACAGGTGCGACGATGCTGATGACCACCCACGACATCAAGTGGCCCGGGCTCTGGGAGACCGGCTCGCGGTTCTCGCCAACCGGCGGATCGTGGCCAGCGGTTCGCCGGCGGAGCTACTGGACGGTGTGGTCGACGCCGCGGACTTCGACCACCGTTTCCGCGTCACGGACGGCCTGGGCCCACCGTCGATCGGGTTCATCGGCCGCAGGCGCGGGGACTGGACGATCACCATCGATCCGCGGCTGGCCACGTATGCGCTGACTGCCCTCGTCGTGGTAGTGATGTTCGCTCTGTACCGTCGGATCGGCCCATTCGGCTCGTAGTCGAGGGCAGAAGCAGCGGAAAACTGACGAGAGGGTTCCGCGGCACTGGACGGGTGGCTCCGCCTGGAGGGTCGGACCGGTTGTCATCCAGCGAGTGGCCGATAACGATGATCAGCTGGCAAACCTGGACCACAACGGTCGCGGCAGCACCGCTGCTCACCATGGAACGGGTCGAAAACGTCGGCGTCGAGCGAAAGATCTGTGAGCGTCACTGCGGTGCTCTCGCCCGCGTCCCTGGGTCGGCCCCGCGGCGGGATGTGGCCCGCCTCCGGCGTCACGCACAAGAGCTCGATCCGGACGGGCGGTGACGCCGCTTATGGCGCGAACTGCTGTTGTCAGTGCGGTCAGAGTCGCCAACCACCTTGCCCCGCACAACGTTCATGCAGGCCAAACGTGGCCCCGGGAGGCTCCAACCCCGAACCTGCGGAGTAGAAGAGGGCGGTGCCCGCAGGACCACTACCTTCAGCAGCAGTTGCGCGCGAGCCACCACGAGCGGGATGTGGCCACCCTGGTTCACTCCGTTCCGCACCATGAATGATCCCACTCGAGACGAAGGCGACGTCGCCCAGCTGATCCCGCTGGTCGACGCGATCCCGCCCATCCGCGACCACTACGTGGCCGGATCGGCGCTTGCCTCGTTCGAAACTGACGGGTGTCTCAGTTTCCGGCCCTAGTACTCCAGTCGTAGATCGTGATCATGTCTCGGGTCGTCGTTTGTAGTGGCTGCTGCGAGCTCGATGTTGGTGGCGTCGTCGCCAGTCGGTCCAGGCCAGCGGGTCGGCGAGGCGGCGGGCGGGT
>NZ_JAAXLA010000058.1 GCF_012911935.1 Pseudonocardia acidicola | reverse complement strand
ACTTCACCCGGGCGCGCCCACCCCGCTCCGCCCCGCCCCCGTTTGTCACGGGGGCGGGGGGACGCGGGAGGTCAGGACCCGCAAGAGGTTGTCCAGGCGGTAGGCGCCGGTGGGCTCGCGGTAGGGGGCCAGGGCCTGGAGGACCGCCCCCCGGACGGCGGACGGGCCGGCTCGGTGCGCCGCGGCCCGGCCGATGTCGGAGGCGAGCAGCGGATCGAGCAGCGCATCCTCGTCGGCGTAGCGGAACGCGCAGGTCACCTCATCGACGGCCGTCACCTCCAGGCCGGCGAGGCCGGCCATCTTGCGCAACCGGTCGGGTTCGGTCAGCGGCGGCCCGCCGGCCGGGGCGCGCCGGGCCGAACGGGGTGGCAGGAACCCGGCCAGGGCCTCGCCGAAGACCCGGACGTCGCACTCGTGCTCGCGGCCCCACACCGTGGCGACGACGGTGCCGCCGGGGCCCGCCACCCGCGCAGCCTCCCGCAGCACCTTCAGCGGGTTCGTCACGTGGGCGAGCAGCTGGACGGCCGCCACGACGTCGAACACGGCGTCCGGCCAGGCCAGGTCGTGTGCGTCCCCGACCCGGAACTCCCCCTCCGGCACCCGCTCGGCGGCGGCCGCGACGGCGTACCGGTCGGTGTCGAGGCCGGCCACCTGCACACCGCGATCAGCGGCCAGCCGGGCGAAGGTGCCCGTCCCGCACCCCAGGTCGAGCAGGCGCGCGCCGGGTTTCACCTCGGCGAGCACCCGCTCGTACAGCGGCCTGCCCCAGCCGTGTGGGCCCTCGTCCATCGGCGCAGGCTAGCTGCGCGGCCCGGCATCCGGCAGCCCCCGCGGCCGGTCGAATCCGGGGTGGACAGACGACCGCGCGTGGATTCAGCCCCAGACGTCCTCGGCGACCTGCACGATGAGCCGCAGCTTTGCCACCTGCTCGTCAAAGCTGAGCGCGTTGCCCTCCACAGTGGAGGAGAACCCGCACTGCGGGGACAGGCACAGCTGATCGAGCGGGATGTACTTCGACGCCTCCTCGATGCGCCGCTTGAGCACGTCGGGGTCCTCGAGCGCACCGCTCTTGGTCGTCACCAGGCCGAGCACGACCTGCTTGCCCGGCGGGACGAACCGCAGCGGGGCGAACCCTCCGGAGCGCTCGTCGTCGAACTCGCAGAAGAAGCCGTCGACGTCGAGCTCGCCGAACAGCGCCTCGGCCACGAAGTCGTAGCCGCCCTCGGCGGCCCAGGACGAACGGAAGTTGCCCCGGCACATGTGCGTGGTCACCCGCATGCCCTCCGGGCGGTCGGCCAGCGCGGCGTTGATCTGCTTGATGTAGCGCAGGTGCTGGTGGTCGGCGTCCTCCCCCTTGGCCGCCATCTCGGCGCGCCGGGCCGGATCGTTGAGATAGGCCAGGCTGGTGTCGTCGAGCTGCAGGTAGCGGCAGCCCAGCTCCCCGAGCGCACGTACCTCGTCGGCATAGGCGGCCGACAGGTCCGCCCAGAACTCTTCGACGTCGGGGTACACGCTGCGGTCGATCGCCGCCGTCCCGCCGCGGTAGTGGACCATGCTCGGCGACGGGATCGTCAGCTTGGGCAGCGCGGTGGTGGTCTGCTCGGCGAGGAACCGGAAGTCATCGGCGAAGATCGGCTTCTCCAGCCGCACCCTCTCGTGCACGGCCAGGCCGGCCGAGGTGAACTCGCTGTCGCCCTGCGCGTTGTGCATCTTCACGTGGATCTGCTCGTCGGTCTTGCTGATCCCGCCGAGCTGGTAGATGAAGTCCATGTGCCAGGACGTGCGGCGGAACTCGCCGTCCGTCGCCGACCGGAGGCCGATCTCCTCCTGGACCCTGACCACGCCCCGGATCGCCTCGTCCTCGACGGCCCGCAGGCCGGCGGCGTCCAGCGTGCCGGCGGCGAACTCCTCCCGCGCCTTCAGCAGCTCGGGCGGGCGGAGCAGGCTGCCGACGTGGTCGGCCCGGAACGGCGGTTCGGTGCGCCCATGCATATGCGGCAACCTAGCCCGGTCAGGCGTGTCGCGCTGCCGTCGTTTCCGGTGGCTGGCAGGCTTCCCTCGTGGACTACGGCGTCGTCACCTTCCTGACCGACTACGGGATCGAGCCGCTCGTGCTCGCGAGGGCCGTCGAGGAGCGTGGCTTCGGCTCGCTGTTCCTCACCGAGCACACGCACATCCCCACCAGTCGCGAATCGCCGTGGCCCGGCGGCAGCGAGCTACCGCGGCAGTACGCGCACACCTTCGACCCGTTCGTGGCGCTGGGCGCGATGGCCGCGGTGACCGAGCGGATCTCCCTGGGCACCGCGGTGTCGCTGGTCAACCAGCACGACCCCATCGTGCTGGCCAAGCAGGTCGCGAGCGTCGACCAGATCTCGGGCGGGCGCTTCGAGTTCGGCATCGGACCGGGCTGGAACCGCGAGGAGATGGCCAACCACGGCGTCGACCCCACGACCCGGACCGCGCGGATGCTCGAGCAGGTCGCCGCGATGAAGACGATCTGGACCGAGCCCGAGCCGGAGTTCCACGGCCGGTTCGTCGACTTCGACCCGATCTGGTCCTGGCCCAAGCCGGTCCAGGTGCCACCGGTGCTCATCGGCGGCGGCGGCCCGACCGTGCTGGACCGGGTGCTTTCCCACGGCGACGGCTGGATCCCGCTGCGGGTGCCGATGTCCGCGCTCGACGAGTTCACCAAGCGGGTCGCCGAGCTGCAGCAGCGCGCGGCCGACGCCGGGCGCGGGCACATCCCGGTGACCCTCTACGGCGCGGCGAGCAAGCCCGAGGCACTCGCGTCGTACGCCGAGGCGGGGGTGGACCGGGTGCTGTTCGAGCTACCCGACCTCGGCAGCGACGACGACCGCGGCACCGACGCGGCACTGCGCGAACTGGACCGCCTGGCCGAGCTGGCCCGCTGACCCGGGAGTCGCGGTTCTCCCGCCCGCGAGTCGCGGCATTCCGGCCGGCGGGTCGCGGTGTTTCCGCGCGCTCTCCGGCCCGACCGCACGCCCTGGATCAGCGCCCCCGCCACACCGGCTCGCGCCGCTCCCGGAACGCTGCGGCGCCCTCCGCCGCGTCCTCCGTCGCGGCGGCGACCCGGCGCATGGCCTCGCCGAACCGGATCGCGTCCACCGCGCCGAGCCCGGGCGCCCGCACGGCCATCTCCTTGGTCGCCCGGGCCGCCAGCGGTGCGGCGCGCACGAGCCGGGCGGCGAGTGCCCGCGCCTCGTCGAGCAACGTGTCGTGCGGCACCACCCAGCCGGCCAGGCCGATCTCCTTGGCCCGGGCAGCGTCGATCCGCTCGCCGGTGAGCAGCAGCTCCATCGCGTACTGCCAGTTGATCTTCTGGGGCAGCCGGATCGCACCGACGATCGTCGGGATCCCGACCGTGACCTCGGGGAAGCCGAACGTGGCCCGCTCACTGGCGATCACGAAGTCGCACCAGGTCACCAGGGTGAGCCCGTAACCGAGGCAGTGCCCGTTGACCGCGGCGATCACCGGCTTGTTGATCTCCCAGCCGCTCTCGAACGAGTTCACCGTCGGCCGCTCCCAGAAGCTGCCCGGGAAGTCCCCCGCGGCGCTGCCGGTCTCCGAGCGCATGTCCGCGCCGACGCAGAACGCCCGCCCACTGCCGGTCACGACCGCCACCCACGCCTCGTCGTCCACGCGGAACCGGCTGAACGCCGCGTTGATCTGCTCGCGCATCGCCCCGTCGATCGCGTTGAGCTTCTCCGGCCGGTCGTAGGTGATCGTCGCGACGTGCCCGGCGAGGTCGTAGCGCACCGTCTGCTCCACACCCCGCAGCGTAGGGCCGGACATCCCCGGCGGCTCAGCTCTGCGCCGCCGCCCCGGGGAGCGCGGCGATCGACCGCGCCACCCGCCCGGCGCCCTGGCGCACCTCGTGCTCGAGTTCCCAGCGCCGCGCCCCGAACTCGGCGCGGCTCACCGTCACCCCCAGCGCACCGGCCACCTCACCGCCCGGCCCACGCACCGGAACGGCGATCCCGGCCACCCCGCGCCGGTACTCCTCCAGCTCCACCGCGGCGCCCGCCGATCGGACCCGCATGAGCTCGCGGTCCAGCGCCCGGCGGTCGGCGACGGTGCGCGCGGTGAGCCGCGGCAGCCCGGCGTGGGCGAGCAGCTCGCCGAGCCGGCCCGTCTCGAGGCCGGCGAGCAGCACCTTGCCCCCGGCTGTCGCGTGCGCCGGCGCGGGCTCCCCCACCCGCATCCCCTCCGGCCCCGCATGATCGGCGCAGTGATCGAGGTGCGCGATGACCACGTCGACGTCACGGAACACGGCCAGGTACGTCGCCGCCCGGGCCGCGCCGTGCACCTCGTGCAGGATCATCCGCACCGAGTGCGACGGCTCGACCTGCTCGGCGAGGCTGCGGTGCAACTCGGCGATGCGGTAGCCGAGGCCGTAGCCGCGGACGTCCTGCAACCGGACCAGGTAGCCCTCCGCCACCAGCGTGCCGAGCACCCGGTAGATGGTGGGCAGTGGGCAGCCGAGGCGGCGGGCGATCGCCTTGGCCGTGACCCCGTCGCCGGCGGCCGCGACGGCCTCCACGACCCGCAGGGCACGCAGGATCGAACTGCCGGCGGCCCCCTCCTCACGTGCCATACGTCACAGTCTTCGGTACGGGTACCGCACGCGCATGCTCCGATCGGGCGTTGCGGAGCCGTACCGACCTGAGGAGATCGCGATGGACGACCAGGAACTCCGGGACCGGATCAACGCGCTCGTCGACGAGGAGCACCGGCTGGAACGCGCCCACGTGGGCAAGTCGCCGTCCGAGGCCGAAGTGGCCAGGCTCGAGCGGCTGGGGGTCGAACTGGACCGGCTGTGGGATCTGCTGCGGCAGCGCCAGGCCCGCCGCAGGGCCGGCCTGGACGCCGACGAGGCGCGGGAGCGGTCGGCGGACGTGGTGGAGAACTACCGCCAGTAGAGCAGCCGCCCGCCGCCCGGTCGTGCAGGATCGGTCCCGTGCCGACCACCCCCGGACCGATCACCCCGACGACCCCCGCCGCGCTGGCCGGGAAGATCGCCGATCTGGTCGTCGATCGGCCGGGACGACGCGTCCGGATGGCCCTGGACGGTGCGCCGCCGACGCGGCCGGAGGAACTCGCCACCGAGGCGGCGGCGCAACTGCGCGCCCGGGGGCGCGACGTGCTCGTCGTGGCGGCCGCGGACTTCCTGCGCCCGGCGTCGGTCCGGCTCGAGTACGGGCACACCGACGTCGACATGTTCCTCGACGGCTGGCTCGACGAGCGCGCGCTGTGCCGCGAGGTGCTGGCACCGGCCGCGCCGGACGGATCGGGCCGGGTGTTGCCGCGACTGTGGAACGCCGAACTCGACCGGGCCTACCGGGACGACTACCGGACGCTCGCCGACGACGGCGTGGTGCTGCTGAGCGGGTCGCTGCTGCTTGGCCGCGGGCTGCCGCTGGATCTCTCGGTGCACCTGCGGATGGGCCCGGCCGCGCTGGCCCGGCGCACGGCCGAGGCGGAACGCTGGACGCTGCCGGCCTTCGAGCGGTACGACCGCGAACGAGACCCGGCCGGCGAAGCCGACCTACTCGTACTGGCTGACCATCCGGACCGGCCCGCGGTCCGCGACTGATGAGGGGAGACCCACTGGTGGGCGAGGAGGGAGTTGAACCCTCACGTCCTTACGGACACACGGACCTGAACCGTGCGCGTCTGCCATTCCGCCACTCGCCCTGACGGAGGGAAAGTTAGCACGACCCGAAAACAGGCCGCGCGAGGGGGGTCCGTGTCGGGCAGACTCGACGTGCTGGCTAGCACAGATACGATCAGGGTTGCCGGTAACACGCCGATGCGAACGGAGGAAGATCGGTTGGGCCGCGTAGGGCGATTCGAACGCCGTCTCCAGGGGATGGTGGGAGATGCCTTCGCGCGGGTCTTCGGAGGCAGCGTCGTTCCCCAGGAAGTCGCGCAAGCACTGCTCAGGGAAGCCGAAGACCACATCGAGCAGCTCGCGGGAGGGCGCCTGCTGGCGCCGAACCGGTACACGGTGCAGCTCAGCCCCGCCGATCTCGAGCGCATGGCCGGTGACACGGAACAGATCGAGGCCTCGCTGTCCGGCTACGTCACCGAACAACTCGCCGACCAGGGATGGGACACCTACGGCGAGGTCGTAGTCTTTCTGGAGCGCTCCGAGGCGCTGCACACGGGACAGTTCCGCACCCGCTCGTCCGTGGACCCCGACGCTTCCCGTCGGGACCCCATCAGAGCACGCAACGCAGGAGAAGCACCCATGAGCCAGCAACCGGGCCACCCCGAGGAGAACGGGCAGTACGGATACGACCGGGGCGCCCCCGGCGGATATGGGCAGCAGACGTATGCCCCGCCCGCCGGCCACGACCGCGGTGAGCAGCAGGCGCGCGGCCGCGAAGGCTACGGCCAGCAGCCGGGTTACGACCAGCAGGGCTACGGCCAGCAGCCGGGCTACGACCAGGGCTACGGCCAGCAGCCGGGTTACGACCAGCAGGGCTACGGCCAGCCGGGCCACGGCCAGCAGCCGGGCTATGACCAGGGCTACGGCCAGCAGCCGGGCTATGACCAGGGCTACGGCCAGCAGCCGGGTTACGACCAGCAGGGCTACGGCCAGCAGGGCTACGGCCAGCAGGGCGCCCAGGGCTACCAACAGGGCGGGTACGACCAGCAGGGTTACGCCCCCGGGTACGAGGGCGGCTACGGCCAGCAGGGCGGCTACGGGCAGCAGCAGGGCTACGCGCCCGGCTACGACGCCAGCTACGGCCAGCAGCAGTACGACCAGGGCTACGACGCCGGGTACGACCAGCAGGGCTACGGGCAGCAGGGCTACGGCCAGCAGGGCTGGGGCGGCTACGGCCACCAGGGCCAGCTGACCGCCTCGATCAGCCTGGACGACGGCTCCGGCCGCAGTTACCAGCTGACCGAGGGCGCCCACGTCATCGGCCGCGGCCAGGACTCGAACTTCCGGCTCCCCGACACCGGTGTGTCCCGGCGGCACCTCGAGATCAGCTGGGACGGGCAGCAGGCGACGCTGAACGACCTGGGTTCGACCAACGGCACCACGGTCAACGGCAACCCGGTGCAGAGCTGGCAGCTGACCGACGGCGACGTGATCCGCGTCGGACACTCGAGCCTGGTCTTCCGGACGCAGGCCTGAGCATCGATTCCCGTTCCCCGTCACTGAGATCGGAGTTCACGGCGAGTGCCGGAGTTGGTACTGCAGCTGACCAGGGCAGGCTTCCTGGCCCTGCTCTGGTTGTTCGTGCTGGTCGCGCTCCGCGTCGTGCGCTCGGACCTCTACGCGGCCTCCGGGCTGCGGGCGATCCTCCCGGGCGGCCGGGCGAAGGCGCGGTCGGGACGTAGCCGGGCGGCCCGCCAACTCCTGGTCACCCAGGGCCCGCTGGCGGGCAGCCGGATCACGCTGGACTCCCGGCCGATCCTGATCGGCCGGGCCGACGACTCCACCCTGAAGCTCGACGACGACTACGCCTCCACCCGGCATGCGCGGATCTCGCAGCAGGGCGAGGAGTGGTACGTCGAAGATCTCGGGTCGACCAATGGCACCTACCTGGATCGGGCTAAGGTCACCGGACCCACCCGGGTCCCCCTGGGGGTCCCTGTCCGTATCGGCAAGACCGTGATCGAGCTGCGCTCGTGAGGCCGCAACCCGGTCGCCGACGCTGCGGGCAGGGCCGTGATCGCGAGACCTGCACGCAGGACGCAGCCGATCGCGCCGATCGCGCCGATCGCGCCGGTCACTGCAGGCAGGATCGAGCCGATGGTGCACGCGGAGTCGAACGATGACCCTGGTCCTGCGCTACTCGGCCCGCAGTGACCGCGGGCTCGTCCGGCAGAACAATCAGGACGCGGTGTACGCCGGCCCGCGCCTGCTCGCGCTGGCCGACGGCATGGGCGGGCACGCCGCCGGCGAGGTCGCGTCCTCGCTGGTGATCTCCGCGCTCGCCCCGCTCGACGAGGACGACCCGGGCGATGATCTGCTCGGCGAACTCCGGGACGCGATGTACCAGGGCAATGCGGCCATCACCCGGCACGTCGCCGACGCCCCCGATCTGGAGGGCATGGGCACCACGCTCACCGCCATCCTGTTCGCGGGCTCCCGGCTGGGCCTGGTGCACGTCGGCGACTCGCGCGCCTACCAGCTGCGCAACGGCGAGTTCACCCAGATCACCAAGGACGACACCTTCGTCCAGTCGCTGATCGACGAGGGCCGGATCACCGAGGAGGAGGCGCACACGCACCCGCAGCGTTCGCTGCTGCTGCGCGCCATCACCGGCCAGGACGTCGACCCCTCACTGACGATCCGCGAGGCCCGCGCGGGCGATCGCTATCTGCTCTGCTCCGACGGGCTGTCCGGCCCGGTCAGCGACGAGACGCTGGCCGACACGCTGCGCGACTACCCCGATCCCCGGGAATGCGCCGACCGGCTGATCGAGCTGGCGCTGCGCGGCGGCGGCCCGGACAACATCACCTGCATCGTCGCCGATGTCGTCGACATCGAGTACGGCGAGGACGCCCCGATCGTCGGGGGTGCCGCCGGCGACGGAAGCGACGAGCACGGTCCCGGCGCCGACACGGCTGCCGCCCGGGCTTCGGCGACCACGCTCCCCCGTGCGCTGCCGCGCCGTGTCGAGCCCGTCCTGGAGGAGCCGGTCTCGCGCCGGCGGCCGCGGCTGCGGCTGGTGGTCGGGGTGTTCGTCGCGCTCGCAGTGCTGGTCGCCGGGGGGTTCCTGGCCCGCACCTGGGTGATGCAGCAGTACTACGTGGGCGCGGCGGGCGACCAGGTGACGATCTTCCAGGGGGTTCGCGGCAGCGTGCTCGGCATTCCGCTGCAGCAGGTCGCCGAGCAGTCCGGCATCACGCTGATGGACCTCCCGGAGGACGCGCGCAGCCAGGTCCGTGACGGCATCGTCGCGTCCGACGGCCTGGCCAGCGCCCGGAGCACGGTCGAGCGGCTGCGGGCCCGCATGCTGGCTCCGTGTCCGACCGTCACCCAGCAGCCGTCCCTGCTGGGACCGCCCACGGCTGCGCCGGTGACACCCGTCGACCCGTCGCTCCCCCAGACCGAGACCACGCCCCTGCAGACGGTTCCGCCCGAGCCGGGGACGACCTGCCGGTCGGCGAGCTGATGGCAGCTCCCGACCAGAGCGGCCCCGAGCCGCAGGCGCCGGGCAAGCCCTCACCTCCGCCGCTGCCGACCGGACGAGGGATCGAGCTCCTCCTGCTGGCCTTCGCCGCCACGCTCGTCACCAGCGCGCTGGTGCTGGTGGAGGCCAACCAGGAGCAGCAGCTCACCCAGTCGCTGCTCTACCTGGGTGCCGCCTACCTCGGTCTGTTCACCGTGGCCCACCTCGCGGTGCGGAAGTGGGCGCCCTACGCCGACCCGCTGATCCTGCCCTCGGTGGCGCTGCTCAACGGGCTGGGTCTGGTGATGATCCACCGGTTGGACCTGGCCGGGGCGGACAAGGCGGCGCAGCTGGGGTCGACCGCGCCGACCGAGCTGATCGGCCGCCAGGTGGCCTGGACGACGATCGGCCTCGCGCTGTTCATCGGGGTGCTGTTCCTCGTCCGCGACCACCGCACGCTGTCCCGCTACACCTACACCGCCGGGTTCGCCGGGCTGATCCTGCTCGCCCTGCCGGGCCTGCTGCCGTCGTCGCTGTCCGAGGTCAACGGGGCGAAGATCTGGCTGCGGTTGGGTGTGCTGTCCATCCAGCCCGGTGAGTTCGCCAAGATCCTGCTGATCACCTTCTTCGCCGGGTTCCTGGTGCAGAAGCGCGCCCTGTTCAGCACCGCCGGCCGCACGTTCCTCGGCATGGAGTTGCCGCGGGCCCGTGACCTGGCCCCGCTGCTGCTGGCCTGGGGGTTCTCGGTCGGCGTGCTCGTCCTCGAGCGCGACCTCGGGACCTCGCTGCTGTTCTTCGGGATCGTGCTCGTCCTGCTCTACGCGGCCACCGAGCGCATCTCCTGGCTGCTGATCGGGCTGAGCTTCTTCGTGGGCGGCGGCCTCATCGCCTACCAGCTGTTCGGCCACGTGCGGGTCCGGGTGCAGATCTGGCTGGACCCGTTCGCCGACTTCAACGGCACGGGGTACCAGATCGGCCAGGCGCTGTTCGGGCTCGGCACCGGTGGCGTGGGCGGCACCGGGCTGGGCGCCGGGCGTCCCGACCTGGTGCCCTTCGCCGAGAGCGACTTCATCTGGTCCTCGCTCGGCGAGGAGCTGGGGCTCATCGGGCTGGCCGCGGTGCTCCTGATCTATCTGGTGTTGGTCACCCGCGGGCTGCGCAGCGCGCTGGCCGTGCGTGACAGTTTCGGCAAGCTGCTGGCCACCGGGTTGGCGTTCGCCGTCGCGCTGCAGATCTTCGTGGTGATCGGCGGCGTGACGAAGCTGATTCCGCTGACCGGCCTGACCATGCCCTTCCTGTCCTACGGCGGTTCCTCGTTGGTCGCGAACTACGCGCTGATCGCGTTGCTGCTGCGGATCTCCAACGCGGCGCGGGCCCCGCTGCCGCGTCGGCCGGCGCAACCGCAGGCGCCGATCGCGGAGGCCAACACCGAGTTGGTGCAGCGCCCGTGAACACTCCGGTCCGGCGGATCGCCATCGCCGTGATGGTGATGATCCTGATGCTGCTCGGCAACCTGACCTACGTGCAGGTGGTGAAGGCGGGCGACTATCGCAACGACCCGCGCAACCAGCGCGTGCTGCTCGCCGAGTACGCGCGCAAGCGCGGCCAGATCAGCGCCGACGGCCAGGTGCTGGCCAGCAGCGTGGAGACCAACGACCGGCTGCGGTTCCGGCGCCAGTACCCCGACGGCCCCGCCTACGCGTCGCTGACCGGCTACTACTCGGTGATCTACAGCTCGAGCGGGATCGAACGATCCGCCGACGCCGTGCTGAACGGCAGTGACGACCGGCTGTTCGGCCGCCGGCTCTCCGACCTGATCACCGGTCGCGACCCGAGCGGCGGCAACGTCGTGCTGACGATCAAGCCGTCGGTGCAGCAGCGGGCATACCAGGCGATGACGGACAAGGGTTTCACCGGCGCCGTCGTCGCGATCAGGCCGCAGACCGGTGAGATCCTGGCCATGGCCTCGACGCCGTCGTACGACCCGAACCCGCTCGCCAGCCACCACTCGTCCACCCAGAAGAACGCCTGGACCGAGTACAACGACGCCGACCCGGCGGTGCTGACCAACCGGGCGATCTCCGAGACGTATCCGCCGGGCTCGACGTTCAAGCTGATCGACACCGCGGCGGCGCTGCAGAACGGCTACACGCCGGACAGCCAGCTGACCGCGGCTCCGAACATCACCCTGACCGGCACGAACACCACGTTGCAGAACTTCGCCGGCACGCCGTGCGGCACCGGGGCCACCGCGTCCCTGCGCGAGGCGCTCGCCCGGTCCTGCAACACCGCGTTCGCCCAGATGGCCGGCAACCTCGGCGAGGACACGCTGCGCAAGCAGGCGGAGGCGTTCGGCATCGGCTCGTCGACCCTGGCCGTGCCCATGCCGGTGGTCCCGTCGTCGCTGGGCGACATCCCCGACACCGCGGCGCTGCAGCAGTCCGGCATCGGCCAGCGCGACGTGCGGCTCACCCCGCTGCAGAACGCGATGATCGTGGCCGCGATCGCGAACGGCGGGCAGATGATGGCCCCGCACCTGATCAAGGAGATCCAGGGCCCGGAGCTCGACACCATCGACACCACGGCGGTGGACCGGTTGGGCCGGGCCGTGCCGGCGAACGTGGCGGCGACGCTGACCGACCTGATGATCGGCTCGGAGAACCGGACCCAGGGCGGCGGCAAGATCACCGGCGTCCAGATCGCGTCGAAGACCGGGACCGCCGAGCACGGCAGCGACCCGAAGAACACCCCGCCGCACGCCTGGTACGTGGCGTTCGCGCCGGCGGTCAACCCGGTGGTCGCGGTGGCGGTGCTGGTCGAGAACGGCGGGGACCGCGCCCTGGAGGCCACCGGCGGCTCGGTCGCGGCTCCGATCGGACGGGCGGTCATCGCCGAGGCACTGCGGGGCGGCCGGTGACCGCCGACGGGCCTCTTTCCCGCGGAGGCGGCATCGTGACCGTGCTCGCCGAAGGCCAGCGCATCGCCGACCGGTATCAGCTGGACCGGCGGATCGCCGTCGGCGGGATGGGCGAGGTCTGGGAGGCCTCCGACACCCGCCTCGGCCGCAGCGTGGCCGTCAAGGTGTTGCGCCCTGAGCTCTCCGACGACCCCGAGTTCCTGCACCGGTTCCGGATCGAGGCGCGCACCGTCGCCTCCCTCGACCACAGCGGGATCGCGCTGGTGCACGACTACGGCGAGGACGACGGCCCGGTCGGCGGTGGCCGTACCGCCTACCTGGTCATGGAACTGGTCCGCGGTGAGCCGCTGTCCTCGAAGATCAGCCGGGGGCCGATCGACGCCGACGAGACACTGGAGATCATCGAACAGGCCGCGCGGGCGCTGCAGGCCGCGCACGCCCGGGGCTTCGTGCACCGGGACGTGAAACCCGGCAACATCCTCATCCGCACCGACGGCGTGGTGAAGCTGACCGACTTCGGTATCGCCAAGGCGGCCGACGCGGTGCCGGTCACCCGGTCGGGGATGGTCATGGGCACGGCCCACTACATCGCCCCGGAGCAGGCCAGCGGCGGCGAGGCCGGCCCGGCCGGCGACGTCTACTCCCTCGGCATCGTCGGCTACGAGTGCCTCGCCGGGCACCGGCCCTTCCGGGCCGACAACGCGGTCGCGGTGGCGATGATGCAGGTCCGCGAGGAACCGCCGCCGCTGCCCGAGCACGTCCCGGACGCGGCCCGGGAGTTGATCGACGCGGTGCTCGTCAAGAACCCCGATCACCGCTACGCCGACGGCGGCGAGTTCGCGGCCGCGGTAGCCGCCGTCCGGCGCGGTGAGCCGCTGCCGCGGCCCTCGCGCATGCCCGCCGCCGAACCGGTGATCACGGCCGATGCCGACGCGGCGCCCGGAGGCGTGACATCGGTCATCCAGGAACGTGTCGAGCGCCTCCGGAGCCAGAAGGCCGAGCGCCGCGGGCAGAAGGTGAGCAGGCGGGCCGAGCGCGCGGTCAAGGGTGAGAAGAGTGCGCAGTCCACGCCGCGGACACCCGCCCGCACGCCGGTCCCCACTCCGGCACCCCACACGGAGCCGGCCTCGGAGTCGGACTCCGACCCCACCGGTACCCCGCCCCCGGCCGACCCGGTCCTGACACCTGCGCCCGCCGCTTCTCCCGCACCGCTCGCCGACGCGTCGACGCCCGAACCCGTACGCGCGGTCCCGGCGCCGCCGACCGAGCCGCTGCGGCTGGACCCGTCGTCCGGCCCGAGCGGATCGCTACTCCTTGTACTGTTCCTCGTGCTCACCCTGGCGGCGATCGCGTTGGCTGTGTTCATCCTCCCGGGGCTGTTCGAGTCGGAGCCCACACCATCGAACCCGGCACCGGCCGGGGCACTCGGCGGTACCGTGACGGGCCAAGAGGCAGGCCTGGCCGGTCCGGCGGCCGGTGAGCTGTTCGAAGCGAGGATCGTCACAGAGAGGGTCCGGTGAGCCCGTACAACCCGCCCTCCGGCGCTACCCCATCAGAGCGACACTCCAACGGGCGGTGCGACCCGGCATGATGACTCGACCCATGAAACCCCCCAGGAATCGGAACTGATGACGACCCCCCGACTGCTGTCCGAGCGCTATGAGCTGGGCGACACGCTCGGTTATGGCGGCATGTCCGAGGTCCACAAGGGGCGCGACACGCGGCTGGGTCGCGACGTCGCCATCAAGGTGCTGCGCGCCGACCTCGCCCGCGACCCGCAGTTTCAACTGCGTTTCCGCCGCGAGGCGCAGAACGCTGCGGCGCTGAACCACCCGGCCATCGTCGCGGTCTACGACACCGGCGAGGTGGGCACCGAGTTCGGCCCGCTGCCCTACATCGTCATGGAGTTCGTCGACGGGCAGACGCTGCGCGAGATCGTCAAGACGCAGGGCCCGCTGACCCAGCAGAAGGTCATCGCGGTGATGGCCGACGTCTGCGCCGCCCTCGACTTCAGCCACCGACACAGCATCATCCACCGTGACGTGAAGCCGGCCAACATCATGATCAACCGCGGTGGCGCGGTGAAGGTCATGGACTTCGGCATCGCCCGCGCCCTGGGTGAGGGCCAGAACGTCACCCAGACCGCGGCGGTCATCGGCACCGCCCAGTACCTCTCGCCCGAACAGGCCCGCGGTGAGGCCGTCGACGCCCGCAGCGATGTCTACGCAGCCGGCTGTGTGCTCTTCGAACTGCTCACCGGCGAGCCCCCGTTCACCGGCGACACTCCGGTGGCGGTCGCCTACCAGCACGTCCGTGAGGACCCGAAGCGCCCGTCCGAGGTGAATCCGTCGGTACCCGCGGCGCTCGACGCCGTGGTCCTCAAGGCACTGAGCAAGAACCCGGCCAACCGCTACCAGTCCGCCGCCGAGATGCGCACCGACCTGGTTCGCGTCCGCTCCGGGCAGGCCCCACTCGCACCGACGGTGATGAGCGAGGACGAGCGCACCGCGCTGCTCGCCGCCACCCCCACCGGCGCGACCCGGCGGATCAGCGCTGCCGCCGGCGGCGGTGGGGGGCGCCACACGCTGCCGCCGGACGCGGTTCCGGTGTGGGAGGACGAGCCGCCACGGCGGACCGGCCGCAAGGTCGGCATCGCGGTGGGGCTGCTGGCCGTGCTCGGGTTGATCGCGTTCGTCGGCTACCAGGTGTTCGGCGGGCCGGCCCAGCCCAAGCAGGTCACCGTGCCCGATGTGGTCGGCCAGCAGAAGGAGGCCGCACGCGCTCAGGTCGTGGCGGCGAACCTGCTGGCGGACCTGCAGCCGACGGAGTCCAAGGTCGAGGACATCGGGAAGATCGTCCGCACCGAGCCGAGCGGCAACACCCAGATCGCCGAGCGCAGCCGGGTCACGCTGTTCTACGGCCAGGGCCCCGCCCAGGCCGCCGTCCCCCCGCTCGTCGGACGCACGGTCACCGATGCCGAGCAGCAGCTCCAGAGCCGGGGGTTGACCCTCGGCGATCAGACGGAGCAGGAGACCTCCGACCCCACCATGGTCGGGAAGATCATTTCGTCGAACCCGGCCGCCGGTGAGAACGCCCCGGGTGGCAGCGCGGTCGCCGTGGTGATCGGCAAGGCCCCGACCACGGTCGCGGTCCCCGACGTCACCGGTCAGGACCAGAACACCGCACAGCAGACGTTGTCGAATGCGGGCTTCCAGGTGCAGGTCCAGCAGGTCGACAGCAACAGCGACGCCGGCCAGGTGGTGGGTACGAACCCCGCGGCGGGCCAGCGCGTGCCGAAGAACAGCACGGTCACCCTGCAGGTGTCGAAGGGCAGCAGCCCCAATCAGCAGACGGTGCCCAACGTCGTCGGGATGCAGGCTCGGGACGCCATGCAGGAGCTCTCCGACGCGGGCTTCCAATCCACGCTGCAGGGCCAGCAGGTCACCGACCGTACCCAAGACGGCCGGGTCATCGCGCAGTCGCCGGCGGGGGGCTCGCAGGCCGACCCGAACAAGCCCGTCGTGCTGACGATCGGACAGTTCCCGGGCGGCCTCTTCGGCAACGGCACCGGGACCGGGAACGGGAACGGCACAGGGACCGGAAATGGCAACGGGACGGGCGGGGGCAACTGAGATGCGCGTGCTGGTCGTCGACAACTACGACAGCTTCGTCTACAACCTCGTCCAGTACCTGGCCCAGCTGGGCGCCGAGGTCATCGTGCGGCGCAACGACGAGGTCGAGTTCGACGAGCTCGACGAGGTCGACGGCGTGCTGGTGAGCCCCGGGCCGGGCACGCCGGAGCGGGCCGGGCGCAGCATCGAGGTGATCCGCCGCGCCGCCGACAAGAACCTGCCGCTGCTCGGCGTCTGCCTCGGTCATCAGGCGATCGGCGTCGCGTGGGGCGGCGTGGTGGAGCGCGCACCCGAGCTGCTGCACGGGAAGACCTCGCTGGTTCATCACGAGGGCCTCGGGGTGCTGCGCGGTCTGCCCGATCCGTTCGTCGCGACCCGCTACCACTCACTGTCGATCAGGCCGGACACGCTGCCGGTCGAGCTCGAGGTCACCGGTCGCACCGAAACCGGACTGATCATGGCCGTGCGGCACCGGGACCTGCCGGTGGAGGGTGTCCAGTTCCACCCGGAGTCCGTGCTCACCCAGGACGGGCACCGGCTGCTGGCCAACTGGATGGAGGGCGCCGGGCACCCGGTGGCGGAGCAGGTCGTCGCCGCGCTGACCGCGGAGACCGCCGGGCTCACCGCGCACGCCTGAGTCCCGATGGACGGCCGCTGACCAGCGGCGGCCCGATCACGTTACGGTGGTTGCAGACGCCGGGTGAGACGCCCCGGTGAGCACACCGTCACGCGAGGTCCCGATGCCCAAGTCCAAGGTCCGCAAGAAGGTCGCGTACACCCCGCCGCCCACCGTCCAGAAGGCCGCCGCGCGCGCCGCCGGCCCGACACACCCGGTCTACGTCGTGGTGATGCTCGGCCTGATGCTGGTCGGGCTGGCCTGGCTGGTCGTGAACTACCTCGCGGGGCAGTCCATCGGCTTCATGGTCGCTCTCGGAGCCTGGAACTTCCTGATCGGATTCGCACTGATCGTGATCGGCCTGCTCATGACGATGAGGTGGCGCTGAGCTGACGTAACGACAGTGATGTAAGTCATCCCCATGTGGATAACCGCTGTGGACAAGCACTTTGGCTACGGTGAGTGACGGCGTGGAGGAGCAGCGCTGGAGCCCGCCGGCCGCACTCGTGGCGCTGGCCTGGCTCGGTGCGGCCGGAGCTGCGGTGTGGCTCGTACTGCTCATCCTCGCCCACGCCGACGCCACCGGCCGGCTGGTCGCCGGGGTGGCCGCACTGGGCCTGCTCGTCGCCGCGCTGTTCGGCACCGTGGCCCGGCCGCGACTGGCCGCCGACCCGGGCGGCGTGACGGTGCGCGGCCTGTTCGGGCCGCGGCGTTATCCATGGTCGCGGGTCGAGGGCATCCGCGTGCTGCGCACCCGGCGGCTGGGCCGCGACACCTCGCTGGTCGAACTGGACGTCCTCGACGAGGGCGGCGCGGAGCGACTGCTGCTGTTCGGCCGGCTGGACCTGGGCGAGGACCCCGAGGACGTCGCCGGCCAACTGGACTCCCGGCGGATGAGATAGCGAACTCGCAGCCGCGGGGTCAGAGCACCAGGCCCGCAGCCCCGACGATCACTGCGAGTAGCAGAACGGTCAAGCCGACGAGTGCTCCGACCTGATAGCCGAGCCGGTTGCGGGCGGGTGCGTAGACCAGCGCCGCCGTGGCGGCCGATCCGATCACCAGCCCTCCGAGGTGGCCGATCAGCGACACCCCGGGCAGCACGACGCTGAGCACGATGTTGACCGCGATCAGCCCGATGACCTGGCCCATGGGCGCCCGGAGCCGGCGCAGGACGACGGCGAGCCCGCCCATCAGCCCGAAGACCGCACCGGAGGCGCCGGCGACCTGGGCGTTCGGTGGGTAGAACACCATCACGGCGGCGGAGCCGCCGAGCAGCGCGACAACGTAGACGGCCAGGAAGCGGGCCCGGCCGAGGACCATCTCGAGGTCCTTGCCGATGAGCCACAGGGCCATCATGTTGAACAGCAGATGCAGCGGGCCGTAGTGCAGGAAGCCGGAGGTGAGCACCCGCCACCACTGGCCGTTGGCGGCCAGGCCGGGAATCAGCGACCACTGTTGGAACAGCGGTGCAGCGGCATTCGCGTTGAGGCTGCCGGCCTGCGCCACGGTCAGCACGAACACGACTGCGTTCAGCGCGATGAGCGCAGGCACGGCGATCGGGCGGACGGCCACTTCGGCCCCGGCCATTGTCGTCCCGCGACGGACGCTGCGGTTGCCCTCGGCCACGCAGTCCACGCACTGGTAGCCCACGGAGGCCTCGCGCAGACATTCCGGACAGGCCGGCCGGTCGCAGCGCGTGCAGCGGAGTCCGGTCGGCCGGTCCGGGTGCCGGACGCATCCAACAGGTCCCGCCCCGGGCGGTGACCCGCCCGGATGCGGTGGCTGGGGCGGTCCGGCGGGGTAGCTCACCGGTCCATCAAGAGATCTCGACGTGCTGGATGGTGACGTCGTTGAGCGGCCGGTCCGCCCGGTCGGTGGCGGTGTTGGCGATCGCGTCGACGACCGCACGCGACTCTGCGTCGGCGACCTCACCGAAGATCGTGTGCCGGCGGTTCAGGTGCGGGGTCGGGCCGACCGTGATGAAGAACTGCGAGCCGTTGGTGCCGGGGCCGGCGTTCGCCATGGCCAGCAGGTACGGGCGGTCGAACTTCAGCTCGGGATGGAACTCGTCCTCGAACTGGTAGCCCGGGCCGCCGCGGCCGGTTCCCGTCGGGTCACCGCCCTGGATCATGAATCCGCCGATCACCCGGTGGAACACCGAGCCGTCGTAGAACGGCCCGCTGTCGCCCCCGCTGGCATTCGGCTGGGAGTAGGCCTTCTCACCGGTCGCCAGACCGACGAAGTTGGACACCGTCTTCGGGGCGTGGTCCGGGAACAGGTTGATCCTGATGTCACCCTCGGACGTCCGCAGCGTGGCGGTCTGCTTCGAGTTGCCTGGGTCAGTCACATCCACCATCGTGCCAGCACCGGAGAACGACGCCCACGCGGGAAGCAGGTCCGATCATGAATGCGCCGACGACGCTGACTCGAGTTCGTGAACAGGCGGACTCGGCACCGGGTTCGATCGGCGAGGCGGTGGACGCGGTCACGTACGGGGCGCGCCGGCTCTCCGACGGCGTCCGCGACACCCTTTCCGAGGTCGTCCCCGAGCTCTCCGGGGAGATCAAGGACGGCGTCAGGCAGGCCCGCCGCGAGCTCGCCGGGCGCCTCGACCCGGACGGACGGCCGCGCCGCCGGCGGCGCTGGCTGCTGGCGGGCCTGGTCGTCACCGCCGTCTCCGCGCTGGTCTGGGCGGTGTTGTCGCGGCGCCCGCAGCAGGTCGACGCGCCGTCGAGCACCCCCTGGCCGGTGCCGGCCACCCCGCCCGGCGGCACGAGCATCACCGGCGACCCCGCGTTCAGCGCGGCCGGCGGGCCGGCGTCCCGCAACGGCCACTCCGGCGACTGACCCGGGAGGGCACGGCCGCCGTCAGCCGAGGTGCTCACACAGGAAGCCGGTGACGGCGTCCTCGTAGCGGACCGGGTCGGCGTTCCACGATGCGGTGTGCTCGACGTCGGGCACCTCGAGGTAGCGCATCGGCCAGTCCAACCCGGGCGCGGCGGCGACCAGTTCCCGGCTCGTCCCGACCGGTACCGCGCTGTCGCCGGTGCTGTGCACGACGAGCGTCGGCGGGCGCACCGCCGGTGGGTGGGTCCGCAACGTGAAGTGGTCGAAGTCGATCCCGATCCGCCTGCTGGTGATGGTGGCGGCGATCGGGCTGAGCAGCCCGGGCAACCCGCGGTTGCGGGCCTGCTGGCGCAGGGTCTCCCGCCAGTCCACGAGCGGCGCGTCCCAGATCACCGCGGCCACGGCGGCGGCTGCGGCCGAGCGGTCGAGGAACGCCCCGATGATGGCCGCGCCCATCGACCAGCCGAAGAGGACGACCCGCCGGGCACCGGCGGCGCAGGCGTGCCGTACCGCCGCCTCGACGTCCTCCCACTCGGTGTCGCCGAGGTGGTAGCGCCCGTCGGGGCTGGCGGGGGCGCTCTCGTCGTTGCGGTAGCTGATCACCAGTTGGGAATGACCCAGACGGTGCAGCGCGGGCAGGATCCGCAGCGCCTCCCGCCGCGTGCCGCCGCGCCCGTGCACATGCACCACCCAGGTGTCCCGGTCGCCCGGAACCCACCAGGCCGGCGCGGGACCGAGCGGGGTCGCGACGTGGATCTCGCGGAACGCGAGCCCCCGGGCCGACGGATCCGGATCGAACGGACCGGCGTCGACGACGACCGGGGTGCCCGGAGGCGGCACCGGGCCGGCGAGCAGAGTGCGGACGACGCGGTCGTCGTGCACCGCGAGCACCGGCCCCAGCACGGCCAGTCCATCGACCCAGCGCAGCCCCCAGGTTCCGGGCTGCTCGACGAGTCGGCTGCGGGCGAGCGTCACGGTGCCGTCACGGGCGTCCAGGACGCGGTCCGGGAACAGCCGCCACTGCCGCACATCGAGCAGGACGCTCGAGTAGTACCAACCGATCCCGACGACGCCGGCACCGATTCCGACACTCAGGCCGCTTCCGAACCATCCGATCCGAGCCACACGGTGATGATGGAGCATCCGGCCCGACAGATCATCTCCAGGATCTGCAACGTCAAGCACCGAAACGCCACCCGAATGGATGAAAACCGTCAGAACGGAACGTTTTCGACCACCGAAACGGGTGAAGTGCTGTAACCGCGCCGTTAACCGCACAACCGAACGGGCGGCCCTTCGTTGTGCTTGGAGATCAACCGTCGCGATATCCGAGACCCCGATCGGAAGGATCTACGAAATGAGCACCCTCGCTCGGCGCAGTGTGCGCACGACCGTCACCGCCGCTGGCATCGCGGCCCTGGGCGTCGGCTTCGCCGGCAGCGCCTTCGCCGCCCCGGCGCTGCCGGACGTTCCGCAGGCCCCGGGCACCGACGCCCTGCCGACCCCCACGGCGCCGGACCTCTCGCAGGCCCCCGACGCCTCGCAGGCCAAGGACCTGATCGCCGGTCTGCAGGACGCGGCTCCGTCGCCGGAGGCCGCCGGGCTTCCGGAGCTGTTCCACTTCGAGATGCCGAACGTCGACACCCAGACGCACCCGGACAGCACCGGCATCCGCACCGCCGGCCTGCCGGAGGCGCCGGCGGCCCCGCAGCTGCCGGCCACCCCGGACCTGCCGGGTGCGCCGTCCCTGCCGGGTGCGCCGTCCCTGCCGGCCGCGCCGTCCCTGCCGCAGGACACGGCGTTCAGCACCGACCAGCTGCCGAGCAACCCGGTCACCGACGCGATCGGGCAGCACGGCAACTTCGACGCCGCCGGCGCGGTGCAGCAGGCCGGAATCGACCCGTCGCACCTCACCGGCAGCAACAACATCGGGGGCGTTCCGGCCCTCGACGCCGCCGCCGCCACTCAGGCGGTCGCGCACCAGCTGGCGAACGGCACCCAGGTCAGCGGCTACAACGTCGGCCGCTAAGAGCAACACTCCGACGCGGCGCGCCCCGCTGCGGATCCCGACCGGATCCGTGCGGGGCGCGCCGCGTCGTCCGTCACCGGCTTCGTCGCCGGTCGCGTCGCAAGCAGCTACGCCCGCAGAACTCGCCGACCCGAAGCCCCGGGACCGCGCTCGGACCGTTCACCCCGGTTATCGTCGAAATGACGAGAAGTCGCGTGCCGGCGGCGTTTTCGCAGGCAGCGGATTCACGGCAGCATGACGAGAACAAGGTGGACGCGACCAGTCCACTTTTTCTCGTCGTTCTGACGAGAAAGACGGAGGACCGCATCGTCCCAGAGATGGTGGACGGCTGCGCCGCCACTCCGCGGCAGCGCGGCCGTGCCTCAGATCGATATCTCCGGCGGGGCCGGAGCCGGAGGACCAGGGCCCTACTTGCCCTCGCGCGGCGCGATCTCGCCCATCCGGCCCCACCCGTCCTGCGGCACCTCGACGTGGACGATCTCCGGTGTCGTCGCGACCACTTCGGGAGCCCACTCGACGAAGGTCTTGAAGTGGTCGGAGTTCACGTGTGCCTCGCCGGCCTTGGCGTCCGCGAACGCCTCGACCAGGACGAACTGGCCGGGCATGTCGACGCTCTTGGACCACTCGAAGAAGATGTTGCCCGGCTCCTGCCGGGTGGCCTGGGTGAAGTCGTCGACGAGCGTGAGCCACTCCTCGCTCCGCTCGGGACGAATGGTGAACTTGACGACGATGAAGATCATGGGTTGCTGCCCTTCGGCCTCGGGGCCCGGCAGGCTGCGGATGCGGTCGGCACGTCGCAGCCGGTGATGACCTCGTTACAGGAGACAGGTTCGCGGGTCACGTTAGCCCGCTCGCGCGGCCTGCCGCTCCGCTCGCGCCGGCCCCACTGCGGAACGCGCACGTCCGGGCCGCAACGACATGCACCGCAGCGTGTCCGGTGGCTGCCCTGTCCACCGAGGATGTGTCGTGTGCGGTGGCGGTGATACCGAGGCCGCTCGAAACCACCCGGACGTGTGCCGGCGTGGTGGCTGTGTTCGGCCGGGTCCTGCCCGCCGTCGAGTGTCCTCGGCTGTTCTGGAGCGGGCGCCGATGACCGGGTGCCCGGTCGTCGCTAGCCGGGAAGTACCGAGGGACCCGTGCGACTCCCGTCCGTGCCGGGGGGATCAGCGGAGGGTCTAGCCGCAACCTCGTACCGGCTGGCGCTGGGACGGCACTCGTCGGGAGAGATGTAGTACGGGTTCTCGATGAGCGTCCCGTCTCCGCGGAGGGCTGCTCGCGGTCTCCACCAGCGCGAGGTGCCGACTTTTCGTCAGGTACCCGGAAATGGGGCAGACCACGACAGTGACCCAGACCATGCCCGCTTTGATGAATATCCCCTTGTTCTTCGAATCTCTCCATTTCCGTGGCGAGAACCACGGAGAACCATGCTGAGAAACCAGCTGTCCGATTCGTCGGCTCGAACCGTCCATGACGTCAACCACCTGTGCGGTGGTCTGCCCGGTGATGAGCTTGAGCGCCTGGTGGTCCATGAGCGTTCGGATCGCCTCGATGATGGTCGCTGTGGCGATCGAGCCGCGGAAGGTGACCTCGTCGAGATCGAGCACGACAATCGGAGCGGCCCCGACGCTGCGTTTGACGCCAGACCGGAACGGCTGGCCGAGCTGCTGGGGCTGCGCTGGTCGGACGTCGATCTGGACGAACCCGTTCTCGTCGTTCAGACGGCAATTCAACGCTCGGGCGGTGGGCTGCGGATCACCGAGCCGAAGAACCACAGGTCAGCGGGTCGGATCCGGCTTCGG
Organism: Pseudonocardia acidicola; assembly: GCF_012911935.1. Lineage (GTDB taxonomy): Bacteria > Actinomycetota > Actinomycetes > Mycobacteriales > Pseudonocardiaceae > Pseudonocardia > Pseudonocardia acidicola. The sequence goes on along the minus strand of NZ_JAAXLA010000058.1, from coordinate 20,776 downwards.
GAGCTCGCGGTCGAGCCGTGGGAACGACAACGCATCCGCCAACCGGGAGGAACGGCAGGCAGCCGACTCCGCCTGGCAGGATCAGGGCCGGATCTCCGCCTCGGTCGTCGGGCTGCTGCTCAACAGCCTGCTCGGCTGGTACTGGGCCGACCCGGTGGTCGCGCTGGTCATCGCCCACCACATCCCCGTCCCACCGCCCCCGTGTGCGGTCGGAGTGCAGTGGCGTGGAGCGAGTTCAGCACGTCGGCGTCGAGCGATCCGATCTTCATCTGCCCGATGAACGGCCGGACGCGCTCGGCCTCGTCCTATGCCGTCGGGCCGGCCGAGACCGTCTCGACCAGGTTGTGACGGCGCCTGGTGATCGGGTCCATGCCGGTGTAGACGCGCACGCGCAGAGCTCCGCTCGGGAGCTCGGCGATGCTGCCCTGCTGCGCTTCCGCGGGCCCTTGGATCGGGTCATGACGCGGGGAGTGTGGACGATCGTGTCATGACTCGTGTCACGAACGGGCTCGCCGCCCGATCCGACCCAACGCTTCCGCTGGTCGTTGGTGGTGGAGACGAGGGGAATCGAAACCCTAAGCCCTGCCTTGCAAAGCTTCGGGCGCTTGCGGCGCCTGACCTGACGATGCGCTGACCTGGGCGCGGCGGTGAGTACCGGTGAGTCCCCGCTGGCGACCGGCGGGTACGGGCACGGATGGGGCACGCCGCGGGCACGGGCCATCCCCTCGCTCATGCCGTTGCTCGAACTCGTCGTGCGAGTGGGTGTCAACGGCTCAGCGTGGACCGTCGCGGTGAGAGGGAGTGGATTTACAGTGCGCTGACATACCGCCTCTGACCTGCGGTGAAGCCGCGTACCACTCGTCTGCGTCCGTGCAGAGTCCGCATGGGTCGTTCTTGACCCTCGCACGCGGGGTCCTGGTGGCCCTCCCCCGATCTCCGAGCGGTGCCGGGGTCCGGGGCAGCGCCCCGGGTGTTCGAGGCGTGCGGGTCGTTGAGCAAGAGGTCGGAGTTCAAGCCCACCGAGGCCCACCACACACCCTTGATTGCTGGACCCCCCGCGCCTACTTCCGCACGCGGAAGCGGAGCATCGTCACGGGACCTGACTGCCTGTTGCTGAACGGTTCCAGGTCGATCCTGCCGAGGCCCGAGGTCGAGAAGCGCACGCCGTCGCCGAGCAGCACCGGCAGGACATACACCAGCACCTCGTCGACGAGCCCTCGCTGCAGGCACTGACTGGCCATGTCGGCACCGAGGATCTCCAGGTTCTTCCCGCCCGCGGCGGCGCGCGCCGTGGCGACGGCCTCCGCGAGGTCGCAGGTGAGGAATGTGACCCCTTGCTCCGGCTCGTCCGGCGGCTGGTGCGTCAGGACGAACACCGGTCCCCCGTCGTAGTCGGTGTCCTTGTCGGACATCCGCTTGCCGACCTCATAGGTGGCCCGGCCGGCAAGCATGGCGCCGGTGGCCGACATGACCTCGGGAAACGGGTCGTCTTTGAAGTACTCGATGACCCAGTCCATCGTGTCGTCGGGGCCGGCGATGAAGCCGTCCAGCGACATCGCCCTGTTCACAACGACCTTGCCCAGGCCCGCATCCGTATCGCTCATGCCGGTGACGACTCGGAGCAAGTCACGAACTCATCGGCGTCGGCGGAGCAATCCGCGGACCGTCCCGGCGGGACCGCACCGAGGACAGGCCGTACATGCTCAGGTCGACACGTGCTCGCTGGCGGTTCACCATCAGGCGGCCCGTCGATCACGACGGCTGGATCGTCGTCCGCAATCGTCGCGCTGCTCGTGTTCGTTCCGGGGATCGGGCGCGTCCTGTTGGTGGTGGCGTGGCTGGGTAGCCGGCCCCGCGCCGCCGCAAGGCGGCGCCTTGATCCATAAGAGGTCATTCCGGCAGTGCGACCCGCGGTCTGGAGCTGGCTTCCTCGTCGTCCGGTGCAGCTCGTGGAGTGGGCGGAGGATGTCGCCCGGGATCGTCTCGCGGGGGCGTTGAACGACTGGCGAAGACCGGGTTCCATCCGCTCGGCGGTGCCCGGTTCCTCCAGGGCACTGATGTGCCGGAGCGGCTGGTCGGCTTGGTCGCGTTCCACTCGTCGGCACTCGCCCGGTCGGAGCTGTTCGGTGTCGCGGACCAGCTCGCCGCGTTCTCGGATGAGGGACACTGACGCGGGACCTGCTCTGGTACTCGGACATGACGATCGGCCCGGACGGGCAGTGCATGACCTTCCACGAGCGGATGGACGACGTCCGCGCCCGCTACGGCCCTGACCACCACGTCATCCAGGCCCTCGACCGCGGCATGGCCGAGCGGCTGGGCGCGGTGACGCGCGGAGCGCTGGATCGAAGAGGTCGGCCTGACCGATCAGGTGTAGTACGGCTGCTCCCGCTCGGCCATGCCGTGGTCGATGCGCACGCAACTTCCGCCGGCTCTGGCAACGGACTCTCGCGCTCGACGAGGTCAAGCTCGCCGATCGGGACGTTCACGTCCACGACCTTCGCCACACAGGCAACCAGCTGGCGGCCCTCACCGGCGCGACGACGAAGGAGCTGATGGCGCGGATGGGGCAGGCGAGCATGCGGGCCGCGCTGATCTACCAGCACGCCACCCGCGACCGGGACCGGAAGATCGCCGACGGGCTGAGCGAGCAGATCACGAAGCACCGTGGCAGAGCGCCCACGAAGGGGCACGATGGGCACGATCCCGAGGCGGAGGGGCACGAACAGCTCGTCGGCCTCGCGAGCGGCAGGCCTGAGCGCCATGTTCTGGCTGGTCAGGCTGTTGTGGAGACGAGGGGAATCGAACCCCTAACCCCTGCCTTGCAAAGGCAGTGCTCTGCCAATTGAGCTACGTCCCCGTGCTGAGCTGGCGACGTTACCCGCTCATCGGGGTGACCGGCTCGCTCAGCGAGTGGTGGCCTCGTGCCAGAGGTCGGTCTCCGAGCGGGAGGACCGAACCTTGGAGAACACCAGGAAGGCTGCTCCGGCGGCAGCGGCGAGAGCAAGCAGCTTCTTCATCGCGATCACGTCCTTGCCTGTCCCGGCGATGGGAGTGGGCCCAGCTGGATTTGAACCAGCGACCTCGTCGTTATCAGCGACGCGCTCTAACCAACTGAGCTATGGGCCCTTGCTGCGGAGCAGACGTTACCCCACGCCTCAACCGCTCCTCGCACCGGCTCCGGTACAACGCCCCGGAGCCGGTGCGAAAGGAGGAAACCGCAGGTCAGTCGCGCTCCGAGAGCGTGACCTCGATGCCGCCGACAAGATCGGCCGAGACGTTGTAGACGAACGCCGCGACCGTCACCGCGACGGCGAACAGCAGGCTGTTGATGGCGCCCACCACGGCGGCCAGGCCGAAGACCCGGCCGGCGCTGATCAGGGCCCCACCCGATTGGGTCTCACCCGACACCAGATCGTTATAGGTGCCGTTGAGCCGGTCCCACACGCCCATGCCGTCGAGGACGCCGTAGAGCACGCCCACCGCGACCAGCCAGATGAAGAACAGCACGACCGCGAGCACCAGCGCGAGCTTGAGCACCGACCACGGGTCGAGCCGCTTGAGCTGCAGGGCGGCCTGGCGCGGGGGCCGGTTCCGCACCGCCCGCACGGCCGACCAGCCACGCTCACCGCCGCGTGTGGCCTCCGGCTCGCCGCCGGGAACCGGGCCCCGGGCCTGCGGCCCCTGCTCCCCCGCCGGCCGCTCGATGTAGGCCGTCGGGGCGTCGAGGAGGCCACCCGCCACCCGCGGCGGGCCGGCGGGTTCCGCCGCCGGTCCCGGCGGCGGCGCGTCGTCGCCGGGCACCCGGCGCCACGGGGGCGGCGGTGTCGCCGCCGGCCCCGGCGTGGGGACCTGGGCCGACGCAGCCGGAGCGGCCTCGGCCGCAGCCGCGGCTTCGGAGGACGGTGTGCCGCCCGGGCGCGGCGCGGCCGGCGCCGCCTCGGGAGCCGGCGCCGCACCCGGGCCGGTCGCGTCGGCAGCAGGCGGGGATGCCTCGCCGGTCCGGCTCGTGACCGCGGACGGCTTGGACACCCCGTTGGCCGCCGCCGCGTCCCCACCCGAGGTCGGCGCGCCCGGTTCGGGCTTCTCCGCGTCGGCCTTCTCGTCGTTGCCCGGCGCCGAGGCGGTGGCACTCGCACCGTTGCCCTCGCCGGGGTTCGGCTTCGGCGCGGCCGCCGATCCGCCGGCCGCGCTGCCCTTGGCGGCGGCGCGGCCGTTCCCCGGAGCGGCCGGGGCGGGCTGGTCACCAGTGGCGACCGGCCCACTCCGGGCGTCCGGCCCCTGCGGGCTGCTCTTGTTCTCGCTCACAGGCTCGAGGTCTCCTCGGTGCTCGGCGCGGTGATCAGCTCAGGGCAGCCGATCAGATGGGGTCGTCCGCATCGTCCTCGGCGTTGCGCGCGACCGCCAGCAGAGTGGCGCCTTCGCCGAGGTTCATCAGCCGAACACCCTTCGTCTGCCGGCCGGCCTTGCGCACTTCGCGGGCCGATGTCCGGATCACCCCTCCTGTCGAGGTGATCGCATACAGCTCGTCGTCGATCCCGACGATGAGCGCGCCGACCAGGGTGCCACGCCGACGGTCGTACTGGAGTGTCAGAACACCCTTTCCACCGCGGCCCTGCACCGGGTAGTCCTCGATCGGGGTGCGCTTCGCGTACCCGCCGGCCGTGGCGACCAGCACGAACATGTCGGGCTGGACCACGCCGATCGACAGCAACCGGTCACCGTCGTTGAACCGCATGCCCAGCACGCCGGACGTCGCGCGGCCCATCGGGCGCAGCGCCTCGTCGGACGCGGTGAACCGGATCGACTGGCCCTCGGCCGAAACCAGCAGCAGGTCGTCCTCCGGCCCGGCCAGCACGGCGCCGACCAGTTCGTCGTCCTCGCGCAGGTTGATGCCGATCAGCCCGCCGCTGCGGTTGGAGTCGAAGTCGGTGAGCTTGGACTTCTTCACCAGCCCGGTGCGGGTGGCGAGCACCAGATACGGCGCCGCCTCGTAGTCCTTGATCTGCATGACCTGGGCGATGTGCTCGTCGGGCTGCAGCGCGAGCAGGTTCGCCAGGTGCTGGCCGCGGGCGCTTCGGTTGGCCTCCGGCAGCTCGTAGGCCTTCAACCGGTACACCCGGCCCTTGTTCGTGAAGAACAGGATCCAGTCGTGCGTGGAGCAGACGAAGAAGTGGGCGACGATGTCGTCCTGCTTCAGCGTCGCGCCCTGCACGCCCTTGCCGCCGCGCTTCTGCGCCCGGTACAGGTCGGTCTTGGTGCGCTTGGCGTAGCCGGTCTGCGTGATCGTGACGACCACGTCCTCGACGGCGATGAGGTCCTCGTTGGTGACGTCGCCGTCGTCGGCGATCAGACGCGTGCGCCGCTCGTCGCCGTGCTTCTCGACGATCTCCATGAGCTCGTCGCGGACGATCTGCCGCTGCCGCTCGGGCCGCGCCAGGATGTCCTCGAGGTCGGCGATCTCGCGCTCGATCTCGGCCAGCTCATCGATGATCTTCTGGCGCTCCAGGGCGGCAAGGCGCCGCAGCTGCATGTCCAGGATCGCCTGGGCCTGCACCTCGTCCACGTCGAGGAGCTGAATCAGGCCCTGCCGTGCGACGTCGACGGTCTCCGACGCCCGGATGAGCGCGATGACCTCGTCGAGCGCGTCGAGTGCCTTGACCAGACCGCGCAGGATGTGGGCCCGCTCCTCGGCCTTGCGCAGCCGGTAGCGGGTGCGCCGGACGATGACCTCGATCTGGTGGCGGACGTAGTTGCGCACCACCTGGTCGAGGCGCAGCGTGCGCGGCACGCCGTCGACGATCGCCAGCATGTTGACGCCGAAGCTGTACTGCAGCTGGGTGTGCTTGTACAGGTTGTTCAGCACGACCTTGGCCACCGCGTCGCGCTTGAGCGTGAACACGATGCGCATGCCGACGCGGTCCGACGACTCGTCGTTGATCTCGGAGATGCCCGCGAGCTTGCCGTCGCGGATCATCCCGGCGATCGACTCGATCAGGTTGTCCGGGTTCACCTGGTACGGCAGCTCGGTGACGACGAGGATGGTGCGCCCCTTGGCGTCCTCCTCGGCCTCCACGACCGCGCGCATGCGGACCGAGCCGCGGCCGGTCCGGTAGGCGGACTCGATGCCGTCCCGGCCGACGATCAGGCCGGCGGTCGGGAAGTCCGGGCCCTTGACCCGTTCCATCAGCGCGGCGAGCAGTTCCTCATCGGACGCCTCGGGGTTCTCCAGCGCCCAGACGACGCCGTCGCCGACCTCACGCAGATTGTGCGGCGGGATGTTCGTGGCCATCCCGACCGCGATGCCGGCGCTGCCGTTGATCAGCAGGTTGGGCACCCGCGACGGCAGGACCACAGGCTCCTGGGTCTTGCCGTCGTAGTTGTCGAGGAAGTCGACGGTGTCCTCGTCGATGTCCTGCAGCATCGCGATCGCCAGCGGCGACAGACGGCACTCGGTGTAGCGCATGGCGGCCGCAGGGTCGTTGCCCCGGGAGCCGAAGTTGCCCTGGCCGTCGATCAGCGGGTAGCGCATCGACCACGGCTGCGCCAGGCGCACCAGCGCATCGTAGATCGAGCTGTCGCCGTGCGGGTGGTAGTTACCCATCACCTCGCCGACGACGCGCGCGCACTTGACGTACGCCCGGTCGGGGCGGAAGCCGTTCTCGCCCATCGAGTACAGGACCCGCCGGTGTACCGGCTTGAGTCCATCCTCGACGAGTGGCAACGCCCGGCCCACGATGACGCTCATCGCGTAGTCGATGTAGGAGCGCTGCATCTCCTGTTGGATGTCGACCGGTTCGATCCGGTCTCCCTCCGACGGCGGAGGGGGCAGCAACGTGTCGGTCACGTGGTCCTTCTTCTGGTTGGTGTGCGGCTACGAGGAACGGAGCGGGTGACGCTCACACATCCAGGAACCGGACGTCCTTTGCGTTGCGGGTGATGAACGAACGGCGGGACTCGACGTCCTCGCCCATCAGGACCGAGAACAGCTCGTCGGCGGTCGCCGCGTCGTCGAGTGTGACCTGCAGCAGCACCCGGTGGGCCGGGTCCATCGTGGTCTCCCACAGCTCCTTGGCGTTCATCTCGCCGAGGCCCTTGTAGCGCTGCACACCCTCTTCCTTGGGCAGCTTCTTGCCGGCGGCCCGGCCGGCCTCGATCAGGCCGTCGCGCTCGCGATCGGTGTAGGCGAACTCCGGCTCCGCGCCCCGGCCGCCCCACTTGATCTTGTACAGCGGCGGCTGGGCGAGGAACACGTGGCCGTGCTCCACCAGGGGCCGCATGAAGCGGAACAACAGGGTCAGCAGCAGGGTGCGAATGTGCTGGCCGTCCACATCGGCGTCGGCCATCAGCACGATCTTGTGGTAGCGCAGCTTCGCCAGGTCGAACTCGTCGTGGATGCCGGTGCCCAGCGCGGTGATGATCGCCTGGACCTCGGTGTTCTTGAGCACCCGGTCGATCCGGGCCTTCTCGACGTTGATGATCTTGCCGCGGATCGGCAGGATCGCCTGGAACATCGAGTCCCGGCCGGACTTCGCCGAACCACCCGCCGAGTCACCCTCGACGATATAGACCTCGGACTTGCTCGGGTCGGTCGAGCGGCAGTCGGCCAGCTTGCCGGGCAGGCCACCGATGTCGCCGGCGCTCTTGCGCCGCACCAGCTCACGCGCCTTGCGCGCCGCGATCCGGGCCTGCGCCGACTGCACCGCCTTGTTGACGATGGTCTTGGCCTCGGTGGGGTTGCGCTCGAACCAGTCGGCCAGCCACTCGTTGCTCACCCGCTGGACGAACGACTTCACCTCGGTGTTGCCCAGCTTCGTCTTGGTCTGGCCCTCGAACTGCGGCTCCTTGACCTTGACGGACACGATCGCCGCGAGCCCCTCGCGGATGTCGTCACCGGACAGCGCCGGATCCTTCTCCTTGAGCAGCTTCTTCTCCCGCGCGTACCGGTTGACCGTGGTGGTCAGCGCCGCACGGAAGCCCTCCTCGTGGGTTCCGCCCTCGTGGGTGTTGATCGTGTTCGCGAACGTGTAGACCGACTCGGTGTAGCCGGAGTTCCACTGCATCGCGACCTCGACCTGGTGGTTGTCGGCCGCGCCGGAGAAGGACACGAGCTTCTTGTGGATCGGGTCCTTGCTGCGGTTGAGGTGCGCGACGAAGTCCTCGAGCCCGCCTGGGTAGTGGAAGGTGAACTCCTTGACCTTCGCCACGTACCCCTCGGCGTCCGGCTCGGCAGCCTCGCCGTTGTCGCCGTTGCGCTCGTCGCGCAGCACGATGGTCAGCCCCTTGTTCAGGAACGCCATCTCCTGCAGCCGGCGCTGGATCGTCTCGATGTTGTAGGTCGTGGTCTCGAAGATGTCCGGGTCGGCCCAGAACGTGATCGCGGTGCCGGTCCGCGTGGTGTCCTCACCCTTGCGCAGCTGGCCGGGGCGCGAGTGGTCGTAGTGCTGCCGCCAGACCTTCTTGTCAAGGTGGATCTCGACGTCGAGCGCGCTGGACAGCGCGTTGACCACCGACACGCCGACGCCGTGCAGACCGCCGGAGACCGCGTAGGACTTCCCGTCGAACTTGCCGCCCGCGTGCAGCACGGTCAGCACGACCTCGACCGCCGGCCGCTTCTCCACCGGGTGCATGTCGACCGGGATGCCGCGGCCGTCGTCGACGACGCGGACGCCGCCGTCGTCCTGCAGCGTCACCTCGACCTTGCTGGCGTACCCCGCCATCGCCTCGTCGACGGCGTTGTCCACAACCTCCCAGATCAGGTGGTGCAGGCCGCGCTCGCCGGTGGACCCGATGTACATGCCGGGGCGTTTGCGGACCGCCTCCAGGCCTTCGAGCACAGTGATCGACGACGCGCTGTAGGCGTTCTTCTTATCCGCAACCACGGGCTGCTTGTCTCCTCGCCACGAGAGCCGCCCCGCCCACGCGGCGCGCGTGGGAGGTGCCGGCCGTTCGACCGAGCGGCTCGGGGGTCGCTCGGAACACCCTATTGATTCTACTGGTCCGCACCGACAGAACGACGGCTAGGACACCCCCAGGATCGTCACAGACCGCCGAACGGTGACCCGGACGGGTCACGACGGCCGAAGGGGGTGCGCGAATGGGCTGCCGCGGCGTCACGTCGCTCTGAGTGCGCCGCCTGCCCGTCGGGAAATCCGTGGCAGGCGTTCACCCTTAGTTCAACGACGCGACGGGCCTGACGATTCCTGGACGGCCGAGCAGGCTTCGTCGCTGGTCAGCTCCCGGCGGGCGGGGCAGCGCGAGCCGTCGTCAGCCGTAGGTGTCGCGCGGCCCGCGGCCGCGTACGTGCCGCGGTCCGTGCCGCCACGTCGGCCCCGTCGGCCCCACCACGCGGATCCGGCGCACCACGTCCGGGCCGACCGCGGCGGCCAGCCGGGCCAGCAGCTGGCGCTGCAGCGTGCGCAGCTGGGTGGCCCACGCCGTCGACTCCGCCTGCAGGGTCAGCTCCCCGTCGCGCAGCGACACCGGGGTGCAGTGGTCGGCGATGTCGGCACCGACCAGTTGCGGCCAGCGGCCCAGCACAGTGGCGTCGGTCAGCCGCGGCGACCAGCCGCGGTCCATGGCCACCCGGGAGATCAAGCGGCCGAACGGCTGCGGATCCCGGTCGTCGGGGCCGGGGCCGGACCAGCGCCGCCGCCGGCCCCGCGTGCCACCCGGGCGCTTGCGCACCCCACTGCGCTCGGCGGCGCGCTGCGCGGACGCCTCGCGGGCCGCCCGCAACGCCTCCCGCGCAAGGTCGGCACCGCGACGAGCGGTCGGGCCCTCGCTGTCCCCAGGGATGGGGACAGAGTGGTCCGGCTCACGCACGTTCGGCGGTACTCCTGCGTCGTCGGACGGTCGATCTCCCCGTCCATCACCAGTCGCGCGCGAGTTATCCACAGTATCCACAACCTTGTCCCCAGGAAGGGTGGATCTTGCGCATCCTCACCCCCGGCTGTTCCGCCCCTCGTCAGGAGGCGTTCGACTCCGCCTCACCGGGCGGCTCGGTCGCCATGCGGGTGACGACGCCGCCGCCCACCGCAAACCGGACCCCGTCCAATTCGGCCGGCACGTCCTCCGAGACCGCCGCGGTGATGATGACCTGCTCAGCGCGCGCCGCCACCGCGGCCAGCGCGCGCCGCCGCCGGGCGTCGAGCTCGGCGAACACATCGTCGAGGATCAGCACCGGCTCCACGTCGTCTGCCTGCAGCAATCGGTAGGACGCGAGCCGCAGCGCCAGGGCCAGCGCCCACGACTCGCCGTGGCTCGCGTAGCCCTTCGCCGGACCGTCGCCGAGGCGCAGTTCCAGGTCGTCGCGGTGGGGCCCGACGAGACACACCCCGCGCTCCACCTCCTGGCGGCGCACCCGGGACAACTGCTCGAGCAGCAGCGTCTCCAGCTCACCCGCCGCCTGGGGCAGCTCACCGCCAGGGGCATCCGCACTGGACCGATACGCCAGCGTGACCGGGTCCGATGTGGGCGCGACCTCGGCGAACGCCGCCTCGGCCAACGGCGCCAGCCCGACGACCAGGTCGAGGCGACCGGCCAGCAGCTGGGCGCCGTGCCGGGCGAGGTGACCATCCCACACGTCGAGGGTACGCAGGTCCCCGCCAGCCCGGGCGGTCTTGAGCAGCGCCGAGCGCTGCCGCAGCACCCGCTCGTAGTCCGTACGCACGGCGGCGAACCGCGGGAAACGGGCGACGAGCAGATCGTCGAGGAAGCGGCGGCGCTCACCGGGATCGCCACGGACCAGGGCCAGATCCTCCGGGGCGAACAGCACGCTGCGCAGGATGCCCAGCACGTCCCGCGGCCGCGCCACCGGGGCGCGGTTGACCCGCGCCCGGTTCGCCTTCCCCGGCGTGATCTCCAGCTCGACGCCCAGCTCGCGGCCCTGGTTCACCACCAGCCCGCGCACGATCGCGCGGTCCGCGCCGCGGCGGATCAGCGGCGCGTCCGTGGCCACCCGGTGCGACCCCAACGTGGCCAGGTAGCCGATCGCCTCGACCAGGTTGGTCTTGCCGACCCCGTTCGACCCGACCAGCACGGTGACGCCGGGTTCCAGATCGAGCTCGGCACGCTCCCAGGAGCGGAAGTCCGCAACGGCCAGGCGACGTAGGTGCACGTCCCGGTCAGCCCTGGGTAGAGCCGGTGCCCGAACTCGGCCCGGCGATCTCGCCCGGGGTGCCCGACGGGCCGGCGGCCTGCTTCACGGCATGCCCGCCGAACTGCTGGCGCAGCGCCGCGACCGCCCGCATCGCCGGCGAGGAGTCCTGCCGGGAGGCGAACCGGGCGAACAGCGCGGCCGCGATCACCGGCAGCGGCACCGCGTGCGTGATCGCCTCCTCGAGCGTCCAGCGGCCCTCGCCGGAGTCGTCGACGTAGTCGTCGAGGCGGGCCAGCGTCGGGTCGTCCTTGAGCGCGAGTACCAGCAGGTCGAGTAGCCAGGAGCGCACCACGGTGCCCCGCGACCAGGCCTGCAGGACCGAGGGCACGTTGGTCACCAGGTCGGAGGCCGAGAGCAGTTCGAAGCCCTCGGCGTAGGCCTGCATCAACCCGTACTCGACGCCGTTGTGCACCATCTTCGAGTAGTGCCCCGCGCCGACCGGGCCGGCGTGCGCGAAGCCCTCCTCGCGCGGCCCCTCCGGGCGGAGCGCGTCGAAGATCGGCATCGCCCGCTCGACGTTCTCGGCCGAGCCACCGACCATCAGGCCGTAGCCGTTCTCCTTGCCCCAGATCCCGCCGGACACCCCGACGTCGAGGAAACCGATCCCGTGCTCGCCCAGCAGCTCGGCGTTCGGCCGGTCGTCGGTGTAGCGCGAGTTGCCCCCGTCGATCACCAGGTCACCGGGGTCGAGCACCTCCGCGAGCGCCCGGATCGTGCTGCGCGTCGGCTCCCCGGAGGGCACCATCACCCAGACGACGCGCGGCGCGGTCAGCGCGCCGGCCAGCGCTTCCAGCGACTCGACGTCGGTGACCTCGGGCCGGGGGTCGTAGCCGACGACGTCGTGACCGGCTGCACGCAGCCGATCCCGCATGTTGCCACCCATCCGGCCCAGGCCGATCAGTCCGAGTTGCACGGCTCGCTCCTTGAGAGGACGCAGGTGATGCAGGTTTCGTCGCAGCACGTCTGTCGTGCTGCGTGACTCAGCCGGGCAGGCGCACCGGCATGAGCAGGTGCAGGTACCCCGCCGGCGGCGGAGCCGAATCCGGTTCCCCGCCGTCGGAGTCCTCGGCAGGCGGCGGCAGCACCGGACGGACCAGGGCCGGCCGGTTCGGCGTGGTGAAGGTGAGCTGGGCGCGCTCGGTGTGCAGCGCGCCCAGCGAGTCGAGCAGATAGCCCGGGTTGAACGCGATGGTCAGCGGGGCGCCGTCGAGGATGCAGGGCAGCTGCTCCTCGGCGCTGCCCACGTCGTCGCCGCCGGCGGCCAGCCGCAGCCCCTCCTCGCCGAACTCCATCCGGATCTGCGCGACCCGGTCCGCGACCAGCGACACGCGCTTGATCGCTTCGACCAGCGCGGCGACCTCGAGCTCGGCCGCGGTGGTGTGCTCGGCCGGGATCAGCTGACGGAACCGGGGGAACTCGGCGTCGAGCAGCCGGGTCGTGGCCCGCCGGCCGGCGCCGGTCATCCCCAGCATGCCGTCGCCGGCCGACAGCGCGAGCTCCACGGTGCCCGCGCCGGCGAGGGTCTTGGCGACCTCGGCGAGCGTGCGGGCCGGGATCAGCACGGCGGTGGACAGGCCGGGGTCCTCGGGCTCCCACTCCAGCTCGCGCACCGCCAGCCGGAACCGGTCGGTCGCGGCCAGCGTCAGCCGCGAGCCCTCGATCTCCACCCGGACACCGGTCAGCATCGGCAGCGTGTCGTCGCGGCCGGCGGCCACCGCCACCTGGGCCACCGCCGCAGCCAGCTGATCGGCCGCGACCGAACCCGCCCGCTGAGGCATCGCCGGGAGCTGCGGATAGTCCTCGACCGGCATCGTCGGCAGGCTGAACCGGCTGTTCCCACAGTTGATCGTCGCCCGGGCCCCGTCGACGACGAGGTCGACCGGCTTGGCCGGTAGCGCGCGGGTGATGTCGGCGAGCAGCCGGCCGGAGACCAGGACCTGGCCCGGATCACCGATGGTCGCATCCAGCGCGACGCGGGCCGAGGTCTCGTAGTCGAAACCGGAGACGGTCAACCCCTCGCCATCGGGTTCGCTGCCGGCCTGGATCAGCACACCGCCCAGAACCGGGACCGGCGGTCGTGCGGGCAGGCTGCGGGCCACCCACGCGGCCGCATCGGCCAGTACGTCGCGTTCGACCCGGAACTTCATGACGAGAGGGACCTTTCACCGGCGGTCACTGGTTGCGACCGAATGGCGGGGATACAGAGGTGGTTCATGCGGGTACGCGGAGCGGGCGGACACCCGGCGCGGACCAGGTCGGTCGGTTCACCGTAGAGCCTTCGAAGCCCGGGTGTCACGTCGGCCTGTCGGGGTACCCCGTCCCGAGGGAACCACGCCACGGACGGGCGACGCGTGACTCGGCCATCCACGGGGTTGTTTCTGTTGAAGTTCAACTGGAAGAGATATCCAGCAGTAGTACTAGGACCTGTGCGTAGTGTGGATGGTTGGTGTCGGCGCAGGTCAGACGGTGTGGCGTCCTGTGGATACGCTCCGGGGACGGCCGGTGGGCGGATCGGTGGACCCGTGGATGGAGCCGTTCCGTCCCCCGCTGTCCCCGGTCTGTCCCCGGCCCGGAGGCGAGTTGTCCACGGTTCCGGGTGGAGCAGTCCACCGCTTCGGAGCCGGCAATCCACAGAGTTGTCCCCAGATGTGGGTGAAGCGTGGTCATGCGTGGACGCACCGCGACCGGAATCCCGGCTCGTGGCGGGATCGAAGGGCGGTGCGGAACTCACAGAGTGCCCTCACGGCACACGGATCTGAACGCTGCGTGACCGCGGCGGTTACGCAGCCGAGCCGTCCGCGATCGTGCCGAGCGGTGAACGCCCTCTAGCGCAAGACGAACGGTCGGCGGGTCAGCGACACGCGGTGGGTCCGGAATCCACCGGAAGGTGGCTGTGTGCGTGGAACGGCGGGGTGGCGCGGCCGTCGCCGGGGCGTTCGTAGTCGCTGTGCGTGACGGGGGTGCGTGCCAGGCGGCACTCGACGGCCTCCGTCGCCCGGGCCCCCAGCCGGCCGGCTCCGGCCGCGGGACGCGCAGCCGCGCCGGCCGACCTCACGTCCCTCACGGAGACCGGACACGTCCTCCCGCAGGCCCCCCGGGAGATGCACGCGGTCCCCGGGCCGCGCAGCGGGCACCGAACGGCCCCCGGTGACCGCCGGGAGCAGGCGTCCGGTCGGGCGCTCCTGGTGAGATGCCCCGCTTCACAGCAGCGGAGTCCCGGGGATCAGTGCCGGGCGCGCTGCTTGATCCGCGCCGTGAGCTCCTGAACCTGCTCGAACGTCTTGCGGCGTAGCGAGATCTCGTTGCGGATCTTCTTGTCCGCGTGCATGACCGTCGTGTGGTCGCGGCCGCCGAAGGTCTGCCCGATGCGCGGCAGGGACAGGTCCGTCAGCTCGCGGCACAGATACATGGCGATCTGACGGGCCTGGGCGAGCGCCTTCGTCTTCCCCGGCCCGCACAGCTCGTCCATCGTCACGCCGAAGAAGTCGGCCGTCACCGCCATGATCGTCGGCGCGGTGATCTCCGAGGCCGCCGAGTCCGGGATGAGGTCGCGCAGCACGATCTCGGCGAGCTGGGTGTCGACCGGCTGCCGGTTCAGCGACGCGAACGCCGTCACCCGGATCAGCGCGCCCTCGAGCTCGCGGATATTGCGCTCGATGCGCTCGGCGATGAACTCCAGGACGTCACCCGGAACCGCGAGCCGGTCCTGGGCGGCCTTCTTCCTCAGGATCGCGATGCGCGTCTCGAGCTCGGGCGGCTGGATGTCGGTGATCAGGCCCCACTCGAACCGCGTGCGCATCCGGTCCTCCAGGGTCTCCAGCCGCTTGGGCGGCCGGTCCGAGGACACGACGATCTGCTTGTTCGCGTTGTGCAGAGTGTTGAAGGTGTGGAAGAACTCCTCCTGGGTGCCTTCCTTGCCCTCCAGGAACTGGATGTCGTCCACCAGTAGCACGTCGACGTCGCGGTAGCGGCGCTGGAACGCCACCTTGCGGTCGTCGCGCAGCGAGTTGATGAAGTCGTTCGTGAACTCCTCGGTCGACACGTACCGCACCCGCATCCCGGGGAACAGCCGCTGGGCGTAGTGCCCGACCGCGTGCAGCAGGTGGGTCTTGCCCAGCCCGGAGTCGCCCCAGATGAACAGCGGGTTGTACGCGCGGGCCGGCGCCTCGGCCACCGCGACCGCGGCGGCGTGGCTGAACCGGTTGGAGGCACCGATGACGAAGGTGTCGAAGGTGTACTTCTCGTTCAACCGGGTCTGCGAGCGCGGGGTGATCTGGTCGCCCGCCTGTGGTGCGGAGTACGTCGGCCACACGTCGCCGCCCGGACGGGCCGGGTCCTGCCCTGCGCCGTTCGCCGCGACGTCGGGAGCGGCCTCGGGGCCGGGGACGGCCTCGGCGGTCCCGGGGAGCATCGGGTCGAGCAGGCCACCGTCGCTGGATCCGAGATCGGGTGGCGCGGTGCGGGAATAGGCGTCGACGTCCGGTGGTGCCGGGCGTGCGTGCGGGGCCCGGTCCGGCGGATCGGGGACCTCGGTGCCACCGGACGCCGCCGAGGCGTCGACGACGACCGCGAGGTTCACCGCCACGCCGAGGTGGCGGCCGAGGGCATCGCTGATGGGCCGGCGCAGGATCCGCTCGATCGCGTCCTTGGCGAACTCGCTCGGTGCGGCCAGCAGGGCGGTGCCGTCGAGCAACCCGAGCGGCCGGGTCAGCCGGAGGAACGCGCGCTGCTGGGCGGACAGGCTCGACGCGCCGGAGTCCGCGGAGGAGCCGGAGAGGTCGGCGATGACCCGGTTCCAGACCCGGCCCAGATCACCTGGCTGGTCGACCACCGGTCTGCTCCCCCTCTCCGTGTCTCGATCGGGCTCCCGACGGGTCCTGTCCGGCCCGCCCGGGACGGCCCAGGGATGTCCTCGATCCCCAGACTTATCCACACATGTGCGTAAGAA
Organism: Pseudonocardia acidicola; assembly: GCF_012911935.1. GTDB lineage: Bacteria > Actinomycetota > Actinomycetes > Mycobacteriales > Pseudonocardiaceae > Pseudonocardia > Pseudonocardia acidicola. The sequence goes on along the minus strand of NZ_JAAXLA010000058.1, from coordinate 4,667 downwards.
CGGTACGCAGGGGTGCGCGACGGGCGTCGTGCGGGCCCATCGCGATGCGGTGGAGCGGCGTGTCCGAGTGTGGCTCGATCCCGCCAGATCGAAGGATGAGGACGGAAACGCTAACAATCCCCGGCGTCTGCCACAAGGCGGCCCCGGGCGCAAGAGCCGGGCGGCTGATGGCGTGTCGGGCCGGTTTGACCCCCTGTGACGCGGCTGCGTACCCTGAACGTAGCCGCGTCTGCCGACCGGCACGTTCTGCGTGCCGTCGAGTCGGTGCGACGCAGTACGAGTACCACCGCAATACCACCCGTCAGACCTTTCAGCAGAGCTACCGACGGCCCGGGCCCCGTACCGCCGCCGTCGACCGGGAGAGCCGACCGTGAGCAAGGGCAAGCGCACTTTTCAGCCGAACAACCGCCGTCGGGCGCGCACGCACGGCTTCCGGCTGCGGATGCGCACCCGGGCCGGGCGCGCCATCCTCGCCGCGCGCCGCCGCAAGGGGCGCGAGAAGCTCTCCGCCTGATCCGGCCGGCGTCGGAGTGTTGCCGGCCGGCGCCCGGCTGACCCGTCGGGACGAGTTCGCCTCGACGATCCGCCGGGGTCGGCGCAGTGGCCGGCCGCGACTCGTCGTGCACCTTCACGTCGAGGGCTCCGACGCACCGCGCGCTGGATTCGTCGTGAGCAAGGCCGTGGGCAACGCCGTGGTCCGGCACCGGGTCACACGCCGACTTCGTCATCTCGTCCTGCCCCGGCTCGCCGAGCTGCCGCCCGGATCACGCCTCGTGGTCCGGGCGTTGCCGCCTGCCGCCACGGCCGACTCGGCCCAACTGGGTGAAGACCTCGATGCCGCGTTGCGCACCGTGCTGCGCCGGCTCGTGACACCCGGGACACCACGATGAGTGCTCCCGAGCCCCGCCGACCGTCAATGGTCGGCCGGGCGCTGATCGGTCTCCTCCGCGGCTACCAGCGGTGGATCTCTCCCGCACTCCCGCCGACCTGCCGCTTCTACCCCAGCTGTAGTGCGTACGCGGTGGAAGCGCTGCAGGTGCACGGCGTACTGCGCGGCTCATGGCTGACGATTTGTCGGCTTCTCCGCTGCGGGCCATGGCACCCTGGCGGTATCGATCCGGTGCCGCCGCGCCGGGATCGTGGAACCTGCTCGGCCGAGGACCACAAGGAGCAAGCCCCGTGCTGAACTTCATCTACTACCCGGTCTCGGCCATCATGTGGTTCTGGCACAAGGCCTTCGGGTTCGTGTTCGGCGAGGCGAGCGGCATCGCCTGGGCGCTGTCCGTGGTGTTCCTCGTCTTCACCCTGCGCGCGCTGCTGTACAAGCCGTTCGTGAGCCAGGTGCGCTCCATGCGGAAGATGCAGGAGTTCGCCCCGGAGATCCAGAAGCTCAAGAAGAAGTACGGCAGCGACCGGCAGAAGATGGCTGCCGAGATGCAGAAGCTGCAGAGCCAGCAGGGCGTCAACCCGCTGGGCGGCTGCCTGCCGGTTCTGGTCCAGGTCCCGGTGTTCATCGGCCTGTTCCACGTGCTTCGTGAGTTCCGGCCTGGCAAGACCGAGAACTACTTCTTCGGGGCCCCCGAGGTCGAGTCGTTCAACCAGGCCAGCCTGTTCGGCGCCAAGCTCGGCGCCTGGGTGACCCAGGGCGACGCGGCGCTGCGGGCGATCGGCACCTCGATCCCGAACATGCTGATCGTGATGATCCCGCTGATGATCGCGGCGGGGATCTTCACCCACATCACGGCACGGCACTCGGTGGCCCGGCAGACCGAGGCGCAGGCGGCGAACCCGCAGGCCGCCATCATGAACAAGCTGATGCTCTACGTCTTCCCGATCGGTGTCGTGGTCGGGGCCCCGTTCCTGCCGCTGGCGGTCCTTCTCTACTGGGTGTCCAACAACCTGTGGACGCTGGGCCAGCAGTACTTCGTGTACAAGCGCATCGACGCCGAGGAGACCGCGAAGCGCGAGGAGGAGGCTGCGGTCCGCCAGGCCCGCGCCCCGCGTCCGGGACAGAAGCCGAACCGGGGCGGCGACGCCCCCGAGCCCGCGGTCGACGCCACAGCCGACGACTCGACGCCGGCCACCGAGGAGGCCCCCGATGCCCGCCCGGCCAAGAAGCCGGGTGCGAAGCCGGTGACCTCGAAGCCGAACGGCACGACGCCCAACGGGGCGAAGCCGACCGGCAAGTCCGGTGGCACGAACGGCTCCGCCGCGTCGCGCAACGGCCGATCGACCGGCGGCGGTTCCCGGCCGCCGGCCGCCCGGCGCGGCCGAAAGCGCCGCTGACCAGCGCCTGGGAGCGGCCGGGCTGATGGTTCGGCCGCTCACGGCGGGGGTGCGGAGGTGTGCCGCACTCCGCCGGAACATCTCGGAGAGGAGACACACGTGCCCAAGACTGCGGAGGATGGGCCCGCTGAGACCGTAGAGGCCCCAACAGCGGCGAGGTCTGCTGAGGAGCAGCTGATCCGTGAGGGCGACATCGCCGGCGACTACCTGGAACGGCTACTGGACGTCCTCGACTACGACGGGGACATCGACCTCGACGTCGAGGCCGGCCGTGCCGTGGTCAGCATCGACGGCGGCGACGATCTCATCAAGCTCGTCGGCGACCGGGGCAACGTCCTCGAGGCGGTGCAGGAGCTGACCCGACTGGCGGTGCAGCAGGTGTCGGGCAACCGCAGCCGGTTGATGCTCGACATCGCCGGGTGGCGGCAGAGCCGGCGCGACGAGCTGACCGAGCTGGGCCGCCGCACCGCCTCGGACGTTCTCGAAACCGGTGAGTCGGTCCGGCTGCGGCCGATGACACCGTTCGAACGCAAGGTCGTGCACGACGCCGTCGCCGGCGTCGAGGGCGTGTCCAGCGAGAGTGAGGGCGAGGAGCCGCGGCGGCAGGTCGTCGTCTTCCGCAGTGGGTGAGCAGCCCCCGGCGGTGAGCCCGTCCGACCCGGACGGGCTCACCGCCGACGACATGTTTCACGTGAAACATCCGCCGGCCGTGGCTGCCGACGTCTTCGGCGACAGGTTGCCCCTGGCCGGCCGATATGCCGAGCACCTCGCGACCTCAGGGGTGGAGCGTGGCCTCATCGGACCACGCGAAACGGCGCGGGTCTGGGACCGGCATGTGCTGAACTGCGCGGTCGCCGCTGAGTTGATCCCGCACGGCGCCCGTGTCGTGGACGTGGGTTCGGGAGCGGGGCTTCCCGGGATACCGTTGGCGCTGGCTCGTCCCGATCTCCAGATCGTTCTGATCGAACCGCTGCAGAGGCGGGTCGACTGGCTCGGCGAAGTGATCGATGATCTGCAGATCCCGGTCCTCGTGGAGCGGGGACGGGCGGAGGAGTCCGCGGTGCGACGCCGATGGGAGGGGGCTGACGTGGTGACCGCACGTGCCGTCGCCCCTCTCGCTCGACTCGCCGGGTGGGCTCTTCCGCTGTTGCGGACAGGTGGGACGCTGTTGGCCGTCAAGGGCGCGTCGGCGGCCGACGAGGTCGCCCGCGACGCCGGGGCTGTCCGGAAGTCAGGTGGCGGGGAGCCGCGGGTGGTGCACTGCGGCGCCGGAATCGTCGATCCGCCGAGCACGGTCGTGCTCGTGGAACGGGTCGCCGATCGGCGTGGTGGTTCCGCCGAGCGGCCCCGGCGGAGAAGGGAGCAGCGATCGTGACGCGCTCGCACGACGTGTCGCATCAGGTCGGTCCCATCGGTGATGTTCCACGTGAAACATCGGACTCCAGCATGCATCTCGGGTGGACGCCGATCGCCGAGGAGGCCGAGCGGGCAGCCCGCGTGCTGCACCCGGACCGGTACTCCATGCCGCGCCCGACCCATCGGCGGGTCATCACCGTCGCCAACCAGAAGGGCGGTGTCGGCAAGACCACCAGCACGGTCAACGTGGCCGCCGCCCTGGCCATGCACGGGATCCGTGTCCTGGTGATCGACCTCGACCCACAGGGCAACGCCAGCACCGCCCTCGGGGTGGAGCACCGCGCCGGGACCCCGTCGGTGTACGAGGCGCTGCTGGGTGAGATCAGCCTGCTGGAGGCGGCCGCGCAGAGCACGGCCTCGCCGAACCTGTTGTGCGTTCCGGCGACCATCGACCTCGCCGGCGCCGAGATCGAGCTCGTCAGCATGGTGGCCCGGGAGGCCCGGCTGAAGCAGGCGCTGGCCGACCACGTGCTCGACCAGCTCGACGTCGACTACGTCCTCATCGACTGCCCGCCCTCGCTCGGTCTGCTCACCGTCAACGCGCTGGTGGCGGCCGCCGAGGTGCTGATCCCGATCCAGTGCGAGTACTACGCGCTCGAGGGACTCGGCCAGCTGCTCAGCAACATCGACCTGGTCCGCTCCCACCTCAACACCCGGCTGCACGTCTCGACGATCCTGCTGACGATGTACGACGGCAGGACGAAGCTGGCCGACCAGGTCACCTCGGAGGTGCGCCAGCACTTCGGCGGCACCGTGCTGCGGACCGTGATCCCGCGCAGCGTGAAGGTCTCCGAAGCCCCCGGCTACAGCCAGACCGTCCTGGCCTACGACCCCGGCTCGCGCGGGGCGATGAGCTACGTCGACGCCGCGCGGGAGATCGCGCTCCACGGCGCACACATGGGCCTTCCTGAGACGAACGGGCGGTGACGGCCATGGCCGAGCGCAAGCTGTCGCGTATACACAGC
>NZ_JAAXLA010000057.1 GCF_012911935.1 Pseudonocardia acidicola | reverse complement strand
CGGAAGCTAAGCCCTCCAGCGCCGATGGTACTGCACTCGCCAGGGTGTGGGAGAGTAGGTCGCCGCCGACATCAAACCCGAAAAGAATGGGGTGTGGCCCGCCGCGGATACGCAGCGGGCCACACCCCTTTTTCGGCAGCTCCCTACCGAATCGGTGGGGCCGTTTGTGTGTGGGTGGTCGTTCCGAGGCTGCCTCCCGGGGCAGCTCGCCACAGCGGCTTGGGCCTTTGCCGCCGGCCTGTGCGTGGCCGGCGACGTCATGAATAGGCGATTCACCGCCCGGACAAAGGCGGCGCCAGCGGTGGCCCGCGTGGCTCAGTCGTCGCGCAGCCGGTATTCCCCGCCGTAACCGGCCACCTCGTGCAGGTCGTACTCGTGCACGATCTTCGGCCCGTCGTGCAGGTGCACGTGACGCACGGTGCTGGGGGCGGCGGGCTCTGACGCCGGTCGAGTCCGGACGCGCCCGTCGAGCGGTCCGCCGACGAACCAGTAGACGCGGCTGTGCTCGTCCGGTTCCCGGGCAGGGCCGGGGTTCTCCGCGAGGCGCCGAGGCGCGGCCCGGTCGGCGGGTCCCGTCATGAACGCCGCTCACGCTGGAGCATCTCGAGCATGTCGGGCAACTCGAAGAAGGTCGCCGTGGCGAGCGCCGACTGCTGACCCTGCGCCGGGTCGGCGCCGGCGTCGAGGAGAGCCCTCACCGACTCGGCTGAGCGGCGGAATGTCGCGGCGGTGAGCGCGGTCTGCCCGCGGTCGTTGGCGCGCGCGTGATCGGCTCCGCGGGCGAGCAACGCCGCCACCGTCGCCGGGTGCTCGTGGTAGGCGGCGAGAATCAGCAGGGTGTCGCCCTTGTCGTTCGTGAGGTCGGGCGGCAGCCCTGCATCGACATACGCGGCCAGTTCCTCCGTCCGCCCCTCTCGCGCGAGGTCGAACATCCGATGCGCGAACGCCAGGGTCTCCTCGTCCGGCTCGTTCGGTGCTGCACCGGGTGTCGTCACGTTCGATTCCACACCGTCCACGGTACGGCGACGTGTGGCTGGGTGCTGTCCGTCGTGGGTGGGGTCGGCTCGAGCTCCTCCACCCGGGGACGCCGGCGGCCGGCGTGCCGGCGCCGTCTGCTGCGATACCCGGGTCGCTACTCGTCGTCCAGCCAGCTGTAAGCGGTCTGCGGCGAGACCCCGAGGGCTCTCGCCATCGCCCGGATCTCCAGACCCTTGGCCTTCCCGGCCCGCAACAGTTCCCGCTGCCGCACCCGTAGCCGGTCGATCCGTTCGGCGACCTCGCTCATCTCGTCGAGGAGCGCCACCGCATCGGGGGTGGCGCCGGCCCGGGTCCTTCCTGCGCCGGGCCGCGGGAAGGAACGCACCGCCTCGGCGTCCCACCGGCGACGGCGCTTCTCGTCATAGCCGGGCAATGGCTGGGGGGCCTGTCCGCGAGCGACGTACCCGAGCCAGGTGGGCGTCTTCACGCCCCAGGCCTCGGCGCATTCACGGCTGGTCCAGGTCTCGGTACCGCTGATGGTCGTCGCCCTCCTCGAACGTGACGGTCGTGCTGCGCCGTCGGCGTTCATTGTGGGCGCTCCCGGGAGCCGGTGTGATCACAGCAAAGGTTAGAGGGGCTAAACTTCATCCGTGTCGACTAGCTCGGAGCTCGAGCAGATCCATCAGGAGCCCGACCCGATCCGCCGCGCGCAGCGCGCAGGAATGCTGCTTGCCGCTTTTCGGCAGCAGGCGGCCGAGCTGGCGCGGCTACGCCGAGTTGCGATCGAGGAGGCGCACGATCAGGGCATGACCTACACCGAGATCGCGACGGCCCTCGGTATCACCAAAGGGCGGATCACCCAGATCCGCAACGGCGTCCTGCCTTCGCAGAGCTGAACCGGTGTGGTCACAACGCAGGAGGCGAGCGGAGGTTGACGTGGGCACGGTGCGCTCGCGAGGTGGGCGGCCATGGCTGAACCGAGCGTAGAACGGTTCGAGGCGCTGTTGGCCCCGGACACCGCGGATCTGCTCGACCAGCTCGCAGCGGAGAGCGCCGGTCCGGACACGGCGCTGCGACTCGGAGCCGCCCTTCGCGCCCGGTATCCCACGGAGGTGGTCGTCGAGGCGCTCGCCCAGCACGAGCTGCGGCAGCGCGCACACGCGAAGTTCGACCGGGCCGAGGCCATGTTCTTCACCCGCGCCGGACTCGAGCAGGCCTCCTCGGAGGTGGTGGCCCGGCATCGCGCCCGCCGATACGCGGGCGCGACCCGTGTGGCGGACCTCTGTTGCGGGATCGGTGGGGACCTGATCGCCATGGCCGACGGCCGCGCCGCGGTGGCCGTCGATCGCGACCCGCTGCATCTGCGTATCGCTCGGGCCAACGCCGCGGTCTACGGCGTCGCCGGCCACGTGACATTCCTCGAGGCGGACGTGCGGGAGGCCGATCTGGCCGACGTGGACGCCGTGTTCATCGATCCTGCCCGTCGATCCGGGAATCGACGGCTGCGCGTCGGGGACAGCGAACCGCCGCTGGACTGGTGTGTCGCCCTCGCCGACCGCGTGGGATCGGTCGGCGTCAAGGCGGCGCCCGGTCTCGCGCACGACGCCGTGCCGGCAGGATGGGAACTGGAGTTCATCGCCCTCGGCCGCGACCTGAAGGAGGCGGTCGCCTGGTCCCCGGCCCTCGCCGCCTCCAGCACCCGGGCGACGATCCTGCCCGAGGGGCACACCCTCGTCCCGGCACCCGGCCCGACGGTGCCCGCGCAGGCGCCGGGGGAGTTCCTGCTCGACCCCAACCCCGCCGTCACGAGGGCCGGCCTGGTGGAGGAGCTCGCCCGGAGCCTGGACGCCTGGAAGATCGACGACCAGATCGCCTTCCTGTCCGCGGACAGGCCGTTGCGGACGCCGTTCGGGCGGACGTTGCGGATCATCGACTCCGCGCCTTGGGACCAGAAGAAGCTGCCGTCCCGGCTGCGGCAGCTCGACATCGGCGCCGTCGACATCCGACGACGTGGCTTGGCCGGTGACGTCGGCCAGTTGCACAAGCGGCTCAAACTGTCCGGGACGCGCCGGGCGACCCTGGTCATGACGCGGGTGCGAGACCGGCCGTGGGGGCTGATCTGCGTCGATGTCGACTGAGCCGACCCCGGCATGTTTCCGACAGCCTCACACGAGCCGATGGACCGGAGTCACGATGATGCCGGGTTCCCCGACCGTGGCCGCACAGCGGGTGACCAGCGCGGAGCTGCGCGCCGCCGGGGGCCCGCCGGAGGACCTGCGCGAGGCCCCGATCATCATCGACACCGACATCGGCGGGGACGCCGACGATGCCCTGGCCGTCGCGGCCGCGGCCCGGCACCAACCCCGGTTGGCACTGGTGCTGACCTGCGACGAGACCCGGCCGCCGGTCGGGCACGGGCAGCGGGCCCGCTTCGCCCGGTTCCTGCTCGACGCCCTCGGGCGGACCGATGTGGCGGTGGCCGCGGGCCCTGCGGTGTGGGACACCCGCTACTACTGCGTGGACGGCCTGACTCCGGACCCGGTGCCGCTCGCACCCGATGACGTGGTCGCAGCGGTCCGGGCGGCCTGCGCCGGCACCGAGGGGCCGGTGCGCTGGGTCGGGATGGGCCCGCTGACCAACCTCGCCCACCTGATCGAGGTGGCGCCGGAGCTGGTGGGGCGGCTGCGGGTGACCCAGATGGGGGGAGCGCTCAACTACCGCCACCCCGACCGGGCCGAGCACAACATCCGGCTCGACGTCGCGGCCGCCCACCGGGTGCTGGCTGCGGTCGCCGCGGGCGAGCTGCGGGCCCCGGAGTTCATCGCCTCCGACGTCACCTTCACCCCGGCGCTGCAGGTCACCGCGGAGCACCCGATCTACCGGGCGCTCGCCGCGCCCGCCGCGCCGCCCTGGGCCTCGATTCTGGTCGCACACCTGGACCGCTGGTACGCCGGCTGGCATCCGGCGACGATCCAGCACGACGCGCTGACCCTGTCCGCCGCGCTCGGGCTGCCCTTCGTCGACTCCGCGCCCGTCGCGGTCGCCCTCGACGCGATCGGCCGGATGAGCGAAGACCCCGCGGACGGGGTGCCGCTGCGCCTGAGCCGGGCGGCGGACCACCCGGCGTTCATGACCTGGTTGGGCCGGGCGCTCGACCCGGCCACCGCGGCGGGCGCAGGCCCCTGCACGGCCGGCTGAGGGGGGCACGACGCCGATGTCGGGCGCCGCGTAGTCGATCACCGTGCGGGGCCGGTCCTCGGGGAGCCGGCACCCGGGCGCGGGCTCGCCAGGTGCTCGGACACCGGGCTCCAGATCACGGGTCGGACACGGAGATGTTGAGGAACCCCGGTCCCGACGGCTCGACCGACGTGATCGGTCCGACCCCGGTGTCGTCGAGTGCGGCGGTGAGGTCGGCGGCCGGCCAGGGCGAGTGCGGCGTTCGACGGGAAGTCGGGGTGTTCGGACCGTCGCACCACGGGGTCCGATGCCGCGAGTTCGGGACGTGCGCGGCCGATCGCCCCGGACACAGCGCGGGCGATCCGGTCGAGCAGTGGCGGCACCTCGGGGTCACTCACCGGGAACATCCTTCGTCGGGGACGTACGACCAATCGGATCTCCCGTCCTCGGTCGGCCGTCGCGAGGCGGGCAGGGCACCGACGCGGTGGCCGGCGGCGGGTCCGGTCGAGGCCGAGTGCGAGCGCCGCAGCGGACGGCAGCCCGGGGCGTCAGCCGTCCGCTGCGGCGCGTACGAGCCGCCGCGCCTCCTCGATCTCCGGGGGTGCGGGCACGTCGGGCAGCAGGTCCGTCGCCCCGTGCAGGGCCCGCAGGGTGAGCGACGCCCCGAGGTCCGTGGTCGGCAGCCCGGGGAGCCCGTAGAGCCGGCGGGCCCAGCGGGGCAGCGTCATGAAGCCCAGCGTCGAGATCGCCGAGATCAGCAACTTCGCCTGGGCGGGCGCCGGTCCCCGCGGTACGAGCAGGTTGACGGCCGCGCGGCGGGCCTCGTCGCACACGTACAGCTCGGGGCGGACATCGTCGAAGTACGCGCGCAACCCGGTCCCCGACGCCGGCACATCGGCGGGGTCCAGGCCGATCACCGCGGCGGCCCGGACGCTCTCGGCGACGTAGGCGTCGGCCTCGGTGTCGTCGACGATCCCGGCGCGCCGGGCGACGTCGACGTAGGAGTCGATCTCGCCGCAATGCACCCAGAGCAGGCCGGCCGGCTCGTCGATGCGGAACTCGCGGCCGGTGTCGGGGTCATAGCCACGCAGCCGGCTGTGCAGCCCGCGAACCCGCGCTGCGGCGGCCTCGACGTCCGCGGTGGTCCCGAAGGTACGGGTGCCCACGAATTCGACGGTCCGTTGGAACCGCGGCCATGCCTTCTTCGGATCGAACAGGGCCGAGTTCTGGTAGGTCCCGCGCATCACCCGGGGATGCAGCGACTGCAGCAGCAGCGCCCGCATCCCCGCCACCCACATGACCGGTTCGAGGTGCACCCGCCAGGTGATCGACCGGGGCCCGAACAGTCCGTGATCCGGCTGGCCCATGTACCCAGGACACCACCGCCCTGTCCGCTCCGCGAGCCGGCCGGCCGAACGGGCCGTCACCGGTTCTTGGGCTCGTCGCTCTCACGCACCACCAGCACCGGGCAGGGCGCGCGCTTGATCACGTCTCGGGCCGTGCTGCCCAGCACGATCTCGCTCAGCGCGCCGTACCTGTGGTGCCCCAGCACGATCGACTGCGCGTTGCGCTTCTCGGCCAGCCGCACCAGCGTGCCGGCGACGCTCGCATCGTCGGCGACCGCGAGGCCCTCGGCCGGGAAGCCGGCCTCCTGCGCCATCGCCGCGCCCTTCCCGGCGAGCCGCTTCGCCTCGTCGATCGTCTTCTGCTCGACCTCGACCGCTGTGCGGATCTCGGTGGTGGTCGCCGGGATGTTGGCCGTGAGGATGGGGCCCAGGACCGCCGTGAAGGCCCGATCCGGTTCCACCACGACGACCACGAGCGCCGGTCGCGGCGCCAGCAGCTCCGCCGCTTCGCGCAGCGCCTGCTCCGCCGCCGACGTGCCGTCGAAACCGATGAGGACCGGACCCGATCTCATCCGCTGCTCCTTCGATGAGCGGGCGATGGCTGTGGCACCAGCAGCGAACCGTGCCAGGACCGCGTGATGCGGCGCTTCCGCCCGCCGCGCCCAACCTCTCCCGGATTTTCGGCCCGGCGGGACGGTCGGAATTGCTCCGGTACGACACATTCCTCCCTGATGGGAAGGATCGAGCATTCGTGCACCTGATCGGTGGACCGAATGTCGTGACGACCGGTGGAAGCCCGTGCGGCACCGGCGGGCAATGCGCGAGTGACCGAAACGTGCAGGTCGTTCACGAGGCGGAAACAGTGCGAATCGTTCGCTGAAACAAGTCGAATTGACGATTTCGCAGCTGACGGAATGCGGGAGGACAATGTGATCAACTCAGGGGATACCGCCTGGGTGCTCGCCAGCGCCGCGCTCGTGATGCTGATGACCCCTGGTCTGGCGTTCTTCTACGGAGGCATGGTCCGTAGCAAGAGCGTCCTCAACATGCTGATGATGAACGTCATCTGCCTGGCCGTCGTGGGCGTCCTGTGGTCGCTCTTCGGCTACAGCTGGGCCTTCGGGAATGACGCGTTCGCAGGCCTGGTCGGCAACAACGAGTTCGCCGGTCTCGCGAACACCATCGGGCACCTCGTCGGTGCCGCGACGACCGACCCCGCGACGGGAGCGGTGACGACCCCGTGGCCCGGCGCCGACGCGCTCCCGGCGACGACCTTCGTCATGTTCCAGTTGATGTTCGCGGTCATCACCCCGGCGCTGATCTCGGGCGCGATCGCGGACCGGACCAGGTTCTGGGCCTGGACCGCCTTCGTCGTCGGCTGGGTCAGCCTCTGCTACTTCCCGGTGGCCCACTGGGTCTTCTCGTTCGACGGCTTCACCGGGCCCGGCAACAAGGGCGGCTGGATCACGAACATCCTGAAGGCCGAGGACTTCGCGGGCGGGACCGCCGTGCACATCAACGCCGGCGCCGCGGGTCTCGCGCTGGCCATCGTGCTGGGCCGCCGCAAGGGCTGGCCACGGGAGCGCATGCGCCCGCACAGCCTTCCGTTCGTGCTGCTCGGGGCGAGCCTGCTGTGGTTCGGCTGGTACGGCTTCAACGCCGGCTCCGCGCTGAGCGCGAGTGACCTGGCCGGTGTCGCCTTCACGAACACCACCCTGGCGACGTGCGCGGCCGTGCTCGGCTGGCTGCTCGTCGAGCAGTTCCGCGACGGCAGGCCCACCACCCTGGGCGCGGCCTCCGGTGCGGTGGCGGGCCTGGTCGCGATCACGCCTGCCTGCGGTTTCGTCGCCCCGATGGGCGCGCTCGCGATCGGCGTGATCGCCGGAGCGGTCTGTGCGTTCGCGGTGGGCCTGAAGTTCCGTTTCGGCTTCGACGACTCGCTCGATGTCGTCGGCGTCCACCTGGTGGGCGGCATCATCGGCACCCTGCTGATCGGTTTCTTCGGTACCAAGAGCGTGAACTCGGCCGCGCTGGGCGAGAACGGCCTGTTCTACGGCGGCGGTTTCACCCAGCTCGGTCGCCAGGCGCTCGCCGCGGGCGCGGTCATGGCCTACTCGTTCGTCATCGCGCTGCTCCTGGGCTACCTCATCAGGTTCACGATCGGCTTCCGGGTGGAGGAGGAGGCCGAGGTCGAAGGCGTCGACGAGACCGAGCACGCCGAGACCGGCTACGACTACTCGAGCCTCGGCGGCGGCAGCGGTCCGGGCGCCGCGCGTCCGGTCCCCGCGTCGGCCGGTCAGGTTCCTGCGGCCGCCGGGAAGGAGGGCTGAGCGATGAAGCTGATCACGGCGATCGTCAAGCCGTTCGTACTGGAGGACGTCAAGGGCGCCCTGGAGCAGGCCGGTGTGCTGGGGATGACGGTCAGCGAGGTGCGGGGCTACGGCCGGCAGAAGGGCCACACCGAGGTCTACCGGGGTGCGGAGTACTCGGTGGATTTCGTGCCGAAGGTCCGGGTGGAGGTCGTCGCCGACGACGTCCTCGCGGACAAGGTGGTCGATGCCGTGGTCGAGGCGGCGCGCACCGGCAAGATCGGTGACGGGAAGGTCTGGGTGACCCCGGTCGAGACCGTGGTCCGGGTCCGGACCGGCGAGCGCGGCAGCGACGCGGTCTGAGGGGCGGCAGGTACCGGGCCCGCTGTGCCGTTCGAGGCACAGCGGGCCGCGGGCCCGGGGAGCCCCGCCACGTCGCGGTCCGCCACCCGCTGCGAGGGCAGGTTCACACCCTGGGATCGCCAGACACGAGCTGTGGGCGTGGACTGCCGCTACCCTTGAGGGTGATGCTTCCTGTACCCCACACGATCCATCTCGGGGCCGTCTCCGCTCAGCTGCGACGGGGGGCGCTGCACCTCGCCGAGGTGGTCCTTGCACCCCTCGGGCTCTTCTACCTGTTGCAGATGCTGACGAACTTCACCGGCGGAGTGGTCGCAGCGCTCGGCTGGGCGCTCGCCGTCCTGCTGGTGCGACTGGTCACCCGGACCCCTGTGCCCGCCGTGTTGTTGCTGACCACCGGGCTGCTCGTCGTCCGCTCCGCCATCGGCTTCGCGACCGGCAGCGCGTTCCTGTACTTCCTCCAACCCACACTGCAGAACTTCCTGTTCGCGGCCCTGCTGCTGGCGACGGTGCCGCTGCGACGGCCGCTGCTCGCGCGGCTCGCCGACGACTTCTGTGCCTTCCCCACCACGCTCACCCGCAACCCACGCGTCCAGCGGTTCTTCCGCCGGGTGTCGCTGTTGTGGGCGGTGGTGTTCCTCATGAACGGGGCGGCGACGCTGTGGGCTCTGGCCAAGGCCACGCTGGGCGACTTCATGGTGATGACGACCGCCGTGTCGTACAGCATGGTGGGCCTGGCGGCGCTGGCGTCGCTGCTGTGGTTCCGCCGGGAACTGCGCGGCGAGGGCATTCGGTTGCGGTTCGGCGCGGGCGCCCCGGCCTGATCCGTCGACGCGGTCAGCCGAACCGGTCGGCCGGCCGCACCGTCGTCACCGCGGTTCCACGCAGCGCTGCGCGCGCCGTTCGATCTCGTGGCGCACCCGGGTACCGCGATGGGCCAGCAGCGTGACGCCACCGATCAGGACCACCGCCGAGATCGTCTGGCCGACCAGCACAGGGAGTGAGCTGTCCAGTCGCTCGTCGAGCCAGCTGACCCCGATGGCGATGCCGACCAGTGGATCCACGATCGTGATCACAGCCAGCGCGGGCGCGATGAGGACGCCGTGCTGGAACGTGTTCTGGCTGAGCAGGAACCCCACCGGTCCGAGCACACACACGACGTAGAAGGCGGGGTGCAGGAAGATCTCGGCCGGCGCCCCGGCGCGGATCTGCCCGGTCACGACCTTCATCAGACCGGCGGTGACCCCATAGCACACCCCGGTGGCAAGGGCCAGCGCGGCCACGCGCGCGCCGCGGGCGTATCGCGACGCCACGGCGACACCGAGACAGCCCGCGATGATCGCCGCCAGGACCACCGCCAACGGCAGCAGCCTGGGCAGCCCCGGGAGGGTGGTGGAGCTGTCGCTCGGCCGGGCGAGCGACAGGAACGTCGCCAGCCCGATCACGCAGGCCACTGCGCCGAGGAGGATCTGCCGGTCCAGCCGGCGACGGCCCAACCAGGCCGAGAAGATCGTGCCGAACAGGATGCCCGTCACCAGCAACGGCTGGACCAGGGTCAACGGAGCGAAGGCGAGCGCAACGACCTGCAATGCCAGGCCGAGGACGACGGTCCCCGTCGCCAGCACCCACGTCGGCCGGCGCACGAGGTCCAGCAGCAGCCGCGGGTCGAGGGCGCCGGTGGTCGGCACCTCCTTGGTGGCACGCTGCTGGAGAGCGCTGGCCAGCCCGAAGCTCGCTGCGCCGATCACCGCGGCGGGCACCGCGATGACCAGCACGGCGGGCGCCGAAACCGACACCTCACACCTCCCTCTCGTGGTCGCTGCGTCGCCCGGGGTGCTCCTCGTCCACGACGTCCCTCATTCTCGACGATCCTGCCGTCAACGCGACGCGGAGGCACGCCGCGAGTGGATCGACGCCCGGCTGCTTTCGGCGCTGTTCGGATGTGACAGTTCGGGGCGCCGAGAACTGTGTCGCGGGATGCAGAACTATTCCCGGAATCAGTTCGACGATGACGGTGTGTCATCGACCCGGCCTCACACCGCCGCCACCCGGGAATGGGCGCTGCGCCGTCGGGAACGCGCCGAGAACTTCCCCGTCGCGCTCCGGCTGCTGCCGCGCGACCTGCGCCGCGACCTCCAGGCCGTCTACGACGTCGCCCGGGTCGTCGACGACCTGGGTGACGAGGCCGCCGGCGACCGCACCGCGCTGCTGCAGGGATTCAGCCGCGACCTGGGCGCGATCTGGGAGGGGGCCCGCCCGCGGCACCCGGTGCTGCAGCGGCTGGCGCCGACGGTCGCCCGCCACGGGCTGGACCGCGTCCCGTTCGAGCGCCTGGTACAGGCCAACCTGCTCGATCAGCAGGTCACCCGGTACGCCACCTATGCCGATCTGCGGGGCTACTGCGTCCTCTCGGCGGAGCCGGTCGGCCGGATCGTGCTGGGCGTGTTCGGGGTGTCGTCCCCGGCCGCGCTCGAGCTGTCGGACCGGGTCTGCGCCGCGCTGCAGCTCGTCGAGCACTGGCAGGACGTCGGGGAGGACCACCGGGCCGGGCGGGTGTACCTGCCCCAGGAGGACCTGACCGCCTTCGGGGTCGGCGAGGCCGAGCTGGCTGCCGCGGCCCCGTCGCCGGCGTTGCGGCGGCTACTGGCCTTCGAGACCGGGCGGGCAGCGGAGCTGCTGGACTCCGGCGCACCGTTGGTCGGGTTGCTGCACGGGTGGGCACGGCTGGCCGTCGCCGGCTTCGTGGCCGGTGGTTACGCCGCCGTCGACGCGCTGCGCCGGGCGGACGGCGATGTGCTGAGCAGCAGCCCGCCGGCCCGCCGCCGGGACGTGTTCCGGCACCTGGTGCGCCTGCTCGTCGGATCACGGGGACGGCGGCGAAGATGACGGACCAGGCCACCGGGACCCTCGAGCAGGCCTACCAGCTGTGCGAGTCGATCACCCGGACGCAGGCGCGGAACTTCTACTACGGCATCCGGTTGCTGCGCCGGGACCAGCGCGCGGCGCTGTGCTCGGTGTACGCACTGGCCCGCCGGATCGACGACATCGGCGACGGTGATCTGCCGGACCCCGACAAGCTCACCGCCCTGGCGGACGTGCGGAGCTCCCTGCCGGAGCCGGGCCGGGCGGCCGACCCGGTGCTCGCCGCCGTCGCCGACGCCGCGCGTCGGCTGCCGATCCCGCTCGAAGCCTTCGACGAACTGATCGACGGCGTCGAGATGGACGTGACCGGCCGCCGCTACGCCGGCTTCGACGAGCTGGTCGGCTACTGCCGGTGCGTCGCGGGTTCGGTCGGCCGGCTGTGCCTGGCCGTGTTCGACAGCCGGCCGGACCCCCGCGCCGCC
Organism: Pseudonocardia acidicola; assembly: GCF_012911935.1. Classification (GTDB taxonomy): domain Bacteria; phylum Actinomycetota; class Actinomycetes; order Mycobacteriales; family Pseudonocardiaceae; genus Pseudonocardia; species Pseudonocardia acidicola. The sequence goes on along the minus strand of NZ_JAAXLA010000057.1, from coordinate 33,102 downwards.
GGGTACGCGGACGCGCTGGGCATCGCGCTGCAGCAGACGAACATCCTGCGCGACATCAGGGAGGACCTCGGCACCGGTCGGATCTACCTGCCCCAGGAGGACCTGGACCGGTTCGGCGTGACCCTGGCGTTCGACCGGCGGGGCAACCTGACCGACCCGGACGGGGGCCTCCGCGCGCTGATCCGGTACAGCGCCGACCGGGCCCGGCGGTGGTACGACGAGGGGCTGCGGCTGGTCCCGCTGCTGGACCGGCGCAGCGCGGCGTGCTGCACCGCGATGTCGGGCATCTACCTTCGCCTGCTGGACCACATCGCCGCCGACCCGAGCCGGGTGTTCGACCAGCGGCTGTCGCTGTCGGGATGGCAGAAGGCGGGCGTGGCGGCGCGGGCGTTGTCGGGACTGCCGACGTGACCGCCACGACGCGGCGGGTGGCGGTGGTCGGCGGCGGACTCGCCGGCATCACGGCGGCGCTGCGCTGCGCCGACGCCGGGTGTGCGGTCACGCTGTTCGAGGCCCGTCCGTACCTCGGGGGGCTGACCCACTCGTTCCGCCGCGGCGAGTTGCAGGTCGACAACGGCCAGCACGTGTTTCTGCGCTGCTGCACCTCCTACCGGGCGCTGCTGCACCGGCTCGGGGTCGCCGACCGCGTGAGGCTGCAGCCACGGCTGGCGATCCCGGTCCGTTCTCCCGGCGCCGACCGCGCGGTGTGGCTGCGCCGCCGTCACCCGCTGCCGGCGCCGGCGCACCTGGCCGGGGCGCTGCTGCGGTACCGCCCACTGAGCCCGGGCGAACGGGCCCGCTTCGCTCGGGCCGCGCTGGCGTTGCGCCGGGTCGATCCGGCGGCCCCGGCCACCGACCGGCGAAGCTTCGGGGACTGGCTGCGCGAGCACGGGCAGAGCGATCGGGCCGTCGCCGCGTTGTGGGATCTGTTCGGTGTGGCCACGCTCAACGCGCCCGCCGACGGGGCGTCACTGGCCCTGGCCGCCACGGTGTTCCAGCTCGGGCTGCTCACCGATCCGGCGGCCGCGGACATCGGCTGGTCCCGGGTGCCGCTGCGGCGGCTGCACGGTGACCCGGCCCGGATCTGCCTCGCGGCCGCGGGCGCCGAGGTGCGCACCGCGACCGCGGCGCGCGGCATCGAACCGCGGGACGGCGGCTGGCGGGTGATCACCGACGCCGGCGCGACCGTGGTCGATCAGGTGGTCCTCGCCGTGCCGCCGGGGCCGGCCGAACGGCTGCTCCCAGCGGGCAGCGTGGAGCAGGCCCCCGGCTGGTCCCGGCGGCTGGGCAGCGTCCCGATCGTCAACGTGCACGTGGTCCTCGACCGGCCCGTGCTCGACGTGCCGTTCGTCGCCGGGATCGGCACGCCGGTGCAGTGGGTGTTCGACCGCACCGGCCCGTCCGGGTCGGCCGAGGGCCAGTACCTCGCGGTGTCGCTGTCCGCCGCCGACGAGCTCGTCGGGGTCCCGACCGCGGCGCTGCGGGCGCGGCTGCTGCCGGAGCTCGCCGCCCTCCTCCCGGGTCTGCGTGACGCCACGGTGCGCGACTTCTTCGTCACCCGCGAGCGGCACGCCACGTTCCGCCCGGCACCCGGCTCCGCGGCGCTGCGACCGCCGGGGCGGACCGCGGCCCGTGGGCTCGTCCTCGCCGGTGCGTGGACCGCCACCGGGTGGCCGGCGACGATGGAAGGCGCCGTGCGCAGCGGTGAGGCCGCTGCCGCGCTGCTCGACCGGAGCGCGCCCGACGCGCACCCGTCGTGGTCCGCACACCCCCCCGCTCGGTCTCCGACAGGAGTGATGCCATGAGCGCCGACGTGCTCCCGCTCGCCGACGCGGCGATACCGGCCGCACTGCACGACGCCCGGGACGGGCTACGGCCCGCCATGGAGGCGGCGGTCGCGCGACTGGACGACGCCACGTCCGCGATCGTCTCCTACCACCTCGGATGGACTCGCATCGACGGCGTTCCGGTCGAGCGCGGCGGGGGAAAGAGCCTCCGGCCTGCGCTGGCCATGCTGTCGGCACGGGCCGCGGGTGCACCGGCCGACATCGGGATTCCCGGTGCGGTCGCCGTCGAACTGGTGCACAACTTCTCGCTGGTGCACGACGACCTCATGGACGGCGACACCCGGCGCCGGCACCGACCCGCGGTGTGGACGGTGTGGGGTGCGGAGGGCGCCATCCTGACCGGTGACGCGCTGCTCGCGCTGGCCCAGGAGGTGCTGCTGGACTGCGCCTCGCCGCACCGGGCCGATGCCGCCCGGCTGCTCGCCGAGACCACCCGGCACCTCGTTCGCGGGCAGGTGCAGGACCTGGCGTTCGAACGCCGTGCCGAGGTCGGCCTGGCGGAGTGCCGGGACATGGTCGCGGGCAAGACCGGCGCCCTGCTCTCGGCGAGCGCCGCGATCGGCGCCGTGCTGGCCGGTGCACCGCCGGCGATCGTGGACGCGTTGTCGCGCTTCGGTGCGCAGCTGGGCATGGCGTTCCAGCTCGTCGACGACCTGCTCGGCATCTGGGGCGATCCGGCGGCCACCGGCAAGCCGGTGTTCTCCGACCTGCGCGCGCACAAGCGGACCCTGCCGGTGACCTACGCCGTGACCCACGGTGGGCCGGCCGGGCAGGAGCTGGCCGGTTGGCTCGCCACCCCGGCCGACCGGACCGGGAACGGTTCGGGCGACGACGAGGCCGCGCTGCGGCGGGCCGCCGGGCTGGTCGAGAAGGCCGGCGGCCGGCGCTGGGCCACCGCCGAGGCCCGGCGCCGCGTCGGCGCCGCCGAGGACGCGCTGGCCGCCGCCGGCATGCCCGACGGGCCGCGCGCGGAGCTGGCCGCCCTCGCCCGTTTCGTCGCGACCCGGGAGGTCTGATGCCGCGTACCGCCCCGGCCGCCGCCACCGGCGCCGGTGTGCCGGGTCCGCCCGCCGCGGCGCTGGACGCGGCGGTCCGGCACCTGTGCGGGTTGCAGCACCCGTCGGGGTGGTGGAGGGGCGAGCTGGCCACGAACGTGACCATGGAGGCCGAGGACCTGCTGCTGCGCGAGTTCCTCGGCGTCCGCACCGCCGCCCTCACCGAGGAGACCGCGCGCTGGATCCGCTCGCAGCAGCGCTGCGACGGCACGTGGGCGAGGTTCCACGGCGGCCCCGGCGACCTGTCCACCACGGTGGAGGCGTGGGTCGCGCGAGGGCGTGCCGGCGTATCTGATCGACGACGTCGGCGAGATCGACCTGCGGTGGCTCGCGGGCACCATCCGTGTCGGCCTCACCGCCGGCGCCTCGGCTCCGCCGCACCTGGTGGACGAGGCGTGGACTGTCTGGCGGACCTCGGGCCGGTGACGACCCGGGAGACCCGGCTGACGGACGAAGACGTGACGTTCGCACTGCCTCGAGAGGTGACCTGATCATGGCCATGCCGCTGCGTCAGTCCCTGCGGTTGGGCGGCTTTCTGCTCAAGCAGAAGCTGCTGCGCCGGGACAAGTTCGCCCTGCTGGTCGAGCTCGAGCCACTGTTCGCGTGCAACCTCGCGTGCGCGGGCTGCGGCAAGATCGCCCAGCCCGCCTCCCTGCTCAAGCAGCGGATGCCGGTCGAGCAGGCGGTCGGCGCGGTCGAGGAGTCCGGTGCCCCGATGGTGTCGATCGCGGGCGGCGAGCCGCTGATGCACCCGCAGATCGACGAGATCGTCCGGCAACTGCTGGACCGCAAGAAGATCGTGTTCCTGTGCACCAACGCGCTGCTGCTGCCCAAGCACCTGCACCGGTTCACCCCGCACCGCGACTTCGCCTGGATGGTGCACATCGACGGGCTGCGCGAGCGGCACGACGCGTCGGTGCGCAGGACGGGCGGCTTCGACGCGGCCGTGGAAGCCATCCGGATGGCCAAGGACGCCGGGTTCCGGGTGATGACGAACACGACGTTCTTCACCACCGACACCCCGCAGGACGTCGTCGACGTGCTCGACTACCTCAACGACGAGCTCGGCGTGGACAACATGCAGATCTCCCCGGCCTACGCCTACAGCAAGGCGCCGGACCAGGAGCACTGGCTGGGGGTGCAGCAGACCCGGGAGCTGTTCGCGACGTCGTTCGGCGACGGTCGGCGCAAGCGGTGGCGGCTCAACCACTCGCCGGTGTTCCTCGACTTCCTGGAGGGCCGCCGCGAGCTGGAGTGCACCGCGTGGGGCATCCCCTCGTACTCCCTGCTCGGCTGGCAGCGGCCGTGCTACCTGCTCGATGACAGCTACGCGCAGACCTACCAGGAGCTCATCGAGGAGACCGACTGGTCGGCGTTCGGCCGCGGGCGCGACCCGCGCTGCGCCAACTGCATGGCCCACTGCGGATACGAGCCCACGGCGGTGATCGCGACGATGGGGTCGTTGCGGGAGACGATCCGCGCAGTCGTGGGCGGGTGAGATCCGGTGTCCTCGCTGCTGGAGCAGCTCACCGGCCCTGCCGACCTGCGGCGGCTGCCCGCGGCCGCGCTGCCGGAGCTCGCAGCGGAGATCCGGGAGATGCTCGTCGGCTCGGTTCCCCGCACCGGGGGCCACCTCGGGCCCAACCTCGGCGTCGTCGAGCTCACCATCGCGCTGCACCGGGTGTTCGACTCCCCGCGGGACGCGATCGTCTGGGACACCGGCCACCAGGCCTACGTCCACAAGCTACTGACCGGGCGCAGGGACGGCTTCGCCCGGTTGCGCCAGGCCGGTGGGCTGTCGGGCTATCCGAGCCGCGCCGAGAGCGAGCACGATCTGGTGGAGAACTCGCACGCCTCGACCGCCCTGTCCTACGCCGACGGCCTGGCGAAGGCCTTCGCGCTGCGCAGCCAGGCCGAGCGGGCCGTGGTGGCGGTCGTGGGCGACGGGGCGCTCACCGGCGGGATGTGCTGGGAGGCGTTGAACAACATCGGCGCGGCCCCCGACCGCGGTGTGATCATGGTGCTCAACGACAACGGCCGTTCCTACGCCCCGACGGTCGGCGCGGTCGCCGGGCACCTGGCGGCGCTGCGCCGCCGTCGGGTGTCGCGCTCGGTGTTCGAGGAGTTGGGCCTGGCCTATCTCGGTCCGGTCGACGGGCACGACATCACGGCGACCGAGCAGGCGCTGCGCCGGGCCCGGGCGCTGGGCCGGCCCGTCGTCGTGCACTGCGTGACGGTCAAGGGCAAGGGCCACCGCCCGGCCGAGGACGACGAGCTGGACTGCATGCACACCGTGTCCCCGCCCGGCTCCGGCGCGCCGACCTGGACCGGGGTGCTGGCCGACGAGCTCGTCGCGATCGGCCGGGCGCACCCGGAGGTGGTCGCCCTGACCGCGGCGATGCTGCAGCCGACCGGGCTGGGGGAGTTCGCCCGGGCGTTCCCCGATCGGGTCTTCGACGTCGGGATCGCCGAGCAGCATCTGTTCGGCTCCGCGGCCGGCCTGGCGATGGGCGGGCTGCACCCGGTGGTCTGCGTGTACGCGACGTTCCTGAACCGGGCGTTCGACCAGCTGCTGCTGGACGTCGCGCTGCATCGGCTGCCGGTCACCGTCGTCCTCGACCGCGCCGGGGTCACCGGTAACGACGGGCCCTCGCACAACGGGATGTGGGACCTGTCCCTGCTCGCTGTCGTTCCGGGGATGCGGGTGGCGGCGCCACGCGACGCCGCGCAGCTGCGCGCGCTGCTGCGCGAGGCGGTCGATCACCCGGGACCGACCGCGCTGCGGTTTCCCAAGGGCGATGCCGGGGAGGATCTCCCCGCCCTCGACCGCATCGGCGCGGCCGACGTGCTCGCCCGTCATGGGTGCGGCGGTGTCCTCGTGGTGGCGGCCGGGCCGTGCGCGCGGGCGGCGGTGGAGGCGGCAGCCCAGCTCGTGGGGGCGGACACCGACGTCACCGTGGTCGACCCGCGGTGGCTGCTGCCGGTGGACCCGGCGCTCGCCGGCCTCGCCGACCGCTACCGGCTGGTGGTCACCGTGGAGGACAACGGCGGGGCCGGAGGATTCGGCGATGCCCTCGCCCGGGCGGTGCGCGCCACCGGGTCGGACGTGCCGGTGCGGAGCGTCTGCCTGTGCCAGTCGTTCCTCCCGCACGGCTCTCGTGGGGACCTGCTCGCCGACCACCGGATCGACGCCGCAGGCATCGTGCGCGCCTGCCGCCCGCTGCGCCCGGACGGCCGGAGCCCGGTCGCCGATGTGAACACCGTCATGGCCTGAGAGCGGCCACCGGCAGGGTGGCCGCGGTGCACCTCACCGGGCCCGGGTGTCGCGGGCGGCGTCGTCGCGGTGCGCCGGGCGCGGCGACGCCGCCCGCTGCTCCCCGGTGTCGTCCTCGGCCGCTCCCCAGGCCAACGCCAGCAGCAGGGTCGCCCGCGACGCGGGGTCGGCCAGCGCAGAGCCGAACAGCTCACGCAGTTGAGCGAGCCGATACCGGACGGTCTGGGGGTGCACGTGCAACTCCGCGGCCACGGCCTGGCGATTGCCCATGTGCATCAGCCACGAGGTGAGGGTGGCCGCCAACCGCTCCCGGGTGGGCTCGGGAAGGCTGTCGAGCGGGGCGAGGTACTGCCGGCGCAGCGCGGCCAGCAGCCTCTCGTCGTGGTGCACGATGATCGCGTCGAGATGCTCGTCGACGAACAGCGGGTCGTCGTCCAGCACACGCGCGCGCCGGAGCCGGACCGCCAGTTCCGCGAAGTGCAAGCTGGCGGGCAGACGGTCGAGAGGAACGCCGGCGCCGACGACGGCGGCCGTTCCGCGCAGGACCTCCGCCAGCCGGGAGCGGCGCCCGGGGCCGGACGGATCCGGCACGATCGCGATCAACGCGTCGGGGCGCCGCACCCGCAGGCAGGAGTCGTCCAGGCGGGCGAGCGACGCCCGGCCGACCTCGTTGTCGGGATCGACCACGATGACCGCGGCCCCGCGCGGCATCGGCCAGTCGGCCCGTGCCGCGGCGGCCCGCACGGCGGCGGAGTCGGAGCGGTCGGACAGCAGCAGCTCGCCGAGTTCCTCGCGCAACCGCTCCCGGGCATGCGCGTCGTCGGACTGCGCCTGGACGTACCCGTGCAGCGACGCCGTCGAGAGCTGATCCACGGCGGCGAACACGGCCCCGGCGAGCGCGGCGAAGGCCTCGACCGGGATGCCGAGCTGCAAGGCCGACTCGGCGACATGCCGCCAGGCGACGGTGGCGCCGATCCGGTACGCGGCGAGCAGGCTGGTGATGTCCCGGCCCTGCCGGTGGTGCAGACGTCCGATCTCCTCGAACAGCGCCTGTTCCATCCCGGCCCCTGGCGCGGACGCCGTGGGGTTCTCGACGAGGCCGACCAGCCTGCCGACGTAGCCCTCGGACACCGCGACGACCTCGTCGATCTCCTCGGCGAGGAACGCCGCGTAGTCCGGATGCTCTGCCTCGAGCAGCACCCGGACCTCGTCGAGAATCGCCGGCATCCGATCGACGATCGCCGACACGAGGTCGCGGAGCCGGGCGTTGTCGCCTCCTGCATTCATGCGGCCCCCAAAGTGTCGTGCGCGTTCTGCCTCGGCCTCCGGCACCGACTGCGGCAGCGTGGAGGCCACCACAATGGTCCGCCCAGGCCTCCGATGCCAGTGCGCGAGGCCTGGCAACCGAGGGCCGCGCAGCCCTGAGCGCGATGCTGCTGGCAGGCCGCCGGGCGCAGCGAGGGTAGAGCCGAACAGCGATCGGCGCTGTCGGGTCCGGGGTGCGGGGCGGCCTGCGATGGGGGATCTCCATACTCGGTGCGTGTCGGATCCGAAATCGGTGACCGTCGGTTCCGGTCCGTGGGCGCCGGCCAGGAGGCAGCCGTGAGCACGTCATCGTCCAGCGCGGGCGCGGGCCCGCAGCGGCTGCCGCGCCGGCTGGGGGTGTTCGACGCGGTGGTGATCGGCCTGGGGTCGATGATCGGCGCCGGCATCTTCGCCGCTCTCGCCCCAGCGGCCAGGGCGGCCGGATCCGGTCTGCTGCTCGGGTTGGCCGTGGCCGCGGTGGTCGCCTACTGCAACGCGACCTCCTCGGCGCGACTGGCCGCCCGCCATCCGGCGTCGGGCGGCACCTACGTCTACGGCCGGGAGCTCCTGGGGGACTTCTGGGGTTACCTGGCCGGGTGGGGGTTCGTGGTCGGCAAGACCGCCTCCTGCGCGGCGATGGCCCTCACCGTGGGCTTCTACGTCTGGCCGGCGCAGGCGCACGCGGTGGCGGTCGCTGCGGTGGTGGCATTGACGGCGGTGAACTACGCCGGGGTGCAGAAGTCGGCCTGGCTCACCCGGACCATCGTCGCCGTCGTGCTCGCGGTCCTCGCCGCGGTGGCCACCGTCTGCCTGACCTCGCCGAGCGCGGACCCGGCCCGGCTGGACGTCGGTGCGGACGCCACGCTCGGCGGCGTGCTGCAGGCGGCGGGCCTGCTGTTCTTCGCCTTCGCCGGGTACGCGCGCATCGCCACCCTTGGCGAGGAGGTCCGCGACCCGCAGCGCACCATCCCCCGCGCGATTCCTCTCGCGCTGGGCATCACGCTGGTCGTCTACGCGGCGGTCGCGGTCGCGGTCCTGTCCGTGCTCGGCCCGGCGCGGCTGGGCGCGGTCGCCGCGCCGCTGGCCGAGGCCGTCCGGGCCGCGGGCGCGCCGTGGCTGGTCCCGGCGGTCGGCGTCGGTGCCGCGGTCGCCTCTCTCGGGTCGCTGCTGGCGCTGATCCTGGGCGTGTCCCGCACCACCTTCGCGATGGCCCGCGACCGAAACCTGCCGCACGCCCTGGCCGCGGTGCACCCCCGATTCGGGGTGCCGCACCGCGCGGAGCTGGCCGTGGGCGCGGTGGTCGTGGTGCTCGCGGCGACGGTGGACGTGCGCGGGGCGATCGGGTTCTCCTCCTTCGGCGTGCTGGCCTACTACGCCATCGCCAACGCCGCGGCGTGGACCCTGACCCCGGCGGAGGGCCGGCCACCGCGCGCCGTACCCGGGCTCGGCCTGGCCGGCTGCGTGCTCCTGGCCTTCGCCCTGCCGGTCTCCTCGGTCGTCTCCGGCGCCGTCGTGCTGGCCCTGGGGGCCGCCTCCTACGGCCTGCGCCGCGCCCTGGTCCACCGCTGACCGGCCGCGCCGCGACCACCCGTCACCGCCGGCGTCGGGCCGCCAGCCAGGTGAACGGCTGCACCACCCCGGCCGGTGTCCGGTGCTCCTGCCGGCAGGTCCGCACCACCTCGAACTCGTCCCCCAGCACCGAGACCAGCGCCGCGGGGGAGTAGCGCGCCACCGGAAGGCCCGAGCACCGTGGCGGGCCGTCCCCGGCGAACGTGCCGATCACCACACGTCCCCCCGCCGACAGGGCCCCCGCCAGCACCGCCAGGTAGCGGTCCCGGTCGGCCGGTTCGGTCAGGAAGTGGAACACCGCCCGGTCGTGCCAGACGTCGAACCGGCGGCCGGGATGCCAGCTGCGCACATCGGCCGCCACCCACCGCACCCGGCCGGCGTTGCGGCCGAGGCGCCGCCTGGCCTGAGCCATTCCCTCGTCGGACACGTCCAGCGCGGTGAGGTCGCCGAACCCCCGGGCCAGCAAGGCGTCGACCAGCCGGGCGGCCCCGGCCCCGATGTCGACGACGGACAGACCCGGGCCCACCCCGAGCTCATCGAGCAACGCCACCGAGAACGCCGGCTCCGGTTCGAACCAGCTCACCCGGGTCTCGTCCAGCCGCTGGTAGACCTCGTCCCAGTGCCGGGCGCGCTCGGCCGTGCCAGGCGCAACTGCCACGCGTCAGCGTCCCACCGCTGCCCACCCGGCACAAGGACGACCGGCTCGAGCCGGACCGGCTGCGCCTGCCCCGAGGCGCCGGGGGTGACATCGTGTGCATCCACACAGTCGACTCCCGAGCTGCTCGATTCCGCAGCGGTGACTCGGCACCGGCTACCCGGCCGCGGCGGCCTTCCCCAGGGCCTGGTCGAGGATCCCCAGCCCCAGATCGAGCTCCTCGTCGGAGACGGTGAGCGGTGGCGCGATGCGGAACACGCCGCCCATGCCGGGTAGCTGGACGACGTTCACGTGCAGGCCCAGCGCAAGGCATTCGGCCGTGACCAGGCGGCCCAGCTCGTCGGCCGGGGCTTTGCTCTCGCGGTCGAGGACCAGCTCGATGCCCTGCAGCAGGCCGCGGCCACGGACCTCCCCGATGCACTCGTGCCGTTCCTGGAGCTCCAGCAGGCCCGTCCGTAGCCGCCGGCCTCGTGCCCCGGCCCGGACGTGCAGCTGGTCCCGCTCGATGATCGTCAGGACGGTGAGTCCCACCGCGGCCGGCAGTGGATCGGAGACGTGGGTGGTGAAGAACAGGAACCCTCGGTCGTGGCACCGCTGCTCGATCTCGGCGGTCGTCACGACCGCGGCAAGGGGAAGTCCCGCGCCGAGGGTCTTCGACAGCGTGAGGATGTCCGGCGCGACTCCGTCCCGCTGATGCGCGAACATGTCACCGGTGCGGCCCAGACCCGTCTGCGCCTCGTCGAGGATCAGCAGCATCCCCCGTTCGGCGCACTTCTGCTTGAGCGCGGCCAGGTAGCCGACCGGAAGGTCGAGCACCCCGCCTGAACTCAGGATCGGTTCGACCAGGCAGGCCGCCAGGTTGCCGGTGGACTGCCGGTCGACCAGGTCAAAGCTGTCATCGAGCTCGCCCTGCCAGTCGTAGCGCCCGCCGGTGACGAACCGGCTGCGGTAGGGATTGGGTGCGGGGATGACGAAGTTGCCCGGTACCGGAGGGCCGTACCCGCGCCGCCCGGCACTGTAGGTCGCGGCGGCCGCCCCCGATGTCATCCCGTGCCACGACTGGCTGAAGCTCACGATCTCGTACCCACCGGTGTAGAGCTTCGCCATCTTGATGGCGGCCTCGTTGGCCTCGCCCCCGGTCGTCAGCAGCAGGGACTTCTGCAGCGGGCCGGGTATCGTCTCCGCGAGCGCCCGGCTGAGCTCGACCACGGGACGGCTCAGCATGCCGCTGAACAGATGGCTCAACGTGGCCACCGACGACTGCACGGTCTCGACCACCTCGGGGTGGGCGTGGCCGAGGATCGCGCTCATCTGTCCCGAGGTGAAGTCGAGGACGGCCCGGCCGGAGCTGTCGTAGACGAACGAACCCTGCGCCCGCTCGATGACGGCCGGGACGAATGAGCCGCCGTAGCGGACGAGGTGTCGCTCGACATCGCTCCAGAACCCCGGTTCCGTCATGGGAACTCCTCCACGAGCCGCTGCCTGGGCCGATCCGCACGAATCAGACCCCGGTGATGGCGCCCGGCCGGGCCGCGAGAGTGCTGCCGTGGTCGTCCGGGCACCGCAACATTCAGTGCAGCGGCGCGGTAACGCAAGCCCTCCGGCCGGCGAGTCCCATGTCGGACGTTGCCCCCCGAAAGAGCACGAGAGCCCCCGGGACCTACCCGGGGGCTCTCGTGTGCCTCCCCCTCCTGACGGCAAGGCGGGCCGGGGCCTAGCCTGGCCGGGCACGACAGCGCGACCGCAACGGAGGGCGGCCTGACGTCGGCCGCCGATTCGCAAACGCGTGGGCCTGATGACAGACGACGCAGCCGATTCGGCGGTGTGCACCATCGGTGGGGTGGCGCTCGCGGCCCGTGACCACGTGTGCCTGGTCTACGAGTCCGACAGCCAGCGGGACCGGACGATCATCGAGTTCCTCGCCGAGGGACTGCGGGCCGGGCACAGGTGTCTGTGCCTCATCGGAGCGGCTGCTCAGCTCGGAATGGCCGGCAGGATGGCGAGGGAGCACGAGAAGGCCCGGCTGGACGAGAACGGACTCGCCGACGACATGCCGGAGTTCGCCCTGCCCAGCCGCAGCTACCTCCAGGGCGGCGGGTTCTCCTCGCGTCGGATGCTCCGGTTCTGGGCCGACTGGGCAGCCACCACCTACACCCCGCACCGGCACGGCGCCACCCGGATCGCAGCGGACATGACCTGGGCGCACCCCTTCCTGCGCACCCCGGGCTTCGCCGACGACGTCGTTCGCTACGAGGCGGGGTTCACCCTGTGGTCCCGGGCATACCCACAGGTCACGGCATGCATGTACGACACGAGGACGTTCCCCGACGATCTGCTGCTCCGGGTTTCCAAGGTCCACTCCACGCTGTGGATCGACGGCGAGGCGACGGCCAATCCCTTCCACCTGGATCTGGCGCGGATCCTCGTGGCGGAGCAGTGAGCAGCAGGCTTGCGGTGTCGCTCACCCGCCGGGACGGCGCGGTACGGGGGCCCGGCCCGGTGGCTGCTCGGGCCGCTCCCGGGGCGGCAGCGGCGGGATCGGGCGCCGCTGCGGCTCGGCTCCGGACAGCTCGAACTCCTCGCCGTGGTGGGCGAGCCGGACCTGCTCGCCGCGGAGCAGCCGGTACTCTGCCTCGTCCGGGGTGATCGCCACCCGCAGGTGCCGGCCCCGCCAGTGCATCCCGAACGAGACCCGGGCCAGTGCCGTCGGCAGGTGGGGTGCGAACGCGAGCCGGTCGTCCGGCCCGGCGCGCATGCCCCCGAACCCGGCGACGATCGCCGACCAGGCCCCGGCCAGGGACGCGATGTGCATGCCGTGGTCGGTATTGCCGGCGAAGTCGTCCAGATCGATCAGCGCGGTCTCACCCAGGTAGTCGTAGGCCAGGTCCAGGTGGCCGGTGCGCGCCGCCATCGCCGACTGGGTGGCGGCGGACAGCGAGGAGTCCCGCACGGTGATCCGCTCGTAGTAGGCGAAGTTGCGGTCCATCTGCTCCAGGTCGCCGAATGCCTCGGGCCGCATCTGCATCGCCAGCACCAGGTCCGCCTGCTTGACCACCTGCTTGCGGTACAGGTCGAAGTACGGGTGGTGCAGCATCAGCGGATAGTGCCCCGGGGGTTCGTCCTCGAAGTCCCACACCGCGTGGTCGGTGAAGCCCTCGGCCTGCGGGTGCACCGACAGCTTCTCGTCGTAGGGGATGCGCATCGCCGCGGCGGCATCGCGCCAGCTCGCCATCTCCTCCGAGTCCACTCCCAGCCCGGCGGCGGTGCGGGGATGACGGACGGCCACCTCGGCGGCGGCCCGCAGATTCTGCCGCGCCATGAGGTTGGTGTAGACGTTGTTGTCGGCGAGCGCGCTGTACTCGTCCGGTCCGGTCACCCCGTCGATGCGGAACTCGCCTTCCGCGTCGTGGTGGCCGAGCGACCGCCACAACCGGGCGGTCTCGACCAGCAGTTCCAGGGCGACGTCGCGCTCGAAGACGGTGTCGGCGGCTGCCGCGACGTACCGCACCACCGCGTCGGCGATGTCGGCGTTGATGTGGAATGCCGCGGTACCGGCCGGCCAGTAGCCGGAGCACTCCAGGCCGCTGATGGTGCGCCACGGGAACGCTGCGCCGTGCAGCCCGAGCTGGGCCGCCCGCTCGACGGCGAGGGGCAGGATCGATTGACGCCAGCGCAGTGCGTCACCCGCGGCGTCCGGGACCAGGTAGGTCAGTACCGCCAGCACGAACGTCTCGGTGTCCCAGAAGGTGTGGCCGTCGTAGCCGGGTCCGGTCAGCCCCTTGGCGGGGATCGGGCGCCGCTCGGCCCGCACCGCGGCCTGCATCACGTGGAACAGCGCGCAGCGCACCGCCTGCTGCAGCTCGGCGTCGCCGTCGATCTCGACGTCCGCGCAGGACCAGAACTCGTCCAGGTAGGTCCGCTGCTCGGCGGACAGCCCGTCCCAGCCCGTGTAGTGGGCGGCGGAGAGCGCGGCGCGGACCTGGTCGTCCAGCGCGGACAGCGAACGCTGCGAGGACCAGCCGTAGGCCAGGTACTTGACCAGCCGCAGCTCTTGGCCCGGCTCCAGCCGGCAGATCACCGAGGTGCGGCCGAGGTGTTCGGTCGCGGTGCACTGCACGGACAGCCCGGCCGGCCCGTGCACCTCGTGGTCCATCGAGGCGGCCATCACGAGATGGGAGCGCTTCGTGCGGTGCAGCAGCGTGGCGCCCGTCGCGTCGGCGTGGTGCCTCTCGTGCGCCAGCGGCGCGGCCAGCACGGCGCTGGCCCGCGGGTCGTCGACGAACCGCGGCTGCTGCTCGTTGGCCACCAGTTCGGACTGCACGACCAGCAGCACCGGTGCGTCGAGTGGCGTCACCCGGTAGTCGATCGCCGCCACCGCCCGCTGAGTGAGTGATACCAGCCGCTCCGAGCGGACCCGGACTGCCTTGCCCGCGGGGGAGACCCACTCCGCATCCCGGGTCAGGGTGCCGCTGCGGAGGTCCAGCACCCGCTCATGCCTGCGCAGCTCGCCGTAGCGCAGGTCGAAGGGCTCGTCGTCGACCATCAGCCGGATCAGCTTGCCGTTGGTGACGTTGATCATCGTCTGGCCCGACTCCGGGTAGCCGTAGCCGCCCTCGGCGTAGGGCAGCGGGCGCAGCTCGTAGTAGGAGTTCAGGTACGTCCCCGGGATCGCGTTCGGCTCGCCCTCGTCGAGATTGCCGCGCAGCCCGAGATGGCCGTTGGACAGCGCGAACACCGACTCGGTCTGCCCGAGCCGTTCCAGGTCCAGTTCGGGCTCACGGACGGTCCACGGCTCGACGGTGAACGGCCGTCGCGACGGAGCGCTCACTGCTGCTCCAGCAGTTCGGCGAGATCGCGCACGACGACGTCGGCGCCGTGGTTGTGCAGCGCGTCCGCCTGGTTCACCCGGTCGACGCCGACCACCGACCCGAAGCCCCCCGCGCGGCCCGCTTCCACCCCGGCCAGCGCGTCCTCGAACACCGCGGTCCGGCTCGGCTCGACCCCGAGTTCCCGGGCGGCGGCGAGGAACATGTCCGGAGCCGGCTTGCCCGCCAGCCCCCGCGTGGCCGCGACGGTGCCGTCGACGCGCGCGTCGAACAGGTCGCTGAGCCCGGCGGCGTCGAGGACCTGCGCGGCGTTGGCACTGGAGGACACCAGCGCAGCGGGCAGCCCGGCCTCTCGCGCAGCGCGCAGGTAGCGCACCGATCCCGGGTACACGGTCACCCCGTCGGTGCGCAGTCGGTCCAGCACGAGCGCGTTCTTGCGGTTGGACAGGCCCCACACGGTCGGGGTGTCCGGCGGGTCGTCCCGCTCGCCCTCGGGCAGGTGGATGCCCCGGGAGGCGAGGAACGAGCGGGTGCCGTCGAGCCTGCGCCTGCCGTCGACGTACGCGGTGTAGTCGGAGGCCGGGTCGAACGGCACGAACGGCTCGCCGGTGGACCGTGCGCGGGCGGCGAGGAACTCGTCGAACGCCTGCTGCCAGGCCGCGGCGTGAGTACTGGCGGTGTCGGTCAGCACGCCGTCGAGGTCGAACAACAGAGCGCGCGTCCCGTCCGGGAGGCCGAGCATCTTCCGACGCTACTCGCCTGCCGGGGCCCGGCCGGCCTGATCACGACACGTGACCGCGGCCCGACCGCCGGACCCTGGGGGAGGGGGCCGGCGGCCGGGCCTTCGTGCGGTCCGGCCGGACGGAGGGGTTGCTGCCTACGGGGGAGGCGCCCCTGCGCGGCGTGCCGTGCTCAGAACATGTAGGTGGAGTTGATGATCGCGCCCTTGCGGGCGTAGTGGATCAGCGCGTCCTGCACGTCGATCGGGTGGGTGGGGATGACGCCCTCGATGAGGTCCTCCTCGCGGGCGCCGTGCAGCGACAGCCCGAACCGGCAGCAGTAGACCTTGCCACCCTCGGCGATGAACGTCGCCAGCGAGTTGTTGATGTTGTGCTCGCCGGGGAACGCCGAAGTCCCGGTGGTCGGGAACCCGCGGGTGGCCAGGCAGTTCAGCGAGCCCGGTCCGTAGAAGTAGATCGCGGACTCGAAGCCCTTCCGCAGCGCGCGGGTGGCCTGCAGGATCGCCACGAAGCTCACCGACGACTCGTGCGCGATGCCGTGCACCAGGGTGAAGTAGGTCTCGCCGTTCTCGGCCTGGTAGTCGGGGAAGACCTTCGTCCCGCCGTAGAGGCTGGACCCCTCCGGCAGCGAGGGGTGCGGAATCTCGGTGAGGGACTGCTTCTCCAGGTCGGTCAGAACGGACATGACGGTGCTCGCTTTCGCTACGGGGACCGGCGTGACGACGGCCCGGGCGGGGCGTTCGGTGTCGGGGGAGAAGATCCGGGCGAACAGGGAACGCGCTCGCGAAGGGCTCATCAGGGGATCGTCACGCCGAGCGCGAGCAGGGCGGCCGGGGTGAGGAACGTGTAGAGCGACGTGACGGCCAGCACGCCGCCGAGGACCTTGCCGGCGAGCTTCCCGTAGACCGTCGCGGCGACGGCGAGAAACGCGAACACCCAGACGACCAGGATCGAGCGGAACATCCAGCCGCCGGCGAAGAACTCCCACCAGAACAGCGGCATGATCGCCACCGCGACCGACAGGTTGGCCACCGGGCGCAGGTCGAGGCCCTTGATCAGGGACACGCCCAGGGCCACGAAGAACGTCCCGTAGAACGTGACCAGACCGGCGAGCGGAACCGACGCCGGGTCGCCGAGGGGCGTGGGCTGGGCCGGACGGCGAGGATGTAGACGGCCTCGATGAGGTCGACGATGCCGGCGGCGAGGGTGATCCAGCCGACGGTGACCAGCGGGCTGGGGCCGTCACCCTTCGGCTCGCTGCCGATGCCCAGGAACGCGCAGGCGTTCACGAGCACGGCCAGTCCGGTGATGACGAACACGATGGTGATCGGTGGCATTGCCGTCCCTCCAGGGTCAGCCGCCACGCGTCTGCGAGGCGGTTTGACAGCCACGCCCGCGTCACCCAACCTGATGAGGTTGGTCGTCGCGGTCGTGCGCGCCGCCGGTTCCGGGCCGGCAAGCATGGTGCCGGCGGCGCATCGATGACATTCGGATCGTGCGTACCAATGTGGGAACGGTGGCTGTCCATCACCGCTGGTGGGCAGCTCCCGTCATCTCTGCAGACGTCTCCCACCTGGGGAAATGCTCGCATCGGTCAGAACCGATGGGTGACGATAAAGGATCATCGATGTCCGGGGTGTTGCCCACGGAAACCGTGGCTGTTAGCGGATCGGCTCGATGTTTCGGGGACGTGACACGCAATCCTCCGGACGGCCCCGACGGGTAGCCACATCGGCGTAGTGCCCGTGGAGCAACCGGCCTCGTGCGCGCCTGCGATGGCGCCACCTCACGGCCCTCCGCGGTGAACCGTCTGCGAACCGTCGAGCGTCGGCGCGTGAGTCGGCGCTGGTCGGGGGCGTGATCCTAAGCTGCATGCATGGCGAGGTACTTCGATGTGCATCCGGACAATCCGCAACGGCGTGCGATCGGTCAGGTCGTCGAACTCGTCCGCGACGGCGGGCTGATCGCCTACCCGACCGATTCCTGTTTCGCACTCGGGTGCCAGCTGGGGAACAGGGAGGGGCTCGACCGGATCAGGGAGATCCGCGACCTCGATGACCGGCACCACTTCACGCTGGTGTGCCGGGACTTCGCCCAGCTCGGCCAGTTCGTTCAGGTCAGCAACATCGTCTTCCGCTCGATCAAGGCGTCGACCCCCGGCAGTTACACGTTCATCCTGCCGGCCACCAGGGACGTGCCCCGCCGGTTGCAACATCCGAAGAAGAGGACCGTCGGCGTCAGGATTCCCCAGCACGCCGTCGCGCAGGCGCTGCTCACCGAGCTCGGCGAGCCGCTGTTGTCGAGCACGTTGCTGCTGCCCGACCAGGACGAGCCGCTCACCCAGGGCTGGGAGATCAAGGAGCGGCTCGATCACGTGGTGGACGCGGTGATCGACTCCGGCGACTGCGGCACCGAGCCGACGACAGTGATCGACTTCTCGCAGAACGAACCGGAGATCGTGCGCCGGGGCGCCGGCGACACCTCCCGGTTCGAGTAGCCGTGAGCACCGCGCCGACGCCCCGGCGCCCGGAGGCCCGGGCGGGACCTCAGCCCTGCGGGACGGCGAGGGCCGTCAGGTGTACGGCGACCTCCGGCTCGACCCGCAGCCCCAGCATCTTCGGCGGGTCGAGGTCGAAGTCCCGCACGTCGAGGGAGGTCTCTCCCGTCACCGAGATGCGACCGTGCTCGTCGACCGTGGCCGCGGCTTCGGCGGTCATCTCCCGGGTGACGCCGTGGAAGCTCAGCGTGCCGCGGACCCGGTAGCGCCCGGGGGCGAGCTGCGCGACGTCGTTGATCTCGGCGCGCACCGAGGGATAGCGGCGCGGGTCGAGCCGTCTCTGCAGCTCGCGGTTGATCAGCCTGTTGTCGGCCCTGAGATCCGTGGTCCGCAGTTCGAGGTAGGCGCCTGCCGGCTGGGTCGCGTCGACCTCCCCGTCGACGACGACGGCCTCGATCCAGCCGGAGAGCCGGCCGGCCTCGCCGTGGATGGGGTGCACGCTGGAGCGGCCCTCGACGGCCAGCTCCGAGTGCTCGGGAACGATCGAGAAGCGAGTCATCGTCGACGTCCTCCCTTCGGCGCCCAGTCTCCACGTGTCGGGCCCGGCGTGGGCGCGATCGCGCCGGGGAGAACCGGCCATCCGGGGTCCGAGGATCCCATCGTGTCGCTCGATAGGGCGGTTCCGCGGGCGGCCGGGCCGTGCCGAGTGCACTGTGTACCCCTGATGAGCAGCCCGGACCGCGCACGGCTGCCGGCTGCGGTCTTCCCGATGCTGGCCAGGGCCGGCACCCCGCCCGTCGGGCCGGGGTGGGCGTTCGAGTTCAAATGGGACGGTGTGCGGGCGGTCGTCGCCGCAGCGGGGGAGACGGTGCAGCCGCGCAGCCGCAACGGCAACGACATCACCACCGGCTACCCCGAGCTGGTCCGGCTGCCGGCGGTCCTCGACGGCCGCGCCGTACTGCTCGACGGGGAGATCGTCGCGCTGGACGAGGCGGGCCGGCCCGACTTCGGGTTGCTGCAGCACCGGATGCATGTGCGTGCTCCCGGCGCCGAGCTCCTCGCGCGCACGCCGGTCGCGTTCTACGTGTTCGACCTGCTCCACCTCGACGGCCTCTCGCTGCTGGCCGAATCCTGGGACCGCCGTCGCGATCTCCTCGAGCAGCTCGACCTGGAGCGGGCGGCCCCGACCGTTCGGGTCCCGGCGAGCCACACCGGCGTCGCGGGATCCCGGCTGCTCGACATCGCCCGCTCGCACGGGCTCGAGGGGATCGTCGCGAAGCGGCGGTCGGCTCGCTACGAACCCGGCCGCCGTTCCAGCGCGTGGATCAAGACCGCGCTGCTGAACACCCAGGAGGCCGTGATCGGCGGCTGGAGCCCGGGCGAGGGCCGCCGCGCCGCGACTCTGGGATCGCTGTTGCTGGGTGCCTATGACGACAAGCGGCGGCTGCGATACCTGGGACAGGTCGGCACCGGGTTCACCGAGCGGATGCTGACCCACCTGCTCGAACAGCTCCGGCCGCTGCGGCAGGCGGACAGCCCGTTCGACGAGCCGGTTCCCCGCGACCACGCCCGCCGCGCCTGCTGGGTGGCGCCACGCCTGGTGGGCGAGGTCGAGTACCGCACGTGGACCCCCGACGGGCGCCTGCGGCACGCGGCCTGGCGGGGGCTGCGCGGGGACAAGAGCCCCGGCGACGTCCGGCATCGCCCGGCCTGACGCGTCTCGCTCGATCACTACAAAAAAGGACTATTCACGCAGCAGGGCCGCTCTCGGCGGCGCACCCACATGTACGAATCGGATGCCGCGTGACCGCTGATCGGTGACCTGTCGGAATCGCGCCCGCAGTCGGCCACGACGGCATCACTCGATCGTGGAATCGGCTCGCGATGTTGGTTCTGATTGCCCGAAAAAGTGGTCACGCCACGTGTCCGGCGGTGGCGATTGAACAATGCGCGATGTTGTGATGCCGTGGAGGTGAATAACCACCTCGGTGTCGCCTCTGGAAGTGCTGCTTATATCGTCGGTGTCATGACATCTCTCGTCGGTGCCGGCGGGTGTCGGCCGCGTTACCTCAGGATTTCCGACCTGGATCGGGCTGAGTGGTCGGCCTCGCAACCGGTAGCGGGTGCTCGCTGATGCAGGGCGTGGGTGCACACTCGTACACGCTGAACAGGCCACCGGTCGGACGGCGCGCCGGCGATCCGGATCCCGCGGGGACCATGTTCGGAACAGTCGATGAGGACTCTGCAGGCCCGGACTTCGTAGCCATCCAGAACAGTCCTGAGTTCGTCCGGCTACGCGCCGATCTGCGGCGGTTCATCTTCCCCGTGACCGGCCTTTTTCTCGTCTGGTACCTCGTCTTCGTGATCTTGTCGGCGTATGCGCACGACATGATGAGTCGGCCCGTGATCGGCGTGATCAACGTCGGAATGATTCTGGGCTTGTTGCAGTTCGTGTCGACGCTGCTCATCGTCTGGGCCTACGGGCGGTTCGCCAGGACGAGAATCGATCCGCAGGCCCGGGAGATCCGCCATCGGGCCGAGGGGAACTGAGATGAGCCTGTTCCTCGCCGCCGCCTCGAGCGCCCCGGTCGGTGACACCACATTATCGGTGTCGGTCTTCGCGGTCTTCGTCGTGCTCACGCTGGCGGTCGTGTACCGGATGAGCAGTCGCAATCCGACGACGAGCGATTACTACACCGCCGGAAGTGCGTTCACGGGCGCCCAGAACGGGGTGGCGCTGTCCGGGGACTTCTTGTCCGCGGCGTCGTTCCTGGGGATCTCCGGAGCGATCGCCATCCACGGCTACGACGGATTCCTGTACTCGGTGGGCTGGATGGTTGCCTGGCTCGTTGCGCTGCTGCTGATCGGCGAGGCGCTGCGCAACACCGGGCGCTTCACCGTGGGCGACGTGATGGGCTACCGGATGCGCCAGCGCCCGGTTCGCGCCGCCGCTGCGGTCTCCACCCTGGTGATCTCGCTGTTCTACATGCTCGCCCAGATGGCCGGCGCCGGTGGCCTGGTCGCCCTGCTGCTGGGCGTGCGGGGCGGCGTCGGGGAGGCGATGATCATCGCCGTCGTCGGCGTGGTCATGGTGCTCTACGTGCTGATGGGCGGCATGAAGGGCACCACCTGGGTGCAGATCATCAAGGCGGCCCTGCTGCTGCTGTGCGTGCTCCTCCTCGCCACCTTCGTGCTGGGCCGATACGGGTTCGACTTCTCCCAGCTGCTGTCGGACGCCGCGCAGCGCAGTTCGCTGGGCGCGGCGTTGCTGGACCCCGGCGGCTGGTACGGCGACTCCGCCACCAGCGAACTGGACTTCGTCTCGCTGGCGCTGGCGCTGGTGCTGGGGATCTCCAGCCTCCCGCACGTCCTGATGCGCTTCTACACCGTGCCGAACGCCCGGGAAGCGCGTCGTTCGGTGGTGTGGTGCTCCTGGACGATGTTCGTGTTCTATCTCGCCATTCTCGTCGTCGGATTCGGCGCCACCGCTCTCGTCGGCCCGGACGCGATCATGAGTGCTCCGGGTGGGGTGAACTCCGCAGCGCCGCTGCTCGCCTACAAGATCGGGGGCACGGTGCTGCTGGGGATCGTGTCGGCGGTCGCGTTCGCCACGATCCTGGCCGTGGTCGCCGGGTTGACGCTGACCGCGTCGACCTCGTTCGCCCACGACGTCTACGCCAACATCATCCGGCCGATCCATCGTGGTCACCGCTCGGAGGTGCAGGTTGCGCGGGTCACCGCGCTGCTGGTCGGCGCGCTCGCCATCGTCGGCGGAGTGCTCGCGCGCGGTCAGAACGTCGCGTTCCTGGTCTCGCTGGCCCTGGCGCTGGCGGCGTCGGCGAACCTGTCCACGATCGTCTACACGCTGTACTGGCGGCGGTTCAACACGGCCGGGGCCCTGGCGAGCATCTACAGCGGCCTCGTCTCCTGCCTCATCTTGATCATCTTCTCGCCGACCGTCTCCGGCACGTCGACGTCGATCTTCCGCGGGTTCGACATCCACTGGTTCCCGCTGAGCAACCCCGGGATCGTGTCCATCCCGTTGTCGTTCCTGTGCGGCTACGTCGCCACCGTGTTCAGCAAGCAGCCGGCGGATCCCGGCAAGCAGGCCGAGATGGAGGTGCGGGCGATGACCGGCATCGGGTCCGGGCTCGCCCCCTGAGCTGCCGCCGTCCGAGAGGGCCGGCGCCACCGGAGTTCGACCAGGTGGCGCCGGCGCCCCCTCCAGGCCGGCGACACCTGGTCTCGCACCTCCCCGGCCGGCTCGACCACGCCGTCGTGCATGCGGTCGAGCCACGCCCAGGGGTCCTCCGGTGCTCGTGGCCGTAAGACCGTCCGAACGCAGCGAACTCATCGGTCCTCGACGAGGATCCGGCGACTCGCACGCCGAAAGAGGGCGACTCGCGGGGCCGGGGCGGGCGAGTGGCAAACATGAAAATTATTTCCATTATGGTGATCGGGTGAGCACGACGATCGCCACCACTGCCCTGGCCGTCGCACGACGGCTGCGCGAGCTGCGGGAACGACTGGCAGCCACCGACCTCCGGCCATCCGAGCAGGTCAACGCGACCTTCTCGGAGCTGGTCGAGCTGTGCTGCCGGACGCCGTCACCGGTGGACCACGAGGTGCTGCGGCAGGTCGTGGACCACGCCTCGTCGCTGCGCGCCCTGTGCGCCGCCGGTGAGTGCGAACTGGAACGGCACTGGGCAGCCCGGATCGTGGCGGCCCGCGACCCGCACGCCGCGCTACGCGCCTTCCCCTACCTGGCCAACTACCAGGACCTCGTGCGGCTCGAGCTCGCAGCCCTCGCGGCGGTGGGGGAGCCGGTGCCCTCGCGGGTGGTCCTGCTCGGTGCCGGGCCGTTGCCGCTCACCGGCATGGTGCTCGCCGCTGAGCACGGCGCGCACGTCGTGCACGTGGACCGGGATGCGGAGAGCCTGCGCCTGAGCGCGGCGCTGATGCACGCGCTCGGCCTGAGCGACCGGGTCGACAGCGTGCACGCCGACCTGGAGGACCCGGCCGGTCGGGAGGTCGTCGAGGCGGCGTGCCGGGACGCAGGCGCCGTGGTGCTCGCCGCGCTCGTCGGCGCCGACGCCACCGCCAAGGCCGGGATCAGCCGATGGCTGGGCACTGCGCTGTCCCCGGGCACCCCGGTGCTGGCGCGCTCGGCCGCCGGGCTGCGCACCCTGCTCTACCCCCGGGTCGGCCCGGACGACCTGCCGGGGCTCGAGGTCGCCCTGGAGGTGCACCCCCGCACCGACGTGGTCAACTCGGTGCTGGTGGCACGTGCGGTCGCCTGTGTTCCGGAGCACGCCGGGTGACGGGCTCGCAGGGCGTGTTCCGGCATTGGGCGACGCTGCGTCAGCTGCCGGACCTCCCCGGGGTGGTGCGCCTGCTCGTGGCCACCCAGCTCGCCTTCAACATCGGCTTCTACCTGGTGCTGCCCTACCTGGCCGGGCACCTGACGGCCGACCTCGCGCTGGGCGGTGCCGTCGTCGGTCTCGTCCTCGGCCTGCGCACCTTCAGCCAGCAGGGACTCTTCGTCGTCGGCGGGGTCCTGACCGACCGGTTCGGGGCCAAGCCGGTGATCCTGGCCGGCTGCGCGCTGCGGGTCGCGGGATTCGTGCTGCTCGGGCTCGCGACCACGCTGCCCGGTGTGCTCGGCGGGGCGGTGCTGACCGGGTTCGCGGCGGCGCTGTTCTCACCGGCCGTGGAATCCGCGCTGGCGGGCGAGGCGGGCGAGCTGGAACGCGACGGCCGGGTGCGCCGCTCCGACGTCTTCGCCCTGTTCGCCGTCGCGGGCGAGGTCGGGGCCGTCACCGGCCCGCTGCTCGGCGCGGCGCTGCTCGGGGTCGACTTCCAGCTGGTGTGCCTCGTCGCCGCGGCGTTGTTCGTGGTCATCGGGATCGCGCACGCCCAGGCGCTGCCCGCCCGGCCGGCCGCACACGCGGCCGAGCCGGTGCTGGCCGGCTGGCGTGAGGTGCTGGGCAACCGCACCTTTCTGCTGTTCGCCGCCGGCTACTCCGGCTACCTGCTCTGCTACAACCAGCTCTACCTGGCGCTGCCCTTCGAGCTGCGCCGCGCCGCCGGGGACGAGGCCGCCCTGGGCCCGTTGTTCGCCCTGGCCTCCCTGATGATCGTGCTGGGGCAGCTCCCGGTGGCCTCCTGGGCCCGGGGCGCGCTGGGGCACGGGCGCGGCCTCGTCATCGGGTTCGCGACGATGTCCGCGGCCTTCCTGTCCGTCGCGGTACTCCGGCCGCTGCCCGGGACGCTGCTGCCCGCGATCGCCCTGGTGGTGCTGCTCACGGCCGGGCAGATGCTGGTGGTGCCGCTGGCGCAGGACCTGGTGCCCCGGCTGGCGGGGGAGCGGCGGTTGGGCAGCTACTTCGGTGTGCTCTCCTCGGCGGGCGGGCTGGCGGTGCTGGTGGGCAGCGCCGGCACCGGTGCCCTGCTGGACGCGTCCTCCGCGTGGCCCCCGCTGCCGTGGCTCGCGCTGGCCGCGGTGCCGCTGGCCGGCGCCGCGGTACTGGGCCGGATGGCGCGTCGCGGTGCGCTGGCCGGTGGCGCTGCGCACCGCGACGCGCCGTAGCGGATCATCGGGCCGCTTCGGCCTCCGGCGCGGACGGCGGGTCGGCGTCGCGGGGGGGGGCACCGCGGCGCCGCCCGCCGGCCGGGCCCGACACGGAGGAGAGCGAGACCGCGAGGACCGAGGTGAGCACGAGCACCCCGGTCGGCACGAGGACGGCCCAGGGCGCTCGCTCGACGTAGGCCAGGCCCTCGGCGAGCAACAGTCCCCATTCCGGGCTGGGCGGCTGCGGGCCCAGCCCGAGGAAGCCCAGCGCGGCCAGCGCGAGGGCGACACCGGGCAGCCGCAGCATCGCGTGCCGGAAGACCGGGCCGAGCACGGCCGGCAGCACGTGGCGGACGAGCAGCCGGGCCGGACCCACCCCGAGGACGGGCAGGATCCGCACGTACGGCTGCGCCCGCGCCTCCACTGCCAGCGCGGCGGTGTGGGCGGCCAGCGGGGCCCAGCTCACGATCGTGACGGCGATCGCCGCGCCGGCGACGGACGGCCCGGCGACCGCGGCGACGACGAGACCCGCGATCACCGGCGGGGCGGCGTTGGTGACCTCGGCGGGTCCGGTGGACAGCCGCGGGAACAGGCCGATCAGGACCCCGACGGCCAGGCTGACCAGCACCACGGCCAGCGCCGTCCCGGCGGTGAGCAGGGCGCCGTGCCCGACCCGGGCCAGCAGGTCCCGGCCGCTCGCGTCGGCCCCGAACGGCAGCGCCCAGCTCGGCGGAGCCAGCCTGTCGTGCGCCGAGGTGAAGGGATCCCGCAGCAGGCCGGCCGTGACCACCAGCGCCAGCACCGCCGCGGACCCGGCCGGAACCACCCATTGCCGGCGGCCGCCGGCGGCCGCCGGCGACGGCACCGGGAGGTCGCCGGACCGCAGCGCGCGTCCCAGCAGGACGCGCCGGATCAGCCCGGCGCCGGCCCCGGCCGCCACGGCGACCCCGAGCAGGGCGAGGACGCCCAGCTGCAGGGCCGGCAGGTCCTGCGCCGCGGCCGCGCTCAGGGTGGCCCGGCCGAGGCCGGGGATCGCGAAGACCTGCTCCACCGCGACCGCCCCGCCGGTCAGCCCGACGAGCACGAGGCCGATCTGGGGTACCAACGCGGGCAGCGTCCGGCGGGCGACCGCGGCGGCGATCCGGGTCCGGGAGAACCCGGCGACCTGCCAGGTGGCCAGCCACCGCTCGGTGAAGGTGGCGGAGAGGGCGTCGGCGAGCAGCCGGCCGATGAGGCCGCCCGCAGGCAGGCCCAGGGCGAGCGCCGGCAGCACCGCGTGCTGCGGTCCCTGCCAGCCGTAGGGGGGGAACAGCCCCAGCCAGACCGCGCCGGTCACCAGCAGCAGCGCGGCCAGCAGGAACTCCGGGAGCGCGGTGAACGCTGCGCCCCACGCCCCGGACGCCGGGCCCGCCGTGCCCCGCAGCCCGCGCGCCACCGCGGGCAGCGCGAGCAGCACCGCCAGCACGGCGGCGACGGCCACCGCGAACACCATCAGGGTCAGCGAGACCCCGAGGGCGGAAAGCACGCCGGGCAGCACCGGCCGCCCGGAGATCCAGGAGGTGCCCGGGTCCCCGGTCAGCAGGCCGCCCAGCCACCGCCCGAACAGCGTCAGCGGGCCGGCGTCGAGGCCGAGCTGGCCCCGGATCGACGCCAGCGCCTCGGGGGTGGCCTCCTGCTCCGCCGAGCGTGCGCGCAGGATCGTCAGCTCCGGTGACCGGCCGGACAGCCAGGGCAGGATCCCGATCAGGGCCACCACCGCGCCGACCGTCAGGACCCGGCTCGCCCCGGTGATCAGCGTTTCCCGGGTCATCGACGAGCGCTCACCGCTGGTCTCCGGACACGGTGGACGCCGAGGTGATCAGCTCCCGCTCGCGGGGGTCGCGCGCGACCCCCGCGACGCCCGCCGCCTCACCCTGGATGACCCGCTCGTGCAGCATCGGGACGGCGGCGTCGGTGGCGAGCACGGCGGCCTCCGCCCGCATGATCGCCGCCCGGCGCTGCGGTCCGGCCTCGATCGCCGCCGCCTCCCGCAGCGCGGCGTCGACGGCCGGATCGCACAGCTGGGCGATGTTGAACGACCCCGCGCAGGCGAAGTCGCTGAACATGTAGGCGACCGGGTCACCGGAGTCGAGCACGGTGGCGCGGGACAGGATGAACGCGTCGAACGCCCCGGCCAGGGCGTCGGACTCGATGAAGGAGTACTCCCGGACGTCCTGCGTCACGACGAACCCGGCGGCCTCCAGTTGCTGTTCGAGCAGCACCGCGACCTCGGGCAGCTCGGCCCGGTCGGTGAAGGTGCCGAGCGTGATCGGCACGCCGGCGACCGGGGCCGGCTGCGCCCGGCGGGCCAGCGCCGTGGCGTAGGCGCCCTCCGAGCGGCCCGGGGCCGCCCACGGCAGCGCCGGGCCCAGCAGTCCCCGCGCCTCGTCGGCGCGGCCCTCGTAGACCCGGGCCACCAGGGTCGCGCGGTCGATCGCCTCGCGGGCTGCGGCGCGCACCGCCGGATCGGCGAACGGGCCGTGCTCGGTGTTGAGATACAGCGTGTTGGTCCGGGGCATCGGGACCTCGTGCACGAGCGCCTCGTCGAGCAGTTCGACCTGGCTCACCGGGATCGCCTCGACGACGTCGGCGGTGCCGGTGCGCAGCGCGGCCGCCCGCGCCGTGCCGTCGGGCACGAAGTCGACGTCGATGCCGCTCGCGGCGGCCGGCTCGCCCCAGTAGCCGTCGAACCGGTCGAGCGTGGCGCCGGACGAGCCGTCGACCGCGGTGAGCACGAAGGGGCCGGTGCCCGCGCGCACCGGGTTCACCACCCCGTCGGCGCCGTAGGCCGCGGGGGCGAGGATCGACAGCTGCGGGCTGGAGAGCCGTTGCGGCACGAGCGGATCGACATCGGCGGTACCGACCAGCACCGCGTTCCCGTCGGCCCGCGCGGTCAGCTCGACCCCGTCGAGGATGCGCGGCTTCGGCGAGGCCTTCGTGGCGGCGGTGAGCGCGGCGGCGACGTGCTCGGCCGTCAGCCCGGTGCCGTCGTGGAAGCGGACGCCGTCGCGGATGTCGAAGCGCCAGGTCCGGCCGTCGACCCGCTCCCAGCGGGTCGCGAGGCCCGGTTGCGCGTCGCCGTCCGCGTCGAGCACCACGAGGGTCTCGGCGGTGTTCCAGCGGGAGAGCTTGAACGCGTCGTCGCTGAACGGGGTCAGGCCGGAGCGCGGGGGCAGCAGCATGGCGAGGCCGATGCGCTCACCGCTGTCTTCGCTCGGGGCCGGGGGCGCGGCGAAGCAGCCGGCCAGGGCGAGGGCGGAGGCGGTGAGCGCGGCGCAGAGGCCGCCACCACGCCGGGCGGGCATGATCGACATGGATCTCCTGAGGATCGGACGGGTGGGGTCGATGGGGTGTCAGCCGGCTCGGGGGACCGGCGCTTCGAAGGTCGGCAGCTCCGGGATCGCGGCGAGCAGTTCGCGGGTCCGCGGATGTTCGGGGGCGCGCAGCAGGGCGCCGGTCGGCCGGTCCTCCACGATCTGGCCGGCCGACATCACGGCGGTGCGCTCACACAGCGCGGCGACGACCGAGAGGTCGTGGGAGACCAGCAGCAGTCCCATCCCGGTCGCCGTGCACATCCGGTCGAGCACCTCGACGACCTGCTCGCGCAGCGGCAGGTCGAGGCCGCTCACCGGCTCGTCGGCGATCAGCAGGGCGGGGCGGGTCGCGATGGCGCGGGCGATCGCGACCCGCTGGGCCTGGCCGCCCGACAGCTCGTCGGGTCGCCGGGCGGCGTACCCGGCGGGCAGCCCGACCTGCTCGAGGGCACGGGCGACCGCGGCCCGGTGGTCGCCGGGCACCCGCAGCCGGGCCAACGGCTCGGCGACCAGGTCCGCGACGCTCATCCGGGGGTCCAGCGAACTCGCCGGGTCCTGGGCGATGTACTGCGCCGCGCGCCGGTACCAGCGCAGCGCGCCCGTACCGGCGGGGCGGATCTCCCGGTCGCGGAACCAGACCCGCCCGGCGTCGGGTGCGGTGAGAGCGAGCAGGATCCGCAGCAGCGTCGACTTCCCCGACCCCGAGGCCCCCACCAGGCCGATCCGTTCGCCTGCCGCGACGTCGAGGTCGACACCGCGCAGCGCGCGCACCGGCTCCGCGGGGGCCGGCGGACGTGACCTGCGCAGCCGGTAGGCGTGGTGCAGTCCGGTGGCGCGCAGCATCGGGACCGGGGTGTGCGGCGCGGCAGCCCGCTCGCGCGTCGCCGTGACGATCCGGGCCGAGGCGAGGCTCGTCGCGCGGGCCGCGTCGACGAGCAGACGGGTGTAGTCGTGTCGCGGTGAACCCATCAGCTCGGTGATCGGGGCGGACTCGACGACGCGCCCGCGGTCCAGCACGACGGCCCGCTCGCACAGCGCGGCGGCGACCGCGATGTCGTGGGTGACGAGCAGCAGGGCGGCCGAGCGGGCGGCGGTCTGCGCGCGTAGCACCTGCAGCACCTGGCTCTGGCTGACCATGTCGAGCGCGGTCGTGGGTTCGTCGGCCAGGACGAGATCCTGATCGCAGGCGACCGCGAGGGCGATGCACACCCGCTGCCGCTGACCACCGCTCAGCTCGCCCGGGTAGCTGCGCAGGATCCGGTGCGGCCGGTCGAACCCGACCGAGGCCAGCAGTTCGGCCGCGGCGCTGCGGGCGTCCCCGGGGCGGAGCCCGCGGTGGCGTCGCAGCGGCGCACACAACTGGACCCCGGTGCGGACCAGCGGATTGAGAGCGGACAGCGAGTCCTGGAAGACCGCGGCCACACCCGGCGAGCGACCGCGCCGGGCGGCCGGTACGCCGAGCACCTCCGCCCCGTGCACCCGCACGCTGCCGCGCGCCGACGCCGCGGCGGGCAGCCGGCCCAGCACCGCCATCGCGGTGAGGGTCTTGCCCGAACCCGACGCCCCGAGCAGTGCCACCCGTTCCTCGGCGGCGACGTCCAGGCCGACACCGTCGAGGACGCGCCGGCCGCCGATCTCGACCACGAGGTCACGCACGGTGAGCGCCGACACCGACGCCCCCCCGTCGGGCGGGACCGACCACTCAGACTCCACGGCGACAGATACTAACGGGAATCATTTTCATCTGATAGAGCGGCGTGATCGTCACCTCGGGCGGTGCAACGCCGACATCCCGCCCGCCACCCGTGCGACCATCTCGGTCGTGCGCTTGTTCGTCGCGCTGACCCCGCCGACGGCGGTGCTCGAGGAGCTGTGGACGGCGACGGAGCCGCTGCGGGCCGACCGGCCGGAACTGCGCTGGACCCCGCCGGAACAGTGGCACCTGACGCTCGTCTTCCTCGGCGAGGTCGACGACCGGCCGCGCGAGGACCTGACCGAGCGGCTGGCCCGGGCGGCCGCTCGGCACCAGCCGCTCGAGCTGTCGCTGGGGGGCGGGGGCCGGTTCGGCGACCGGGTGCTGTGGACGCGGGTGCGGGGGGAGATCGACGGGCTGCGGCGGATGGCGGCCTCGGTGCAGGCGGCGGCCCGCCACGCCCGGCTGCCGGTCCAGGCCCGCCCGTACCGCCCGCATCTCACCCTGGCCCGCAGCGGCGCGACGGCCACCGACCTGCGCCCGGCCGTCACGGAGCTGGACGAGTTCGCCGGCCGGTCATGGACGGCCGAGGAACTGCATCTGGTGCGCAGCCGGCTGGGGGCCGGACCCGGTGGCACCGCGCGGCACGAGCCGATCGCCTCCTGGCGGCTCGGCCGCCGGGAGACATGAGCGGATGGCCGCAGCTCACCGCCGGGCGGCGGGTACGCGGTCGAGCATCGGCGGCCGCACGCCCTGGCGGCAGCGATCCTCGACGACCTCCTGGCACGGCGCACCGTCGGGCGTCGCCCGGCGGGCCTGTCGGGCGACCTCGACCGGGTCGAGGCAGCGTCGGGGTGGATGCCGCACGGTGACAACCGCCTGCCGCTGATCGGGTGACGGGGCCCGGCCCGGAGCCGTTCGGTGGCCCACGAAGGGGTCTCAATGGTGGCCGTGTGGAACGGGGCAACGGCGCTACGGTCGCCGTCCCCTGGTGATCCGGCCGGGTCCGACCGCCCGGTCGCGCGGGGGTGCTGTGCGGTAACCGCCGACGACCACAGGAGGACGCCATGAGCGACAGCGTGTACCGGGTCACCGAGGTGATCGGGGCCAGCACCGAGTCCTGGGAAGCGGCGGCGCGCAACGCCGTGGATACCGCAGCCCGGACCGTGCGCGATCTGCGTATCGCGGAGGTCGTCAAGCAGGACGTCACGATCGAGAACGGCAGTATCACCGGATATCGGGTCCGGCTGGCGCTCTCCTTCAAGTACGAGACAGGGGACTGAGGACCGCCCCGGCCCGCCTCCCGGCGGGCCGGCCCCCGCGGCTCACCGGATCCGGGAAGCGCGATGCGTCGGACCAGCGACGAGACGAGGGCCGCGCTGGAGGCGGCCGACCCGGGACTGGCCGAGCTCTACCGGCTCTACGCCCGGCACGCCCCGGCCGACGTCGTCGACCCGGACGACGCGGCCGGGGTCGCGGCCGCCCTCGTCGACGCGGCCCGTGCCCACCGGACCCTGGCCGCGCGCCGTGCCCCCGGCGGCCCGCTGATCGACCTCCGCGGCCCGGTTGCGGAGGGCGCGATCACCGTCGTCGACATCATCACCGATGACATGCCGTTTCTCGTGGAGTCCGTCCTGACCGGACTCGGGCGGATCGGGGCCCGGGTCCGCCGGGTCGTCCATCCGGTCGTCGAGCTGCACCGCAGGGTGACCGGGGAGCTCGTCGAGGTCCTGCCGTCCGCCGCCCCGGGTACGCCGCCGCCGGGCGCGCTGGCCGAGGTCTGGATGCGCCTCGAGCTGGACCCGTTCCCCGCCGACGAGGCCGAGGACCTCGTGAGCGAGGTGCGGCAGGTGCTCGACGAGGTCCGCGAGGTCGTGGAGGACCGCGACCGGATGGCGGCCACCGCGAAGGGCCTCGCCGCACAGCTGGCCGCCCGGTCGCCCGCCACCGAGGTCCAGGACGCGGCGCACCTGCTGGAATGGCTGGCCGCCGGGCACTTCACGTTCCTCGGCTACCGCCGCTACGAGCTGGATCGGACCGGCGGCGGGCAGTCGCAGCTGCGCGGGGTCCTCGCGTCCGGCCTCGGCGTGCTGCGCCGGGACGATCTGACCAGCGCACCGTTCGCGCCCGCCGCCGGCCCGGACGGTGCGGCCCGGCAACCGCTGGTGCTCACCCGGGCGAGCACACCGAACCGTGTGTTCCGCCCCGTCCATCCCTCCCAGCTCGGGGTCCGGATCGTCGACACCGGGGGCCGGGTCACCGGCGAGCACCGGTTCCTCGGCGTGCTCACCGTGGCGGCGCTGCACGAGAGCGTGCTGGACATCCCGGCGGTCGAGCGCCGGGTGCGCGCCGCCGTCCACCGGGCGGGCTTCCCGCTGGAGTCCTACGCCGGGCAGCAGATGCTCGAGATCATCGCCGAATACCCCCGCGAAGAGCTGTTCTGGGCCGACGAGCAGAGCCTGCACGACACCGCGACCGGCGTGCTGACCCTCACCGAGCCGCGGCGGCTGCGGCTGTTCCTGCGCCGCGAGCCCTACCGGCGATTCTTCTCCTGCCTGGTCTACCTGCCCCGTGACCGGTACTCCACCCGGGCCCGGCTGGCCATGCAGAAGGTGCTGCTGCGCGAGCTGAACGGCTGGCGGATCGACCACACCGTCCGGGTCGGCGAGTCGCGCCTGGCGCTGGTGCACTTCACCGTCCAGGCCGACCCCCTCGCACCCGAACCGGATGAGGCCCGGCTGCAGGGCCAGCTCGGCGCCGCGATCCTGACCTGGGACGACTGGGTGCTCGACATGGCCGGCGCGGGTGATGACGAGATCGCCGACTACGTGGCCGGGGTGCCGGAGGGTTACAAGGACGACGTCGATCCGGTGCGGGCGGTCGCCGACCTGCGCCGCATCCGCGGCCTGGAGGGGCCGGAGATGGAGCTGTCCGTCGAGACCGGCGGGGACGCGGGCGCCGGGACGGGCGAGCTGCGGTTCCGGTTGTTCCTGGTCGGCGCGGGCGTCACGCTGTCCGCGGTGCTGCCGGTGCTGCAGAGCCTGGGTGTCGACGTGCTCGACGAGCGGCCCTACGCGATCGTCCGGCCGGACGGGAGCCGCTGCTGGCTCTACGACTTCGGGCTGCGGCTCGACGAGGCGGCCCGGCGGGCGCTGGCCGGGCGGCGTCCGCAGGAGGTGGAGCGGGCGTTCTGCGCGGCCTTCCGCGCGGCCTGGCGCGGTGACGCCGAGGTCGATCGGTTCAACGCGCTGGTGCTGCGCGCCGGGCTGGGGTGGCGCGAGGCGGCGCTGCTGCGCGCCTACGCCCGGTACGCGAGCCAGCTCGGCGGCCCCTTCGGGCCGGAGTACGTCGCGGAGACCCTCGTCGCCCACCCGGCGGTGACCCGCGGCCTGATCGAGCTGTTCCGGGCCCGGTTCGACCCCGCGCTGTCCGCCGAGGAGCGCGAGCGTGCGCATGCCGATGCGTTGGGGGTGGTGACGGGGTTGATCGATGAGGTGGCCGGGTTGGATGCGGATCGGATCCTGCGCGGGTTTCTGGGGATGGTTTCGGCGACGGTGCGGACGAACTGGTTCCGGGAGCGCCCGTTCGTGGTGTTCAAGATTGATCCGGTGGGGGTGGCGGAGATGCCGTTGCCGCGGCCGTGGCGTGAGGTGTTCGTGTACTCGCCGCGGGTGGAGGGGGTGCATCTGCGGTTCGGGCCGGTGGCCCGGGGTGGGT
>NZ_JAAXLA010000056.1 GCF_012911935.1 Pseudonocardia acidicola | reverse complement strand
GTGGGCCGGGCGGGAGAGCTGCCCGCACGCCGACACCAGGACGTCCGCCTCGTGCACGTCACCGGTGGCCGTGGTCAGCCGCCAGCGCGCCGTGTCGGCGTCGAAGCGGGCCTCGGTGACCTCGGTGCCGAGCCGCAGGTGCGGCTCCAGGCCGCGCTCGGCCGTGACCCGGCGCAGGTAGCGCAGGATGTCGGGCTGCGGGGCGAACCGGCGGGACCATTCGTGGCCGGGTGCGAAGGAGAAGGAATAGAGGTGCGACGGCACGTCGCAGGCCGCGCCGGGATAGGTGTTGTCCCGCCACACGCCGCCGACGCCGTCGGCCCGGTCGAAGATCGTGAGGTCGCCGGCGTCGTCGAAGCCGGCCTCGCGCACCGCCACCCCCATCCCGATCCCGCCGAACCCGGCGCCGACCACGGCGACCCGGGGCCTGCGGGCGGCGCAGTCCCGGCGCACCGCGGTACCGAGCTCGGCCACCGCCGCGTCGGCCTCGGCGAGCATCCCGGCGAAGATCGGGAAGTCGTGCCACATCCCCGGGGCTCGGCGGTAGGTCACGGCGACCCCGGTCGCCCGGGCCCGGTCGACGAGGGTGTCGGCGTCGCCGACCAGCACCTCGTCCGCGCCCGCCACGACGTGCATCGGCGGCAGTCCGGACAGGTCTGCGTGCAGCGGGGTCAGTTCGGGGCTGTCGGCCGGGGCGCCCGCCCGGTAGGCGCGGGCCGCGACGGCGAGCCAGCGGGGATCGAGCATCGCGTCGCGACCGGCGTTCGCGCGGACGGCCGGGTGGGACAGGTCGAGATCGAGCCACGGGGAGATCAGCCCGAGTGTCGCGGGGAGCGCCTCGCCGGCGGACCGCAGCCGCAGGGCCAGCGCGAGAACAAGTCCGCCGCCGGCGGAATCACCGACGACCGCGATGCGTTGTGCTGTGTGGCCGGCTGCACGCAGGGCCCGGTATGCGGCGTACGCGTCGTCGACCGCGGCGGGGTACGGGTGTTCCGGAGCCCGCCGGTAGTGCAGCAGGTGGACGGGCGCGCCGGACGCCCGGCTCAGGTGACCCGCGAGGGTGCCGTGCGAGCCGGAGGAGCCGGTGACGTACCCGCCACCGTGCAGGAACAGCACGACGTGGGGCCCGGTGGCGCCGGGGGCCACGTACCGGACCGAGGGGACGCCGCCGAGCGTCGACACGGTGCGGCGGACGCCGGAAGGGGCCGGGACTGTTCGACCCGCGAGGTCGAGCAGCCGGCGCTGGACCGGGGCGGGAACGCGCGGAGACAGGATCGGCGCGACAACGGCGCGCACGATCCCACGTACGACAGGTCGGGGCACCCGAATGCTCATTACCGGACGGTAACCACTCGTCCATTCGGGGGGTAGGCCCGGAACGGGGCAGGTCGCCCGGTGTCTGTGGTGCGGCTCACGCCCGGCGCCGACACGGCGCCGGGCGCGACGAGTGGACATCGATGAGCGGCGAGCGGGTGAGTCGGCTTGCGGTGCGGGCGTCCTTAGGGCACCCTCCCGACAACGACTGCGGACCCGTTTTGACCCTTGAACAGCGGGCCGGGTACTCTGTGGTCTTGCGCTCGACCATGGTCGGGCCGATCCGCGTGCCCGATGGTCACCGGCTTCGCGCAGTAGCGTTGAGCGGGTCCGGCAGGCCGCGGGCCATCCGGACTCTCTGAGGGTTCCCCGCCCTGCCAAGAGGGGGTCCGGGTGCGACACGCCCGACCTCGGGGTGCGGGCGGCCGGTGCAGCCGTCCGTCCAGACATCCCGCACCGCACGATCAGAGTTACAGCCGAGCAAGCCGACGGGAAGAAGTAAACGGTCCATGCCCACGATCCAGCAGCTGGTCCGCAAGGGCCGTCAGGACAAGGTCGCCAAGACCAAGACCGCCGCGCTGAAGGGCAGCCCCCAGCGCCGCGGGGTCTGCACGCGCGTGTACACCACGACGCCCAAGAAGCCGAACTCCGCGCTGCGCAAGGTCGCCCGCGTTCGACTGACCAGCCTGATCGAGGTGACCGCCTACATCCCGGGTGAGGGTCACAACCTCCAGGAGCACTCGATCGTGCTCGTCCGCGGTGGCCGGGTGAAGGACCTGCCGGGCGTCCGTTACAAGATCGTCCGGGGTTCGCTGGACACCCAGGGCGTCAAGAACCGCAAGCAGGCGCGCAGCCGCTACGGCGCGAAGAAGGAGAAGAGCTGATGCCCCGCAAGGGTCCCGCCCCGAAGCGGCCGTTGGTCTCCGACCCGGTGTACAGCTCGCCGCTGGTCACCCAGCTGGTGAACAAGGTGCTGCAGGACGGCAAGCGGTCGCTGGCCGAGCGCATCGTCTACGCCGCCCTCGAGGGCACCCGGGAGAAGACAGGTACCGACCCGGTGGTCACGCTCAAGCGTGCCCTGGACAACGTGAAGCCGGCCCTCGAGGTCCGCAGCCGCCGTGTCGGTGGCGCGACCTACCAGGTCCCCGTCGAGGTCCGGGCCAGCCGCCAGACCACCCTGGGCCTGCGCTGGCTGGTGTCCTACGCCGGCCAGCGTCGTGAGAAGACCATGGTCGAGCGGCTGATGAACGAGCTGCTCGACGCGAGCAACGGGCTGGGCGCCAGCGTCAAGCGGCGCGAAGACATGCACAAGATGGCGGAGTCCAACAAGGCCTTCGCCCACTACCGCTGGTGACGGGCCGACCGTCCGCGCCAATCTGCTGAGGGAGCGAGCTACAAGTGGCACGGGACGTGCTGACGGACCTGGGGAAGGTCCGCAACATCGGCATCATGGCGCACATCGACGCCGGCAAGACCACCACCACCGAGCGGATCCTGTACTACACCGGGATCAACTACAAGATCGGTGAGGTCCACGACGGCGCCGCCACCATGGACTGGATGGAGGAGGAGCAGAAGCGCGGCATCACGATCACGTCCGCCGCGACCACCTGCTTCTGGAAAGACCACCAGATCAACATCATCGACACCCCCGGGCACGTCGACTTCACCGTCGAGGTGGAGCGGTCCCTGCGGGTGCTCGACGGCGCCGTCGCGGTCTTCGACGGCAAGGAGGGGGTCGAGCCGCAGTCCGAGCAGGTCTGGCGGCAGGCCACCAAGTACGACGTCCCGCGCATCTGCTTCGTCAACAAGATGGACAAGCTCGGTGCGGACTTCTACTTCACCGTGCGCACCATCGAGGAGCGCCTCGGCGCCCGGCCGCTGCCGCTGCAGCTGCCGATCGGCTCCGAGAGCGACTTCATCGGTGTCGTCGACCTTGTCGAGATGCGCGCGCTGACCTGGCGTGGCGAGGTCGAGAAGGGCGAGGACTACACGGTCGAGGAGATCCCCGCCGACCTGGCCGACCGCGTCGCGGAATACCGCGAGAAGCTGGTCGAGGCCGTCGCGGAGACCGACGACGCCCTGATGGAGGCCTACCTCGGCGGTGAGGAGATCACCACCGCGCAGATCAAGGCCGCCATCCGCCAGATCGTGAAGGACCGGGCGGCCTACCCGGTGCTGTGCGGCTCGGCGTTCAAGAACAAGGGCGTCCAGCCCATGCTCGACGCGGTGATCGACTACCTGCCGTCGCCGCTGGACGTGCCGCCGGTCGAGGGCACGCTGCCGGACGGGGAGACCCCGGCCAGCCGCAAGCCGAGCGTCGACGAGCCGTTCTCGGCGCTGGCGTTCAAGATCGCTGCACACCCGTTCTTCGGCAAGCTCACCTACGTCCGGGTCTACTCGGGCCGGGTCGCCGCGGGCTCCCAGGTCATCAACTCGACCAAGGACCGCAAGGAGCGCATCGGGAAGCTCTTCCAGATGCACGCCAACAAGGAGAACCCGGTCGACGAGGCCCTGGCCGGCCACATCTACGCGGTCATCGGGCTGAAGGACACGACCACGGGCGAGACGCTCTGCGACCCGCAGGCGCCGATCGTGCTGGAGTCGATGACCTTTCCGGACCCGGTCATCCAGGTCGCGGTCGAGCCGAAGACCAAGGCCGACCAGGAGAAGCTCTCGACGGCGATCCAGAAGCTGGCCGAGGAGGACCCCACGTTCCAGGTGTCCCTGGACGAGGAGACCGGCCAGACCATCATCGCCGGCATGGGTGAGCTGCACCTCGAGGTGCTGGTCAACCGCATGAAGAGCGATTTCAAGGTCGAGGCCAACATCGGTAAGCCGCAGGTGGCCTACCGCGAGACGATCCGCCGGACCGTCGACAAGTTCGAGTACACGCACAAGAAGCAGACGGGTGGGTCGGGGCAGTTCGCCCGGGTCATCATCAAGCTCGAGCCGCTCGACACGGCCGACGGTGCGCTGTACGAGTTCGACAACAAGGTCTCCGGTGGCCGCATCCCGCGGGAGTACATCCCGTCGGTCGACGCCGGCGCCCAGGACGCCATGCAGTACGGCGTGCTGGCGGGCTACCCGCTGGTCGGCATCAAGATGACCCTGCTGGACGGGCAGTACCACGAGGTCGACTCGTCCGAGATGGCCTTCAAGGTCGCCGGCTCGATGGCTCTCAAGGAGGCTGCGCGCAAGGCCGACCCGGCCCTGCTCGAGCCGATGATGTCCGTCGAGGTCACCACGCCCGAGGACTACATGGGCGACGTGATCGGCGACCTGAACTCCCGCCGTGGCCAGATCCAGGCCATGGAGGAGCGGGCCGGTGCCCGCGTCGTCAAGGCGCTGGTGCCGCTCTCGGAGATGTTCGGCTACGTCGGTGACCTGCGGTCGCGGACCCAGGGCCGGGCCAACTACACGATGGTCTTCGACTCGTACGCGGAGGTTCCGACCAACGTGGCCAAGGAGATCATCGCCAAGGCGACGGGCGAGTAAGAGGTGCGTGCCGCGGACCGGTAGGGTCCGCGGCTCGCTCCGCTTTTCCCGGAGCACTTTCCAGACCTGCCGTCAGCACGGCGGAACAGAAGAACACAGTCCAGGAGGACCCTGCAGTGGCGAAGGCGAAGTTCGAGCGGACCAAGCCGCACGTCAACATCGGCACGATTGGTCACATCGACCACGGCAAGACCACGCTGACGGCGGCCATCACCAAGGTTCTGCACGACAAGTACCCGAACCTCAACGAGGCGTCGGCGTTCGACCAGATCGACAAGGCGCCGGAAGAGCGCCAGCGCGGTATCACCATCTCGATCGCGCACGTCGAGTACCAGACCGAGAAGCGGCACTACGCGCACGTCGACTGCCCCGGTCACGCCGACTACATCAAGAACATGATCACCGGTGCGGCGCAGATGGACGGCGCGATCCTGGTGGTCGCGGCGACCGACGGCCCGATGCCGCAGACCCGTGAGCACGTGCTGCTCGCGCGTCAGGTCGGTGTGCCCTACATCGTCGTCGCGCTCAACAAGGCCGACATGGTCGACGACGAGGAGATCCTGGAGCTCGTCGAGCTCGAGGTCCGCGAGCTGCTGTCGTCGCAGGACTACCCGGGCGACGACCTGCCGATCGTCCGCGTCTCGGCGCTCAAGGCCCTCGAGGGCGACGCCGAGTGGGGCGAGAAGCTGCTCGAGCTCATGAACGCCGTGGACGAGAGCATCCCGGAGCCCGAGCGCGACATCGAGAAGCCGTTCCTCATGCCCGTCGAGGACGTCTTCACGATCACCGGCCGCGGCACCGTGGTCACCGGTCGTATCGAGCGCGGCATCGTCAAGGTGAACGAGGAGGTCGAGATCGTCGGCATCCGCGAGAAGTCGACCAAGACCACCGTCACCGGTGTCGAGATGTTCCGCAAGATCCTCGACGAGGGCCGCGCGGGTGAGAACGTCGGTCTGCTGCTCCGCGGCATCAAGCGCGAGGATGTCGAGCGCGGCCAGGTCGTCGTGAAGCCGGGCTCGATCACCCCGCACACCGACTTCGAGGGCCAGGTCTACATCCTGTCCAAGGACGAGGGTGGCCGGCACACGCCGTTCTTCAACAACTACCGGCCGCAGTTCTACTTCCGTACCACGGACGTGACCGGTGTGGTGACCCTGCCCAGCGGGACCGAGATGGTCATGCCGGGCGACAACACCTCGATGAGCGTCGCGCTGATCCAGCCGATCGCCATGGAGGAGGGCCTGCAGTTCGCCATCCGCGAGGGTGGTCGGACCGTCGGCGCCGGCCAGGTCACCAAGATCATCAAGTAAGACCCCCCGGTTGAGGGCGCCGCATTCCGATGTGGCATCCTTGACGGGTTGCGCGTAGGGCTGCGGCACGCGGGACAGGAATGTTCCGCGTGCCGCGCCCAGCGCCAGCCCCCGAACACAGCACCCCCCGTGGGTGCACGTGACCCGGGGACCGGTCTGAGGTTCGAGCGCGACACGCCCGACCTCGTGGACCGGAGCCCACGGAGTGAGACCTGAACAGAGCGCGGACCGCGGCTGGAGTCGCCAGCGAGCGGTGCGAGCCCTGCGGGGCTCCTTGCGGGCACGACCCGGAGCACGCGTACGCAGCGGCAGGAAGAAGAGGACGACCGACGACCATGGCGGGACAAAAGATCCGCATCAGGCTGAAGGCCTACGACCACGAGGCAATCGACGCGTCTGCTCGCAAGATCGTGGAGACGGTGACGCGTACCGGTGCCAGGGTCGTCGGGCCGGTGCCGCTGCCGACCGAGAAGAACGTCTACTGCGTCATCCGCTCGCCGCACAAGTACAAGGACTCGCGGGAGCACTTCGAGATGCGCACCCACAAGCGGCTGATCGACATCCTCGACCCGACGCCGAAGACGGTCGACGCGCTCATGCGCATCGACCTGCCGGCCAGCGTCGACGTCAACATTCAGTAGGACTGACGAACCGATGACTGACAGGCAGATCACCGGGATCCTGGGCACCAAGCTCGGGATGACCCAGGTATTCGACGAGAACAACCGGGTGGTCCCGGTCACCGTGGTCCAGGCCGGGCCGAACGTCGTGACCCAGGTCCGCACCCCCGAGAAGGACGGCTATGTCGCCGTCCAGTTCGCGTACGGCGCCGTCGACCCGCGCAAGGTGAACAAGCCGGAGACCGGCCACTTCGCCAAGGCGGGCGTCACTCCGCGCCGCTACACGTTCGAGCTGCGGACGGCCGACGCCGGCGAGTACTCGGTCGGCCAGGAGATCACCGCCGAGGTGTTCGCCGCCGGCGCCGTGGTCGACGTGGTCGGCACCACCAAGGGCAAGGGCTTCGCGGGTGTCATGAAGCGCCACGGCTTCAAGGGCCTCGGCGCCAGCCACGGCACCCAGCGCAAGCACCGGTCGCCGGGCTCCATCGGCGGCTGCGCCACCCCGGGCCGGGTCTTCAAGGGCCTGCGGATGGCCGGGCGCATGGGCAGCGTGCGGGTGACCACACAGAACCTGACCGTGCACCGGGTCGACCCGGAGGCCGGGCTGCTGCTCATCAAGGGTGCGGTCCCCGGTCCGCGCGGCGGCCTGATTCTGGTCAAGACGGCCGCGAAGGGTGGTGCGACGGCATGACGAGCGTCGAGATCAAGACCCCCAGCGGGGGCACCGAGGGCAGCGTCGAGCTCCCCGCCCACGTCTTCGACGTGACGGCCAACATCCCGCTGATGCACCAGGTCGTGGTGGCCCAGCAGGCCGCTGCCCGCCAGGGCACGCACGACACCAAGACCCGCGGCGAGGCCCGCGGCGGTGGCCGTAAGCCGTACCGGCAGAAGGGCACCGGCCGCGCCCGTCAGGGCTCGGTGCGTGCGCCGCAGTTCGCCGGCGGCGGCATCGCGCACGGCCCGACGCCGCGTGACTACACGCAGAAGACGCCCAAGAAGATGAAGGCCGCCGCCCTGCGTGGCGCTCTCTCCGACCGGGCCCGCGCCGGGCTGGTGCACGTGGTCTCCGCGGTCGTCACCGGGGACACCCCGTCGACCAAGGGCGCCCGTACCGCGCTGGCGAGCGTGCTGGACTCCGCGGACACCCGGGTGCTCGCCGTCATCGGCCGCGAGGACGAGGTCAGCTGGCTGAGCCTGCGCAACCTGCAGGCCGTGCATGTGATCGCGCCCGACCAGCTGAACACCTACGACGTGCTCGTCAACGACGTCGTCGTGTTCACCTCGGAGGCGCTGGACGCGTTCCTGGCCGGCGCGGTGGCTCAGCCCCGCTCGCGCAAGGCCGCTGAGGGTGCTGAGGAGGCAGACAAGTGATCCCCGACCCGCGGGACATCCTGCTTGCGCCGGTCGTGTCGGAGAAGAGCTACGGGCTGCTCGAGGAGCGCCAGTACACCTTCATCGTCGCGCCCGACGCGAACAAGACAGAGATCAAGATCGCCGTGGAGAAGGTGTTCGGGGTCAAGGTGCTCAGCGTCAACACGCTGAACCGCCCGGGCAAGCGCAAGCGGTCCCGCACCGGCTACGGCAAGCGCAAGGACACCCGACGCGCGATCGTCACGCTCTCCGAGGAGAGCAAGGCGATCGACGTGTTCGGTGGCCGGGCGAGCTGAGGGAGCGAGCAGACCCATGGGTATCCGCAAGTACAAGCCGACCACCCCCGGCCGCCGCGGCGCCAGCGTCTCCGACTTCGCCGAGATCACCCGGTCCGAGCCGGAGAAGTCGCTGATCCGTCCGCTGCACAGCAAGGGCGGCCGGAACGTGCACGGCAAGGTGACCGCGCGCCACCAGGGCGGCGGGCACAAGCGCGCCTACCGGCTGATCGACTTCCGGCGGGCGGACAAGGACGGCGTGCCGGCCAAGGTCGCGCACATCGAGTACGACCCGAACCGGACGTCGCGGATCGCGCTGCTGCACTACGCCGACGGCGAGAAGCGCTACATCATCGCGCCGGCGAAGATCAAGCAGGGCGACCGGATCGAGAGCGGCCCGAAGGCCGACATCAAGGTCGGCAACAACCTGCCGCTGCGCAACATCCCGACCGGCACCGTGGTGCACGCGATCGAGCTCCGTCCCGGTGGCGGCGCCAAGATCGCCCGCGCGGCCGGCTCCGGCGTGCAGCTGGTCGCCAAGGACGGGCCGTACGCGCAGCTGCGCATGCCGTCCGGCGAGATCCGCAACGTCGACGTGCGCTGCCGCGCCACCGTCGGCGAGGTGGGCAACGCCGAGCAGTCGAACATCAACTGGGGCAAGGCCGGCCGCATGCGGTGGAAGGGCAAGCGCCCGACCGTCCGTGGTGTGGCCATGAACCCGGTCGACCACCCGCACGGTGGTGGTGAGGGCAAGACCTCCGGTGGCCGGCACCCGGTGAACCCGAACGGCAAGCCGGAGGGTCGTACCCGCCGCCGCAAGCCGAGTGACTCGTTGATCGTCCGCCGGCGTCGTACCGGCAAGAAGCGCTGAGCAGGGAGGTAAAAGATGCCGCGCAGCCTGAAGAAGGGCCCGTTCGTGGACGACCACCTGCTCAAGAAGGTGGACGCCCTCAACGAATCCGGCAAGAAGACCGTCATCCGGACCTGGTCCCGTCGGTCCACGATCATCCCGGACATGATCGGCCACACGATTGCGGTGCACGACGGCCGCAAGCACGTGCCGGTCTTCGTCTCGGACTCGATGGTCGGCCACAAGCTGGGGGAGTTCGCCCCCACCCGGACCTTCCGGGGCCACATCAAGGACGACCGCAAAGCGCGTCGGCGCTGAGCGGCCCGAGTAGCGACTAGGAGAGGTGGAAGAACATGGCTGACAGCCAGGACACCGCCGGCGCCGCGCTCGAGCCCGCTCGTGCGCACGCCAAGGCGCGTTTCGTCCACATGTCGCCGACGAAGGTGCGGCGCGTGGTCGAGCTGATCAAGGGCCGGCCGGTGGCCGAGGCCCTGAGCGTCCTGCGGTTCTCGCCGCAGGCCGCGGCCGAGCCGGTGGCCAAGGTCGTGGCGAGCGCCGCGGCCAATGCCGAGAACAACTTCGAC
Organism: Pseudonocardia acidicola; assembly: GCF_012911935.1. Classification (GTDB taxonomy): domain Bacteria; phylum Actinomycetota; class Actinomycetes; order Mycobacteriales; family Pseudonocardiaceae; genus Pseudonocardia; species Pseudonocardia acidicola. The sequence goes on along the minus strand of NZ_JAAXLA010000056.1, from coordinate 35,102 downwards.
ATGGATCCGGACACCCTCGTGGTGGCCGTGGCCTATGTCGACGAGGGCCCGACGCTCAAGCGCATCCGGCCACGTGCGCAGGGCCGTGCCTACCGGATCCGCAAGCGGACGAGCCACATCACCATCGAGGTCGAGTCGCGGCCGGCCAAGGCCGGTGCGCGGGGCGCCCGGGGTGCGAAGGGGAGGGCCCGCTGATGGGTCAGAAGATCAACCCGCACGGGTTCCGGCTCGGCATCACCACCGACTGGAAGTCCCGGTGGTACGCCGACAAGCAGTACGCCGAGTACGTCAAGGAGGACGTCGAGATCCGCCGCATGCTCTCCAAGGGCATGGAGCGGGCCGGCATCTCCAAGGTCGAGATCGAGCGGACCCGGGACCGGGTGCGGGTGGACATCCACACCGCCCGTCCGGGCATCGTCATCGGCCGCCGTGGCGCCGAGGCGGACCGCATCCGTGGTCAGCTGGAGAAGCTGACCCGCAAGCAGGTCCAGCTCAACATCCTCGAGGTCAAGAACTCCGAGTCGGACGCCCAGCTCGTCGCGCAGGGCGTGGCCGAGCAGCTGTCCAACCGCGTGGCGTTCCGTCGCGCGATGCGCAAGGCCATCCAGTCGGCCATGCGTTCGCCGCAGGTCAAGGGCATCCGGGTGCAGTGCTCGGGTCGCCTGGGCGGCGCGGAGATGTCGCGGTCGGAGTTCTACCGCGAGGGTCGGGTCCCGCTGCACACGCTGCGCGCGGACATCGACTACGGCCTGTTCGAGGCCCGCACGACCTTCGGCCGGATCGGCGTGAAGGTCTGGATCTACAAGGGCGACGTGGTCGGGGGCCGCCGTGAGGGCGCGCCCGCCGCCGAGCCGAGCCGTGGCCCGCGCCGCGAGCGTCCCGCCCGCCGCCGTTCCGGTTCCTCCGGCACGACCGCGACCAGCACCGACGCCGGCCGGGCTGCCGCCGAGCAGGCTGGTGGCGGGGTCGCCACCGCCGAGAGCCCGGCCGAGAACACCGGTGGGGAGGCCTGAGTCATGCTGATCCCGCGCAGGGTCAAGCACCGCAAGCAGCACCGTCCGCACCGGACCGGTACCGCGTCGGGCGGCACCCGGGTCACCTTCGGTGACCTCGGGATCCAGGCCCTCGAGCCGGCGTACGTGACCAACCGGCAGATCGAGTCCGCCCGTATCGCCATCAACCGGCACATCCGCCGTGGTGGCAAGGTGTGGATCAACGTGTTCCCGGACCGGCCGCTGACCAAGAAGCCGGCGGAGACCCGAATGGGTTCCGGTAAGGGTTCTCCGGAGAAGTGGGTGACCAACGTCAAGCCCGGCCGGGTGCTCTTCGAGATGAGCTACCCGAACGAGCAGACCGCTCGCGAGGCGCTGCGTCGCGCCATCCACAAGCTGCCGATGAAGTGCCGGATCGTGACCCGTGAGGGTGGTGACATCTGATGGCACGCACTGCGACGGGTACCACCGCCGCTGAGCTGCGCGAGCTCACCGATGAGGAGCTCGTGCTGCGGGTGCGGGAGCTGAAGGAGGAGCTGTTCAACCTCCGCTTCCAGATGGCGACCGGGCAGCTGGACAACAACAGGCGGCTGCGGACCGTCCGCCACGAGATCGCGCGGATCTACACCGTGATGCGCGAGCGTGAGCTGGGTCTGTCCACGGCGCCGACCGACGACGAGGGCGCGGCATGAGCGAGAAGCAGGCCGAGCAGCGCGGTGAGCGGAAGGTCCGCGAGGGACTGGTCGTGTCCGACAAGATGGACAAGACGATCGTGGTCTCCCTCGAGGACCGGGTGAAGCACCCGCTGTACGGCAAGGTCATTCGGCGGACCAGCAAGGTCAAGGCGCACGACGAGGCCAACACGGCCGGCGTCGGCGACCGGGTCCGGCTGATGGAGACCCGGCCGCTGTCGGCGACGAAGCGCTGGCGGCTGGTCGAGATCCTGGAGAAGGCGAAGTGATCCAGCAGGAGTCGCGACTGCGCGTCGCCGACAACACCGGTGCCAAGGAGATCCTGTGCATCCGGGTGCTGGGCGGTTCGGCGCGGCGCTATGCGGGGATCGGCGACATCATCGTTGCGACGGTGAAGGACGCCATCCCGGGTGCCGGGGTGAAGCGCGGTGACGTGGTCAAGGCCGTCGTCGTGCGCACCGTGAAGGAGAAGCGTCGGCCGGACGGCTCGTACATCCGGTTCGACGAGAACGCCGCCGTCCTGATCAAGCCGGACGGCGAGCCGCGAGGGACCCGCATCTTCGGCCCCGTCGGTCGCGAGCTGCGCGACAAGCGGTTCATGAAGATCATCTCCCTCGCGCCGGAGGTGTTGTGAGCATGAAGGTCAAGAAGGGCGACACCGTGCTGGTGATCGCCGGCAAGGACAAGGGCGCGAAGGGCAAGGTCATCCAGGCCTACCCGCAGCGCGAGCGGGTCCTGGTCGAGGGCGTGAACCGGATCAAGAAGCACACCCGGGTCAGCCAGAACCAGCGGGGCGCGCAGTCCGGCGGGATCGTCACCCAGGAGGCGCCGATCCACGTCTCCGACGTGATGGTGATCGACGCGGACGGCAAGCCGACCCGCGTGGGCTACAAGATCACCGAGGACGGCAAGAAGGTCCGGATCTCCAAGCGTTCCGGGAAGGAGATCTGATGAGCACCCCGACGCTGGAGACCGCCGTGCCGCGGCTCAAGCAGCGCTACCGCGACGAGATCCGCGACGGGCTCCGCAAGGAGTTCGGCTACGGCAACGTCATGCAGATCCCCGGCGTGGTCAAGGTCGCGGTGAACATGGGCGTGGGCGAGGCGGCTCGGGACGCGAAGCTGATCGACGGCGCCGTCCGCGACCTGGCCACGATCACCGGCCAGCGGCCGCAGGTCCGCCGGGCGACCAAGTCCATCGCGCAGTTCAAGCTGCGTGAGGGCATGCCCATCGGTGTGCGGGTCACGCTGCGCAACGATCGGATGTGGGAGTTCCTGGACCGGCTGCTGACGATCGCGCTGCCGCGTATCCGTGACTTCCGCGGTCTGTCTCCGAACCAGTTCGACGGCCGGGGTAACTACACCTTCGGCCTGAACGAGCAGTCGATGTTCCACGAGATCGACCCGGACAGCATCGACCGGCCGCGTGGCATGGACATCACGATCGTGACCACCGCGACCACCGACGATGAAGGCCGGGCGCTGCTGCGCCAGCTCGGCTTCCCCTTCAGAGAGAGCTGATCCGCAATGGCCAAGAAGGCGTTGATCATCAAGGCCGCCAGCAAGCCGAAGTTCGCCGTCCGCGGCTACACCCGTTGCCAGAAGTGCGGGCGTCCCCGCGCCGTGCTGCGCAAGTTCGGGCTGTGCCGCATCTGCGTGCGCGAGATGGCGCACGCCGGCGAGCTGCCCGGTGTGAGCAAGTCCAGCTGGTAGAGCGCGAGCTCTGTCCAGTTCTCTGATCGCCATAGGCCCCTACGGGGGAACCAGGGTGGGAAAGTGATGACGTCACCATGACGATGACCGATCCGATCGCAGACATGCTCACCCGTCTGCGCAACGCGAACTCGGCCTATCACGACCGTGTCGTGATGCCGCACTCCAAGCTGAAGGTCTCGATCGCCGAGATCCTTCAGAAGGAGGGCTACATCGCGTCGCACCACACCGAGGACGCCGAGGTCGGCAAGTCCCTGGTGATCGAGCTGAAGTACGGCCGCAACCGGGAGCGCAGCATCGCGGGCCTGCGCCGGGTCTCCAAGCCCGGCCTGCGGGTGTACGCGAAGTCCACCAACCTGCCGCGCGTGCTCGGTGGCCTCGGCGTCGCGATCATCTCGACGTCCACCGGGCTGCTGACCGACAGGCAGGCCAACCGGAACGGCGTGGGCGGGGAAGTCCTCGCCTACGTCTGGTGAGAGGGGAGTAGACGATGTCCCGCATCGGGAAACTGCCGATCCCCGTTCCCCCGGGTGTCGACGTCACCATCGAGGGCCGCACGGTCACGGTGAAGGGGCCCAAGGGCGCCCTGTCGCACACCGTCATCGACCCGATCACCGTCGAGCGTGAGGACGGCGTCATCGTCGTCCGGCGCCCGGACGACGAGCGCAAGACCAAGGCCTTCCACGGCCTGTCCCGCACGCTCGTCAACAACCTGGTCGTCGGTGTGACCGCCGGTTATGAGAAGAAGCTCGAGATCCACGGCGTCGGTTACCGCGTCGCGCTGAAGGGCTCCTCGCTCGAGTTCGCCCTCGGCTACAGCCACCCGGTGGTGGTCGAGGCCCCCGCGGGGATCACCTTCACGGTGGAGACCCCGACCCGCTTCTCCATCTCCGGTATCGACAAGCAGTTGGTCGGCGAGGTCGCTGCCAACATCCGCAAGCTGCGCAAGCCCGACCCGTACAAGGGCAAGGGTGTGCGCTACGCCGGCGAGGTCATCCGGCGCAAGGTCGGGAAGACGGGTAAGTGATGGCCGAGACGACAACCTCCGCGAACGCCAAGAAGCGCATGGGCTCGCAGGTGTCGGCCCAGCGCCGCACCTCGCGGGCGCGCCGGCACTTCCGGCTGCGCAAGAAGCTCAGCGGCAGCCCGCAGCGGCCGCGGCTGGCCGTGAACCGCAGCTCGCGGCACCTGTTCGTCCAGGTGATCGACGACCTGGCCGGCCACACGCTGGTCTCGGCGTCGACGATGGAGGCGGACGTCCGCGCGCTGGACGGCGACAAGAAGGCCAAGGCGGCGAAGGTCGGCGAGCTCCTCGCCGCCCGGGCCCGCGAGGCCGGCGTCACGACCGTCGTCTTCGACCGGGGTGGCTACGACTACCACGGCCGGGTGGCGGCACTGGCCGACGCCGCCCGCGAGGGTGGTCTGGAGTTCTGATGATGATTGAGAAGATGGAAGGGAACGTCTGATGCCGGGACGTACACGGCGTGACGGCGGAGGGCCCGGTGGCGAGCGCAGCGGCGACCGCCGGGACCGCCGGGACGGAGGCCGTGGCGGGGCGGCCCAGGACAAGACCCCGTACATCGAGCGACTGGTCACCATCAACCGGGTGGCGAAGGTCGTCAAGGGTGGTCGGCGCTTCAGCTTCACCGCGCTGATGATCGTGGGTGACGGCGACGGTCTCGTCGGCGTCGGCTACGGCAAGGCCAAGGAGGTGCCCGCCGCGATCGCCAAGGGTGTGGAGGAGGCGAAGAAGAACTTCTTCCGCGTCCCCCGCATCGGCGGCACGATCGTGCACCGGGTGCAGGGCGAGGCGGCCGCCGGTGTGGTGCTGCTGCGTCCGGCCAGCCCGGGTACCGGTGTCATCGCCGGCGGCCCGGTGCGTGCGGTGCTGGAGTGCGCCGGCATCCACGACGTGCTCTCGAAGTCGCTGGGTAGCGACAACGCGATCAACGTCGTGCACGCGACGATCGCGGCGCTGAAGGAGATTCAGCGCCCCGAGGAGGTGGCCGCTCGGCGCGGCCTGCCGCTCGAGGACGTCGCGTCGGCGCAGATGATGCGGGCCCGTGCGGCCGCCGCCCAGGGCGCGAGGGCGTGAGTGCAGTGGCGGAGAAGCTGAAGATCACCCAGGTGCGCAGCACCATCGGTCGTAAGCAGAACCAGCGGGCGACTCTGCAGTCGCTCGGGCTGCGCAAGATCCGTCAGTCCGTGGAGCGGGAGGACACTCCCCAGGTCCGCGGCATGATCAACACCGTTCGGCACCTCGTGACGGTGGAGGAGGTCGGCTCCTGATGAGCGCTATCAAGATCCACCACCTGCGTCCGGCACCCGGCGCCAAGACTGCGAAGACCCGGGTCGGCCGCGGTGAGGGCAGCAAGGGCAAGACCGCCGGTCGCGGTACCAAGGGCACGAAGGCCCGGAAGAACGTCTCGCCGGCGTTCGAGGGCGGGCAGATGCCGCTGCACATGCGGCTGCCCAAGCTCAAGGGCTTCAAGAACCGGTTCCGGGTGGAGTTCCAGGTCGTGAACGTCGGCGACCTGGCCCAGCTCTTCCCCCAGGGCGGCACGGTCGGCGTGGACGAGCTGGTCGCGGCCGGCGCCGTCCGGCGCAACCAGCCCGTCAAGGTGCTCGGCAACGGCGACATCGACGGGGTCAGCCTGACGGTGAGCGCGCACGCGTTCTCCGCCAGCGCCCGCGAGAAGATCACCGCCGCCGGCGGTTCCGTCTCCGAGCTCTGAGTCCGACACGCCGCTCGTACCTCGCCCCCGTGGTAGCACTGCCGGGGCGGGCGTACGGGCGGCGTCGTCGCTGTTAGAGTCTTTTCCGCGCTCGGTTCCTCCCGGAACCCTGCGCGTGGCGCCGGGCGGGCGCCGGCGGTTCGGACACCGCTGCACCCGTCCCGCGGGGGCCGGGCAGTGCCGGTCCCCGTCGGTTCTCCAACCGGACGACGCCTCTCAGTACAGGAGGATCACCGAGTGCTCAGCGCTTTACGGTCGGCACTGACCACGCCCGACCTCCGGAAGAAGATCCTCTTCACGCTCGGCATCGTCGCGATCTACCGCCTCGGCGCCAACATCCCGGCGCCCGGTGTCTCCTATCCGAACGTCCAGGAGTGCATCCGGCAGGTCGAGGGCGGCAACAACTCCAGCGTCTACGCGCTGATCAACCTGTTCTCCGGCGGCGCGCTGCTCCAGCTGTCGATCCTGGCGCTGGGCATCATGCCCTACATCACGGCCAGCATCATCATCCAGTTGCTCACCGTCGTCATCCCGCGGTTCGAGCTGCTGAAGAAGGAAGGGCAGTCGGGTCAGAACAAGCTGACCCAGTACACCCGATACCTGACCATCGCGCTGGCCATCCTGCAGTCCACGGGCATCGTTGCGCTGGCCGATCGTGGTCAGCTGTTCGGCAACTGCTCGCTGCCGGTCATCCCGGACTCCAGCGTCTACGCGCTGTCGATCATCGTCATCACGATGACCGCGGGGACCGCCGTCGTCATGTGGCTCGGCGAGCAGGTCACCGAGCGCGGCGTCGGCAACGGCATGTCGCTGCTGATCTTCGCCTCGATCGCGCACCGGATCCCGGCCGAGGGCACGAACATCCTCAACAACGGCGGCGGGCTGGTGTTCGCCGGTGTCTGCTTCTTCGGCCTGGCCATCATCGCGAGCGTGGTGTTCGTCGAGCAGGGGCAGCGCCGGATCCCGGTGCAGTACGCCAAGCGCATGGTGGGCCGGCGGATGTACGGGGGCACCTCGACCTACCTGCCGCTCAAGGTGAACCAGGCCGGCGTCATCCCGGTGATCTTCGGTAGTTCGCTGCTCTACCTGCCCGACCTCATCGCACGGCTGGCCGGGACCCAGAGCGGCTGGTTCTACCAGTTCGTGCAGACCTATCTGGTCGATCAGTCGAACTGGCTGCACATCCTGCTGTACATCGCGCTGATCATCTTCTTCACGTACTTCTACGTCGGCATCACGTTCAACCCGGACGAGCGTGCCGACGAGATGAAGAAGTTCGGCGGGTTCATCCCGGGCATCCGGCCCGGCCGGCCCACCGCCGAGTACCTGAACTACGTGCTCTCGCGCATCACGCTGCCCGGTTCCCTGTATCTGGGCATCATCGCCGTGCTGCCGAACTTCTTCCTCGGCGTGACCGGGTCCGGCCAGAACCAGAACTTCCCGTTCGGCGGTACCGCCGTGCTGATCATGGTCGGTGTGGGTCTGGACACCGTGAAGCAGATCAACAGCCAGCTCATGCAGCGCAACTACGAAGGCTTCCTGCGTTAGTCTGGAAGCCGGATCTCCGTCACGGCGTCGCCACCCCCGGTTCGCGCGAGCCGACGACAGGATCTCGACTCCCGCCCAGGCCCTCCACTGACGGAGGCCGTGGGCAGCGTTGCTGGCAACAGCAGGGCAAGCACCAACAGCAGAGAGGGTGGGTCCGCGTGCGACTCGTTCTGGTCGGCCCGCCGGGCGCGGGCAAGGGCACCCAGGCGGAGCGTTTGGCCGAGCGCCTGGACGTTCCGCACATCTCCACCGGCGACCTGTTCCGCGCCAACCTGCGCGACGAGACGCCGCTGGGCGTCGAGGCGAAGCGCTACATGGACGCGGGCAACCTGGTCCCCGACGAGGTGACGGTCGGCATGGTTCGTGACCGGCTCGCGGAGCCGGATGCCGCCAAGGGCTTCATCCTCGACGGCTTCCCCCGGACCGTGCCGCAGGCCGAGGCGCTCGCCGGCCTGCTCAGCGAGCAGGGGACCGCGCTCGATGCGGTGGTCGAGTTCGCGGTCTCCGACGAGGTCGTCGTCGCGCGGCTGCTGGGCCGCGGCCGATCGGACGACACCGAGGACGTCATCCGGAACCGGCAGCGGGTCTACCGCGAGGAGACCGCACCGCTGCTGGACTTCTACAGCGACCGGCTGGTCAGCGTCGACGCGGTCGGCTCCATCGAGGAGATCACCGACCGGGTGGCGGACGCGCTGCGCGACAAACGATGACGGGAGCGCTGCGGTGAACCGTGGTCGGCGGGGTGTGCGCGGGGCGCTGGCCCGGCTGCGCGGCCGCGACATCGAGATCAAGTCCCGCGGTGAGCTGGAGGCGATGCGGGCCGCCGGTGCGCTGGTGGCCACCACGCTGGCGGCGGTGCAGCAGCTGGCCCGCCCCGGCGTCAGTACCGCCGAGCTCGACGCGCTGGCGGAACAGACCATCCGCGAGGGCGGCGGGGTGCCCTCCTTCCTGGGCTACCACGGATACCCGGCGAGCATCTGCGCGTCGGTGAACGAGCAGATCGTGCACGGCATCCCGTCGGCGTCGCAGGTGCTGACCGAGGGCGACCTGATCTCGGTCGACTGCGGCGCGATCGTGGACGGCTGGCACGGCGACGCCGCCGTCACCATCCCGATCGGGGCGGTCTCGGAGGCGGATCTGGCGCTGTCGGCCGCCTGCGAAGCCGCGATGCACGCCGGCATCGCCGCCGTGCGGGCGGGCGGGCGGCTCTCCGACATCTCGCACGCGGTGCAGGTGGCCACCGAGCAGGCCGCGCTGCGCGACCGCGCCGACTACGGGATCGTCGCCGAGTACGGCGGGCACGGCATCGGCACCTCCATGCACATGGACCCGTTCCTGCCCAACTTCGGCGACCCGGGCCAGGGCCCGCGGCTGCGGCCCGGAATGGCGCTGGCCGTGGAGCCGATGCTGACCGCCGGTGAGCCGGAGACCCGCGAGCTCGCCGACGGCTGGACGGTGGTCACCGCCGACGGCAGCCGGGCCGTGCACTGGGAGCACAGTGTGGCGGTCACCGAGGACGGTCCCTGGCTGCTGACCGCGCCGGCTGACTGAGGCCGACGGGCCTGCTACACTGTCACAGACAGTACGCACGTACTGTCTAATAGTGACGAAGCCCTGGGGAAAAGAACGGTCCCCCAGGGCGTTCGCTGGTCTAAGTTCTGCGCATGAGTGCAGAAGTCGCAGCGCCGCGCCCCACCACGGTGGGTGTGCCCCGCGAGACCGGTGAGGGTGAACGCCGGGTCGCGCTGGTTCCGAAGGTCGTCGAAAAGCTGGTCGGACGCGGCGTCCGCGTCGTCGTCGAGTCCGGGGCCGGTCTGGGCGCATTGATGCCCGACGAGCTGTACACCGCAGCGGGCGCGAGTATCGGAGACCCGTGGGACGCCGACGTCGTGGTGAAGGTGGCGCCGCCGTCGAGCGAGGAGATCTCCCGGCTGCGCCGCGACGCCACGCTGATCGGGTTCCTGGCGCCGCTGACGTCCCCGGAGACGATCGAGGCGTTGCGCTCGGCCGGGGTGCAGGCGTTCGCGATGGAGTCGATCCCGCGGATCTCCCGGGCGCAGTCGATGGACGCGTTGTCCTCGCAGGCCAACGTGGCGGGCTACAAGTCGGTACTGCTCGCAGCGGAGCGCTCGACGCGATTCTTCCCGATGCTGACCACGGCGGCGGGCACGGTGAAGCCGGCGACGGCGCTGGTCCTGGGCGTGGGGGTGGCCGGCCTGCAGGCGCTGGCCACCGCGAAGCGGCTCGGCGCCCGGACCACCGGATATGACGTGCGGCCCGAGGTGGCCGACCAGGTGCGCTCGCTGGGTGCGCAGTGGCTGGACCTGGGGATCGATGCCGCCGGCGAGGGCGGCTACGCGCGTGAGCTGACCGAGGCCGAGCGCGCCGAGCAGCAGAAGCGGCTCGAGGAGGCGATCACCGGGTTCGATGTGGTCATCACCACCGCACTGGTGCCCGGTCGCACGGCCCCCACCCTCGTGACGGCCGAGGCCGTGAAGGGCATGCGCCCCGGCAGCGTGGTCGTCGACCTGGCCGGGGAATCGGGTGGCAACTGCGAGTTGACCGAGCCCGGTGAGGTCGTCGTCAAACACGACGTGACGATCGCGTCGCCGCTGAACCTGCCGGCGACCATGCCCGAGCACGCGAGCGAGCTGTACGCACGCAACATCTCGGCGCTGCTGGAACTCATGCTCGACGAGCACGGGGCGCTGACCCCGAACTTCGACGACGAGGTGCTGGCGAAGTCCTGTGTGACCCGTTCGGCCCCGCAGGCGAGCGCGAGCGAGCCGACTCAGACGACGCAGGAGGGCAACTGATGGAGACCGGGCTGCTGGCGAACATCGCGATCCTGGTGCTGGCCGGGTTCGTGGGATTCGCGGTCATTTCGAAGGTGCCGAACACGCTGCACACACCGCTGATGTCGGGCACGAACGCGATTCACGGCATCGTGCTGCTGGGTGGGTTGATCGTGCTCGGGCACGCGGAGAACCCGTCGATCGTGGACCAGATCATCCTGGTCATCGCGATCACGTTCGGCATGATCAACGTGGTCGGCGGGTTCCTGGTCACCGACCGGATGCTGGGAATGTTCAAGTCGAAGCCCGAGGCGCCCGCGGCGGACAAGGTCTCGGCCAACGGGAAGGTCCAGGGCTGATGACCACGCTGATCCCGCTGCTCTACATCGTCGCGTTCTCGCTGTTCATCTACGGCCTGATGGGCCTGACCGGCCCGAAGACCGCGGTTCGGGGCAACCACATCGCCGCGGTCGGCATGGTCATCGCAGTAGTGGCGACGCTGCTGATGCCGGGCATGCACAACTGGCTGCTGATCATCCTCGGGCTGATCCTGGGCACGCTGCTGGGCGTGCCGTCGGCGCGGCAGGTCAAGATGACCGCGATGCCGCAGATGGTGGCGCTGTTCAACGGCGTCGGCGGCGGTGCCGTCGCGCTCATCGCGTGGTCGGAGTTCCGCACCAGCGCCGGGTTCGCCGACGAGCCCGGCTACGTGGTCGTCGCGTCGCTGTTCGCGGCGATCATCGGCTCGGTCTCGTTCTGGGGTTCGCTGATCGCGTTCGGCAAGCTGCAGGAGATCCTGCCCGGCCGCCCGATGGGGCTGGGGAGGGCGCAGCAGGTGGTGAACGGCGCGCTGCTGATCGGCGCCGTCGCGTGCGCGGTGATGGCCGGGATGGGCGGCGCGTCGCAGCTGTGGATCATCGGGCTGCTGGTGCTGGCCGCGATCCTGGGCGTCATGGTGGTGCTGCCCATCGGCGGCGCGGACATGCCCGTGGTCATCTCACTGCTCAACGCGCTCACCGGGCTGTCGGCGGCCGCCGCCGGTCTCGCGCTGAACAACACGGCGATGATCGTCGCCGGCATGATCGTCGGGGCGTCCGGTTCCATCCTGACCAACCTGATGGCCAAGGCCATGAACCGCTCCATCCCGGCGATCGTCGCGGGTGGCTTCGGCGGCGGCGGCGCGCTGCCCGGCGCGGCGGACGGCGTCGAGCGCACTGTGAAGTCGACCAGCGCCGCGGACGCCGCGATCCAGATGGCCTACGCCTCGCAGGTGATCGTGGTACCCGGCTACGGGATGGCCGTCGCGCAGGCCCAGCATGCGGTCAAGGACATGGCCAAGCTGCTCGAGGCCAAGGGTGTGGAGGTCAAGTACGCCATCCACCCGGTGGCCGGCCGGATGCCCGGGCACATGAACGTGCTGCTCGCCGAGGCCGACGTTCCCTACGACGCGCTCAAGGAGATGGACGACGTCAACGACGAGTTCTCCCGCACCGACGTGACGCTGGTGATCGGGGCGAACGACGTCACGAACCCGGCCGCGCGCAACGACCCGAGTTCACCCATCCACGGGATGCCGATCCTCAACGTCGACGAGTCCAAGTCGGTCATCGTGCTCAAGCGCTCGATGAACAGCGGCTTCGCCGGCATCGACAACCCGCTGTTCTACGCCGAGCAGACCTCGATGCTGTTCGGGGACGCGAAGAAGTCGGTGGTCGAGGTGACCGAGGAACTCAAGGCGCTCTAGTCCTGCCGTGCCGCGGTCCCGGGGACGACGAGGTCCCCGGGGCCGCGGGGGTCAGCAGCAGCGGCTGCCCGGGCGCGCGTCGGCGCGGTCGATGCGCCTGCGCTCGAACTCCCGCCGGCTCATCGGCGGGTGGCCGGGATGCTCTCGGGCGTGCCGGGCGAGGTAGTGGTCGTACTGCGCCTCCCCGGTGAGCTCGCGCAGGTACCAGCGCACCGCTCGCCAGAGGGATCTCATCGGCGGCCGGCCGGCGTCGCCTCGGCCATCGCCCGCCGCTCCGCCGCCGTGGGAATCAGCCCGGCGGGCGCCACGAGCGTCGACTCGACGGCCGGTGCCTCACTGCTGGGCAGCGGCACCGATGAGGTGAGCGCCCGGTACCAGACCAGCATCGCGTTACCGACCACGATGATGATCAGGGTGGCGAACAGGGCGGCGAGCACACCGTCGACCGTGGAGTTCAGGATGACCGCCCGCATCTCGTCCAGGTTCTTGGCCGGGGCGAGCACCTCACCACGGGCCAGCGCCGCGGCGAACCGCTCCCGCTGCGCGAAGAAGCCCATCTTCGGATCGGCGGAGAACACCTTCTGGTAGCTCGCGGTGAGGGTGACGGCGACATCCCAGGCCAGTGGGATCCCGGTGACCCAGGCGTAGCGCGCGCGGCCGGATTTGATCAGCAGCGTCGTGCACACGGTCAGCGCGATCGCCGCGAGCAGCTGGTTCGCGATGCCGAACAGCGGGAAGAGCTGGTTGATCCCGCCCAGCGGGTCGGTGACGCCGGCGTAGAGGAAGTAGCCCCACGCCCCAACGACGGCCGCGCTGGTGACCCACAGGCCCGGCTTCCAGTTGACGTTCGCCATCGGCTTGTACACGTTGCCCAGGGTGTCCTGGAGCATGTAGCGCCCCACCCGGGTGCCCGCGTCCACCGTGGTGAGGATGAACAGGGCCTCGAACATGATCGCGAAGTGGTACCAGAACGCCTTGAGCGCGTCGCCGCCGATGGCGCCGGAGAAGATCTCCGACATCCCGACGGCCAGCGTCGGCGCTCCGCCGGTGCGGGCGACCAGCGTGCTCTCCTGGACCGCCGCCGCGGCCGCGGTCAGCGCCTCCGGCGTGATGGTGAACCCCAGCTGGTTGACAGCGGCGGCGGCGGACTGGGCAGTGCTGCCGAGCAGGCCCGCCGGGGCGTTCATCGCGAAGTAGAGCCCCGGGTCGAGCACCGACGCCGCGATCAGGGCCATGATCGCGACGAACGACTCGGCGAGCATCGCCCCGTAGCCGATGAGCCGGACCTGCGACTCCTTCTGGATGAGCTTCGGTGTGGTGCCCGACGCGATGAGCGCGTGGAACCCGGACAGCGCGCCGCAGGCGATCGTGATGAAGACGAACGGGAACAGCGACCCGGCGAACACCGGCCCGTCCCCGCTGAAGGCGAACCGGGTGAACGCCTCGGTGTTCAGCACCGGCGCGGAGACCAGCACGCCGACCGCGAGCAGCGCGATGGTGCCGATCTTCATGAACGTCGACAGGTAGTCCCGCGGCGCCAGCAGCATCCACACCGGCAGCACCGACGCGGCGAAGCCGTAGACGATCAGGCAGATCACCAGGGTCCGCGGGTCGAGGGTGAACACCCCGGCCCAGCTCGACTCCTGGACCCAGCCCCCACCGGCGATCGCGAGCAGCAGCAACGCGACGCCGATCAGGCTGGTCTCCACCACCCGGCCGGGCCGCAGCACGCGCATGTAGAGGCCCATGAACAGCGCGATGGGGATGGTCATGGCGATGGAGAAGGTGCCCCACGGCGACTTCGCGAGCGCGTTCACCACGACCAACGCCAGCACCGCGAGCAGGATGATCATGATCGCGAAGACGGCGACCAGCGCCGCGACGCCGCCGACCGGGCCGATCTCGTCGCGGGCCATCTGGCCCAGGCTCTTGCCGTCGCGGCGCATGGAGAAGAACAGGGTCACCATGTCCTGCACGGCGCCGGCGAAGATGACGCCCACGATGATCCAGATGGTGCCGGGCAGATAACCCATCTGCGCGGCCAGCACCGGCCCGACCAGCGGCCCCGCGCCCGCGATCGCGGCGAAGTGGTGGCCGAACAGCACGCGGCGGTCGGTGGGCTGGAAGTCGGTGCCGTTGTCCAGGCGCTCGGCGGGCGTCGCCCGGGTGTCGTCCACCTGCAGCACGCGGCGGGCGATGAACCGCGCGTAGAAGCGGTAGGCGATCGCGTACGAGCCGAGCGCCGCCGCCACCAGCCAGATCGCCGAGACGTTCTCGCCGCGGGCCAGGGCGAGCACGGCCCAGGCCACCGCGCCGACGACCGAGACGGCCCCCCAGATCAGCACCGAGCGCGGGCTCACCCGGCGCCGGACCTCGCCGGGCGCGCTCATGTGCCGGTCCCCATGACCGTGGCCGGCGGTGTCGCCGGGCCACCGTGGCCGAGCCGGCGCCCCACGGCGCCGGCCTCTGCGATCCTCGCGGGCATCTGCGTCCCCTCCGTCCTCGGCGTCGTCGCCGTGGCGTCGATGCATCGGTCGGGTGACCGTACTGCCGAGTTGACCCGTTTGGGGAGTTGTCCGGTGCTGGTCCGTTATGAGGGACACGTCGGCCGGTCGTGAGCTCGCGGACGGCCTGAGGATCTGCGCGGCGGGGCGTGACGGTGCCGCGCCGGGTCTGCGCTTCGCGCGCGTCTACCCGATTTTGAGCCTGTCCCGCAACACACGTACACTGGTGTTTCGGCGCGCATGTTTGCGCCGGTTCCGTCGTGCCTCCCGCACCTCCGGTCCCGGTGTCGACGCGTGCCCGGGAAGTACCGACCAGCACGATTCGTACCAGAACCTGTCACGGAACGCGGAGGACATGGCCAAGAAAGACGGGGCGATCGAGGTCGAGGGCCGGGTCGTCGAACCCCTGCCGAACGCGATGTTCCGCGTCGAGCTGGAGAACGGGCACCGGGTCCTGGCTCACATCAGCGGGAAGATGCGGCAGCACTACATCCGGATCCTTCCCGAGGACCGGGTGGTGGTGGAGCTGTCGCCGTACGACCTGACCCGCGGCCGCATCGTCTACCGCTACAAGTGACCGCCACAGGTTGACCGAGGAAAGCAGAAGGCAGCAGACGTGAAGGTCCAGCCGAGCGTCAAGAAGATCTGCGACAAGTGCAAGGTGATCCGCCGTCACGGCAGGGTCATGGTGATCTGCGAGAACCTGCGCCACAAGCAGCGCCAGGGCTGATCACCCGCACGTCCGTCGCGAGCTTCGAGCACGCAGCACCACCGAGGAACTCCTCGCACCTGCCGGGCCACACGGGCGCGGCTCACCCCCGGAGCCAGGCCGGGGCCCGGATGACGAGTCCGTCCGGGACGGGCGAAGAGCAGACCTGGACGGAACAGAACAAGGAGAACACCGCCGCATGGCACGACTCGCCGGCGTCGACCTCCCCCGCGAGAAGCGGATGGAGATCGCGCTCACCTACATCTACGGGATCGGGCGTTCCCGCTCCAAGGAGATCCTGGACGCGACCGGCATCAGCCCGGACCTGCGTTCCCGCGACCTGAGCGACGAGGACATCGCGCGGCTGCGCGAGTACATCGAGAACGCCTACCGGGTCGAGGGCGACCTGCGCCGTGAGGTGCAGGCCGACATCCGTCGCAAGATCGAGATCGGCTGCTACCAGGGGATCCGGCACCGCCGGGGCCTGCCGGTGCGCGGCCAGCGCACCAAGACCAACGCCCGCGGCCGCAAGGGACCGAAGAAGACGGTCGCCGGCAAGAAGAAGGCAGGTAAGAAGTAATGCCGCCCCGCACTCGCGCCGGCGCCGGCCCCAAGAAGGTCCGGCGCAAGGAGAAGAAGAACGTCGCGCACGGCCACGCGCACATCAAGAGCACCTTCAACAACACCATCGTGTCGATCACCGACCCGAACGGTGCCGTGATCGCGTGGGCCTCCGCCGGCCACGTCGGTTTCAAGGGCTCGCGCAAGTCGACGCCGTTCGCCGCGCAGATGGCCGCCGAGAACGCCGCCCGCAAGGCCGCCGAGCACGGCATGAAGAAGGTCGACGTGTTCGTGAAGGGCCCCGGCTCCGGCCGGGAGACCGCGATCCGTTCGCTGCAGGCCGCCGGCCTCGAGGTCGGCACGATCTCCGACGTCACCCCGCAGCCGCACAACGGCTGCCGTCCGCCCAAGCGGCGCCGGGTCTAGGGGAGGGAGAACCAGAGATGGCTCGTTACACCGGACCCATGACCCGCAAGTCCCGCCGGCTGAAGGTCGACCTCGTCGGCGGCGACAAGGCGTTCGAGCGTCGTCCGTACCCGCCCGGCCAGCACGGCCGGATCCGGATCAAGGAGACCGAGTACCTCCTGCAGATGCAGGAGAAGCAGAAGGCCCGCTTCGCCTACGGCGTGCTGGAGAAGCAGTTCCGCCGCTACTACGAAGAGGCCAACCGTCGCCAGGGCAAGACCGGCGACAACCTGCTGCAGATCCTCGAGTCGCGGCTGGACAACGTCGTCTACCGGGCGGGTCTCGCCCGCACCCGGCGGATGGCCCGGCAGCTGGTGAACCACGGCCACTTCCTCGTCAACGGCGAGAAGGTCAACATCCCCAGCTTCCGCGTGTCCCGGTACGACATCATCGACGTCAAGCCGAAGTCGCTGAACACGGATCCGTTCATCATCGCCAAGGAGCTCCTCGGCGACCGTCCGGTTCCGGCGTGGCTGCAGGTCGTCCCCTCGACCCTGCGCATCCTGGTCCACCAGCTGCCCGAGCGGGCTCAGATCGACACCCAGGTCACCGAGCAGCTGATCGTCGAGCTCTACTCCAAGTAGTGGCTCGACACCCCCGGCGCCGCAGGGAGGCGCCGGGGGTTTTTACCCCGCGGCGTCAAATAGCGGTCGCCGCAGGCGGAGAAGGAGACACATCCCATGCTGATTTCTCAGCGCCCCACCCTGACCGAGGACTCGGTCACCGACACCCGGTCGCGGTTCGTCATCGAGCCGCTCGAGCCGGGCTTCGGCTACACGCTCGGTAACTCGCTGCGCCGGACCCTGCTGTCCTCGATCCCCGGGGCGGCGGTGACCAGCATCCGCATCGACGGCGTGCTGCACGAGTTCACCACCGTGCCGGGCGTCAAGGAGGACGTCACCGACATCATCCTCAACCTCAAGGAGCTGGTCGTCAGCTCCGAGGAGGACGAGCCGGTGACCATGTACCTGCGCAAGCAGGGCCCCGGCCCGGTCACCGCGGGCGACATCGTTCCGCCGGCCGGTGTCACCGTGCACAACCCGGACCTGCACATCGCCACCCTCAACGACAAGGGCCGGCTCGAGGTCGAGCTCGTCGTCGAGCGGGGCCGTGGCTACGTGCCGGCCATGCAGAACAAGGCCACCGGCGCCGAGATCGGCCGCATCCCGGTCGACTCGATCTACTCGCCGGTGCTCAAGGTGACCTACAAGGTGGAGGCCACCCGCGTCGAGCAGCGCACCGACTTCGACAAGCTGGTGCTCGACGTGGAGACCAAGCCCTCGATCACCCCGCGGGACGCGCTGGCCTCGGCCGGCAAGACCCTGGTCGAGCTGTTCGGCCTGGCCCGCGAGCTGAACGTGGACGCCGAGGGCATCGAGATCGGCCCGTCGCCGCAGGAGGCCGACACCATCGCGGCCTTCGCGATGCCGATCGAGGAGCTGGACCTCACCGTCCGCTCCTACAACTGCCTCAAGCGTGAGGGCATCCACACGGTGGGTGAGCTGGTGGGCCGCAGTGAGGCCGACCTGCTCGACATCCGCAACTTCGGCGCCAAGTCGATCGACGAGGTCAAGATGAAGCTCGTCGGCCTCGGCCTGGCCCTCAAGGACAGCCCGCCCGGATTCGACCCGTCGGCCGCGGCCGCCGAGTACGGCTCCGACGGGTTCGACCCCGACACCTTCGGGGACGACGGCCAGGACTACGCAGAAACGGAGCAGCTGTAGCCATGCCACAGCCCACCAAGGGGCCCCGCCTCGGCGGCTCGCCCGCGCACCAGCGGCTGATGCTGGCGAACCTGGCGACCTCGCTGTTCCAGCACGGTCGGATCACCACGACCGAGGCCAAGGCGCGCCGGCTCCGGCCGTACGCCGAGCGCCTGATCACCAAGGCGAAGCGCGGCGACCTGCACAACCGCCGCGAGATCCAGAGGGTGATCCGGGACAAGGAGGTCGTGCACCGGCTCATCGCCGACATCGGCCCGTTCTTCGCCGACCGCGACGGCGGTTACACGCGGATCACCAAGACGCTGCCGCGCAAGGGCGACAACGCCCCCATGGCCGTGATCGAGCTGATCTCGCAGAAGACGGTCACCGACGAGGCCGACCGGGCGCGCCGGGTCGCCGCCTCGCAGGCCGCCGCAACGCCGGCTCCGGCGGAGACCGCCGTCGCAGACGAGCCCGCCGCCGAGGAGACCGCGGAGGCCACCGAGGTCTCCGAGGCGGTCGAGGAGAGCACCTCCACCGAGGACGCGCCGTACGGCGAGGGCAGCCACGCCCCGCTGGCCGACGCCTCCGAGGCCCCCGAGGGCTTCCCGATCAAGGGCAACGAGGACTCGAAGCTGTACCACGTCCCCGGTTCGGCGCACTACGACCGCACCGTGGCCGAGGTCTGGTTCGCCTCGCCGGAGGCCGCCGAGGCCGCCGGGTTCCAGCTGCCCCCGTCGCAGCGTGAGGACGCCTCCGCGGAGGAGCAGTCCTGATCCACCCGCACGACACCCGCGAGCCCGTCGTCCAGCCGGACGGCGGGCTCGCGGGCGTTCCGGGGCTGCTCCCGGAACTGCCGACTCGCGCTCCCGATAACGACGACTCGCCCTCCCGGAACTGCCGACTCGCGCGGTTCCGGCTCGACCTGGGCTACGACGGGACGGACTACTCCGGGTGGGCGATGCAGCCCGGGCGCCGCACGGTGTGCGGGGTGCTCACCGACGCGTTGTCGACGGTGCTGCGCAGGCCGGTCGCGCTGACCGTGGCCGGGCGGACCGACGCGGGGGTGCACGCCATCGGGCAGGTCGCGCACGCCGATCTCCCCGCCGACGCCGACACCGCGTGGGTGGTGCGCCGGCTCGCCAGGCTGCTGCCACCCGATGTCCGGGTGCGGGCCGTGACGCAGGTCCCCGACGCGTTCGACGCCCGCTTCTCCGCGCTGCGCCGGCACTACCGCTACCGGGTCGCCACCGCCGCGCACGGCGCCGAGCCGCTGCGTGCCCGCGACACCCTGTCCTGGCCGCACCCGGTCGACCTCGACGCCGTCAACGCCGCGTCGGCCGGGCTGCTCGGTGAGCACGACTTCGCCGCGTTCTGCAAGCGCCGCGAGGGGGCGACCACCGTGCGCGCCCTGCAGCGGCTGTCCTGGACCCGGGGGCCGGACGGCGTCGTCGTCGCGGAAGTGTCGGCCGACGCGTTCTGCCACTCCATGGTCCGCAGCCTCGTCGGGGCGTTGCTCGACGTCGGACGCGGGCGCCGGGCCGTCGACTGGCCGGCCGGGCTGCTGCAGCGCACCGAGCGGGCCAGCGACGTGGCGGTCGCGCCGGCGCACGGGCTCACCCTGGTCGCCGTCGACTACCCACCGGACGACGAGTTGGCCGTGCGTGCCGAGGTGACCCGCCGGGTGCGGGTCCCGGACGCCGGCACCGCGTGACCCGCACCGGGCGACACCGCGCCGTGTTCTCCGGCTCACTCAACGGACACAGGGTGCAGTTGCCGCGTATCAGGCGCCCCGGTGGGTATGGCGGTGGCGGACGGCCACTGCGCCGAAGCCCTGATCGGAGCGTCACCTGTCCCGCGGGCCCTCCCCGCCGCCGACCGTCGGCGACGCGGCCGCCCACCTGGTGAGACCGTCCCTGGCACGCTCACCCATGCCCAGGTCGCGCACGCCGTCACGCAGCTCCGCGGGCGCCGGCGCCAGCCCGCCGCCGAACGGGTGCCTACCGTGCTGCGAGCGCTGGACCTGACCATCGTCCCGACCCCGAGGTCTGCACGTCGCCGGAGACCGGCCGGGCCTGACCGGCCGGCGACTTCTTCCGAACCGCCCCCACGGGCCCTCCCGCGCGGCTAGCGTCCAGCGGGTGCCCCGCGCCCCGGCCACCCGCGACCAGGTCGACGCCTATCGGTACGGGTTGCGCCGGCTGGAGGCCGCGCTGGTCCGCGGGGACCCGGTGCCGCTGCACGAGCAGATCCGGTCACAGCGCCGGGCCGCGCTGGCCGGCGTCCTGCTCGGCCTGGTCGGGCTCGGTGCGGTCGCCGTCTACGCCCTGGTGGTGCCGCGCCCGGACTGGACCCGGCAGGTGCTGGTCGTCGGCCGTGCCTCCGGCGCGATGTACGTCGTGGCGCACGACCCCGACCGGCTCGTCCCGGTCGCCAACCTGGCCGCAGGCCGGCTCGTGCTGGCCGGGCTGAACAGCGGGCCCGGGATGGAGACGGCGGTACCCGTCGTGGTCGACGACGACGACCTCGCGGCCGCGCCCCGCACCGCGACGGCCGCGGTGCCGGGCGCGGTCGCCGTGCGCCCGGAGGGTCCGGGTATCGCCCCGCGCTGGGCCGTCTGCGACGAGGTGGACACCACGGCGCGCACCCGGCTGATCGGCACCACGGTGGTCGCAGGCGCCTCCGGGACGCCCCCCGAGGCCGCTCCCGGTGGGGACACCGGCGTGCTGCTGGCGGTGCCCGGCGGCGGTACCTACGCCGTCGTCGACGGGCGGCGGCACCGCGTGGACCTCGAGGACCGGCCGGTGCTCGCCGCGCTCGGGCTGGCCGGCCGGATCCCGCGGCCGGCCAGCCCCGGCCTGGTCTCCGGCATCCCGGAGGGGCCGGCGCTGGTCACCCCGGCGGTCCCGCCCGGACGGGCCCCGGCAGGGGTACCGGGCCGGGTCGGCGACGTGCTCACGACCACCGTGGCCGGCGGCGCGAGCCGTTCCTACGTGGTGCTGCCCGGTGGGCTGCAGGAGGTGCCGCCCCTCGCCGGGCAGGTGCTCGCGGCCGCCGCGGGGGTGGCGCCGGCCGAGGTCGGGGCGGGTGTCGTCGCCGCCGCCCCGCTGGTCGACGAGCTGGACCTCGCCGGTTGGCCGTCCGGACCGGCCCGGTGGTCGGAGCCCGCGGACGCCCCCGTCGTGTGCTGGACCTGGGCGGCCGACGCCGGGTCCGCCCCCGTCACCGCGGTGCGGGCCGGGACGCGGGTGCCGGCGCCCGCCGAGGCCGTGACCGTTGCCCTCGCCCAGGCCGACGGTCCCGGCGCCGGGACCGACGCCGTCGTGCTCCCGCCCGGCGGTGGCGGCGCGGTCCGCGCCGTCGGCAGCGGCCGGCCGGTGGGCGGCGGGACGTTGTGGCTGGTCTCGGCGACCGGGGTCGGTTACGGCGTGGCGGACGCGGCCTCGGCCGGCGCGCTCGGGATCACCCGCGCCGACCCGGCCCCGGAGGCGGCCCTGCGGCTGCTCCCGACCGGACCGGCACTGGACCTGGCGCAGGCGGCGCTGGCGGTCGACGTGGTGCAGGCCCCGGAACCCGGCGGGGGCTGACCCGCAGCCGCCCGGCGGCGGCCGCCACCGCGCCGAGTAGCACCGCGACCCCGAGCAGGCCGACGGCCCCGCCCGGGGTGGTCGTGCCGGCCGGCGCCGGCTCCGCTCCGGGCAGCGTGGCGGTCGGCCGTGCGATCAGCCCGTCCGGGGACAACCGCAGCGGCTCGGCGGTGAGCGCGGCGAGCGGATCGATCACGCCGTGACCGACGGCGGGGTCCACGCCGGCGGGCCGGCGCGCCGTGGCGGTGATCCGGTCGGCGACCTCCCGCGCCGTGAGCTGCGGGAACCGTTCGCGCACCAGCGCGGCCAGGCCGGCCACCCAGGGGGCCGCGAAGCTGGTTCCCTGCACGTCCGGCCCGGTGAGCCCGCGCCCGACGGCCAGCGAGCGCAGCCCGGTGCCGGGGGCGGCCACATCGACCCACGGGCCCGGGACGCTGAACGGGGCCGGGGTGCCGTCGGGATCGGTGGCGCCCACGGTGAGCAGGCCCTCGCCGTACCAGCCGGGCAGCGACACCTGCCGGTCGTCGCCGGGATTCGCGCATCCCCCGGAGCCCGCGTTCCCGGCCGCCGCGACCACGACGACGTCGGACTCGGCGGCGTAGCTCAGCGCGGCCTGCAGCGACCGGCCGGCGCGGGCGGCCGTCGCAGCAGGCAGGCACGCCGCCTCCGAGATGTTGATGACGGTGGCCTGCTGCCGGACGGCGCGCACGATCGCTGCGGCGAGGGTGTCGGTATCGCCGGCCGGGACCAGGGTGCCAGCCGGACCGGGCACCTGGAGCAGCGCGCTGGACTGCCGGATGGACAGCAGCTCCGCGCCGGGGGCGATCCCGACGAACGTGTCGTCCGGGCCGGGCGCGGCGGCGAGGAGACCGGCGACCGCGGTGCCGTGTCCGTCGCAGTCGTCGAGGCCGTCGGAGCCCTGCAGGTAGTCCCCGCCGCCGAGCAACCGCCCGGCCAGCCGCGGGTGCGGTGCCACCCCGGTGTCGATCACGGCGATGCGCTGGCCGGCGCCGGAGGCCAGCGTGTGTACGGCGTCGAGTTGCAGGACGTCCGCGGCGACGCTGCCGGCCGTGTCGACGGCGGAATCCGTGGGATCCGTGCCGGGGACGGGAGTGGGACAGCTGTCCGGCAGCCGCAGTCCGGGCACCGGACCGGGGATGCCGCCCGCGGGCACGGACACCTGGACCGGGGGCGGCTGCGGGACCGGGCTCGGCGCGGCCGGGACGAGCACGAGCGACAGCGCGAGCGCGACCGCCGCCTCGGCCCTCACAGCCCGCGCACCAGCCCGTACAGCCCCATCACGCCCAGCGCGAGGGGGATCGCCAGCGCCACCAGCACCATCTCCAGCATGTCGACCGCGCGCCGCGACACCGGTGAACCGGCGTGCTCACCGGCCCGGACCACCGCCGCCCCGGCTGCCGCCGCGGCCAGCAGCGCCGATGCCAGGCCCAGCCGGCCGGCCGGGGCGGCAGCGCTCGCGGCGGGTACCAGCGCGGCGACGCCCGCCGCGAGCCCGGTGACCACCAGTGTCCGCGCCGGGACCGGGTCGGCGAAGCCGCGGGCGCGCAACAGCAACACACAGACCGTGACGCCCGCGAACGCCGGCCCGGCCCACCCCGGCGCGCCCGCGGCCAGCACGGCTGCGGCGGCGGCCACGACCGCACCGCCGCCGACGGCCCCCGCCAGGTAGCCACGCGCGAGATCGGCCCGTTCGGCGAGCTCCGCCGGCGGCAGCAGGTCGGCCGCGGTGTCCGCGGCGACGAGTTCACCCGCGTCCGTCGGGACCTGCGGGCGAGGCAGCCCGGCCAGCCGCAGGGCGAGGCGCGGCAGCAGCGGCCCGCCGGCCAGCACGACCGTGCCCCACCCGGCCGCCAGCGCGGCGACGGGGACGCCGAACCAGAGCCGCAGCAGCGCCGCGGTACCCGCGGCGACGGCGACGACGGCGGCCGCGATCAGGGCCGGGGCCACCACCCGCAGCGCGATCTGACCGGCCGCGGCGACCGTCCCGCCCGCCGCCGCGGCCAGCAGCAGGTGCGCGGCTCCAGGGGGACCGGGCAGCGCGGCCCAGCCGGCGGCCGCGGCCGGCGGGACCGCGGCCGGCGGGACCGCGGCCAGCGCGGCGGTCAGCCCGGCGATCCGGCCGGTACCCGGCAGCGCCTCGTGCTCCGCCCCGCTCGCCGGCTGCGCGGCACGCAGCACGCCTGCCGCGGCGGCCACCGAACCGAGCGCCACGGCCAGCCCGACGACCGGCGATCCCGTCCCCGCATCCGCGCGCACCCCGGCGATCAGCCAGGCGGCGGCCCCGGCGAGCGCCAGCACCGCGCCCGGTCCGAGCCAGCGGCCCAGCACGTCGCCCCCGCCGGTGTGCGTGCTGATCGCGGCCAGCGCGTCGACCGGGTCGTCGAAGACCGGCGCGGGTGGCGGCGCGGCGGCGGGTCCGATCCGCAGCAACTCGCCGTCGAGCACCCCGAGGGCGGTCAGCGTCGCCTCCGGCGGCAGCAGGCCGCCGGCCGCACCGCTCAGCCGCCACGGCACGGGGCGTCCCTCGCCGGTGCGGGCCGGCTCACCGAGCAGCTCGAGCACCATCGGCGTCAGCTCGCCGACCGGGACGTCGGTGGGCAACGCGAGGTCCACCCGGCGGCGCGGCGCGAGCACGGTGAGCCGGCAGTACGTCGTCCCCGGACCGCTCCGGACTCCCTGCATCCCGGGCTCCTCTCCGTCGGGCGGCTTTGTGTCAAACGGCCCCGGCAGGCCGGAACGGCTGCCTAGTATTCCCCCGCCCACGCCGCCGAATGGGCCGTTTCGGGTAATTCCCGGCTCGTCCGGGACGACCGGGGAGGGGAGCGACCGGTGAGTACCGTCGAGGTCCCGCGACCGCGCCGCACGCTGCCTCGGACACCGGGGGGAGAGCTCACCCTCGAGCCGCCGCCGGAGCCGGAGCGGATCATCCCCACCGGGGTGCTGCCCCGGCTGCTGCCGGTGGTCATGCTGCTCGGCTCGGTCGGTTTCATCGCCGTGCTGGGCCCGGACAAGCCGACGTCGTGGCTGTTCGGCGGCATGTTCGCGCTCTCGACGCTGGGCATGGTGCTGACCGGCTCGGCCGGGCGCGGCGGCGGCAGCCGGCAGGCCTGCCTCGACGAGGACCGGCGCGACTACCTGCGCTATCTCGGACAGCTGCGCCGCCAGGTGCGCGGGATCGCCGCCGAGCAGCGCGCGGCGCTGGAGACGGTGCATCCCGAACCCGCGGCCTGGCCCGCGGTACTCGCCGCGGGCCGGCTCTGGGAACGGCGCAGTGCCGACGCCGACTTCGGTCAGCTGCGCGTCGGCTGCGGCGCGCAGCGGCTGGCGACCCGGCTCACCGCGCCGCAGACCGGGCCGGTCGAGGGCATCGAGCCGATCACCGCGCTGGCCCTGCGCCGGTTCCTGCTGGGCCACGCCGTGGTGCCGGACCTGCCCGTGGCGGTGTCGCTGAGGTCGAGTTCGACCGTGTGGCTGGAGCCGGTGGACACCGATCTCGGGCCCGCCCGGGCGCTGGCCCGGGCGATGGTGGCGCAGTACGTGCTGTGGCACAGCCCGTCCGACGCGCTGCTCGCGGTGGTGGCACCGAGCCGGCTCGCGGCCGAGTGGGAGTGGGTGAAATGGCTGCCGCACGCCGCGCACCCGCGCCGCCGGGACGCCGTCGGCGCCCTCCGGATGATCACCGCAGACGCTGATGACGTGCGTCGCTGGTGGATCGCCGAGCTGGCCGGCCGGTCCGCCGGGACCGGGATCGGGGAACCGCACCTGCTCGTCGTGGTCGACGGCGTCGCCGAGGGGCCCGGGCCGTGGGCGGGCGTCGCCGGGGTGACGGTGCTGCGCGTCGGGGCCCCGCCGGGCCGGCGGCCGGCGCCGTCGGTGGTGCGGCTGTGCGTCGGCGCCGACCGGCTGGGCCGGGCCGAGGCCGTGGCCGAGCCGGAGAACGGCCCCGGGAACGGCCCCGGAGACGCAGCGAACGGCACGGATGGCGCGGTCGGCTGGATCGGCCGGCCCGACGCGCTGCCGGTCGCCGAGGCGCGGGCACTGGCCCGCCGGCTCGCCCGCTACCGGCCCGCCGGGGCGGCCGATCCCGCCGCCGGCGGCGGGCCCCGGGGGCCGGCCGGGCTGCCGGGCCTGCTGGGTGCCGACGTGACCGGCCCCGACCAGATGGAGGCGCTGCGTGCCCGGTGGCGGCGCGCGGACACCGACCGGCTGCGGGTCCCGATCGGGGTCGACGAACGCGGGCAGCCGGTCGTGCTCGACCTCAAGGAGTCCGCGCAGGGTGGCAGCGGGCCGCACGGGCTCTGTATCGGCGCGACCGGTTCGGGCAAGAGCGAACTGCTGCGCACGCTGGTGCTCGGGCTGGCCGCCACGCACTCGCCCGCCGACCTGAATCTGGTCCTCGTCGACTTCAAGGGTGGCGCGACATTCCTCGGCTTCGCCGGGTTGCCGCACGTCTCCGCGGTGATCACCAACCTGGCCGACGAGCTGACCCTGGTCGACCGGATGGCCGACGCGCTCGCCGGGGAGATCACCCGCCGGCAGGAGTTGCTGCGCGCGGCGGGCAACCTGGCCGGGATCGCCGACTACACCGCCGCCCGCCGGACCCGCCCGCAACTGCCGCCGTTGCCGGCCCTGTTCGTCGTCGTCGACGAGTTCTCCGAGCTGCTCGCCCAGCGTCCCGAGCTGATCGACCTGCTGGTCACCATCGGCCGCCTCGGCCGCTCGCTCGGACTGCACCTGCTGCTCACGTCGCAGCGCCTCGACGAGGGACGGCTGCGCGGGCTGGAGTCGCACCTGTCCTACCGGATCGCGCTGCGCACGTTCTCCGCCGCGGAGTCCCGCGCCGTGCTCGGCGTGCCCGACGCCCACCAGCTGCCGCCGGCCCCCGGCTCGGCGTTCCTCGCCGCCGGTACCGACGAACTGGTGCGGTTCCGCGCCGCCTACGTCTCCGGGCCACCGGTGACCGGGGCGCCGGCCGTGGTGACGGGGGCCCGGCGGGTCCACCCGTTCCGCGCCGGGCCCGTCCACGAGCCGGCGGCCGTCCGGTCCGAGGCGCCCGGCGGCGCCGAACCGGACGGGGAGACCGTGCTCGACGCGATGCTCGCCGGGCTGGCCGGGCTGGGCCCGCCCGCGCACCGGGTCTGGCTGCCGCCGCTGGACGCCCCGCCTCCGCTGGACGAGCTGCTCGGCCCCGTCCGTCCGGTGCCCGGCCGCGGGCTGGCCGCCGACGGCGGGGCGCTCGGCGAGCTGCGGGCGCCGATCGGCCTGGTGGACCGGCCCTACCAGCAGCGCCGCGACCCGCTCGTCGTCGACCTGTCCGGTGCCGCCGGGCACGTCGCCGTCACAGGCGGGCCGCGGTCGGGCAAGTCGACGGCGCTGCGCACCCTGGTGCTCGGGCTCGCGCTCACCCACACCCCGGTCGAGCTGGGCGTGCACGTGCTCGACTTCGGCGGCGGCGGGCTGGCCACGCTGGCCGGGCTGCCGCACGTCGGCACGGTCGCCGACCGCCAGCAGCCCGATCTGGTGCGGCGCACGGTGGCCGAGCTGGCCGGGGTGCTGGCCCGGCGGGAGCGCTCGTTCCGCGCGGCCGGCCTGTCCTCGGTCGAGGAGTTCCGGGCCCGCCGGGCCGCGGGCGAGTTCGCCGACGAGCCCGCCACCGACCTGCTGCTGGTCCTCGACGGCTACCTCACGCTGCGCAGCGACTTCGACGACCTGGAGGCCCGGCTGCTGCCGCTGGCCGCGCAGGGCCTCGCCTACGGGCTGCACCTGGTGCTGTCGGCGACCCGCTGGACCGAGCTGCGCCCGGCGGTGAAGGACCTGCTGGGCACGCGCATCGAGCTGCGCCTGGGCGAACCGTCGGAGTCCGAGGTGGACCGGCGCCGGGCGGCTGCGGTACCCGCCCGCCCCGGGCACGGGCTGGCCCCGGACGGCGCGCCGATGGTCCTGGCCGCGCCGCGGCTGTCCACCGCGGACACCGCGTCGCTGCAGCGGGCGGTGGCCGGCGCGTGGGGTGGGCCGGCGGTCGAGCCCGTCCGGTTGCTGCCCGACCGGCTCGACCACGACGCGTTGCCGGCCGCAGAGCCCGCCGATCCGGGCCGGCCGGTGGTGCCGGTCGGGGTCGACGAGGACCGGCTCGGGCTCGTCGAGCTCGACTTCGCCGCGGAGCCGCACCTGATCTGCTTCGCCGACGCGGAGAGCGGCAAGACCACGCTGCTGCGGGTGATCGCCCGCGGGCTCACCGACCGGCTCGCACCCGACCAGGCGCGGCTGATCGTGATCGACTACCGGCGCGGGTTGCTCGACGCGGTCGGTGAACCGCACCTCATCGGCTACGCCAGCACCCCGGACGCCGCCGCCGAGGCCGCCCGTGAGCTCGCCGGTTCGCTGCGCCGGCGGCTGCCCGGACCGGACGTGACGCCCCGGCAGCTGCGCGAGCGCAGCTGGTGGTCCGGCCCCGACGTCTGGCTGCTCGTCGACGACTACGACCTGGTCGCGCCGGTCGGTGGGAGCGGCGCGAACCCGCTGCTGGCGCTGCTGGAGTTCCTGCCGCAGGCCAAGGACGTCGGCCTGCACGTCGTGCTCACCCGGCGCAGCGGCGGTGCCGGACGGGCGCTGTTCGACCCGCTGCTGGGCCGGCTCCGCGAGCTCGCCGCACCCGGCCTGGTGATGAACGGCAGCCCGGACGAGGGGCCGCTGATCGAGTCGGTGAAGCCGGCGCCGCTGCCGCCCGGGCGGGGCACGCTGGTCGACCGCAGGCGAGGGGCCCGGCGGGTACAGCTGGCGTGGCTGGCGCCGGACGGTGCGGACGGCCCCGGGACCGGGGCGAGCGGGCCCGCGTCGTGACCGGGTGCCCGCGGCGGATCGCGGTACAGCCCGGCGCGTCGGGCGTCCGGCTGGCCGGTGCCGGGCCGGACGATCCGCCGCGGGTGCTGGCCGAACTGCCGGCCGGGGATCCCGGTGGGCTGCTGACCGAACTGCTCGAGGAACGACCGGTCGAGTTGACCGTGCTGCACCCGTCGTCGTGGCCACCTGCGCGGGCCACGGCCTGGGCACGGGGGGCGGCCGGGCTCGCCGAGCGGGTGCGGGCGGTCCCCTTGGCCCTGATGGTCGGTGCCGCCGTGCCGCGAGTGGTGGTCGACGCCGGGCACGGCGGCGTCGAGATCACCCTGCTGGGGCCGGACGGGGTCCGCGCCACCCGGACCTGCGACGCCGGTGGCGCCCGGCTCGACGCGATCACCCTCGACCTGCTGCGGTCGGCGGTGCCGGATGCGGCCGACCGGGCGACCCTGCTGCACGTCGCCCGTCGGGTGCGGGAGCGGTTGTCGCTGCTGCCCACCGCCTCGGCCGCGCTCGCCGGCGAGCGGGTGCGCGTGGACGCCGGGGAACTGCGCCGGGTGCTGGCCGCACCGTTCGGCGACGTCGTCGACGCCGTGGGCGGGCTGCTCGGGAACACCCGGCCGGCGGAGATCGTGCTGGTCGGCGGGGTGGCGCGGACCCCGCTGCTCGCCGAGCTGATGGACGCCGCGGAGCTCGGGCCGGTCCGGGTGCCGGCCCGCCCGGAGGCCGAGGCGCTGCTCGGGGCGCTGCGGGAGCCCGCACCCGCAGTCGCCGCGGCGGGTGCTGGCGGAGGGTGGATCACCGCCCAGGCGCGCCCCGGTGCGCCGGGCGTCCCGGTGGGCCTCGAGCCGGGGCGGGGCGCCCGAGCGACCGGCCGCCGCGCCGCTGCCGAACGGGCTCCCGGACGCGCCGCTGCGGAACCGGCTTGCGGCCGGGCCGCTGCTGAACCGGCTTTCCGCTGGCTGCCGCCGGTCCCGCCCCGCCCCCGCCGCCCGCTGCGCATCGCCGTGGCCGCCGCCGCGGGTGTTGCCGTGGCCGGAGCGCTGCTCGCCGGGGTTCTGCCGGGCCCGCCCACCGCGGCGAGCGGAGACGCTCCGCCGGCCGGGGTGCTCGTACAGTACGGCTACCGGATCGACCTGCCCGCGGGCTGGGAGCACACCGGCGGACTGCCCGAGCGGCGGCGCACGCTCATCACCCCGGTCACCGCCCCGGACGGCAGCGATCTGATCTCCGTCGAGCGGTCCGACCTGGGCTACGACGCGAACGCCGAGCCGGACCGGGCGCTGCGCGAGCTGCGCGCGGAGTTCGACGCCGCGGTGGCCGGCGGCGCGCCGCTGACCGGCTTCGACTCCGCGGCGCGCGTCGCCGGGCGGCCGGGGGCCGGGTACCAGCAGGTCATGGGGGGCGGGGCGGTCGTCGACTGGTTCGTCGTCCTCGACCGTGGCGCCCAGCTCAGTGTGGGCTGCCAGCACACCGCAGCCGGGGCGGCAGCGGTCGAGCGGGCCTGCGCCGCCGTCGTCGGCTCGCTGCGTCTGCAGTAGGCCCCCGCGGGAGCGGTCCCGCCCCGCGATGCCGCCCACCGGCCCCAGGGATGATCGAAGCGCGACATCCCGACGGACCAGGAGGGCAGGGCCCGGTGACCAGCGACGTACTCGACATCCGGCTGCATCGCTACGACGAGCCGATCGTGCAGGAGCTGATCGCCGAGCTGCAGGCCGAGTACGTCGTCCGCTACGGAGACGAGGACCGGTCCCCGGTCGGGCCGGACGACTTCACCCCACCTCGCGGCTTCTTCCTCGTCGCCTGGCGTGGCCAGGACGCCGTCGCCTCGGTGGCGATGCGGGCCGTCGACGACCAACCGGGCACCGTGGAGGTCAAGCGGCTCTACGTGCGGCCGGCACATCGTCGCCAGGGGCTGGCCCGGATGATGCTGCGCGGTGCCGAGGAGCGGGCCCGGGGGGCCGGCTACCGGCGGGTGGTCCTGGAGACCGGGACCGAGCAGCCCGAGTCGCTGAAGCTGTACGCCGGCGAGGGCTATGACGAGATCCCCGGATACGGCTACTACGCGGGTCTGGCGCACAGCGTCTGCTTCGCCAAGCCGCTCTGATCAGCGTTCGCAGTCGCGAACCATCCGGCCGGACCACCCCGGCGAGGCGGGCCGCCCTGCGAGCGTGGGCGTCCGAGCATCGAGACGACACGAGGAGTGAACCGGCATGGCGGGTGGATTCGGTACCACCACCGAGGAGATGGCCCGGGCGGGCCAGCACGTACTGACGGTCAACGACACGGTGCAGTCCGACCTGGCCACGCTGCGCGGGCAGCTCGCGCCGCTGGCCGGTGCGTGGCGGGGAGAGGCGTCCACGGCGTTCGCCGGGCTGATGGCGCGCTGGGACGCCGACGCGCGGGCGCTCAACGACGCGTTGCGCGCGATCGGCGAGGCGATCCAGGGGTCCGGGCTGGCCTACCAGCAGCAGGAGAGCGAGCAGGCCGGCGGCCTGTCCGCGATCCGGTCGGCGCTGGGCTGAGGGGGCCGGGGATGTCCGAGATCAAGGTCACCTTCGCCGAGCTCGCCGTCGCCCAGCACAACGTCGCTGGCACCGCGCAGCGGATCGCGGCCCGGCTCGACGAGCTGAAGCGGTTCCTGGCGCCGCTGGCCGCGACCTGGGAGGGCCAGGCGGCCACCGATTACCAGGCCCGGCAGCGACAATGGGACACCGCGGCGGCCGACCTGGCCTCGGTGCTCGCCCGGATCGGGGTCGCGCTGGGCACGGCGAACGACAGTTACCAGCAGGTCGAGCAGGCGAACGCCCGTCGATGGCAGTGATACCCCCGATGGTCGGGGGCCTGACGGGGCCGTAGTAGGGGGCCGTTTTGACCCCGCTTCGTCGCGGCAGGTACCCTCGACCATCGATGTGCGGCGGGTGGAGACCCGCGGCCGCTTCAGGGCGGCCCGCTAGCCCCCTCGGAAGTATCTCCTGGGGCCTGGCGCCCACCGCACCGCGCGACAGAGGCAGCTCCCGAGCCCGAGAACGACGAGGTAGATCCGTGCCCACGTACAGCCCCAAGCCCGGCGAGATCAACCGCGCCTGGCACGTGATCGACGCCACCGACGTGGTGCTCGGCCGGCTGGCCACGCACGCCGCGACCCTGCTGCGCGGCAAGCACAAGCCCACCTACGCCCCGCACATCGACACCGGCGACTTCGTCGTGATCGTGAACGCCGAGAAGATCGCGGTCTCCGGTAACAAGCGCGACGACAAGTTCGTCTACCGGCACAGCGGTTACCCGGGTGGTCTCCGCCAGCGCTCGGTCGGCGAGATGATCGAGAAGCACCCGGACCGTCTGGTCGAGAAGGCGATCAAGGGCATGTTGCCCAAGAACCGCCTCGGCCGTGCGATGGCCAAGAAGCTGAAGGTCTACGCCGGGCCGTCGCACCCGCACGCCGCGCAGAAGCCGGCCCCGTTCGAGATCACCCAGGTCGCGCAGTGAGCAGCACAGAGCCAGTGGAAGAGGGACAGCCCGTGACCACCCCTGAGCACGAGGCCGTCGAGGCCGAGGCCACCGAGGCCACCGAGGTCGAGGCCCCTGAGGCCTACGACGCCGAGTACCCGGCCGACGACAGCGCCGACGACAGCTACGTGGCCGAAACCCCGGCCGTCCTGAGCGACCGGCCCATCCAGACCGTCGGGCGTCGCAAGGAGGCCGTGGTCCGGGTTCGCCTGGTTCCCGGCTCCGGTAACTTCACGCTCAACGGCAAGTCCCTCGAGACCTACTTCCCGAACAAGCTGCACCAGCAGCTCATCCGGGAGCCGCTGGTCACCGTCGAGAAGACCGAGCGCTTCGACATCTTCGCCAACCTCACCGGTGGCGGGACGTCGGGCCAGGCCGGTGCGCTGCGCCTGGCCATCGCCCGCGCCCTCGTCGAGGTCGACCCGGACGACCGCCCGCCGCTCAAGCGCGCCGGGTTCCTCACCCGTGACGCCCGCGCCACCGAGCGCAAGAAGTACGGCCTGAAGAAGGCGCGCAAGGCGCCTCAGTACAGCAAGCGCTGACACCCGCTCCGGATGCGTCGCCTCTTCGGAACCGACGGAGTCCGGGGCCTTGCCAACGGCGAGCTCCTCACACCGGAGCTCGCCGTGGCTGTGTCGGCCTCGGCTGCACGGGTGCTGGCGGAACAGAATCAGTCGCGCCGGCCGCTCGCGGTCGTCGGGCGTGACCCGCGGGCCAGCGGCGAGATGCTCGAGGCTGCCGTCGTCGCGGGCCTGGCGTCCGCCGGTGCGGACGCGGTCCGTGTCGGGGTGCTGCCCACCCCGGCCGTCGCCTATCTGGTGGCCGAGTTGGGCGCCGATCTCGGCGTGATGATCTCGGCTTCGCACAACCCGATGCCGGACAACGGGATCAAGCTGTTCGCCGCGGGCGGGCACAAACTGCCCGACGCGATCGAGTTGGCCGTCGAACAGGGTGTCGATGCGCCCCGGGTCCGTCCGACCGGGGCCGACGTCGGCCGGGTCCGGGACCTGCCCGACGCGCTCGACCGCTACATCGCGCACCTGCTCGTGAGCACCCCGCAGTCGCTGGCCGGGCTGCGCGTGGTTGTCGACTGCGCGCACGGCGCCGCGTCGGTGGCCGCACCCGACTGCTACGCGAAGGCCGGCGCCGAGGTCATCGCCCTCAACGCCGCCCCGGACGGGCTGAACATCAACGACGGGGTCGGCTCGACCCACCTCGGTCCGCTGTGCAGGGCCGTCGTCGAGCACCGGGCCGATCTGGGCATCGCGCACGACGGCGACGCCGACCGCTGCCTCGCCGTGGACGCGGCCGGGAACATCGTCGACGGCGACCAGATCATGGCGATCCTCGCGGTGGCCATGCGCGACGCCGGCGAGCTTGCCGCCGACACGCTGGTCGCCACCGTGATGAGCAATCTCGGCCTGCACCTGGCGATGCGCGACGCGGGCATCGCGGTGCGCACCACGCAGGTCGGCGACCGCTACGTGCTCGAGGAACTGCGCGCCGGGGGTTACACCCTGGGTGGCGAGCAGTCGGGCCACGTCGTGCTCCCCGGCCACGCCACCACCGGCGACGGTCTGCTCACCGCGCTACGGCTGATGGCCCGCGTGGCGCAGACCGGATCGTCACTGGCCGAGCTGGCCGGCATCCTCACCCCGCTGCCGCAGGTGCTGCACAACGTCGCGGTTGTCGACAAGGCCGCTGTCGCGGCGTCGGCGGCGGTCCAGGAGGCGGTCGCCGCTGCGGAGGCCGAGCTGGGCGAGACCGGCCGGGTGCTGCTGCGCCCGTCAGGCACCGAGCAGCTGGTCCGGGTGATGGTCGAGGCGCCGACGGCCGAGCAGGCCACGGCGACCGCCGTCCGGTTGGCCGAGGTCGTCGCCACCGCCCACTGACTGCGAGAGCGGCGGCGTCGGCCCGGTGACGGTGGCACTCCCGATCCCGCGAGTCGGCGTTTTCGGGAGGGTGAGTCGGCACTTGCGGTATGTCGGCGCCCGAGTCCGGTTGTGGCGGCGCAGGGCCGGGGCGGTGCGGGTCCGGCGAGTTCGGCGATTCCGCTCCGTGCGCAACTCGGTTGCGCGACGATCGGACCATGCCGCCGGATGTGCATCTCGACCCCCATCGGCTACGCGTGCACGCCGGACGGCTGGCCGAGGCGCTCGACGCGCTGCGGCCGGTCACCGAGCCCGACGCGGTCCTGGGCTGCCTGCGGGCGCCCGCTGCATCGGGCCTGCACGCGGAGCTGGACCGGCTCGTCACGGTGCTGATACGGGCCGGGAACGAGCTCGCGGAGCTGTCCGGCACCTTGTGGGCCGTGGCGGCGGAGGCAGAGGACGCCGATCGCGGAGTCGGAGGCTCGCTCACCCGTCTCGTGGCGGACCTGCGGTGACCCAGGACGTGCCACCGCCCGATCCGCAGGCGCTCGACCGCGCGGCTCGTTGGGTCGAGGTGCTGGCGCAGCGGTTGTCCGAAGTGGTGCCGGAGGTGGGCCGGCTGGTGGGGCAGGTCGCGCGGGACTGGCCGGACCACCGCGGCCGGGAATGGACGGAACGCGCAAGTCTGGTGCACCGTGAGCTGCTCCGGGAACTCGACGCCGCGACGGAACTCGCGCGGTCCACCGCCCGGCTGGCGGCTGAGTCCAGCACGATGCAGGTTCCCGCCGGTGCAGAACAGGACGTGGGGCGCTCCGTGCCCTCGTGGACGATTCCGCGGCCGGTGGGACGGGCCTCGGGCCCGCGGCTCGGCGGAACGGATGCCGAGCGCGTCGAGGACGAGCGGGGTGTGCGGATCCCGCTGCTACCCGACCCGCCGGAGCCGTCCGGATGAGCGGCGCAGGAATTCCGCGTCTCGCAGGACGAGAAGTGCCGACCTGCGGGACCAACGGTGCCGACTCACCCCCGGAAACCGCCGACTCGCGGGACCGAAACCGCCGACTCGCGGGACCGGAAGTGCCGACTCGCGCAACCGAAAGTGCCGACTCGCGGGTGGGTGGG
>NZ_JAAXLA010000055.1 GCF_012911935.1 Pseudonocardia acidicola | reverse complement strand
GTCGGTGGTCATGGCGGAGGGGAAACGCCCGGTCCCATCCCGAACCCGGAAGCTAAGCCCTCCAGCGCCGATGGTACTGCACTCGCCAGGGTGTGGGAGAGTAGGTCGCCGCCGACATCAAACCCGAAAAGAATGGGGTGTGGCCCGCCGCGGATACGCAGCGGGCCACACCCTTTTTCGGCAGCTCCCTACCGAATCGGTGGGACCATTTTTGTGGGCCTTTCGTGTCGCTGGGCCCAGGTCTGGCTCAGGTCGGTGACGCCGTGAGGGTGGCCCGGTGCCGGTTGCCGGGCTGAGGCGTGTAGCCGGTTCCCGCCACTGCAGTTGCGATGGAGCCGCAAGCCGGAGCACAGCGTTCCGTGGCCAGGGCCGGCGCCGCGACGAACGCGGCGACCCTTCTGACCCCGCTTCGGTGGTGCCGCGCGGCGACAGCGCTGCTCGCGATCATGTGCTGCTCGCCGAGCCGGTCCCCGGCCGGGCTGAGTGAGCCGACTGGAGAATGACCGCCTCGTCATGTCAACGCGGTCTGGTGCTCCCGACGATCTGGGCAGGGCGGCGGCCGCAGAGCGCGGCTCGGCGCCACGGCGGTGGCCTGTCAGCCCCGGGCGTCGGCGCCCACGGCGTCCGCGATGCTGGAGAACCCGTCGGCACGCAGCAGCGCAGCCAGCTCGCGGTTGATCCGGGTGGGCCACCGTGCGCCGCCGTAGATGAATCCGGTGTAGGCCTGGACCAGGGATGCCCCGGCGCGGATCCGCTGGTAGGCGTCCTGGGCCGTCTCGATACCGCCCACCGACACGATCGTCATCGACGGTCCCATGCGTGCCCGCAACCGGCGTACGACCGCCAGTGCCGACGCCGCGAGGGGACGTCCGGAGACCCCGCCGGCTCCGATCTCGGCCAGTGTGGCCGCGGGCGTCGTGAGCCCCGCCCGGGACGTCGTGGTGTTGGTGGCGACCACCCCGTCCAAACCCAGCCGCACGGCCATGTCCGCCACTGCGTCGATGTCCTCGTCAGCGAGGTCGGTCGTGATCTTCACGAGCAGCGGGACGCGGCGCCCGGGAACCGCCCGCTCCAGAGCTTCGCGGACCGCGGTCAGCAACGGCTCGAGGACCTCGACCTGCTGCAGATCCCGCAGCCCCGGAGTATTGGGCGAGCTGACGTTCACGACGAGGTAGTCGGCCGACGGGCCGAGGATCGTCGTGCTGCGCACGTAGTCGTCGATCGCCTGGTCCGCAGTGGCGACCTTGCTCTTGCCGATGTTGACGCCGATGACCAGCGGCTCGCCGTCGGTGGCGCGCAGCCTGCGCAACCGCCACCCGACGACCTCGGCGCCGGAGTTGTTGAACCCCATCCGGTTGACCAACGCCCGGTCGTCGGGCAGCCGGAACAGACGGGGCTGCGGATTGCCCGGCTGCGGCAGCGCCGTCACCGTACCGACCTCGACGAAGTCGAACCCGAGCCGGGCCAGTGCCCGGGCGCCTTCGGCGTCCTT
The DNA here is from genome assembly GCF_012911935.1 of Pseudonocardia acidicola. GTDB lineage: Bacteria > Actinomycetota > Actinomycetes > Mycobacteriales > Pseudonocardiaceae > Pseudonocardia > Pseudonocardia acidicola. The sequence continues at coordinate 44,512 of NZ_JAAXLA010000055.1, read as the reverse complement.
GTCGAACCCGGCGGCGAGGCCGAGCGGACCCGGGAAGTCGATGCCCAGCACGCGGGTGCGCAGGACCGGGTCGCGCTGCCCACGCAGCGCGGCCCACAGTCCACCCGCCGCGGCGGGTCCGGCGGCGAGCCGGATCAGGGCGAAGGCGAATCTGTGCGCGAGCTCGGCGGGGATGCGCCGGAGCACCAGCCGGAACAGCAGGTCGTACATACGCCCCATCTTCGTCGGGCGCCCCGAGCGGCCTGACGGTCAGGGTCCGCCGAAGTCCTTCAGCTGGTCGAGCATGCGGCGGTCGCGTTTGGTCGGGCGGCCCGCTCCGCGGTCGCGGCGGGCCACCGGGACGGCGGCCTCCGGGGGCGCGACGGGCGTGTTGTCGATGTAGCAGCGCACGGCCTCCGGGGCCCCCACCCGCTTCTCGATGACCCGGGTGACCTCGACGATCCGCGTGGTGTCGTGCACCCGGGCCCGGACGGTGTCGCCGACATGCACCGGCGTCGCCGGTTTGGCGGGCTTGTCGTTGACCCGGACATGGCCGCCGCGGCACGCGGCCGCGGCGTCCGAACGGGTCTTCGTCAGCCGGACCGACCACAACCAGCGGTCCAGGCGGGTCGACTCCATCAGTCGATGATGACGGACGGCACCGACCGGCTGCAGGTCAGTAATGGATGACGCCGGGGGTACCGCCGCCCGCGGCGATCGCGTCTCCGTTGACGGCGACGCTGCGCGGCGAGGCCAGGAACGTCACCACGTCGGCGACCTCCTCGGCGGTGATGAGCCGGCCGACGGTCGTGGTCGCGGCGAGCAGCGCCTCCGCCTCCTCCTCGGTGACGTCCCGTGCCCGGGCAAGCTCGGCGATCATGGCGGGTGTGCGCTCGGTGACGGTGAGGCCGGGGTGCACGACGGTGACGTTGATGCCCTTCGGGCCGAGTTCGGCAGCCAGCGCCCCGGTCATCGCAGCGACGGCGACGTTGCGCACCGCGCCGACCAGCGAGGCCGACTTGCGCGCGTTGAGGCCACTGACGTTGATGATGCGGCCCCAGCCCTGCTCGATCATGTACGGGGCCACCGCGCGGGCGCAGCGCAGGTAGCCGAGCAGCTTGGTCTCCAACTCGATCCGGACGTCGTCGTCGGTCAGCCCGGCCAGTGAGGGCGTGGGACCGGCGCTGGCCGGGCGGGCGGCGGCGTTGACCAGGATGTCGATCCCGCCCATCTGCTCGGCCGCGGTCCGCACCATGCCCCGTACCGACTCGTCGTCGGCGGTGTCGGCGACCAGCGCCAGGGCCCGCCCGCCGTGCCGGGCCACGTCGGTCGCAGCGGCCTGGAGGGTGTCGGGATGGCGCGCGATGAGAGCGACGTCGACGCCCTCGGCGGCCAATGCGTCGGCGATGGCGAACCCGATGCCGCGACTGCCACCGGTGACGACCGCACGCTTGCCGGTCAGCTGGAGATCCATGTCGTCACTCTGCTCCCCGCTGATGATCACGCACAGCGGGCATCGGTGTTGCCGATGTTCGATCCGCGTCATCACGCCGGCGGCTACCGGCTGCGCGGTCGCACCGAGCCCGGCACGGCGTCCGATTCGCCCGTAAGGTGCCGCGGTGGCCGTTGCCTTCGACTCCGTGGTAATCGTGTTCAATCCGAACAGCACCGGTGACGCCGAACGGCTGGCGAACCAGCTCGGTACCGCGCTGAGCCGGCGCCGGCCCGAGCTCCCGGTCGAGCTGCGGCCCACCGAGCGCGCCGGGCACGCCCGGGAGATCGCCCGTGAGGTCGCGTCGTCGGGACGGCCGCTGATCGTCTCGGTGAGCGGGGACGGCGGCTACAACGAGGTCGTCGACGGCGTCATGCAGGCCCCAGGCGCTCGTGCCGTCTGTGCCGTGCTCGCCGCGGGCAACGCCAACGACCACCGCCGCGTCACCCGGGAACGCCCGCTCGCCGACTCGATCCTGGCGGGCGAGGTGCGGCGGATGGACCTGCTGCGGCTCACCGTCGGCGACGGGCCGGGCGCGGTCACGCGGTACGCGCACTCCTACATCGGCCTGGGCATCACACCGGTGGTCGCACTCGAGCTGGAGAAGGGCGGCAAGGGCTCGTTCCGCGAGATCGTCACCACCATTCGGGCGTTCGCCCGCTTCCGGCCCTTCGAGATCGAGGTCGCCGACGGCCCGCGCAGTTTCGACAGCCTGGTGTTCGCCAACATCGCCGAGATGGCCAAGTACGCCACGCTCAGCGCGGGCGGCCGCCCCGACGACGGCCGGTTCGAGGTGGTGCTGCTGCCGCACACCGCCAAGTGGCGGGTGCTGGGCACAGCGCTCAAGGCCGCGTTCCGGGGCCTCGGCCGGCAGCCCAGCGTCGGCGACTACCGGTTTCGCACGATCAAGCCGATGCCGCTGCAGATCGACGGCGAGGTGATGGAGCTCGACGCCGGCAGCCCGGTGACCGTCGACATCGCGGCGGGCGCGCTGGAGACCGTCGTCTGAGCGCTTCGCCAGTTGTGCGCGACCGTGGAGTTGACGGCGCTGCTCGCGATCTTGCTCCGAGCGTCACTCCTGCACGAGCCGGTGCAGACCCTGGATGGCCAGCGCGTAGCCGTGCACGCCGAAGCCCACCACGATGCCGCGAGCCACCGGCGAGAGGTACGAGTGGTGCCGGAACTCCTCGCGCCGGTGCACGTTCGAGATGTGCACCTCGATCACCGGGACGCTCGCTCCCTCGATCGCGTCGTGCAGAGCGACGGAGGTGTGGGTGTACGCGCCGGCGTTCACGACCGCGCCGATCGACCGGCCGGCCGCGACCTCGGCGCCCGCCTCGTGCAGCCAGTCGACCAGCTGACCCTCGTGATTGGACTGCCGGAAGTCGACCGTCAGCCCGAGCCCGCCGGCCACCTCCCCGCACAGCTTCTCGACATCCGCCAGCGTCGTCGTGCCGTAGACCTCGGGATTGCGGGTACCCAGCAGGTTCAGGTTCGGGCCGTTGAGGACGAACACGGTGGTCATGGGTCCAGTCTCCCGGCCCGGGGGCCGCCGGCCGCCGACGGGTGGCTCGGGCGCATCGCCGGCGGCACCGGCGAAGCGGTCGCGTAACGATGTCGTGCCGCATACCGCTAGTCCAGTAGGGGCGGCTCATCACGTCCTGCGGCGCGAGCCGGGCACAGACGACCGGGGGGTCGAGAATGCAGCCGGCCGGTCGGCTGCGCACATCCGCAGACCGCCCGGCCGGCTGAGCCCGCCGGCGTTGCTCTTCGCGATGCGCTGCGCGAAGGTGGCGGGCATGGTGACGGTGGCATTCCCGGTCCTGGTTCCTGCGAACGCCACCGGACGGCAGGCCGCGTGAGCACCGCACTGGGCGCCGGCCTGCGCGCCCTCGCCGCCGCTACCCCCGCCGCGCCCGCGCTGTCCGACGACGAGCAGCGGATCACCCGCGCCGACCTCGAGGAACGCACCAACCGGCTGGCCCGGGTCTTCGCCGCCCACGGGGTCCGGCGCGGGTCGCTGGTGTCGATCGCGCTGCCCAACGGGGTCCGGCACGTCGAGGCGTCGGTGGCGGCGTGGAAGCTGGGTGCGGTGCCGCAGCCGGTGTCGCACCGGCTCCCACCCGGCGAACTCGACGCGCTGCTCGCCGTGGCCGACCCCGCCCTGGTCGTCGGGCTACGGCCCACCGACGGGCGGTCGTGGCTGCCGGGCGACCACGACGCATCGGCGGAGTCCGCGGCGCCGTTGCCCGACGTGATCGGCCCGTCGTGGAAGGCACCCACCTCCGGCGGCAGCACCGGCCGCCCGAAGATCATCGTCTCGGGTCAGGACGCGAGCATCGAGGCCGTGGTGGCGCGGGCGCCGTCGCTGCGCATCGACCGCGACGGCGTGATGCTGTGCACCGCGCCGCTCTATCACAACGCACCGTTCATGTTCTCCCTGCTCGCGCTGCTGCAGGGCCATCACGTCGTGCTCATGCGCCGGTTCGACGCCGAACGCACGCTGGGCCTCGTCGAGCAGCATCGCGTCACCTGGCTCTACGTCGTGCCGACGATGATGGGCCGGATGCTGCGGCTGCCCGAGCCGGTGCGCCGGGCCGCTGACCTGTCGTCGTTGCGCACCGTGCTGCACGTCGGGGCGCCGTGCCCACCGCACGTGAAACGCGGCTGGATCGACTGGTGCGGTCCGGAGAAGCTGCTCGAGCTGTACTCCGGGACCGAGGCGCAGGCCAACGCGATGATCGACGGCCGGGAGTGGCTGGCTCACCCGGGCTCGGTCGGGCAGGTCAAGGCCGGGCGGATGAAGGTGTGCGACGCCGAGGGCCGCGAGCTGCCGCCCGGGGAGATCGGCGAGATCTGGATGCGGCCCGCCGACGACCGGCCCACCTACCACTACATCGGCGCCGAGCCCCGCGAGCGCGACGGCTGGGAATCGCTCGGCGACATGGGCCACTTCGATGCCGACGGCTATCTCTACCTCGCCGACCGGCGGACCGACATGATCCTCGTGGGCGGCGCGAACGTATACCCGGCCGAGGTGGAGGCCGCGCTGTCCGAGCATCCCGCGGTGCTCAGCAGCGCGGTGATCGGGCTGCCGGACGACGACTACGGCAACGTCGTGCACGCGATCGTCCAGCCCGGTGCCCCGGTCGACGCGGACGCGCTGTCGGCCCACCTCGCCGACCGGTTGGCCCCCTACAAGATCCCGCGGACGATCGAGTTCACCGAGGAGGCCGTGCGCGACGACGCGGGCAAGGTGCGCCGCAGCGCCCTGCGGGCCGCTCGCCTCCCGGCGGTCTGATCCGCGGTGGGCTTTCGGCTCGTCACCCACCACGATGTCGGGCATGTCCTCCATGAACGAGCTGATCGAGCGGTTGCGCGCGGTACAGGTGTCCTCGCTGTGCGATGCGGACAAGACACTGCCGGTGGTCGACCCGCAGGTGCGGGCGATGCTGCCGGGCAGCACGGTCGTCGGCCCGGCGTTCACCGTCGTCGCGCACGACGACCACCTGCCGCTGCTCGTCGCGCTGCGGGCGGCCGAGCCCGGCTCGGTGCTGGTGGTGGCCACCGACGGGCACCGGCGTGCGGTCTCGGGTGAACTGTTCGCGACAGAGGCGCACCGCCGCGGGCTGGCCGGCATCGTGATCGACGGCTACTGCCGGGACATGCGCGGGCTGCGCACCATCGGGCTGCCGGTCTACGCCCGCGGGGCGACCCCGATGTCGGGCAGCACCCGCGATCCCGGCACGTTCGGCAAGCCGGTGCTCATCGGCGGGGTCGAGGTGGCTGCCGGTGATCTCGTGGTGGGTGACGACGACGGGCTCGTCATCGCGCCGCCCGACCGGCTCGCGGCCGCGCTGCCCGGGGCCGAGGAGATCGAGCGCGCCGAACGGGCCCTGCTCGACGGGATGGCCGGCGGCCGCAGCCTGCACGAGATGACCACCGTCGACGAGCATCTGCGCGCGCTCGCCGCGGGCGAGAACAGCGTGCTCGGCTTCACCGTCTGAGGGCGGGAGCCGCCCGCGCCCGTCGATCCACAGTTGTTCCCCATGTGGACAACCGGTGGATGGATCACGGGCGACGGCGGCGGAACTCCTCGACGACGGCGACGACGCGCCGATCGGCGCGCAGCTCCTCGAGGGTGAGCGGGAGCGGCAGCCGCCAGTTCGGGTACTCGTCGACGGTCCCGGGCAGGTTGGGCTGGCGGGTCTCGCCGATCACGTCGTAGGGCGAGATCAGCGCGAGCCGGCACCGGCTGCGGGCCAGCAGTGCGTGCATCCCGACGACGATCTCCTGCTCGGGCGCGTCGGCCGATGCCACCACCCCCTCCGCGACCAGCAGCGCCACCAGTTCGTCGCGCTCCGCGGCCGCCTTCTCCTTCTCCGCCGCGACGTCGTCGAGCAGGTCGAGGTCCGCGCGGGCCCGCACGTGCTCGCCGCGCAGGAACCCCGACGCCGTCGGCAGGTCGTGCGTCGACACCGTGGCCACCGCCTCGGCCGGCCACTGCTCCGGGGGCAGCAGCGGCGCACCGGGGGCCTCGTGGTCGCGGGCGAACCAGAGCACCGTCGAGCCGAGCATGTGTCGCTCGGCCAGGGCCTCGGTCACCTCGGGCTCCACCGTGCCGAGGTCCTCGCCGATCACCAGCGCGTCCGCCCGGGAGGCCTCCAGGGTGAGCACGGCGAGCATCGCCTCGGCGTCGTAGTGCACGTAGGTCCCCCGGTCGGCCGACTCGCCCGGCGGCACCCACCACAGCCGGAACAGCCCCGCGACGTGGTCGATGCGCAGCCCGTCGGCGTGCGCGAGCAGCGCCCGCAGCAGGTCCCGGTAGGCGGCGTACCCGGTCGCGGCGAGCACGTCCGGGCGCCACGGCGGCAGCCCCCACGCCTGGCCGCGCTGGTTGAACGCGTCCGGCGGGGCCCCGACCGTCACGTCGAGCGCGAGCGCGTCCTGCAGCGCCCACGCGTCGGCGCCCTCCGGATCGCAGCCCACGGCCAGGTCGTGGATCACGCCCAGCCGCATCCCGGCGGCGCGGGCCGCGTCCCGGACACCGGCGAGCTGTGCCCCGACCTGCTGCTGCACCCACGCGTGGAACGCCACCCGGGGTGCCAGCTCCCGCCGGGCCGCCGCGACGGCGTCGTTCGCCGGGTGCCGCAGCGCCTCCGGCCAGCGGCTCCAGCGCCCGCCGTAGCGCTCGGCGAGCGCGCAGAACGTGGCGAAGTCGCGCAGATCGTCATCGACCGCGGGGGCGGGCCTGCCCACGGAGCGCCACAGCAGCTCCAGCGCCGAACGCTTGGCCGCCCACACCCGGTCGTGGGCGATCCGGTCGCCGACCGTCTCCGGCCGCAGCGCGTCGACCTCGGCACGGGTCGCGGCGTCCGCACGTGCATACGCGTCGAGGTCGGTGACGCGCAGTGCGAGCGGCGTCGCGAACCGCCGGCTCGACGGCGTGTACGGCGACGGCTGCACCGGCGGCACCGGGGTGATCGCGTGCAGCGGGTTGAGCAGCACCGCGCCCGCCCCGTGCCCGCGCCCGGTCCAGTCGACGAACTCGCGCAGGTCACCGAGATCGCCGATGCCCCACGAGCCGCGCGAGTGCAGCGCGTACAGCTGCAGCATCCAACCCCAGGACCGCGGCGGATCGGGCAGCGCCGGGGGCGCGACGACCACCGTGCTCCGCTGCCCGCCCATCTCCAGCCGGTAGTAGCCCGGCGTCAACCCGGACGGTAGCCCGGCGGCGACGTCACGGCGGGCCCCCGACTCGTCGACGAGGACACCGGGGCCCGGCAGGAGGTACGCCCGGTCGGTGCGCAGTGCGATCGTGCCCGGCAGGACGCCGTCGGCGGCGCGTTCCCGCGCCGCGGCGAGCGCGGCGCGGCGGGCCTCCGGGGTGCTGGCGTCCACCTCCAGCAGCCCGAGCACCCGGATGACGACCTCCGGGTCGACCGTCACCGGTCGCCGGTCACCGTCGCGGTAGGTGGTGGCCACGCCGTGCGCGTCGGCCAGCTCGATGAGGTCCCTGTCCACGCCGCTCTCTTCCCCGTCGCGGCCCGCGCGACACGGATCCGGCCGGGGTGCCGGCCTGTCGGTCAGACCACGAGGATCGTGTCCGACCCGTCCCGGTCGGCGACGTCGGGGTCGTTGAACCAGTGGCCGTTCTCGCCGAGGTAGCGGAACCGCAGCCGGGTGCCGCGCGGCACCGTGACCGACGCGGACCGGGTGCCGTTGGTCCGGCGGCGCATCTCGTGCTGGCCGGGCTTCCAGTCGTTGAAGTCGCCGACGACGCTGCATCGCCCGGTGATCGGGCCCAGAGGCAGCGCGAACGTCACCTTGACGTCGCCGGCGGCGGGGGCGATTCGGATCACGACGGTCTCCTTCGCTGGGAGGGCGTGCCACGGCAGCCTGCCCGAGCCGAATCCCGGCGTCGCGGCGACGCGCCGGGGCATGCCGTGACCGTCGTGTTACCGGTCGCCGAAATCGGCGTGGCGCCCTCCGGCGTGTCGCAGCAGGGCCACGAGGCCATGCCGGAGCGGCTCCGAACAGGTCTGTCCACGGCGACGGAACGACCGTGAGCTGCGGCGATGCCGAGGAGTCCGATGTGGCCGAGGATGATCACGCGCCCGGTGACGGTGAACGACGGATGCTAACGTTTTCCGGGCGGGCCACCGCGGCCCGGCGTGCCCCGGCAGCAGCGAGAACCGGATATCCGCGCCGTCCTCGCGGCCGCTCCCTCCGGATCCCGCCGAACGCCGCACGCTGAGATCTCAGGATCCTGTGGCGAGGAGAGACCGGCGATGAAAGCGATGGGCCTGATCGGACTGATCCTCGGCCTCCTGGTGATCGTCGGTCTCCTGGTCCTGGTCCTGGTACTGCGTACGCGCCGCGTTGCGAACACAGCCGTCGCCGATCCGGGCCGGCCGCGGACGGTCGCCGAGCTCGTGCAGAGCCGGGCCGCCGCTGCGCAGCCCCAGACACCCGTCGCCGCAGCTCCGGTCGAGCCCGGGGCCGACGAGCCCGCGACCGCCGAGAAGCCGGCCACCGAGGTCGAGCCTGCCGCGAAGCCGGTGCGCGCCGCCGCCGACGAACAGACCCCGATCGCCGAGGCCGCCGACGAGCCGGCGCCGCCGGAGCCCGTGGCGCCCGCCGAACCGGTTGCGGTGCAGGCCCCCCGGGATGCGACGTCGATCGGCCCACCGTGGGGCCGGGTGCCCGACGGGAGCCTGACGCTGCCGACGAGCGCCCCGCCGGTCCCGCCCGCGGTGATGGCACGGGTGGTGCCCCGGGCCGCCGCGCCGCCCCCGCCGGTCGCATTCAGCGTGCTGCCCGAGCCCGCCGAGCCTCCGGCGCGCACCGCGCAGGAGCTTGCCGTTGCGCCGGCCGCTGCCCGGACGCCTGCCGTCCTCGACGCCGAGGAGCCGGACACCGCCGCGGCCCACGAGGCAGCCACCCGTACCGCGCCCGCGGCAGTCGGCCCGGTCGTGCCCGCGGCAGCCGTGGCCGCCGTGGCTGCCGCAGCTGGCGACGAGCCCGCCGGCGCAGTGGCGGAGGCCGAGGAGACCGCACTGCCCACGTCTGCGGCAGCCGAGCCGGCCACCGACGACTGGTCCCGGTTCACCGACTGGGCCGACATCGACGCCGGCGAGGACAACGGGCCCGCCGCCCCGTCCACCCCGCCGGATCCGACGCCACCCTTCGGGCTCGCCGTCGTACCACCCGTGAGCCTGCCCGCTCCCGACGCACCGGCGGCTGACCCTGCGCCGAACGCCCCCGGACGCGCCGACGGCGCCGTCCCGGAGCCGACCACCGCGCCGGAGCCGACCACCGCGCCGGAGCCGACCGCCACGGCGCCTGCCGCCACCGCGCCGGGCGGCGCCGCGTCGCCCTCGGGCGCCGCCGGAGGCCCGCGGGCCCGCCTCACCCCGCACGAGCGCGCCGCCGCCCGCGCCGCGGCCCGCGAGGCCCAGCAGGACGCCGTCGACCTCTCGCTGCTGCGGACTCTCGGATTCGCCGACCCGAACCCGCGCCCCGGCGCGGCCTCGGTCGTCTCGCTGGCCGCCGCCACCCCTTCGGAGGCCGAGCTCGACGAGCCGGCCGAGGATGCCCAGCCCGTCCGGTTCCGCATCGTCTGCCGTGATGCCCTGCCCGTCCCGGACGCCGCGGTGGCCCTGCTCGACGGTCGTGGCCGCGAGGCCGGCAACGGCGTCGCCGACGTGGACGGTCGTGGCGTCGTGCTCGCTCCGCGACCCGGCAGCTACGTGCTGGTCTCCTCGGCGCCCGACCACCAGCCGGGCGCGGTCGCCGTCACGGTCCACGGTGAGCCGCTGGAGGTCGAGGTGCTCCTCATCCGCTCCGGTTCGGTTGCCGGTGTGGTGCGGGGCCGGGACGCCGCCCCCGTGGAGGGCGCCACCGTCACGCTGCTGCAGGACGGTGAGGTCGTCGGGAGCGTCCACACCGGACCGGCCGGCCGGTACCGGATCAGTGATCTCGCGACCGGGGAGTACACCCTGGCCGTCGCCGCACCGCGGCACGACCCGGTCGCGGCGGTCGTCCGGGTCCCGGAACAGGCCGAGGTGGAGCACGACGTCGTGGTCGTGCGGGTGACGGGGCTGGATGACACCCCCGGCGGCCGGTTCCGCGACGCCGTCCGCCCGGTCTGAATCCGAGAGCGGGCTGCGGCCCAGGGCGCGGGGGTCCGGGCACCGGTCGCGGGTCCCGGCAGAACGACCCGGTTCAGCCTGATCGCCGGCCGCGCCCGACCGGATAGGTTCCCGCGGACGAACGGGCCGACGGACGGGGTGGGCATGGGAACGCAGCAGGTCGAAGGGCGGCTGGCCGGGGTCGGCGGGATCGAGCTGTTCTGGCAGGGCTGGCTGCCCGGCAACGGCGTGGCGCCGACCGGGGTGCTGCTGGTCTGCCACGGCCTCGGCGAGCACTCCGGGCGCTACGGCAACGTCGTCGAGACGCTGGTCCCCGACGGCTGGGCCGTCTACGGGGTGGACCACCGTGGGCACGGCCGCTCGGGCGGCCGCCGCGCGCACCTGGCCCGCTACACCGACTTCCTCACCGACTACGACACCTTCCGCCGGCACGTCGTCGCCCGGCACGAGGGCCTGCCGGTGTTCCTGCTCGGACACAGCATGGGCGGCCAGATCGCGCTGGCCTACGCGCTCGACCACCAGGACGACCTGCGCGGCCTCGTGCTGTCGGCGCCTGCGCTGGCCAGCAACGCGGTCCCGAAGGCCGCCGTGCCGGTGCTGAAGCTGCTGGCGCGGGTCGCCCCGACGCTGCGCCCGGCCGGGATCGACGGCACGAAGATCAGTAAGGACCCGGCCGTCGTCGCCGCGTACCGGGCCGATGCGCTCGTCTACGACGGCAACCCGACCCTGGGCCTGTCCTCCGCGCTGTTCGCGCAGTTCGACCTGCTGCCCGAGCGGGCCCGGGCGCTGCGGCTGCCACTGCTGCTCCAGCACGGCACCGCCGACGTGCTCACCGAGCCCGCCGGCAGCCGGCTGCTGGAGTCGACGAGCGGCTCTCCGGACCAGACCGTGCGCTGGTACGACGGTCTCTGGCACGAGATCTACAACGAGCCGGAGCGTGAGCGCCCCCTGACCGACCTGCGCGACTGGCTGACGGCCCACCGCTGAGCCCACGCCGGCAGGCCGGTAGCTCAGCGGGGGGTCGCGGTTGCGGGATCCATGTCGAAGGCGACGTGGTCGACGATCGTCGTGACCAACGGGCGGCGGGGAAGGCCGATGGCGCGCAGCTCGTCGGCCATCGGGTGCCCGCTGCCCAGCACGACGCGCGCGGCGCCGAACCCGAGCCGCGTCCCGCGGGCCCGCAGCCGCACCCCGCTGTGCAGCACCGTGTCCCCGCGCGGGGCGAGCGCGGTCAGGGAACCGGGCACGGTGAAGGGCAGCCGCCCGGGGAGCGTGCTCAGCGACGCGCTCAGCACGTGCCTGTCGTCCTCGGCGAGGTGGCAGTCGGCGTGCCGGCCGGCGATGTCGAGCTCGGCACGACCCAGCCACTTGGGCAGTCCCCATAGGGCGCGTCCCGTCTCCATCGTGAAGGTCTGGGTCACCGGGAGCTGGTGGATGTAGGGGCCGGTGCGGCCGCGGTGCCGGGCGAGCAGCGCGACGCCGACCTCGTCGTAGTCCCGGAGATCATTGATCTTGTAGTCGATGAAGACGAGGAACAGCGGCGTCCGGCCGGCGACCGAGACCAGCTCCAGACCGGTGCCGCCGATCAGTCGGCGCGCCCGATCGGCCCGGACGAGGTACGTTGCGCACGCCACCGCTGCATCGGTGATCCGGACCGGGAAGCCGATGCGGCGCCCCCGGATCTGCCAGCTGCCGTCGTCGAGCAGGATCGCCACGGCGCCATCCTGGCCGAACCGCCGCAGCCGCGGAACAGGCGGGACGGGTCGCCGGCGGCCCGGGCGGCCCACGACGTGCCGGGCGGATCGGGAACTGGCACGCTGGCGCTTGACGGGTACGCAGGAGTGAGGATGCCGTTGAGTGGACCGACTGCGGCAGTGGACGCTCAAGGGCCGGCCGGTTCGATCCGCCGGCTGATCGCCGAGACGGACTGGTCGGGGACAGCTCTCGGACCGATCGAGCAGTGGCCCACCGAGCTGCGTACCGCCGTCGACATCATGCTCGGCTCGCGGCACCCCCTGGTCCTGTGCTGGGGCCCCGAGTTCGCGTTCCTCTACAACGACGCGTTCGTCGCCGGTGCGGGGACCAAGCACCCGGCCGGATTCGGGCAGCCGTGCGAGCAGGTCTGGCCGGAGATCTGGGACACGATCGGCCCGTTGCTGGCGCAGGTGTACACCACCGGTGAGCCGGTCTTCCGGGACGACGACCTCCTGGTCATGCACCGCAACGGGTTCCCCGAGGAGACCTACTGGCGCTACTCCTACGGCCCGATCCGGGGACCGGACGGGCGTGTCCTCGGCATCCTCAACGTGACGAGCGAGACGACCGGCCAGGTCGTCGGCGAGCGGCGGCTGCGGCTGCTGGGGCGGTTGGCCGGGATCGCCCACGAGGTGCGGTCGGTCGAGGAAGCGCTGCGCGAGGTCGGCGCGGTGCTCGAGAACGCCCGGCCCGACGTGCCGTGCGCGCTGCTCTACACCTACGCCGGTGCGGTCGGCGGGCCCGACGACGGGGCGCTCCGACTGGTCGCCTCCGCCGGGCTCGCGGAGTCCCCGGAGGGGTTCGTTCCGCCGCAGGCCGGCGCCGCGCCGGACATCATCGACGCCCCGCCGGAGATGCCCGCCGCGCGTACGGAGCACCCGGTGCGGCAGATCGCCGTCGCGGTGCTGCCGGGCGGCGACGGCTGGCCCTCCGCCCCGCTGGTGCTCGGCGTGCCACCGTGGCTTCGTGTCGACGAGGACTACCGGGCGTTCCTGCGGCTGGTGGTCGGGCACATCGGCACCGCCGTGTCCGCGGCCCGCGCACACGATGCCGAACGCCGACGGGCCGAGACGCTCGCGGCGCTGGACCGGGCCAAGACCGAGTTCTTCACCGGGGTCAGCCACGAGTTCCGGACCCCGCTGGCGCTGATCCTCGGCCCGCTGGAGCAGCTGCGTACCACCGCCGCCCCGGACGTGCGGGCCGACCTCGAGGTCGCGCACCGCAATGCGCAGCGCATGCTCAAGCTGGTCAACAGCCTGCTCGACGTCTCGCAGCTGGAGGCGGGCCGGACCGAGACCACGTTCGTGCCCGTCGATCTGGGGTCGGCCACCGCGGAGCTGGCCGGGCTGTTCCGCTCGGCCACCGAGCGTGCCGGGCTGCGCCTCGACGTCGACTGTCCACCTTCGACGCGTCCGGTCTGGGTCGACCGCGACATGTGGGAGAAGATCGTTCTCAACCTGCTCAGCAACGCCGTGAAATTCACCTTCACCGGCGGCATCACCGTGAGCCTGCGGACCGAGGGCGAGCAGGCCGTGCTGCGGATGGCCGACACCGGCACCGGGATCCCGGCCGAGGACCTGCCGCGGCTGTTCGAGCGGTTCCACCGGGTCCGCGGCGCCCGGGCGCGTTCCCACGAGGGCAGCGGCATCGGCCTCACCCTGGTCCGCCAGCTCGTCGAGCTGCACGGCGGCACCGTGGAGGTGACGAGCACCCCGGACGTCGGCAGCACCTTCACCGTGCGGTTGCCGATGGGCATCGCGCACCTGCCCGTGGAGGCCATGGGCTCGGCGAATGCGGCACCGGCCGTGCGGCCCGCCGCCGGGGTCGAGCCGTTCCTGGCCGAGGCACTGCGCTGGATGCCCGGCGATCCCGACCTGCCGCTCGATCCGGCCGGGACGACGCCGCTGCCGGACGGACCCGGGCACCGCGACCGTGTGCTCGTCGCCGACGACAACCCCGACATGCGCGACTACCTGGAGCGGCTGCTGTCCCAGCACTGGACGGTGCAGACGGTGGCCAGCGGCACCCAGGCCCTGGAGGCCGCCCTCGCCGACCCGCCCGATCTCGTCGTGGCCGACGTGATGATGCCGGGGCTGGACGGCATCGGGCTGCTCCGTGCGCTGCGCACCGACGCCCGCACCGCGGGCCTGCCGGTGGTGCTGCTCTCCGCCCGGGCCGGGGAGGAGGCCGCGGTCGAGGGGCTGGCCGCCGGCGCGGACGACTACCTGGTCAAGCCGTTCTCCGCGCGCGAGCTGCTGGCCCGGGTGGCCAACCACCTGCAACTCGGGCGCACCCGGCGGGCCGCCGAGCTGCGGTTCCGCGCGATGGCCGACTCCACCCCGGCGCTGATCTGGGTGGACGACGCCGGCGGGCACCGCGTGTTCGTCAACCGGGGCTGGCTGGACTTCACCGGCGTCACCGATCCGGCCGCCGAGTTGGGCACCGACTGGCGGGACCGGATCCACCCCGAGGACCGGGACCGCTACCACACGGTCACCGCGGCGGCGGCCCGGCGGGGTGCGCCCTTCGAGGTCGAGTACCGGTTGCGCAGCCGCGACGGCCGCTACCGCTGGGTGCTCGACCGTGGCGCCCCGGTGGGCGGCGGGGATCGGCCCGCGGGTTACGTCGGTGGCTGCCTGGACATCGACGCGCGGCACCGCGAGCAGCGCCGGCACCGCATCTACGCCGGGCTGGGCGACGCCCTCGACGCCGAGCTGACCGCCGACGGCCGGTTGCGGGCGCTGGCCCGGTTGCTCGTGGCCGAGGGCCTCGCCGACATGGTCCGCGTCCATGACGGCGCCTCCGAAGAGGACCTCGTGCTGCGAGCCGTCGCGGCCGTCGACCCGGCTCTCGAATCCGTGCTCTGGCGGCTGGACGGTGCCTCCGAGCTGCGGGGACAGGTCATGCAGACCCGGGAGGCGCGGCTGTTCGGCCTCGCCGAGCTGACCGCGACCCTGACCGGCTCGGATCCCGGGCAACACGCGTCGTGGCAGAGGCTGGACGCGCACTCGATGGTCGCCGCCCCGCTGGTCGCCCGCGGCGGGCTGCTCGGGGTGGTACTGCTCGCCCGGACCACGGGCTCCCCGCCCTACAACGACGAGGACCTCGAGCTGGTCGCCGAGATCGCCCGGCGGGCGGGGGTGGCGCTGGACAACACCCGGCTGCTGGAGCTGGAGCGGGCAGCGGCGCAGCGGCTCGGGATGCTGCACCGGGCGACGGCCGAGATGTCGGCCGCCGCCACGCCCAACGAGGTGGCCCGGATCGCGGCGCAGCACCTCGTCACGCTGCTCGACGCGCCGATCGTGGGGGTCTGGGAGCTGCGGGACGGCTCGCTGGAGGTGCTGACCGGGCAGGGCTGGAGCCTGTCCGCGCAGCGCAGCTGGTCGTCGGTCTCGCTCGACGTGTCGCGTCCGGCGCGGGACGTGGTGCGTACCCGGACGGCGCTGTGGTTCGAGAACGCCGGCGAGTGGCGGCACCGCTTCCCGGACCTGGAGACGTCGGTCTCCCCGATGGCCCTCGCTGCGCTCGGGCTGCTGCCGCTGATGGTCGGCGAGCGCTGCCTGGGTGTGCTCGGGGTGGCCTTCCGCGAGGCACGAACGATCTCGGCCAGCGACCGGGAGGCCGCGGTCGCCGTGGCCGAGCTCGCCGCGCAGGCGCTGGACCGCTCGTATCTGCTGGTCGCCGAGACCGAGGGGCGCCGGGTCGCCGAGCGGCTGGGGGCGGTGGCAACGTCGCTGTCGCGGGCCACCGACCTGGACTCGGTCGCCGCGGTGATCGTCGCGCACGGGCTGTCCGCGGTGGAGGCCGAAGCGGTCGTCGTGCTGCTGGCCGGCGACGGCGGTGCGCTGTACCCGCTGGCCGCGGAGGGCTGGGCGGCCGGGAGCACCGACCTGCCGGAGTCGTTCGCGGACGCCGCGCATCCGCTGGCCCGCGCGGTTCGCTCCGGCGAGCCGGTCTGGCAGGCGGCGCCGGGCCCCCCGGAGTCGGGTGGGGCGTACCCGGTGCACACCGCGGTGCCGCTGCTGGTCGGTGGCCGGCCCATCGGTGCGCTCGGCTTCAGGTTCGCAGGGCGGCCACTGTTCAGCCCGGAACGGCGCAGCTTCGTGCTCACCCTGGCGAGTCAGTGCGCGCAGGCCGTGATGCGGGCCCGGCTGCACCAGGCCGAGCACGAGGTCGCGGTCACCCTGCAGCGCAGCCTGCTCCCGCAGCGGATGCCCGACCTCGACCGGCTCGCGCTGGCCACCCGGTACCTGCCGGGCACGGAGGGAACCGAGGCCGGCGGGGACTGGTTCGACGTGCTCGAGCTCGCCGACGGCCAGGTGGCGTTGGTCGTCGGCGATGTCGTGGGCCGCGGCCCGTCGGCCGCGGCGGTGATGGGCCAGCTGCGCAGCGCGCTGGCCGCGAACCTGGTCAACGGGCAGTCCCCGGCCGCCGCGCTCGAGCAGCTGGACCTGTTCGCGCTGCGCATCGACGGTGCGATGGCCAGCACGGTGGCCTGCGCGGTCGTCGACTGCGAAACCGGGGAACTGCGTTACGCCTGCGCCGGGCATCCGCCGCCCCTGGTCGCCGGCCCTGACGGCGTCCGGCTGCTCATGCAGGGCCGGGGCACCCCGCTCGGCGTGGCCGGGCGGCCGCCGTTCGTCGAGGCCGTGGACCGGATCGAGCCCGGCTCGACGATCCTGCTGTGCTCCGACGGGCTGTTCGAGCGGCGCACCGAGGTGATCGATGACGGGCTCGACCGGCTCATCGACGCGTTCGGGGCGCTGGCCCACGGCCGGCCGGAGGACACCGCGGACGCGCTGCTGGACCGGATGGCGGCCGGTCGGTCCGCCCCGGACGACACGGCGCTGGTGATGGCTCGGCTGCTGCCGCCGCCGTTGCGGCTGCACCCGCCGGCCGACGCCGAGCGGCTGGCCCCGCTGCGCCGCACCGTCTCGACCTGGTGCGCCCAGGCGGGATTGGGCGAGGACGCCCTCACCGACCTGCAGCTGGCCCTCGGCGAGGCCGTGACGAACGCCGTCGAACACGCCTATCGCGCGACCACGCCCGGCGAGGTCGACATCGCCCTGGATCTGCAGTCCGACGGGTCGGTGATCGCCCGGGTCGCCGACACCGGCCGGTGGCGGCCGCCGCCCGCCGACCCCGGCTACCGCGGTCGCGGGCTCGCGCTGATCCGGGAGCTGACCCAGGACGTCGATGTCGTGCCCGGTGAGGACGGCACGGTAGTGCGCTTCCGGCTGCCGCCGGTCCCGCTGGAGCAGCCGCCGACGCTGCCCGGAGGTGTGCTCGGTGGTCCGTCCGGTGAGGACGGCGACCTGGCGCCGGGGCCGACGCGGCTGCGCCGCTGGGCCGACGAGCACACCGTCCGGCTGCACATCGACGGCGACCTGGACCTGGCGGGGGTGGCGACGGTCCGGTCCGAGCTGCTCGACCAGCTCGGGCAGGCCCAGCCGATCACACTCACGCTCGCGGCCGACTGCTACGTCAGCAGTGCGGGGATCGCGCTGCTGTCGGAGGTCGCGCAGCGGGCCCGCGCCGCCGGCAACGATCTCACCGTGGTCACCCCGTCCGGCAGCTCGGCGCGGCGGATCCTCGTCCTCGCCGGGCTCGACCGGGTCGTCACGGTCCTGCCCGTCGAGGAGCCGGGAGTCGCCTGAGGGCCCGTGCGCGGATAACGCTGTTCGGGCGACCATTTCCGCGCACGAACCGTCAGGTGAAGGCGCTGACCCCGGTGATGTCCCGGCCGACGATGAGTGTCTGCATCGTCTCGGTGCCTTCGAAGGTGTGGATCGCCTCGATGTCGGTCCAGTGCCGCACCACGTGGTGCTCGAGCAGAATCCCGTTGCCGCCCAACAGGTCCCGGGCCTCGGCGAGAATCTTGCGGGCGGTGCGGGTGTTGTTCATCTTGGCGAGCCCGGCGACGGTGGAGGAGAGTCGCCCGGCGTTGGCGAGGCGGCCGATCTGCATGCAGTAGAGCTGCATTCCGGTCAGGTCGGCGAGCATGTGCACCAGCCGCTGCTGGACGATCTGGAACGACGCCAGCGGCTTGCCGAACTGCTTGCGCTCCAGCGCATAGCGCAGCGCCGCGTCATAGCCGGCCGTCGCGTGCCCGAGCGCCATCCAGGCACAGATGCCGCGGGTGTTCGCCAGCACCCGGCCGGTGTCGGAGAACGTCCGTGCGTTCACCAACCGGTTTTCCTCCGGCACCCGGACACCGGTGAGCCGGATGTCGGCCTGCCACACCGAGCGCAGCGACACCTTGCCGGGGATGACGGTGGCGTCGTAGCCCTCGGCGGGGGTCTCGACGACGAAGCCGAGGACCTCGCCGGAGTCGGTGTCGCGGGCCCACACGATGACCAGGTCGGCGATCGTGCCGTTGCCGATCCAGCGCTTGACGCCGTCGAGGACCCAGCGGTCGCCGTCGCGCCGGGCGGTGGTCTCCAGCGCGATCGAGTCGGAGCCGTGGTCGGGCTCGGTGAGTGCGAACGCGCCGATCTTCTCCATGGACGCCATCGACGGCAGCCAGCGCTGCTTCTGCTCGTCGGAGCCGCACAGCGCGATCGACTGCATCGCGAGCCCGGCGTGCACGCCGAGGAACGTGCCGAGGCTGCCGTCGCCACGGTGCAACTCCATGTGCACCAGCCCGCAGGCCATCGGGCTCATCCCTGCGCACCCGTAGCCCTCGATGTCCTCGCCGACGACGCCCAGCTCGGGCAACCGGCGGAACAGGTGCCAGGGCAGCTCGGCGCGCTCCCAGTAGTCGCCGATGTCGGGCAACACCTCGTCGTCGACGAACTTGCGGACGGCGATGAAGTGTTCCCACTGCTCAGGGGTGAACTGGTCCCGGACGGAGAAGAAGTCCGTACCCAGCGCCTCGCCCAGGTGCTCGTACTGCGTCATCGCGGCCCTCCACCGGTCCTGGTGGAAATCCTGGCACGCCGGAACGGGTCGTGCACGGGCGCGTCAGCGCGGGAGGGCGTCGATCGCCTTCTGGATCCGCTTGATCGAGATCGGGTACCGAGTGCGCATCGGGTGCGCGTACAGGCTCACCCGCAGCTCCTCGATCATCCAGCGCACGTCGCGCAATGCGGGCGAGGGCTCGATGCCCGGCGGCAGCGCGGCCAGTTCGGCGCGGTACTCGTCGTCGACGATCCGGACCTGCGCGGTCCAGTCGGCGTCGCGGCGCGGGTCCACGCGCAGCTTCTCGATCCGCCGCTCGATGGCTTCCAGGTAGCGGGCCACGTCGGCCAGCCGGCTGGCTCCGGCCGCGGTGGCGAACCCGGGCCCGACCAGCTCGTTCAGTTGCGCGGTGATGTCGGCGGCCCCCGCCTTCAGCAGCGGCGCGGTGCACTCGCCGAGCTGTGCCTGCACCCGGTGCCAGACGACGAGCACGGCGCGCACGGCGTGCAGGACCTCCAGGGTGGCGGCGCCCAGCCGGGCGCGGAACAGCTCCCGCAGCCGGGCGTAGCCCGCCTCGTCCCAGGCCGGGCCGCCGGCGCGGGTGATCAGCGCGTCGGCTGCGGCTGTCACACAGTCGTCGAGCAGCGCGGCGACCCCGCCGTGCGGGTTGCGGGACAGTGCCAGCTTGGCCTTGTTGTCCAGCCCGCGCTGCACCTGCTTGGCCGGTGACGGGGTCTCCAGCAGCAACAGCCGCCGGATGCCGCGCCACATCGCCGGGTCGCGCTCGGCGGCGGTCGGGAACACCCGGACGTCGACGCTCGTGCCGCGGTCGACGAGACCGGGGTAGCCGGTGACGACGTGCCCACCGCGGCGGATCCGGTGCTCGCGCGGCAGCGTGCCCATGCTCCAGCCGGTCAGCCCGGTCTTCTCCAGGTCACCGCCGGCCGCGGCCAGTTCCTCGCGGACCTTCGGCGCGAGCGCGCGGCGCAGCGCCTCCAGATCGGTGCCGGCCGCGACCTCGCGGTTCTTGTCGTCGATGACACGGAAAGTCACGGTGAGGTGCTCGGGCAGCCGGTCGAGCTCCCAGGCCTCGCGTGGGATGTCCACTCCGCGCATCCGGCCCAGCTCACGCTCGAGCCCGTCGAGCAGCGGCTCGTTCCCGGCCTGCAGCCGGGCCAGCACGGCGCGGGCGTGGTCCGGGGCCGGGGCGAAGTGCCGGCGCAGCGTCTTGGGCAGCGTCTTGATCAGCGCGGTGACGAGTTCCTCGCGCAGTCCGGGGACCTGCCAGGTGAACGGCGTCGGGTCGATCTGGTGCAGCGCCGCGACCGGTACATCGACGGTCACCCCGTCGCTGTGGTGGCCCGGCTCGAATGCATACGACAGCGGCAACCGCAGCCCGCCGGCCTCGACGTGGTCGGGGTACGCGGAGCGGTCCACGTTCTTCGCGGCCTCGGTGGCGAGGAACTCGGCCGTGAAGTCCAGCAGCTCGGGCTGCTTGCGGGAGGTCTTCTTCCACCATGAGTCGAAGTGCCGCCCGGACACGACGTGGTCGGGGATGCGCTGCTCGTAGAACGCGACGAGCGTCTCGGAGTCCACGACGAGGTCACGCCGCCGGGCCCGGTGCTCGAGCTCCTCGGCGTCGTCGAGCAGCTCGCGGTTGGCGTGGAAGAACCGGTGCCGGGTGTCCCAGTCGCCCTCGACGAGCGCGTGCCGGATGAACAGATCACGCGAGACCTCCGGGTCGATCCGTCCGAAGTCGACGGTGCGGTTCGCGACGATCGGGATGCCGTGCAGGGTGACCCGCTCGGTGGCGACGGCCGCGGCGCGCTTGCGTGACCAGTGCGGTTCGGAGTACGTCCGCTTGACCAGGTGCCCGGCCAGCGGCTCGATCCATTCCGGCTGGATCTTCGCGACGGTGCGCGCCCACAGCCGCGAGGTCTCGACGAGCTCTGCGGCCATCACCCAGCGCGGCTGCTTCTTCGCCAGCGCCGAGCCCGGGAAGATCATGAACTTGGCGCCGCGGGCACCCAGGAACTCCCGGGCGTCCGCCTCGCGCAGGCCGACCTGGCTGAGCAGCCCGGACAGCACCGCCGAGTGCACGCGGTCCGGTGAGGCTTCGACGTCGTTGAGCGTCATGCCCGCGTTGCGGGCCGCCGAACGCAGCTGCCCGTGCAGGTCCTGCCACTCCCGGATGCGCAGGAAGTGCAGGAACTCGTCGCGCAACAGCCGGCGGAACTTGTTGGACGACAACGCCTCGCGCTGCTCACCCAGGTAGTTCCACAGGTTGAGGAAGGCCAGGAAGTCCGAGCCGTCCTGCGCGAATCGGGCGTGCTTCTCATCGGCGGCCTGGCGCTGCTCGGTGGGCCGCTCGCGCGGGTCCTGCACCGAGAGCGCGGCGGCGATGACGAGCACCTCGCGCAGGCAGCCGGTGCGGTTCGCCTCGACGAGCATGCGGCCCAGTCGCGGGTCGACCGGCAGCCGGGACAGCGCCTGGCCGACGGCCGTGAGCGCGCGCTGCCCGTTCTCCAGCGCCCCCAGCTCATGCAGCAGGGCCAGGCCGTCGCCGACGGCCCGGGAGTCCGGCGGCTCGACGAACGGGAACTCCGAGATCTCACCGAGGTCCATCGCGATCATCTGCAGCACGACCGAGGCGAGGTTCGTGCGCAGGATCTCCGGGTCGGTGAACTCCGGGCGTGCGTCGAAGTCGTCCTCCGAGTACAGCCGGATGCAGATGCCGTCGGAGGTCCGTCCACATCGGCCGGCGCGCTGGTTGGCGCTGGCCTGGGAGATCTTCTCGATCGGCAGCCGCTGCACCTTGAGCCGCCGCGAGTACCGTGAGATGCGAGCGGTGCCGGTGTCGACGACGTACCTGATGCCGGGGACGGTCAGCGACGTCTCGGCGACGTTGGTGGCGAGCACGACGCGACGACCCGGGTGGGGCGCGAAGACGCGGTGCTGCTCGGCCGTGGAGAGCCGCGCGTAGAGCGGCAGGATCTCGGTGTTCCGGAAGTCCCGCTTGGCCAGGGCGTCGGCGGTGTCCCGGATCTCGCGCTCACCGGGCAGGAACACCAGGATGTCGCCGGGGCCTTCGCGCTGCAGCTCGGCCACGGCGTCACCGATGGCCTCGAGCTGGTCGCGGTCGGGGTCGGCGTCCGGGTCGTCGGGGTCGACGACGGGCCGGTAGCGGATCTCCACCGGGTACGACCGGCCGGAGACCTCGACGATCGGGGCCGGCTCCGCGGGCGTGCCGAAGTGCCGCGCGAACCGCTCGGGGTCGATCGTCGCCGAGGTGATGACGACCTTGAGGTCCGGGCGGCGCGGCAGCAGCCGGGTCAGGTAACCCAGGATGAAGTCGATGTTGAGGCTGCGTTCGTGCGCCTCGTCGATGATCAGCGTGTCGTACTGGCGCAGCATCCGGTCGCCGGCCAGCTCGGCCAGCAGGATGCCGTCGGTCATCAGCTTGACCAGCGTGTGGTCGCCGACCTGGTCGGTGAAGCGCACCTTCCAGCCGACGGCGTCGCCGAGCTCGGTGCCGAGCTCCTCGGCGATGCGCGCGGCCACGGTGCGGGCGGCCAGCCGGCGGGGCTGGGTGTGCCCGATCATCCCGCGGACGCCCCGGCCGAGCTCCAGGCAGATCTTCGGGATCTGCGTGGTCTTCCCGGAACCGGTTTCACCGGCCACGATCACGACCTGGTTGTCGCGGATCGCGGCGGCGATGTCCTCTCGGCGGGCGGTGACCGGCAGCGTCGCCGGGTAGGAGATCGGCGGGACCGACGCACGGCGGCGCTCGAGACGGTGCTCGGCGGTGGCGACGGACCTCTCGATCTCGGCGTGCGTGTGCCGGTTGCGGCTGCGCCGCACGCCGTCGAGGCGGCGACGTAGCTGGTGGGCGTCACGCAGGCCGAGCTGGGCGATGCGCGCGGACAGGTCCGCGATCGCGCCGTCGTCGAGGGGTGCCTCCCCGCCGGCGCCTTCGGGGAGGCTTGCGGGCGGCCCGGCGGGCGCCGCACCACGCTCCGGGCGCCCGGCAGTCACGCCTTCCTGCGAGCGGTGGCGAGTTCCGCGTCGTCGGGGGCGGCGCGAGCGACCGGTGCGCTCGGACTGGGGAGTGGCGTCGGTGGGCAGCTCCGAGCCGGTCCGGCCCGCAGGTTCGGTGATGTGTGACCCGGCGTCGGGTCGAAGCGGGGCGCGATCGGGCCCCGCGGCGGTGGCGTCGGCCTGCGCTGGGCGCACATCAGCGGCCCGGGCCGCGAAAGAGGACATCGTTCTCGCAGTGTGCCTGGCTCAGGCGCTCAGGCCGAGCGCAGGGTGGGTGTGATCTCGTCAGCGACGGGTTCGTCGGCGGCCGGGTGCTCGACGAGAGCGAGTACCCGGTTGGCCAGGAAACGCGCCGTGCGGACGGTGCTGCCGCCCCGGGTGACCTCGCTGACCTCGACCACACCGCGGCCGTGGGCGACGTCGACCCGACGCCCGGCGCGGGTGGCTGTGATGTCGTAGCTGCGGGTGGTGCCGCTGCCTGCGTCGATGACGATCTCGACTCGGTCGCCCTTCATGGTGCTGCTGTCCTCGCCTCGGAGAAGAAGTAGTACGGGAATCCGGATCGGGCGCCGGTCGCCTCTCGGCGCGCAGGCCGCTCGCAGCGGCGATTCTCAGATGGGACCCGGGGACACGGGTCGCCCGATCCGGACGCCTATCTCAACCGTGACAGGGCCCTGAACATTCCCGGTCCCAGCGGCGAGGTAGGTGTCCGAGCCGGGCGCTGGTCGCCTCGCGGCGAGTGGTGCACCGCGGCTCCAGCCGGACGGTATTCCGCGGCGGCTCTTATATATGAGACCCGGGGACACAGGTCGCCCGGCCCGGACAGGGGGTACAACAGGCGGCCCCCGTGGATCATTCCCGCCCCGGCGACGTGGCGTCGGTCACTGCCGGCGAGGGTGGCTGGTGTCGTCTCGTGGACGCGAGTCCTGGCGGCCCGGGGTGCCGGGATGCCCGGTTCGCGGTTTCGGGGATGCGAGCCGGGCACAGTGGGGACTCGCCCAGGCGATAAGTCAATCCGAGAAGTTCAGGCCGTTTCCGTTATATGGAACGATTTCCGGTCCTGTGGGTGCCCGTTAGCGGATCATTCGGGCGATCCATCGCCGTCTGTGCGGGTTGCGGCTCTTGACGAGCGGTCGGGGCTGAATATGTTCGATCGAGTCGGTCAATGGAGATCGGCTGGTTGGACGGGCTCGACAGCGTCGGCCGTCCGTCGAGAGAGGCGGTGTCATCCATGGCTGAGGACAGAATCCAGCGTGACAGTCTCCACAACGCCATGCTTGAAGACCGGTCGGTGAAGACCGCGGATCTAGCCTGGGTTCCCTTCTGTGAGGGCATCTCCTTCAAGTTGCTGCGGGTCAGCCCCGAGACCGGGGCCTGGACCGTGCTGTTCCACGCCGACGCGGGCGCGGGCTTCGACCGGCACAAGCACCTGGGGCCCGCCGAGTACTTCATGATCTCCGGACGCATGGAGATCCGTGGCGGTGAGGAGGCGGGTGGAACCACTGCCGTGGCCGGCGACTACGGCTACGAGGCCAATGGAATGCTGCATGACTGGACCAATTTCCCCGAGGAATCGGTCTTCTACTTCACCAACATCGGCCCGCTGGGCTTCCTCGACGACGACGACAACGTGGTCGGGGTCCTCGACTGGCAGGGCGTTGTGGCCATGTCCTCGGCGCCGGCCGCTCAGGCGGTGAGTGCCTGACATCGCGGTCGGTCGCAGTGATGCGGCCGATGGGCGGGGTGGCTGCCGGGCAGGGTGTGGTTGTCCATCGGGGCAGCCGCAGGGTGAGGCGGCCATCCCGCCGCTCAGGCGATGGGCCGGTCGGTCGGCCGGATCGGACGAGGCAGGACGTCTCGCCCGGTGAGCAGGGCGTCGACGCCGGCTGCAGCGGCGCGGCCCTCCGCGATCGCCCACACGATGAGCGACTGCCCGCGGCCCATGTCACCGGCGACGAAGACCCCCTCGACGCTGGACATGAAGTTCTCGTCGCGGGCGACGTTGCCGCGCCCGTCGAGGTCCACGCCCAGATCGGCCAGCAGCCTGCCCCGCTCGGGGCCGACGAACCCCAGTGCCACCAGCGCGAGCTGTGCCGGGATCTCCGTGGTTCCGCCGGTCGGGTGGAACACCTTGTTCTCGTCGCGGAACCCCTCCGCGGTCCTGATCCCCCGGAGCCTGCCGTCGGAGTCACCGAGGAACTCGAGGGTGTCCACGGAGAACAGGCGCGCACCGCCCTCCTCCTGCGCCGGGGCCGTCCGATAGATCCCCGGGTAGGTGGGCCACGGCATGTCCTCGGTGCGCTGGTCGGGTGGCCGTGGCCGGATGTCGAGGTGCGCCACCGACCGCGCCCGCTGCCGGTGGACGGTGCCCAGGCAGTCGGTTCCGGTGTCGCCTCCTCCGATGATGACGACGTCCTTTCCCACAGCGGTGATCGGGGAGACCTCGACGTCGCCTTCCTGCACCCGGTTGGCCCAGGTCAGGTAGTCCATAGCCGGGTGGACGCCGTCGAGCTCGCGACCCGGTGCGGGGAGCTCGCGCGGGGCGGTGGCGCCCCCGGCCAGGACCACCGCGTCGGAGCGGGACCGGAGTTCGTCGACGGTGAGGTCGACGCCGACCTCCAGACCGGGGTGGAAGATCGTGCCCTCGGCCCGCATCTGCTCCAGGCGCCGGTCGAGCCGATGCTTCTCCATCTTGAACTCCGGGATGCCGTAGCGCAGCAGCCCGCCGATCCGGTCGGCCCGCTCGCAGACCACCACGTCGTGGCCGACCCGGGTGAGCTGCTGGGCGGCGGCGAGCCCGGCCGGGCCGGAGCCGATGACTGCGACCGTTCGACCCGTCCGCGTCTTCGGCGGCAGCGGCGTCACCCAGCCCTGGCCCCAGGCGTGGTCGACGATCTGCAGTTCGACCTGCTTGATCGTGACCGGGTCACTGTTGATCGCCAGCACACACGCGGCCTCGCACGGAGCAGGACACAGCACCCCGGTGAACTCCGGGAAGTTGTTCGTGGCGTGCAATCGCTCGCTCGCCTCACGCCAGTTGTCGCGCGCGACCAGATCGTTCCACTCCGGGATGAGGTTGCCCAGCGGGCAACCCTGGTGGCAGAAGGGGACGCCGCAGTCCATGCACCGTCCGGCCTGCCACCGCAGCCCCTCGTCCGGCAACGGCTCGTAGACCTCGCGCCAGTCCTGCAACCGTAGCCCGACCGGGCGGCGGCGCGGGGTCTCGCACGGGGTGCGGAGGAACCCCCAAGGGTCGCCCATGGCCGCCTCCCGTTTGGCGACGCCTGCGTCCGCATTGAATGTGAATCGGTTGCGACACGGTGCACCCATCGGCGGCCCGGTGGCAAGGGCGCGCTTGCATGAGCCGATCGGTGACGTCGCGATGTTCACGGGGCGCGGCCGGACGGGCGCGATCAGCCGAGGTGGATCGAGCCGCCGGTCACGGTGATCGGGTGCCGGGGCAGCGGCGCCGGCGCCGGTCCGCCCGCGACCGAGCCGTCGGTGATACGGAAGCGGCTGCCGTGGCAGAAGCAGTTGATCGTCCCGGCGGCCACGGCCCGGACGCTGCAGCCCTGATGGGTGCACGTCGTGCTGAACGCGAGGAACACCCCAGGGGCCGGCTGGGTGATCACGACCCCGCGCTCGGGGAAGATCACGCCACCACCCACGGGGATCGCCTCCGTGGTGGTCAGCGGGCCGGTGGTGCCGGCGTCGTCGGTGACCATGGCCTGCTCAGGAGGTTCGCCCACTGATCGGCCAGCTGTCCCGATGCGTCACCCACCACAGGGTAGGCCTCACCCCGCGTTGTGGAGACATAACGCGCTCGCCCCCGCCGCGCGCGGCCGGCGTGCTACAGCGCCGCGAGCACCCGGTCGGTGAACGACGTCCATGCCTCCATCGCCCACGACCCGAAGTCGCGGTCGGTCAGCCCCACGCAGGCCACCCGTGCCGCCGGGTCCACCCACAGGAACGTCCCGGACTGGCCGAAATGGCCGAACGTGCCCGGCGAGCTCGTCGTCCCGGTCCAGTGCGGCGACTTGCCGTCGCGCAGCTCGAAGCCCAGCCCCCAGTCGTTGGGCTGCTGCCGGCCGTAGCCGGGCAGTACGCCGTCCAGGCCGGGGAACGCCACCGTGGTGGCCTCCGCGAGGGTCGACGGCGCGACCAGCGTGGGGGCCTGCAGCTCGGCGGCGAACCGGGCGAGGTCGGCCGCCGTGGAGACCGCGCCGGCGCCGGGCGAGCCCTCCAGCCGGGTGGCCGCCATGCCGAGCGGTTCGCACACGGCCTCGTGCAGATAGTCGGCGAAGGCGATCCCGCTGGCCGCCGCGATGGTGTCGCCCAGGACCTGGAAGCCGGCGTTGGAGTAGATGCGCCGGGTACCGGGCCGGGCCTGCACGTCGTCGGAGTCGAAGGCGAGCCCGGAGACGTGCGCGGCGAGGTGGCGCACCGTCGAACCCTCCGGCCCGGCCGGCTGGTCCCACTCGACGGCGCCCTCCTCGACGGCGATCAGCGTCGCGTACGCGCTGAGCAGCTTGGTCACCGAGGCCAGCCGGAACGGCCGGTCCTGCTCACCCGCAGTGGCCAGCACGGATCCGTCGGCGGCCGCGAGCACTGCGGCGGCATGGCCGACCGGCCAGTCGAGCACCCCGGAGACCGCTGATTCGAGCGTGCGCGCGTCCATCCGGCCATCCTGCCGAGTCCGGAGCCGGGATACTCGCCGGGGTGACGGAGATCCGGATCGGGACGTCGGGCTGGCGGTACCCACCATGGCGCGGAACGTTCTACCCGCCCGGCCTCGTGCAACGCCGGGAACTGGAGTACCTCTCCCGCGCGGTGAACAGCGTCGAGATCAACGGGTCGTTCTATTCGCTGCAGCGCCCGGAGAAGTACCGGTTGTGGGCCGCGCAGACCCCGGACGACTTCGTGTTCGCGGTCAAGGGTGGCCGGTTCATCACGCACATGAAACAGCTGCGCGACGTCGAGACGCCGCTGGCCAACTTCCTCGCCTCCGGAGTGCTCGCGCTCGGCCCGAAGCTGGGCCCGCTGCTGTGGCAGCTGCCGCCGCGGATGCGCTACGACCCGGACCGGCTGGAGGCGTTCCTCGCGATGCTGCCGCGCAGCACCGGCGCCGCCGCGGAACTGGCCACGCACCACGACGAGCGCCTCGAAGGGCGTTCCTTCACCACGGTCGACGCCGACCGGCCGCTGCGGCACGCGCTGGAGGTCCGGCACCCGAGCTTCGAGGACCCGGCCTTCGTGGAGCAGCTACGCGCGCACGGCGTCGCCCTGGTCGTGGCCGACACCGCCGGGATCTTCCCGTACCTGGAGGACGTGACGGCCGACTTCGTCTACGTCCGGCTGCACGGCGCCACCGAGCTCTACGTCAGCGGCTACACCCCGGAGGCCCTCGACGCGTGGGCACAGAAGGCGCGGGCCTGGCAGGCCGGCGAGTCCCCGGTCGGCGAGCACACCCTCGCGGCACCGGCGCCGCGACGACCGGAGGGCCGCGACGTGTTCGTCTACTTCGACAACGACGTGAAGGTGCACGCGCCCTACGACGCGATCGGCCTGGCCGAACGGCTGGCCGTCCGGCCGGGCGCAGTCCTGCATTGAGCCCGGGCTGATCGGGTGTGTCGCGAACGTGCAGGGCGAACAGCGATGTCAAGCACGACCTGCTCGAGGTTCCCCGGGCCCGGTGGTCAGCGCGAAGGCGGCCGGTGCGATGGCCCGCAGCGCACGCCGCCCGCTGCGCGCCGACCTGGCCGTCGCGGTGACCGGCGCAGGCGGCCCCGACCCCAGGACGGCCGCGAGCCGGGGACGGTCTTCCTCGCCCTCGACGGCCCCGGCACCCACCGGGTGCAGCGGCTGAAGCTGGATCCGGCGGATCCCGGTGCGGTCTGCCGGGAGACCGCCGTGGCGGCGTTGAGTCTGCTCGTCGAGGCCATGGGCGACGCAGACGAGACCGGCGCGGACGCGACCCGCGTCCTGGCCGGGTGAGCGGGTCGGGACCGCCGGGGCGCGGCTACCGCGCGGCCGGCTCGTGGGCGACCCGGTGCGCGACGAGCATCCGCCGGCCGATGATCATCCCGGCGGCGGCGATCACCATCGTGACCGCCCCGCTGAGCCACGCCACCGGGAACGACGCGTGCGTGGCGAGGAAGCCGAACCCGACCGGCCCGAGAAACCCGCCCGCGTACACCCCCACCTGCACGATCGAGGTCGCCGCGGCGGGTGCCGACGGGTTGAGCCGGACCACCGCGAACTGCAGCAGCCCCGGCCACGCCCAGCCCAGCCCGAAGGCGAGGATCGTGCCGATCACCAGCGCGACCGTGCCCGGGGTCGCGAGCAGCACCAGCCCGCCCGCGCCCAGCACGAGGCTCCCGGCGACCACCGTGACGTGCCCGCCGTTGCGCCGGTCGGCGAGCCACCCGTGCAGCAACCGCATGGACAGCCCGACGATGCTGCCCAGGGTCAGGACCAGGCCGGCCAGCCCGGGGTCGATGCCCCGGTCGACAGCGGACGCCACGAGGAAGATGCCCAGCGCCGTCGCCGTCGCCGCGGCCAGCCCGGAGGCCAGCCCGATCACGCTCAGCGCCGCGGTGGCCCGTTCCCCGGGGGCGGCGCGGTTCCGCTCGTGCGCCGCGACGTGTCGAGGGCTGAGCAGCAGCGCCGACACCGCGAGCCCGGCGCCGATCACGTAGGCCCAGCGCCAGCCGACGGTCAGCGCGACGACGGGCACCGCGACCCCGGAGAGCAGTGTGGCCAGCGGGATCGCAGCCTGCTTGACCCCGAACGACAGCCCCAGCCGGTGCGCCGGGACGGACCGGGCCAGCGTGAGGTTCGACGACAGCTGGCCCATCACGTTGCACCACGCGCTGCACAGCAGGATCGCGACCAGCGCCGGATAGGACCGCGCCGCGGCCGCCAGGACGGTCATCACGGCCGCCGCGCCGAGCACCGCGAGGCGGCTGGTGGGGCCCGACCCGAACCGCTCCACCAGCCACCCGACCGGCAGCGACGCCAGCGCGCTGACCCCGAAGTACAACGCCACGACCAGTCCCAGCCCGGCCGGGTCGAAGCCGAGCTCGGCGGAGATCTGCACCGCCAGCGCTCCGGTGAGGAAGATCGGCAGCACCGTCGCGGTCGTGGTGGCGACGGCGCCCGAGGCGGCGCGCAGCGCCCCGGGCGCCTCCCGCGGCGGGGCCGCGGCACCCGGGGCGGCGCGGGTCATGCGGCGGCGCCGAGCACGCGATGCGTGTCGATCGCCTGCAGCTTCGGCAGTACGGCGCTCGCGAACAGCGCCTGGTTGCGCATCGCCTCCGCGGTGCTCTGGTGCCCGAACGTGGACAGCACCGCGATCACCCCGGCGGCGTCGATCCGGCGCGCGTAGTCGACGAGCTGGTCGGTGACGGCGTCCGGGGTCCCGTGCACCTGCAGCCCGGCCAGGAAGTGGGTGAACTCCTCCAGGCCGCGCTTCTTGAGGTTCTTCGCGAGTGCCCCGTAGTACTCGTAGCCCGGGATCTCGGCGAGGCCCTCGTTGCCGAACTCGTAGTGCTCCACGATCGACCGGGCGTAGCGGACGATGTGTTCGGAGTGCAGCTCCTGCGCGGCGGCGGCCGACTCGTGCACCGCCGTCCAGGTCGCCAGCAGTGGCCGCGGCGGCTCCACTCCGTTGATCTCCAGGAAGCGCTCGCGGTAGGCCGCGACCTCGGCCTCGGTGGTCGCCCACGGCTTCTGCGGGATGACCAGCACCCCGAAGCCGAGCCGGGCCATGATGTCCATCGATGCGGGGGACACCGCGGCGGCGTACACCCGACCACGCAGCGACCCGCGTGGTTTCGGGCGCAACGCCACCGGCGGCTGGCGGTAGTACTCGCCGTCGTAGGCCATCGTGCCGGTCTCGAAGCCCTGCACGAGGGCCTCCGCGTGCTCGATGAACCGGGGCCGCGACTCACCCATCTCCAGGCGGAAGCCCTCGAACTCGATCCGGCCCAGGCCGCGCCCGACGCCGAGCACCAGCCGACCCTCGGAGAGGTGGTCGACCAGCGCGAGGTCCTCGGCGAGGCGCACCGGGTCGTGCCAGGGCAGCACGACGACCATCGACCCGAGCAGCACCCGCCGGGTGCGGCCGGCGAGGTAGGTCAGCACCTGGGCCGGGTTCGGGCACATGTGGTAGCCGTCGAAGTGGTGCTCGGCCGCCCACAGCGAGTCGAACCCGTCCGCCTCGGCCTGCTCGGCCAGGCGGAACTCGGTGGCGACGATCTCGGCGTCCCGGTCCGGGTCACCGTTGTTCTGCAGGAAGATGCCGCGCCCGACGTGCATGGTGAGCAACGCTAATGGACAAACGCCCGCCAGGCAGTGCTCCAGGTCACATGTGTCGACCCCGGCCGGCGGGTCAGCCCCGGATGCGGCTGGCCTCCCCGGACCACTCCTTCTCCCGCAGTTCGAACTTCTGCACCTTGCCCGTCGAGGTCTTGGGCAGCTCGGTGACGATCTCCACGGCCTTGGGCGCCTTGTACCGGGCGATCTTCGACTTCACGTGCTCGATGAGCTCCTCCTCGGTGGCGCTCTCCCCGTCGGCGAGCACCACGAACGCCTTGGGCCGCTCGCCCCACCTCTCGTCGGGTACGCCGATCACGGCCACCTCCAGCACCGCGGGGTGCGAGACGATCGCCTGCTCCACCTCGACCGTGGAGATGTTCTCGCCACCGGAGACGACGACGTCCTTGGCCCGGTCGCGCAGCTCGACGTAGCCGTCGGGGTGCATGACGCCGAGGTCGCCGGAGTGGAACCAGCCGCCGGAGAACGCCTTCGCGGTGCCCTCCGGGTCCTTGTAGTAGCCGGCCATGACGTTGTTGCCGCGCATGACGATCTCGCCCATCGTCGTGCCGTCGGCGGGAACGTCGTTCATGTCCTGGTCGACGACGCGCAGCCAGTCCGCGCACACCATGCCGACGCCCTGGCGGGCCTGCATCCCCGCCCGCTCCTCGGGCTCGAGCGAGTCCCAGGCCCGCTGGTACTGGTTGACCGAGTACGGCCCGTAGGTCTCGGTGAGCCCGTAGACGTGCACGATGCGGAAGTTCATCCGCTCCATCTGCAGGATCGTCGTCGGGCTCGGCGGCGCGCCCGCCGTGGTGATCACGAGCTGGTAGTCCAGCGTCGTGGCCTCGGGTGCCCGCATGATCGTGGTGACGACGGTGGGGGCCCCGTTGAGGTGAGTCACCCGGTGTTCGTTGATCAGCTTCCAGATCACGTCGCCGCGCACCTCGCGCAGGCACACATGGGTGCCGCCGATCGCGGTGATGGCCCACGGCGTGCACCAGCCGTTGCAGTGGAACATCGGCAGCGTCCACAGGTACACGGTGTCCGGGGTGTGCGCGGAGTGCACGACCTCGCCGAACGAGTTCAGGTACGCGCCGCGGTGGATGTACTGCACGCCCTTGGGCTTGCCGGTCGTGCCCGACGTGTAGTTGATCGCGATCGTCGCGTTCTCGTCCTCGACCGCCCAGGGCAGCGGGTCGTCCGCGCCGCGGGCCAGCAGGTCGTCGTAGGTCACACCGCTGCCGGTGCCGTCGCCCGGCGCCGCCGGGTCGATCACGGTGATGATCTCCTCGACGGTCTTCAGGTCGGCGGCCACCGGCGCCACCTGCGGATACAGCGCCGCATCGACGACCAGCAGCTTCGCGCCCGAGTGGTCGAGGATGTAGCGGATCTCCTCGGTGGACAGCCGGGTGTTGATCGCGACCAGGACGGCGCCGGCGAGCGGCACGGCGAAGTGCGCGACGAGCATCTCGGGCACGTTCGGCAGCAGGTAGGCCACCCGGTCGCCCGGCTCGATGCCGGAGCCGCGCAGCGCGTGCGCGACCCGGGTCGCCTCCGCGGCGAACTCGGCGTAGCTGGACCGGCGGTCGCCGTAGACGATCGCCTGCTTGTCCGGATAGACCTCGGCCGAGCGACGCAGGAACGCCAGCGGGGTCAGCGGGGTGTTCCAGACGGTCATCGGTGACTCTCCTCCGGCTTCGGGCGACAGCGAGGTGATCCTGACCCCTGGCCGGGGGAGCGGCAAGCGGCACCGGTCGTCCGGGGGGTCCGGGGCGTTCTGATAAGGCCGTTCAGCCCTGACCGGGGAGGCCCGGCCGGACGAGGATGTCCCGCTCCGGTCCGTGAGCTCTGCAGCACCACGGACCCCGACCAGCGGAGCTTGCGATGGAGATGCACAGCTACCCGCCGGGTAGGCCCTCCTGGGTGGATCTGGGCACCCCCGACCCCGCGGCGGCGGCCGAGTTCTACGGCGGGCTGTTCGGCTGGGCCGGCGAGGAGGGGCCGCCCGAGTCGGGCGGGTACCGGATGTGTCTGATGAACGGGTACCCGGTCGCCGGCATCGGCCCGATGCGCCACTCCGGGCGCCCGTTCTGGGCCACCTACATCTCGGTCGTGGACGCCGACACCACGGCGAAGTCGGTCCGGGACGCAGGCGGGCAGGTCTACCTCGAACCGATGGACGTCATGACCTGGGGCCGGATGGCCGCGCTGTCCGACCCCACCGGCGCGGCGTTCGCGGTGTGGCAGCCACGCGACCACATCGGCGCCGGCTTGTGGGGCGAGCCCGGGGCGTGCTGCTGGAACGAGCTGACCACGCGCGAGCCGGCCGCGGCCGCCGAGTTCTACCACGCGGTGTTCGGCTGGACAGCCCGGACCGAGCCGATGGGCGGTTTCCCGTACACCGTCTGGCTGCGGGGCGACCAGTGGATCGGTGGCATGTTGACGATGGACGAGAAGTGGCCCGCCGACATCCCGGCGCACTGGATGGTCTACTTCGCGGCCACGGACACCGACACCGCCGCCGCGCGCGCCCGGGAACTCGGCGGCGCGGTCCTGGTGCCCCCGACGGACATCCAACCGGGCCGCTTCACGGTGCTGGGCGACCCGCAGGGCGCGGTCTTCAGCATCATCACGCCACCCACGGGTTGACCGCGGCAGGTCACTCCTGCAGCGCGATGGCCGCCTTCGGGCAGCTGCGCACGGCCTCCTCGAGCTTCGGCCGCAGCGACTCCGGGGGGTTCTCGTCGAGGATGTAGAGGAAGTCGTCCTCCCGGACCTCGAACACCTCGGGCGCGATGCCCATGCAGACGGCGTTGCTCTCACACAGATCGAAATCCACGACGACCTTCATGCGCGTCATCGTGCACCCGGATGCCCCGCCCGGGAGACCCAGGTCACCCTTTCAGCGGCCGATCCGGCTCACCGGCGGCCACCGCGGTGGTCGCCGGAACGGCGGCTCGGATCATGGAGTACGGCCGGGCCACCGTCGAGAGCGCTGTGCGCGGAGTCGGTGTCGGGTGGTGCAGGGCCGGCTCGCCGACGTGGCGGGACGGCGCCGCGCCGCGGCGGCCCGGGCCCTCCGCCGCGGCCCCGGCGACCGCGAGGACCAGGGCGGCGCCCAGCAGGGCGGCGAGCGCGACTATCCGAGTACTGCCGAGGGCGTGCATAAGAGGCGGTCCTCTCGACGAACGGGACGACCGCCGAGGGGGAGCGTGCGGCCGCGTCCGGACATCGGGAACGGGGCCGCGGGGCGTTACCCCGCGGCCCCTGCAGCCGCCGAAGTTGGTCCGTACGGCCCTGTCTTGATACGGCCGAAAGGAGTACGTCACTGCGTGACGCACTACTCCCGGCGCAGCACCGGTCGCAGTGCGTCGAGCACCGATGCGTCGTCGATGGTCGAGGGCACCGGCTCGTCGACGCCGTCGGCGATCCCGCGCATCGTCTTGCGGAGGATCTTGCCCGAGCGGGTCTTGGGCAGCGCCGCGACGACCGCGACGTCCTTGAGCGAGGCGACCGCGCCGACCTGGTCGCGGACCATCTGCACGAGCTCTGCGCGCAGCTGCTCCTCGTCGGTGTCGACCCCGGCCTTGAGCACGACGAACCCGCGCGGGATCTGGCCCTTCATCTGGTCGGCGACGCCGATGACGGCGCACTCGGCGACGTCGGGATGGGAGGCGAGGACCTCCTCCATGCCGCCGGTGGACAGCCGGTGCCCGGCGACGTTGATCACGTCGTCGGTGCGGCCCATGACGAACAGGTAGCCGTCGGAGTCGAGATGCCCGCCGTCGCCGGTCAGGTAATAGCCGTCGAAGGCCGACATGTAGGACTTCACGAACCGCTCGTCGTCGTTCCACAGCGTCGGCAGTGACCCCGGCGGCATCGGCAGCTTCACGACGATCGCGCCGTCGGTGCCCGCCTCGACGGGCTTGCCGTCGGGGCCGAGCACCTGCACGTCCCAGCCGGGCAGCGGCAGCGTCGGGGAACCGGGCTTGATCTCCTGCGCCTCGATGCCCATCGGGTTGGCCACGATCGGCCAGCCGGTCTCGGTCTGCCACCAGTGGTCGATCACGGGGATGCCGAGCAGGTCGGAGGCCCAGCGGTAGGTCTCGGGATCGAGCCGCTCACCGGCGAGGAAGAGGTACTGCAGGTTGCTGAGGTCGTAGTCGGCGAGCAGCGTGCCCTTCGGGTCCTCCTTCTTGATGGCCCGGAACGCCGTCGGCGCGGTGAACATGCTCTTCACGCCGTTCTCGGCGATGACCCGCCAGAACTGGCCGGCGTCCGGGGTCCCGACCGGCTTGCCCTCGTAGAGCACGGTCGTCGCGCCGGTGAGCAGCGGCGCGTAGACGATGTAGGAGTGCCCGACGACCCAGCCCACGTCGGACGCGGTGAACATGGCCTCGCCGGCGTCGACGTCGTAGACGTTCGGCATGGTCCAGCGCAACGCGACCGCGTAACCGCCGCTGTCGCGCACGACGCCCTTGGGTTTCCCGGTGGTGCCGGAGGTGTAGAGGATGTAGAGCGGGTCGGTGGCCTTGACCGGCACCGGCTCGGCCGGTGTCGCCTCGGACATCGCCTCGGCCCAGTCGATGTCGTTCTCGCCCATCGTGGCCTCGGCCTGCGGCCGCTGCAGGATGACCTGCTTGGCCGGCTTGTTCGCCGCCATCTCGATGGCCCTGTCCAGCAGCGGCTTGTACTCGATGACCCGCTTGCCCTCGATGCCGCAGGACGCCGACACGATCACCTTCGGTGCCGCGTCGTCGATGCGGACCGCGAGCTCCTTGGGCGCGAAGCCGCCGAACACCACCGAGTGCACGGCGCCGATGCGGGCCGTGGCCAGCATCGCGATCGCGGCCTCGGGGACCATCGGCATGTAGATCACGACCCGGTCGCCCTTGCCGACCCCCAGGCCGGCGAGCACACCGGCGAATCTCGCGACCTCGTCGCGCAGCTGGGTGTACGTGTGGGTCCGCTTCGTGCCGGTGACCGGGCTGTCGTAGATCAGTGCGGCCTGGTCGCCACGGCCGGCGTCGACGTGGCGGTCCAGCGCGTTGTACGCGACGTTCAGCTCCCCGTCGGGGAACCACCGGTAGAACGGCGGGTTGGCGTCGTCCAGCGCGCGCGTCGGCTTCACGTGCCAGTCGATCGTCTCGGCGGCGCCCAGCCAGAACGCCTCCGGGTCGTCCACGCTGGCGCGGAAGATGTCCTGGTAATCGCCCACGTGCGGGCCTCCTTGCAGCGTCGTCGCTTCGTGGTGGCACGACAGTAGGCCGTGCCGGGTTCCCGGTGTAGATCCTGTGCTCACCGTGGCCGGCTGCCACCTGGTCGGATGGTCAGGCTGAGGTGTGCCACCCGCCTCGGTGACGGCCCGGCCGGCGATCTCCGAGCGTGAATTCCACGCAACGTAACGTAATCACCCATTCGGACCACTCACCGATGAGCTGACGGCGTCGTTCGTCTGGACGTAGCGACGTGCGCAGTACCCGGACGGGCGACACCGCGTCCGTCACGTCGTCGCCGATCTCGGCGACCATTTCCGCGGGCGGTGATCGTCCGGCCGACCGGCATCGACGGGCGAGGGGGTTCGGGTGGGGCGATGCGGGTGATCGCGGCTGTCGGCGCGAGCCTGAGGCGGGCCGTCCGGCCACACCGGTCCCGCTGGGCGCCCCCCGGTCTCGCGATCGGAACCGTGCTCGTGACGACGGTGAGCGCACTCGTCGCGGTGGGTGCGGTCGGTGATCCGTCGGCGGCGGCGGCCGGTCAGCGCCCGGCTGCCCGGACGGCCGGGTCCGACTCCTGCGGACCGGGCTGGGTGACGGCGTGGGAGACCAGCCCGCAGGCGGCGGCCGGCGTGCCGATCGCGTCGGCGCTGGCGGGGCGGACCCTGCGGATGATCGTCCGTCCACAGGTCACCGGCTCGGAGATCCGGGTCCGGCTCTCCAACCGCTACGGCCGGGTGCCGCTGCTGGTCGGCGCGGTGACCGCGGGCCGGGCCGGTGTCGGCCCGGCGGTGCTCGGCGGGACGGCGCGGCCGGTGTTCTTC
This sequence comes from Pseudonocardia acidicola, assembly GCF_012911935.1. Lineage (GTDB taxonomy): Bacteria > Actinomycetota > Actinomycetes > Mycobacteriales > Pseudonocardiaceae > Pseudonocardia > Pseudonocardia acidicola. The sequence goes on along the minus strand of NZ_JAAXLA010000055.1, from coordinate 7,335 downwards.
GGCGGGCTGCCGGTCGTCGCGGTGGCACCGGGGGCGGAGATCCTCAGCGACCCGGTGCCGTTCGTGGCCGAGGCAGGTCAGCCGATCGCGGTGAGCATGTTCCTACCGGCCGAGCCGGACCACGTCGCCGCACACCCGGTCGCACTGCAGACCTCGTACGTGTCCGGTGGCGGCGACTTCGCCGACACCACCGACGGCGCCGCGTTCGCCACCCCGATCTCCTCGTGGTTGGTCCTCACCGGGGTCGACGTCCTCGCTCCCCACCACGAGAACGCCGTGGTGCTCGTCGGCGACTCGATCACCGATGGGGTGGGCAGCGACCCCGGCCGCGACGACCGCTGGTCCGACGCGCTGTCCGCCCGCCTCGCCGGCGTCGGCGGCCGGGCTGTGATGTCCGTGCTCAACGCCGGGATCTCGCGCAATCAACTGCTCGCCGACCGTCCGGAGATCGAGGGCGATTCGCCGGGCCGCCGGTTCGCCCACGACGTCGCGGCCGCGTCCGGTGTCACCGACGTGGTGCTGCACATCGGCACCAACGACATCGCGGCCGGGCGCACCGCCGGGCAGATCATCTCGGGTCTCATCGGCTTCGCCGACCAGGCCCGCGCCGCCGGACTGCGGGTCTTCCTCACCACGATCACGCCGTCGGTTGCGGGTGCGCACGGCACCCCTCGCGCGATCGCGGTCCGCGACGCGGTGAACGCGTGGGTCCGCAGTCAGGGCGAGATGCACGCCGACGGCGTGTTCGACTTCGCCGCCGCAGTGGCCGACCCGGCGCACCCCAGCCGGCTCCTGCCGGTGTTCGACTCCGGGGACGGCCTGCACCTGACGGCGGCCGGCTACCGCGCGCTGGCCGGTGCGGTGCAGCTCGACCGGCTCACCGGCAGCCCGTGCCTGGCCGGCGACGATCCCGCCCGGGTCGCGGTGGCCGGGGGACGCTGAGGGCGCTCAGCGGTTCTTGCGCCGGTTGAGCCGCAGCGGATTGCCCGGCCCGCGTGACGGCTCGTCGTCGATCCGGGCAAGGGGACCGGTGGGGGTGTCCTCCCGGTCGAGCCGCTCGATCACCCACTCGACGGCCATGGCACCGGGGGAGACGCCGCGTTCCTCGGCCAGGCGGCGGAGCTGCTCGATCCGCAGCGCGGGGAGCCGGAGCTGGAAGACCTGGGCCGAGCCGAAGCGCCCGGTCAGCTCGGTGGCGCCCTCCTCGGACTCGCGGGCCAGGGCGGCGAGGTAGGAGTCGAGCTCCGGATCGTGCGGGAGAAGCTCGGCGTCCGCCGGAGACGCGGCTGCGGGCTGTTCGGGCGCGCGGTGCCGCGACCGCCGGCGATCGCGGAACGGGGACATGCCGGCAGCCTACGACCGCCCGTCCCCGCGACGTCGGTCGGCGAGCGAGAAGCCGGCCTCGACGACGGCGGCCTCGATCTCGTCGTGGCCGAGCTCGCGGTCGCTGAGCACGGTGACGGCGCCGGACTCCAGGTCGACCTCCACCTCGCGCACGCCGTCGAGCTCGCTGATCTCCTCGGTGACCGACATCGTGCAGTGCCCACAGGTCATGCCCACGACGGTGACGCTGCTGCGGAACGGGGTCTCGACGCTCATGGGGAGCCTCCTGAGTGATCGTCTGGGGCAGATGGTGACAGGGCGGCCCGACGGTCGTGCCGGGTCCCGGTTCCGGTCAGGAGCGAACGAGCCGGGCGATCGCTTCCGCGGCCTCCCGGACCTTGGCCTCGCCCTCCTGCTGGCCGGTGCGCGCGGCGTCGACGACGCAGCCCGACATGTGCTCGGAGAGCAGTTCGAGGGCGAAGGACTGCAACGCCCTGGTCGCGGCCGAGACCTGGGTCAGGACGTCGATGCAGTAGACGTCCTCGGACACCATCCGTTGCAGGCCGCGGACCTGGCCCTCGATGCGGCGCAGTCTCCGCAGGTGGGCGTCGCGGTTGTCGGTGTACGCGGGCATGGTGGCCTCCCGGCTCAATCGCTGCGTCGATCATACCCACTGGGGGTACAACGTCCCATCCGTCGCAGTTGGATCACGGCTCATCATTGTGGCAACACACCGTGTTCGGAGGGTGACCGAATGTCGGTGACCTCACCCGTGAAGGGGCATGCATCCGCCCGGCACGATGGGTAACGTGCCGGTCACGGCCACGGGGGTGGCTGCGCGGTGTGTCGGAGGTGGGGCCGCGGTTCCCGGTCCGGGTGAAGGGGACCAGGCCGACGCAGGCGTGCTCGACGTCTGTCGTGCCCCTCTCTGCTCAGCCGAAGCCAGAGGGCGACCGGACGGGGAGGCGTCGATGAGCGGGATCGGCAGCGCACGACGGGACATCAGTGACGAGCGGCCGGTGCCGGCGGGTGCGATTCCCACCCCGCGCACGGCGGCCGACGCCTACCGGGTCTCGGACGACCAGGTGCACCGTGCGCGGTTGGTGGTCGCGAAGAACTCGGCGGACCCTGAGGACCTGCGGCAGTTGCTCGACATGCTCGGCCTGATCTCGTCGAATCCGGACCTGCCGCCGCCGGTCAGTCGCTGACCGAGCGGGCGCCGGCGGGCGGATCCGCCGGGTCTCCGCTGTGCGTCCGCGGCCCCGGGCGGCTGGCACGCACCCCCCGAGCCGGCATGCCAGGCGTCCCGGGACCGTTCGAGAAGTTACCGGCTGTCCGTCGGTCGCGCCTGTCGAATGTGTGCCGCCGTCGCCGCGGACAGGCTGCCGGTGGGCCCTCGGGGTCGATCGGGCACCGATTCGGGGCGACCCGGGTGGTGGCCGAGGTCACAGAAGTCCCTTTTCGGCTCCAGGGCCTGGTCAGGGCCCTCTCCGGGGCGTCGGCGACCACCCGGGAAGGCCCTCTGACCTGCGGTTTCAGTGCCGGATCGGCTTTAGGGGACCCTCGGTTTGGGGTCGCGCAGGGGCCTGTCATATGCTTACCTCGCTTCCAACGGCAAGCCGTTGGAGGGCAAGGATCACTCCGGTGGTCCAAGCCCCCATCGTCTAGCGGCCTAGGACTCCGCCCTTTCAAGGCGGCAGCGCGGGTTCGAATCCCGTTGGGGGTACGTACGATGCACAATGAGGTGCGGCAGTATCAAGCAAGATCAAGCAAGGCCCAGTGGCGCAGTTGGTTAGCGCGTCGCCCTGTCACGGCGAAGGTCGCGGGTTCGAGTCCCGTCTGGGTCGCTCCATCCGGGGTCCGGTGAACGCTCCGGATCGCCCGGCCAGGTAGCTCAGTTGGTACGAGCGTCCGCCTGAAAAGCGGAAGGTCGGCGGTTCGACCCCGCCCCTGGCCACAGCGAGCTGTCTACTTCTCCTGTTCAGGATCCCGCCGGCCGGCGGTGACCTGGTCGACCAGATCGAGGATCACACCCCAGGGCAGCGTGCGCCCCGGGTCCTCCGCGCCCGGCTCGGCGAGCGGCCACACCTCAGGCCCCCACACCAGATGTGCCCCGGCGGCGCGCAGCGCCGTCAGATGCGATGCCCATGCCGGGTGCCGGACGTGCGCGGCGTTGACCCGCGGGAACACGATCACCGGGACCGCAGGGTCGCCGAGGGCCTCGCACGCGGTGGTGAGGGCCTGGTTGTCGCCGATGCCCAGCGCGAGTTTCGCGACCGTGTTGGCGGTGGTCGGGGCGACCACGTAGCAGGTCACCGGCGGGTGCGGGCGCTCGTCGCCCGGCAGCCGGGGCTCGTCGCGGACGACCATCCCGGTGCGCAACTCCAGCCGGGCCCGCTCCCCGGTGTGGGCGAGCCAGGTGGAGGCGGTGGGGGTCAGCGTGATCGCGACCCGCCAGCCGCGGCGCAGGGCCGGCTCGACGAAGTCGGTACGGATGGTCTCGGCGCCGGCGGCTGCCGAGGCGATGAGGCCGATGACGCCGGGCGGCTCGCCCGCCGGGGTCACGTGCGCCGCCGCGCGTTGTCCGCCCGCATCTCCTCGGCGTCCACGTCCGAGGTGAAGTAGCGGGACGCCAGCAGTTCCAGCAGCGTCGGAACCGGCTCCGCCGTCATGCTCAACTCGCCGCTGTCGTCGGAGATGTCCTCCCGGCGGAAGCCTCGCCGGCTCAGCACCTCCGCCACCCGGCCGGCGGTGCGGGCATGCCACTGCTCGGCGGAGAAGGACGAGATCTCCCGCAGTAGCCGGCCGGCCCGGGTGCGGTGCTGGCACACCGAGTCGATGGCCGCCGCGGTGTCGGGGGCGGTCGGGAGTGCGTTGGTCACCACCCTCATATGGTGCGGCACCCGCGCCTGTGAGATCTGCAGGTCCGGGCAGAGCCGCTCGAAGGCCGGCGGCCGGATGATCGCGAGCTGGCCCCCTGCGAGAACGAGATCGATGTCCGGGTCGAGGACGAGCACCGGGCGATCGAGGATCGCCAGCGCATCGTCGAAGACGGTCAGCCAGCTGATGACGTCACCGGGGCGCGGCGGGTCGGCGGTGACCAACGTGCCGATGAAGGCGTCCGTGGTGATGCGTCCCGCCTTCCGGCCGAGGAGGTGGACCATCGGATTGTCCATGCCGCGGACCGTGTCTGTCCGGGTTGCGCCGCGGCGTCAGGAGACGAGACGGACGGCCTCCTCCACGCCGATCAGCGCGAGGCCGGCGGGTGACGCCAGGGGAGACCACCGACAACCCGGAGGGGTCCATCGGCCCGGGTCCGGCTCACCGTCCGTTGGCGGCGAGCCTGCCGCCGGTGGTGTCGCCGTCGAGCAGATGCGCATCCGGCTGCTCCGAGCCATTGCAGGTGCTGCTGGCCGGCGACGTGGGCGAGGTGTGCGGGAGCGGGTCAGCTCGGGGCGGCGAAGTCGGCCCTCGCGAGCACCCGGCTCGTCGTCGCGTCGGATACCTCGATCGCAGCCAGCGTCGACCGCTCGATGGGCACCGGAGCACCCCAGAACGAGTCGTTGCCCTTTGCCGGGAAATCTCCGACGACCACGCGCGCACCGTCCCGGCGCAGGACGGCGCAGGACAGCATCTGGCCCGGCTGGACGTCCTCCATGTACATGTAGATCCACGACGGGTTGCCCAGATACCCGAACGCCTGCCCGGTCTCGTGCCCGTCCGTCATCAGCGGCGCGAACAGCAGCGTCCGCTCCCCGGCGGCGACGGGGGTCGGCGGGCGAGGCGTCATGGTCGCCGCGAGACCCCACCCGCCGCCCAGCAGCGCGACCGCCACCGCCGCTGCCACCAGGATCCGCCGGGCGCGATCCGGTCTGCGCCGCGGCGGCCCTATCCGTTCGAGCACCCGGGTCTCGAACCCGAGCGGGGGCTCCGCGTACGGGATCAGCGCCCGCAGCCGGTCGTGCACCCGGGTCAGGTCGTCGATCTCCGCCCGGCACGCGGGACAGGCCTGCAGGTGCACGACCGCTTCGGCGCGCTCGCGCCCGGTCGCCACGCCCAGCGCCAGCTCGGCGGCCATCCCGTGGCAGCGCATGCAGCCCGCCTCAGTCATGATCCACCCGCCCTGGCTCCAGAGCGGCGTTCAATCGCAGCATGGCGGCCCGGATCCGCGTCTTGGCGGTGCCGAGCGGAATGCCCTCGGACTCGGCGATCTCGCGTGCGGTCATTCCCCGGTAGGCCGCCATCACCAGGGCCCGTGCCTGCTCGGCGGGCAGCGCGGCGATCGCCGCGTGCAGCTCGGCGGACGACTCGGCTGCGATCGCGTCGCCTTCCGGCGTCCGGCTCACCGCGACCAGCAGGTCCTCGATGTCACCGGGGTCGAGCGGGGTGGGACGCCGGGCGCGGACGGCGTCGACGGCCAGGTTGTGCGTGATGCTCGTCAGCCACGCCGCGACGGTGCCCCGTCGCGCGTCGTAGACCTGCGCATGTCGCCAGGCCCGCTCGAACGCCTGCTGGGCCACGTCCTCGGCCAGCTTCGGCTCCCCGACCACGCTGTAGGCCACTCCGAACACGGCGCGCTGAAAGCGGCGGACGAACGCGACGGACAGCTCCGCATCGCCGGTCCCCAGACCGGCGAGCAGCAGATCGTCGGCGAGCCTCTCGACCGGCCGGCGGCGGATCCGCATGAGTCTCCTACGGGCGCCAGGGGCGGCAGGATTGGTTCGTCCGGAACCTTCGTCGCCCCATGGGTCACGATCGCATCACGACGATGGCCGTCGCAATCCCTCAGCTTCCCGCGCCCGTAGTTCACCAGCGGCGTATGAGAGCCGGCGGCTACCGATTCGGGACGCTGCGGAGTGCGCCCCGGCGGTGGGCGGATCGCGGCGCCGGTCATCTCCCACTCGGGGGGTGGGGACGGCCGGCCCGCGGTCACGCCGCCGCACGCGTTGACCAGGGGGAGGCGGTCCCGGGCTGGTGCCCGTACCGGCATCCGAGGGCAAGCAGGTCGAGTACCGGCTGCGTCTCGACCTGGCGCCGTGCGCCGACGACGACCAGTCCGTCGAGGTCGCCCGCCTGGAGCAGTTGGGGGCCGAGCGGGTTGACGTGGGCCATGGCGACGAGACATTCATGGTCCTCGCCGATCCCGAGGGCAACGAGTTCTGCGTGCTCAGCCCGCGGGACCGGTGACCCGGCCACAGGATCTCCTGGTCGGCGTCCGGTGCCCCGGGAGCGTGGCATGCTTCCTCTCGTCCGCGGGCCAGGTGTTGGGTGGTCTGGATGACGACGTTCGCGGCACCCCGTGCCGAAGAGGAAGAGATGATGTCCGCAGTCGCCGACGAAGGGTCGGCCGGAGCTCGCAGGGCGGGCCGGCGTCCGGTCACGTCCCGTTCGGAGATCGAGCACATCGCGCTCGACCTGTTCTCCGAGCGCGGCTTCGACACCACGACGGTCGACGACATCGCGCAGGCCGCCGGAATCGGACGGAGGACCTTCTTCCGGTACTACGCGTCGAAGAACGACGTCCCCTGGGGCGCCTTCGACGAGCAGTTGCACCGCATGCGCGCGACTTTCGCCGCGCTACCGGCGGGAATCCCGGTGATGGCCGGCATCCGGGCGGCGGTCCTGGACTTCAACGAGGTCGACCCCGCCGAGCAGCCGTGGCATCGCCGCCGGTTGCGGTTGATCCTCGGGACGCCCGCCCTGCAGGCGCACTCCACGCTGCGGTACGCGGCGTGGCGTCAGGTCGTCGCCGACTACGCGGCGATGCGGCTGGGCGTCGCGAGCGACGCGCTCATCCCGCAGACGATCGGCCACGCCTGCCTCGGCGTCGCGCTCGCCGCATATGAGCGATGGCTCACCGAGGAGGGCGCCGAGCTGAGGCAGCTGCTGGGTGAGGTCTTCCGGTCGCTCGAGCACGGATTGGTCGGCACCCGGCCCGATGCAACGGAGAGCCGCAGCACTCCGTAATCGTGGGTCCTGCCCGGACCACGGAAGGGGTGGCCGGCGATATTC
>NZ_JAAXLA010000054.1 GCF_012911935.1 Pseudonocardia acidicola | reverse complement strand
GCGGGGCGCCCTGAGGTGAGTCCAGGGCCGACCCCTGACGGATCGAGCCCCGGTGCAGCCATAAGCGCAGCGTAGCGACCGGTGGGGGCCGTGACGCCGCTCACCCGGAGGGAGGCCGCCTTTGCCGATGTCGGCAATATACGCAACACTGGTGTTGTGAAAACAGCTGGACGCAGCGACGTGGTCGAGGACCGTGCACCTTCCGTGCACGGCGTCGATCCCGTGCCGTCGTCCGCCGACGGCGGCACGCGGTTCGCCGTGGCCCGGCTGTTGCTGGAGCAGGGCCCGGTGACCGCCGCGGCGGTGGCCGCCGAGCTGGAGCTCTCCGCGGCCGCGGTGCGCCGCCACCTCGACGCGCTGATCGCCGACGGTGAGGCGCAGGCCCGGCAGGCGTCCCGGCGCGGCCCGCGCGGCCGCGGCCGGCCGGCCAGGCAGTACCTGCTCACCGACGCCGGCCGGATGCGTTTCGGTCACGGCTACGACGATCTGGCCACCGCCGCGCTGCGCTACATCGCGCAGACCGCAGGGGAGGACGCGGTCATCGCGTTCGCCCGGAGCCGGGTCGCCGAGCTGCTGGCCCCGGAGGCCGAGCGGATCGCCGCCGCCGAGACCCCCGATGCGCGAGCCGACGCCCTGGCCGAGGTGCTCACCGACCGCGGCTACGCTGCGCAGGCCCGGGAGGCCGGCCACGGCGTGCAGCTGTGTCAGCACCACTGCCCGGTGGCGCACGTCGCCGCGGAGTTCCCGGAGCTCTGCGAGGCCGAGACCCGAGCCTTCGCCGAGCTGCTGGGCACGCACGTGCAGCGGCTGGCCACCATCGCACGCGGGGACTCCGCGTGCACCACACACGTCCCGCTGGATGGGCCCGAACTCTTCCGGCGGTTCGAAACGACCACCACAGTCCCGAGAGGGAGGCAGTCCGAATGACGACCGCTCCTGAGGCACTCACCCAGGAGGAGACGCTCGCGACGCTCGGCCGCTACGAGTTCGGCTGGGCCGACTCGGACGCCGCCGGTGCAGCTGCACGTCGCGGCTTGTCCGCCGACGTCGTCGCCGACATCTCCGCGCTGAAGAACGAGCCGCAGTGGATGCTCGACTTCCGGCTCAAGGCGCTCAACCTGTTCGAGCGCAAGCCGATGCCGCGGTGGGGTTCCGACCTCTCCGGGATCGACTTCGACAACATCAAGTACTTCGTGCGGTCCACCGAGAAGCAGGCCGCGTCCTGGGACGACCTGCCCGCGGACATCAAGAACACCTACGACAAGCTGGGCATCCCGGAGGCCGAGAAGGCCCGCCTGGTCGCCGGTGTCGCCGCGCAGTACGAGTCCGAGGTCGTCTACCACCAGATCCGCGAGGACCTGGAGGCGCAGGGCGTCATCTTCCTGGACACCGACACCGGCCTGCGTGAGCACCCGGAGCTGTTCAGGGAGTACTTCGGCTCGGTGATCCCCTCCGGGGACAACAAGTTCTCCGCGCTCAACTCGGCCGTGTGGTCGGGCGGGTCGTTCATCTACGTGCCGCCGGGCGTGCACGTCGACATCCCGCTGCAGGCCTACTTCCGGATCAACACCGAGAACATGGGCCAGTTCGAGCGGACGCTGATCATCGTCGACGAGGGTGCCTACGTGCACTACGTCGAGGGCTGCACGGCGCCGATCTACAAGTCGGACTCGCTGCACTCGGCCGTCGTCGAGATCGTGGTCAAGAAGGGCGGCCGCTGCCGCTACACCACGATCCAGAACTGGTCGAACAACGTCTACAACCTGGTCACCAAGCGGGCCAAGGCCGAAGAGGGCGCGACCATGGAGTGGGTCGACGGCAACCTCGGCTCCAAGGTCACGATGAAGTACCCGGCCGTGTTCCTCATGGGCGAGCACGCCAAGGGCGAGGTGCTCTCGATCGCGTTCGCGGGCGAGGGCCAGCACCAGGACGCCGGCGCGAAGATGGTGCACATGGCGCCGAACACGTCGTCGACGATCATCTCGAAGTCGGTGGCGCGCGGCGGCGGCCGGACCTCCTACCGCGGTCTGGTGCAGGTCAACGCGCGGGCGCACAACTCGCGCTCGACGGTGAAGTGCGATGCGCTGCTGGTCGACACGATCAGCCGCAGCGACACCTATCCGTACGTGGACGTGCGCACCGACGACGTGTCGATGGGGCACGAGGCCACGGTGTCCAAGGTCAGCGACGACCAGCTGTTCTACCTGATGTCGCGCGGCCTGACCGAGGACGAGGCCATGGCCATGGTCGTGCGCGGGTTCGTCGAGCCCATCGCGCGCGAGCTGCCCATGGAGTACGCGCTGGAGCTGAACCGACTCATCGAGCTGCAGATGGAGGGTTCGGTCGGATGACCGACGTTGTTTCCGGGCTGGCCCCGGAGCTGGCCGGGGCCAAGAAGGGTTCCGGCGAGGTGCCGGCCGCCTCGGCGGGCGAGCGGTTCACCTCGTACGACGTGGAGGCCTTCGAGGTCCCGGGCGGCCGCGAGGAGAACTGGCGCTTCACCCCGATGAAGCGGCTGCGCGGACTGCACGACGGCACCGCGGCACTCGACGGCACGGTGACCCTCGAGGTCACCGGTGCCGCCGAGGGCGTCACCGTGGAGACGGTGGGCCGTGACGACGCGCGGATCGGCGAGGCCGGCACCCCGGCCGACCGCATCGCCGCCGCCGCGTGGTCGGCGTTCCGCGAGGCCACCGTCGTCACCCTGGACGGCGCCCCCGAGCCGGTGACGATCACCGTCACCGGGCCTGGCGCCGACGCCACCGCCGCGTCCCACCTGCAGCTGCGCACCACGCCCCACACCGAGGCGACCGTGGTGCTGGAGCACCGCGGCTCGGGCGCGCTGGCCGACAACCTCGAGATCGTGCTGGGCGACGGCTCCCGGCTGACCGTCGTGGTCACCGAGGAGTGGGCCGACGACGCCGTGCACGTGGGCGCCCAGCACCTGTCCGTCGGCCGTGACGCCACCCTGCGGGTCACCTCGGTGGCCCTGGGCGGCGACCTGGTGCGGATCAGCCCGGTCGTGTCCTACCGCGGTCCCGGCGGCGACGCCGAGCTGGTCGGCCTGGGCTTCGCCGACGCCGGCCAGCACCTCGAGCAGCGGCTGCTGGTGGACCACTCGGTCCCGAACTGCACGAGCAACGTGCTCTACAAGAACGCCCTGCAGGGCAAGGCCGGGACCACCGACGCGCACACGGTGTGGATCGGCGACGTGCTGATCCGCGCCGCCGCGGAGAACACCGAGACCTTCGAGTTCAACCGCAACCTGGTGCTCACCCAGCACGCCCGCGCCGACTCGGTGCCGAACCTGGAGATCGAGACCGGCGAGATCGCCGGCGCCGGTCACGCCAGCGCCACCGGCCGGTTCGACGACGAGCAGTTGTTCTACCTGCAGAGCCGCGGCATCCCCGAGGACGTGGCGCGGCGGCTGGTGGTCCGCGGGTTCTTCGGCGAGATCCTCAACAAGATCGCCCTGCCCGAGCTGCGCGAGCGCCTCGAAGCCGCGATCGAGGCCGAGCTGAGCATCACCGGCGTCTGAGCCGTTCCGCACCCACCACAGACCACGGAGTTCTGACACACATGTCCACCTTGGAGATCAAGGACCTGCACGTCTCGGTCGCGGCCGAGGGCGGCGCCAAGGAGATCCTGCGCGGCGTCGACCTGACCGTCCGCGGCGGCGAGACCCACGCGATCATGGGCCCGAACGGGTCCGGCAAGTCCACCCTGGCCTACGCGATCGCGGGGCACCCGAAGTACGAGATCACCGGCGGCCAGGTCCTGCTCGACGGTGAGGACGTCCTCGCGATGACCGTCGACGAGCGCGCCCGGGCCGGCCTGTTCCTGGCCATGCAGTACCCGGTCGAGGTCCCCGGCGTGTCGATGGCGAACTTCCTGCGCAGCGCGGCCACCGCGGTGCGCGGCGAGGCGCCGAAGCTGCGCACCTGGGTCAAGGAGGTCAAGTCCGCGATGGACGACCTCGAGATCGACCAGGCGTTCGCCGACCGCAGCGTCAACGAGGGCTTCTCCGGCGGTGAGAAGAAGCGCCACGAGGTGCTGCAGCTCTCGCTGCTCAGGCCGAAGATCGCCGTCCTCGACGAGACCGACTCCGGTCTCGACGTCGACGCGCTGCGGGTCGTCTCCGAGGGGGTCAACCGCTACAAGGCCTCCGGTGACGTCGGCGTCCTGCTGATCACGCACTACACGCGCATCCTCAAGCACATCACCCCGGATGTCGTGCACGTGTTCGCCGGCGGCCGCATCGTCGAGTCCGGCGGTGCCGACCTCGCGCACGAGCTGGAGGAGCACGGCTACGTGAAGTACGGGGCGGGAGCCGAGGTCGCGTCGTGACCGCCGTGCAGGCCCGCACCGGCACGGGCCTGGATCTCGCGAAGCTCCGCGCGGACTTCCCGATCCTGTCGCGCACCGTGCGCGGCGGCCGTCCGCTGGTGTACCTGGACTCCGGGGCCACCGCGCAGCGGCCCCGCCAGGTGCTCGACGCCGAGCGGTCGTTCCTCGAGCAGCACAACGCGGCGGTGCACCGCGGCGCGCACCAGCTCGCCGAGGAGGCCACCGACGCCTACGAGTCGGCCCGGGCGCGGATCGCCGCGTTCGTCGGGGCCGACCCGGGCGAGATGGTGTTCGTCAAGAACGCCACCGAGGGCATCAACCTGATCGCCTACGCGATGGGCAACTCCAGCATCCGGACCGGCCTCGGGGCCGACTCCGCGCGGTTCGCGCTCGGCCCCGGCGACGAGATCGTCATCACCGAGCTGGAGCACCACGCGAACCTGGTGCCGTGGCAGGAGCTGTGCCGGCGCACCGGGGCGACCCTGCGCTGGTACTCGGTGACCGAGGAGGGCCGGCTCGACCTCGACTCGATCGAGCTGACCGACCGGACCAAGGTCGTCGCGTTCGCGCACCAGTCCAACGTGCTGGGCACCGTGGCGCCGGTGGCGGAGCTGGTCCGCCGGGCCCGCGCCGTCGGCGCCCTGGTGGTGCTCGACGCGTGCCAGTCGGTGCCGCACATGCCGGTGCACCTGACGTCGCTGGACGTCGACTTCGCGGTGTTCTCCGGGCACAAGATGCTGGGCCCGTCCGGCGTCGGTGTGCTCTACGGCAAGGCCGAGCTGCTCGACGCGATGCCGCCGTTCCTCACCGGCGGGTCGATGATCGAGCTGGTGCGGCTGGAGGGCTCGACCTACGCCCCGCCGCCGCAGCGGTTCGAGGCGGGCGTGCCGATGACCTCGCAGGCCGTCGGGCTCGCCGCCGCGGTGGATTACCTGAACGAGATCGGCATGGACCGGGTGCACGCCCATGAGCTGGAGCTGACCAAGGTCGCGCTCGACGGGCTGCGCGAGATCCCGGGCGTGCGGATCATCGGACCGGACTCGCTGGCCGACCGGGGCGGCGCGGTGTCGTTCGTGGTCAACGGGGTGCACGCGCACGACGTCGGCCAGGTGCTCGACGACCGTGGGATCGCGGTCCGGGTGGGGCATCACTGCGCGTGGCCGCTGCACCGCCGGTTCGGCGTGGCCGCCACCGTGCGCGCGTCGTTCCACGTCTACAACACCCCGGACGAGGTGGCTCAGCTCGCCGACGGCGTGCGGGCCGCGCGTGAGTTCTTCGGAGTCGCCTGAGATGCAGCTCGAGCAGATGTACCAGGAGATCATCCTGGACCACTACCGGTCGCCGCACCGGGCCGGTCTGCGGGAGCCGTTCGACGCGGAGTCGCACCAGATCAACCCGACGTGCGGTGACGAGGTCACCCTGCGGGTGAAGCTGGATGCCTCGGGGGAGAAGGTCGAGGACGTCTCCTACGAGACGCTCGGCTGCTCGATCAGCCAGGCCGCGACCTCGGTGATGACCGACCTGGTGGTCGGTCAGTCCGTCGAGGAGTCGATGCGGGTGCTCGCGGCCTTCCAGGAGATGGCACAGGGCCGTGGCAAGGTCGAGCCGGACGAGGACGTGCTCGGCGATGGTGTGGCCTTCGCCGGGGTGGCCAAGTACCCGGCGCGGGTGAAATGCGCGCTGCTCGGCTGGATGGCGTTCAAGGACGCGCTCGTCCGGGTCGGCAGCGACGAAGCAGAGAAGGGAGTGGACCGATGAGCGAGACCGCCGAAGAGTGGGTTGCGGGCTCGAGCGCCGGCCCCGAGAACCCGACGGCCACCGAGGAGGTCGTGCGCGGCGCTGCCGGCATGCCCGAGCCGCCGGCCCAGCGGGCTGAGGACCCCTCGATCGACGACATCGAGGAGGCCATGCGCGACGTGGTCGACCCCGAGCTGGGGATCAACGTCGTGGACCTCGGCCTGGTCTACGGCCTCGCCGTGGAGTCGGGCACCGCGGTCATCGACATGACGCTGACCTCGGCGGCCTGCCCGCTGACCGACGTCATCGAGGAGCAGGCGCGGGCGGCGCTCACCACGGGTCCCGGCGGTGGCCTGGTGAACGACATCAAGATCAACTGGGTGTGGATGCCGCCGTGGGGCCCCGAGAAGATCACCGAGGACGGACGCGAACAGCTGCGCGCCCTCGGCTTCCGGGTCTGAGCCCACCCGGCCCCGATTCGTGGTGTCGGCGGGGGTGGGGGCAGGCGGATCGCGTCAGGTCGGGGAGCCCGGGTGCTCGCCGCGGCGCAGCAGGAAGGGCTGCAGGTGCCGGTAGCCGCGCACGTTCAGCGGGCGCAGCTGCCGGATCTGGAACCGCGGGTCGTCGGCGAGCGCGGTGGCGACCGCGCGGTCGACCAGCACCGAGTCGGGCCGGGCGTGGGTGGTGAGCCGGGCGGCGATGTTGACCACCTCGCCGTAGACGTCGCCGAACCGGACGAGCACGTCGCCGGCAGCCAGGCCGATGCGCAGCGCGGGCAGCGAGGGTTCGGCCCGCACCCGGTCCTGCAGGGCCAGCGCGATGGCGGCGGCGTCGGCGATGTCGTCGGCCACGAACAGCACCTCATCGCCGACGGTCTTGATGATCCGCCCGCGGCCCTCGGCGATCACGTCGGTGGTGCTGGACCCGAACCGCTCGATCATCTCGCTGAGCTCGGTGGTGGAGCGCCGGCGTGTCGTGCGGGTGAAGCCGACCATGTCGGCGAACCCGACGGTGAGCGGCCAGGTGTCGTCCGCGTCGCGCCCGACGACCACCCGGGAGACGGTGGCGGCGAGATGCCGGCGCCAGATGTAGGTCTGCAGCGTCTCGAGCGTGGGCAGTATCGCCGAGGCCAGCTCGAGCGACTGTTGCGGTGATACCCCGTCGGCCTGGTCGGCGACGAGTTGCGTGAGCATGCCGACCTGCCACTCGGCGAGCCTGGACATGGCCTGTGCGACAGCCCGGGCGACCGCCTCCCGGACGTCCGGGGCGAGGATCCCGACCTCGGTGAGCTGCGACATCAGCCGGGCCGCCTCGATGTCGCGCTCGGTGAACAGCACGTCGCTGTCGCCCACCTCGGGGAAGCCCAGCGACCGCCAGAGCCGCCGGCCCTCCTCGAGGTCCAGGCTGGCGCGCTCGATGACCTCGGGCCGGGTGTAGCGCCGCGGGGCGCCGAGCACGATCTCCTCGAGCGCGGCGGCGAGTGGCAGCGACTCGTCGAGCCGCCGGACCTCGCCGCGGTTGGCGGCGTCCAGCAGCTCGTCGAGCGCGTCGAGCCAGTTCGGTGGGTCGGCACTCACCGGCGTGGTCGCGAGGCGGGTGTCAGGTGGTGTGGACGATGAGGACGTCCACACCGGCCCGGCGGGCCACGTCCGAGGGGACCGATCCGAGCAGCCGGCCGCTGAGGGTGTTCAGCCCCCGGTTGCCGACGACGAGCAGGTCGGCGCCGTGCTCGGTGACGGCGCCCCGCAGCACGTCGACCGGCGCGCCGTCCACCGCCTGCGTCTTGATCTTCTTGGCGCCGACGGCGACGGCCTTGTCCTCGGCGGAGCGCAGCGCCTCCTCGGCCGGGGTCCAGCCGCGGACCAGGTAGGCCTCGTCCTTGAGCGCGTCCTCGGCCTCGACGGTCTCGTCGCGGCTGGCCGGGGTGAAGGCGGAGACGATGATCAGCTGTGCGTCGCTGTCCCGGGCCACGGCCGCGGCCCGCTCGACCGCGGCGAACGAGGTGGTCGAGCCGTCGGTGCCGACGACGATCGTGTTGTAGGCGGACATGGGGAGCCTCCGGCGGTGACGACGTTCTCGGTAATGACGTCCAGTGCGGTGACCTTCAGTGAAGGGCAAGTTACCGCTTGTAGCTCACGGCCGCGCACCCGGCACCGCGGTAGTCACCCGGCCCGGGTCGCCGGGGCGTCCAGGCCGGGGGCCGGGGGCAGCAGCGCCGGCCCGACGAGCCGCCCGCGCAGCGCCCACCCGGAGCGGCCGAACAGCGCGTTCATCGCGGCGACGGTGCCGGTCAGGTCGTCGCGCCCGGTCAGGTAGGCCCAGCGGTGCCGCGGCGGCAGGCCGAAGAACACCTCGAAGAACGCGGGCACCCGGTCCGGCGGCATCCGCAGCAGCGCCTCCAGGCCGCGACGGCGCAGCACGTGCACGGCGCGGGCGGCCCGGGGCCACACGACGTCGCGGGCGGCGGTGCGGGCGGCGCCCGGCGCGGTCGGCAACCCCCGGGCCAGCGCCTCGGCGACCCGCGGGGCCAGGGTCAGGGCGGCGGCCACGCTGAACCCGGTGGCCGGGTGCACGAGCGGTGCCGCCGACCCGAAGGCGACGGCGGTGTCGTGGCGGTGCCGGGCGCCGTCCACCGGGAAGCGCACCCGTTCGGCGCGGGCGTCGGTACCGGGGGAGACGCCGTGCCGGGCCAGCCGGGCCAGCAGCCGGCGCCGCAACACCGGCAGCGGCAGCCCGGGGCGGCGGGCCAGCGAGGTCTCCTCCAGCAGCACGGCGCCGCCGCCCAGGGGCACCGCGTAGAGGAAGGTGGGCCAGCCCGGCTCGCCGTGGTCACGACGCCAGTCCATGAACAGTGCCTCGCTGGGCCCGACGAACGGGGCGGCCAGATCCTGCGGCACGACCAGCCCGTACGCGGTCTGCTCGGCGGCCGGTCGGGCGAGCCGGGACCGGGGACGCAGCGGCTGGTGGTGCCCGCCGGCGTCCACCACCAGCCGGGCCCGGGCCCGGCCGCCGCCGGCCAGGGCGACGCCGTGCGGGTCGGGGCTGCCCGTGGCCCGACCGGCCCGCACCTCGACACCGGCCCGGTCGAGCTCGGCATCGAGGTGCCGGCGCAGGGCGGGCACGTCGAGCACCGCGTACTCCCAGCCCAGCCGCTGCTCGGTCAGCGCGATGGCGCGGCCGTGCGCGCGGGCGGCCACCAGCCCGGCCGGGAAGCCCGGCGGCAGCTCGCCCGACCACGCGGCGTAGGTGGCCCGCCACGGCCGGTCCGGCGCCGGGTCGAGCAGCGCGGTGCGCAACCCGCGGCGGCCGCACTCGGCGGCGATCGCCCGTCCGGCCGGACCGCCGCCGACCACCAGCACGTCGTCGGTCGGCACCGGCCAGTTCTACCTGTTCCCGGCGCGGCCCGCGCGCCGGCTCAGCCGAGCTTGCCGCTGGCGAGCGCGCCGCCGTCGATCCGGACGGTCTCGCCGGTGACCCAGCCCGCCGCGTCGGACACCAGGAACCCGACGACCGACGCGACGTCCTCGGGCTCGCCGAGGCGCTTGAGCGGGTACGCCGCGGCGACCCCCTCCTCGTCGGCCTCGTAGAGCGCGGTCGCGAACTTGGTCTTCACCACGGCCGGGGCCACGGCATTGACCCGGATCGCCGGGCCGAGCTCGGCGGCGAGTTCCTCGGTGAGCCGGATCAGCGCCGCCTTCGACGCGCCGTAGGCGGCGATCACACCGGTGGAACGCAGCCCGCCCACCGACGCGATGTTGACCACCGAGCCGCCGTGCTCGCCCATCCAGGCCTTGTGGGCGAGCTGCACGAAACCCAGCGCGGCCACGACGTTGACGTCGAAGATCTTGCGGACGGCGTCGAGGTCGGCGTTCATCAGCGGCCCGTAGACGGGGTTGATGCCGGCGTTGTTGATCAGGATGTCGAGGCTGCCGAAGGCCTCGACGGTGCGCGTCACCGCCTCCTCACGCGACTGCGCGGAGCCCGCGTTGCCCGCAATGCCCAGCACGCGGCCCTTGTCCCCGCCGGCCGCGTCGGCGACGAGCGTGTCGACGGCGGTGGCCAGCTGCTCGGGCTTGCGCCCGGTGATGGTCACCGAGGCGCCGCGGCGCAGCAGTTCGGCGGCGATCGCGTAGCCGATTCCGAGGCTGGCGCCCGTGACGAGGGCGGCCCGGCCGGCGAGATCCCCAGAGGTCGTGATGTCGGTCATGGGCGCGACCCTACTTCGGAAATCGTTTCGCACCGGCCGGTAAGCTGGAGCTGTGATCCGGATCGGGTAGCGGCCGCTCGGCCGTGCCGATGTCTACCTGTCTCCTACCGTCCGGACCTTCTGGAGTCTCTCTCGTGATCACCGCCACCGACCTGGAGCTGCGGGCCGGGTCACGGATCCTGCTGTCCGGAGCCACCTTGCGCGTCCAGCCGGGCGACCGGATCGGGCTGGTCGGGCGCAACGGCGCCGGTAAGACCACCTCGATGCGGGTGCTGGCCGGGGAGGGCGTCCCGTACGCCGGGACGGTGAGCGCGAACAGCCCCGTCGGCTACCTGCCCCAGGACCCCCGTGAGGGCGACCTGAGCGTCACCGCGAAGGACCGGGTGCTGTCCGCCCGGGGGCTCGACGAGCTGCTGCGCAAGATGGAGAAGGCGCAGAACGAGATGGCCGAGCTCGTCGACGGCGCGCAGAACGAGAAGGCCGTCCGCGAGTACGGCCGCATCGAGGAGCGGTTCTCCGCGCTCGGCGGGTACGCCGCGGAGAGCGAGGCCGCCCGGATCTGCGCCCACCTCGGCCTGCCCGACCGGGTGCTCGGCCAGCCGATCTCCACGCTGTCCGGTGGGCAGCGCCGCCGGGTCGAGCTCGCCCGGATCCTGTTCGCGGCCTCCGACGGTGGCGGCGGGGGCGCGCCGAGCGCCACGACGCTGCTGCTCGACGAGCCCACCAACCACCTCGACGCCGACTCGATCACCTGGCTGCGCTCGTTCCTGTCGTCCCACGAGGGCGGTCTCGTGGTGATCAGCCACGACACCGACCTGCTGGCAGACGTGGTGAACAAGGTGTGGTTCCTCGACGCCACCCGCGGTGAGGTCGACGCCTACAACATGAACTGGAAGCGCTACCAGGAGGCGCGCGCGACCGACGAGAAGCGCCGCCGCCGGGAGCGGGCCAACGCCGAGAAGAAGGCGGCGGTGCTGCACACCCAGGCACTGAAGATGGGCGCCAAGGCGACCAAGGCCGTCGCGGCGAAGAACATGGCCCGGCGCGCCGACGAGTTGCTCGCCGGCCTGGAGCCGACCCGTAAGGCCGACCGGGTGGCCAAGATCCGCTTCCCGGACCCGGCGCCGTGCGGCAAGACCCCGATGACGGCCGAGGGACTGAGCAAGGCGTTCGGCTCGCTCGAGGTGTTCACCGGTGTCGACCTCGCGGTGGACCGCGGTTCCAAGGTCGTCGTGCTCGGGCTCAACGGCGCCGGGAAGACGACGCTGCTGCGGATGCTGGCCGGTACCGAGCATCCCGATGCCGGCCAGGTCGTGCCCGGGCACGGGCTGCGCGTGGGCTACTACGCCCAGGAACACGACACCCTCGACTTCGACGCGAGCGTCTGGGAGAACGTGCGGCACGCCTCCCCGGACACCCCGGAGCAACAGCTTCGCACCCTGCTCGGATCCTTCATGTTCACCGGCGACCAGCTGCAGCAGCCGGCCGGCACGCTCTCCGGCGGGGAGCGGACGCGGCTCGCGCTGGCCGGGCTGGTCTCCAGCGCGGCGAACGTGCTGCTGCTCGACGAGCCCACCAACAACCTGGACCCGGCGAGTCGGGAGCAGGTGCTCGACGCGTTGCGCCGGTTCACCGGGGCCGTGGTGCTCGTGACGCACGACCCGGGCGCGGTCGAGGCGTTGCACCCGGACAAGGTGATCGTGCTGCCCGACGGCACCGAGGACCTCTGGTCGGCCGACTACCTGGAGCTCGTGCAGCTCGCCTGAGGCCGCCGGCGACCGGTCTCACGGTGCGGTGCCGTCCGGCGCGCTGAGCCGGGGACACCACTCCACGTCCCCTGCGCCGGGTACGGCGACGAGCCCGGCCGAGATCCAGGCCAGGGCGAGCAGATGCCTGACGCCGGGACGCGTTCCGCGGCGGCGATCGGGAGGACGGTAGGTGCGGGGTCCGACATTTCGGGCCGTCTCGGACGGCTCCGCCGCGGTGATCGTCGGTGCGGAGCCGGTGGCCGCGAGCTGTACGGCTGCGGCCTCGGGGTCGGCGACCGTGGCGGCCCGTTGCGGTTCGTGCGGACCCGAACGCGTACAAGTCGGGGCCGAACGACCTACCGACGGCGACGCGGCGGTTCCGTTGTGGGGATGGAGATCCACGGCCGGTGACAGCGAGGTGGCCGCCGAATGACCATCCGCGATACACCGTGCGACCATGATCACTCGTGCGAGTGATCCGTTCGGCCGAACCGTTCACCGATCATTGAGTCGATCTCCTGGCGACACGGCGGCGCGTGGTCGATCATTGCCGCACCGATGAGCCGACCGGCTCCGGTCCGCGGTCCTCCGCGGTGGGGCATTGGAGGTCAACAGACGTGGCCGACCTGAAGAAGGGCGCCCGGATCACCGGCACCCAGCGTGACAAACTCGCCACCGATCTGCGCAAGAAGTACGAGAAGGGGGCCAGCATCCGGGCTCTCGCCGAGCAGACGGGGCGGTCCTACGGGTTCGTGCACCGGGTCCTGAGCGAGACCGGCGTGACCCTGCGCGGCCGTGGCGGGGCCACGCGCTCGAAGAAGAAGTAGCCGCCGAACTCGCTCCGGCCCCGAGCCCGCCCGGGCGGGTGGCCGCGGGGTAGCGTGCGCTCGCCGGGCGCTCGGGACGAGGCCCGTCGGAGGCGGAAGGATGGGCCGGAGTGGGCGCAGCGGTTGTGGACCCGGAGCTGTTGCTGCGGGGTGGACTGGAGTTCGATGTCGACGGCGTTCGCGCGACGATCACGCTTTCGCGGCCCGACGTGCTGAACGCCCAGACGCCGATCACCTGGGACGCGTTGCGCACCATCGGTGAGTCGCTGCCCGACGACGTGCGCGTCGTCGTGGTCCGGGGTGCCGGCCGGGCCTTCTCGGCCGGGCTCGACCGCCGGTTGTTCACCGCGCCCGAGGTCGACGGCATGCCGGGGATCCTGCAACTGGCCCAGATGCCCGACGCGGAGGCGGACGCCGCCATCGCGAGCTTCCAGGCCGGCTTCTCCTGGCTGCGTGACCCGGACCGGGTGACGGTCGCGGCCGTGCAGGGTCACGCGATCGGCGGCGGATTCCAGCTCGCGCTGGCCTGTGACCTGCGGATCGTGGCCGACGACGTGCAGTTCTGCATGGCCGAGCCGAGCCTGGGCATCGTTCCGGACCTGGGTGGTACCCACCCGCTCGTGCAGGCCGTCGGGTACGCCCGCGCCGTGGACATCTGCCTGACCGGTCGCCGGGTCGGCGCCGAGGAGGCCGTCGCGATCGGGCTCGCCCAGCAGGCGGTGCCGCGCGCCGACCTCGACGCCACTGTGGACGCCCTCGTCGCTGCGCTGACCTCCGCGTCGCCGGGCGCCGCCCGGGAGACTCTCGGGCTGCTCGCCGGGGTGGCCGCCGGCATCGACGCGGCGGACGCGCTCGCCGCGGAGCGGGCCGCGCAGCTGCGCCGGCTGAAGTCGCTGGCGGCCGGCGCGGGCTGAGCACCCGCCGCGGGCGGCGCCCACGCGGACGTCGTGTTCCGGCACGATCGCCCGACTGGCGCCGCCCGCGCCCGGCCCGCATCGTCGATGGTGGGTGGGAAGAGGTGCCCGTCCATTGGCGTTGTCCCCTGGTTGCAACGCTGTAATCACGAGGGAGGCCGGCGATGGACAACAGCTGGCGGTTGATGAGAGGGGTCGCCCGCGGAGCGGACGCGCCCCGCAAGGTCGCCAAGGGCACCGTCCGCCGGATCTGGACGTTCGCCCGCCCGTATCGGCGCGGTCTGCTGGCCTTCCTGCTGTTCACCACCGCATCGGCGGTCATCGGGGTGCTCACCCCGGTGCTGGCCGGCCGGGTCGTCAACGCGATCGTCGCCGGCGGGCACGCGGGAGCGGCGGCGGTGGCGGCGGCGACGGTGATCGGGCTGGCGACCGGGATCGCGGCGCTGGCCGTGCTCGACGCGGCGATCGGGCTGGTGACGCGCTGGTACTCCGCGCGCATCGGCGAGAGCCTGATCGTCGACCTGCGCCGTGCGGTGTTCGAGCACGTGCAGACCATGCCCATCGCGTTCTTCACCCGGACCCGCACGGGGGCTCTGGTCAGCCGGCTGAACAACGACGTGATCGGCGCCCAGTCGGCGATCACCTCGACACTGGCCAGCCTGCTCGGCAACGTGATCCAGCTCGCGCTCGCGCTCGGCGTGATGATCGGGCTGGCCTGGCAGGTCACGATTCTCGCCCTGGTGCTGCTCCCGATCTTCGTGCTCCCCGCCCGCCGGATGGGCCGGACCATCGCGGACCTGCGCCGCGAGTCGGCGAACCTCAACGCCGCGATGAGCACCCAGATGACCGAGCGGTTCTCCGCCCCGGGGGCCACCCTGGTGAAGCTGTTCGGGCGCCCCGAGGACGAGGCGGGCGAGTTCGGTGAGCGCGCCGAGCGGGTCCGCGACATCGGGATCCGGACCGCGATGGTCTCACGGGTCTTCGTCACCGCGCTCTCGCTGGTCTCCGCGCTGGCCCAGGCCCTGGTCTACGGCCTGGGCGGCTACCTGGCCGTCACCGGCCGGATCGCGCCCGGGACCGTCGTCACGCTCGCCCTGCTGCTCACCCGGCTCTACACGCCGATGACCGCGCTGGCCAACGCCCGGGTCGACGTGATGACCGCGCTGGTGTCCTTCGAGCGCGTCTTCGAGGTGCTCGACCTGAGGCCCATGATCACCGAGAGGCCGGACGCGCGGGAGCTGCCCGACGGGCCGGTGACCGTGCGGCTGCGCGATGTCCGATTCGCCTACCCCAGTGCCGAGCGGGTCTCGCTGGCCTCCCTGGAGGAGGTCGCGGTGCTCGACGGCCGCTCCGGCGAGGAGGTGCTGCACGGCGTCGACCTGGAGGTCGGCGGGGGGCAACTGCTCGCCCTGGTCGGCTCGTCCGGAGCCGGCAAGTCCACGATCGCCTCGCTCGTGCCGCGGCTCTACGACGTCGACGCCGGTGCGGTGGAGCTGTCCGGGATCGACGTGCGCGACCTGTCCTTCGCGGCCATCCGCGGCGCGGTCGGCGTGGTCACCCAGGACGGGCACCTGTTCCACGACACGATCCGCGCGAACCTGCGCTACGCCGCTCCCGAGGCGGCCGACGAGGAACTGCACGCCGCTCTGGAGCGGGCCCGGCTCGCCGGCCTGATCGCCGCTCTGCCCGACGGGCTCGACACCGTGGTGGGGGAGCGCGGCTACCGGCTCTCCGGCGGCGAGAGGCAGCGGCTGACCATTGCCCGGCTGCTGCTGGCCAAGCCGCGGGTGGTGATCCTCGACGAGGCCACCGCGCACCTGGACTCCGAGTCCGAGGTCGCGGTGCAGGCCGCGCTGACCGAGGCCCTCGACGGGCGCACGGCGATCGTCATCGCGCACCGGCTGTCGACCATCCGGGCCGCGGACCAGATCGCCGTGATCGAGCAGGGCCGGGTCGTGGAGCGCGGCACGCATGCCGAACTGCTGGCTGCGGCCGGGCGGTACGCGACGCTGCACCACACCCAGTTCACCGCGCAGGACGCGGACGCCGACGCCGACGCCGTGGCCTGTGGCATCGAGGGCTGCACGGTGCGGCATCGGGAGAATCACCTCGTCGGTTAGGTCAGGTAGTTGTAGTGTGCTAACTGTTATGGCGCTACAACGATCTGTGCGAGACGACGATGCCTGAGCTCGACCGCCGCCATCGGCTGCTGGTCCTGGCGATCTGCTGTACGAGCCTGTTCATCGTCGGGCTCGACAACACGATCGTGAACCTGGCCCTGCCGGCGATCCAGCGCGACCTGCACGCCTCGGTGTCGAACCTGCAGTGGACGATCGACGCCTACACCCTCACGCTGGCCGGCCTGCTGATGCTGGCCGGGTCGACCGCCGACCGGATCGGCAGGCGCCGGGTCTTCCAGACCGGACTCGTGCTGTTCAGCATCGGCTCCCTGCTCTGCAGCGTGGCCCCGGACGTCGGCTCGCTGATCGGGTTCCGGGTGCTGCAGGCGATCGGCGGGTCGATGCTCAACCCGGTGGCCATGTCGATCATCACGAACACGTTCACCGAGCCCCGGGAGCGCGCCCGGGCAATCGGCGTGTGGGGCGGGGTGATCGGTCTGAGCATGGCGCTGGGCCCGGTGCTGGGCGGCGCGCTGGTCGATTCGGTGGGCTGGCGGTCGATCTTCTGGATCAACGTGCCGGTCGGGATCGCCGCGGTGCTGCTGGCCGCGCGGTTCGTGCCCGAGTCGAAGGCGTCGCACCCTCGCCGGCTCGACCCCGCCGGGCAGTTGCTGGTGATGGTCGCGCTGGCCGGACTCACCTACGGCATCATCGAGGGGCCCGGCAAGGGCTGGGGCTCACCGTTGATCGTCGGCTGCTTCGTGACGGCCGTGGCCGCCGCGGTGGCGCTGGTCGGCGTCGAGTCCCGGCGCCGGGAGCCGCTGCTGGACCCCCGGTTCTTCTCCAGCGCGCCGTTCACCGGAGCCACCGTGATCGCGATCTCCGCGTTCGCCGCGCTGGCCGGGTTCCTGTTCCTCAACGCGCTGTACCTGCAGAGCGCCCGCGGCTTCACCCCGCTGCAGGCCGGGCTGCTCACCCTGCCCATGGCCGCGATGACGGCGGTGCTGCCACCGCTGTCCGGCCGGATCGTCGGGTCCTACGGCCCGCGGATCCCGCTGCTGCTCGGCGGGGCCGGGATCGCGCTGGGCGGTGTCCTGCTGCTCGGCCTGACCAACGACTCGTCGATCGGCTTCCTGATGCTCGCCTACCTGGTGTTCGGCGCCGGGTTCGGGATGGTCAACGCCCCGATCACCAACACCGCCGTGTCCGGGATGCCGGCGGCGCAGGCCGGGGTGGCCGCAGCGGTGGCCTCGACCAGCCGGCAGGTCGGCTCCGCGCTCGGTGTCGCCATCGTCGGATCCACGGTGACCTCGCACGTCGTCGGGTCGCTGCGCACCGGGCTCGCCGAGGCCAGCCGGATCGGCTGGGGCATCGTCGTCGGCTGCGGGCTGATCGTGGTCGTGCTCGGCGTCGTCACCACCGGCCGGTGGGCACGGCGGACCGCCGCGCGGACGGCCGAGCACTTCCGGTCCTCGCCGGCGCCGGCCACGGTGGTCGCGTCGTGACCGGGGTCCACGACACGGCGCCCGACACCGCTGCCACGCGGGTGTGGCAGCGGATGCGGGCGCTGGTGCTCGACCAGCACGACCGCCGCCGGGAGGTCTCCGAGACGCTCGGGATGAGCTTCATCCGGGCCAAGGCGCTGCGACAGGTGGTCGCCGAACCGATGACGATGCGCGAGCTCGCCGATCGGCTCAACACCGACCCGCCGTACGTCACGGTGGTGGTCGACGACCTGGAGCGGCGCGGCCTGGTGCGCCGCATGGCTCATCCCGGCGACCGCCGGTGCAAGGTCGTCACGGCCACCTCGGCGGGCGCCGACGCGGCGGCGGTGGCCGAACGGATCCTCGGCCGTCCGCCGCAGGCGCTGCGCAGCCTGTGCGCCGCCGACCTCGCCGAGCTGGACCGCATACTCGCCGGTCTGGCCTCCGGCTGACCCGCGTTCGGGGTTGGCCGCGACCGCCGCGGGGAAGGTCGTGGGCGGGCGATCGAGGAGGACCGATGGGCACGGACGCCGCCACCGAGGCCACCGACCTGGACGAGCTGCGGCGCGCCGCGGGGCACTGCACGGCATGCGACCTGTACCGGCACGCCACCCGGACCGTCTTCGGGGAGGGGCCGAGCGATGCCCAGCTGATGCTGATCGGCGAGCAGCCCGGTGACCGGGAGGACGAGGAGGGCCGGCCGTTCGTCGGGCCCGCGGGGCGGCTGCTGGACCGGGCGCTGGAGCAGGCGGGGATCCGTCGCGCGGACGTCTACCTGACCAACGTCGTCAAGCACTTCGCGTTCGAGCAGCGGGGCGCGCGGCGCATCCACCGCGCGCCGCGCGCCGCTGAGATCCGGGCCTGCCGTCCGTGGCTCGACGCGGAGCTGCGGGTGGTGCGGCCCGACGTGCTCGGCCTGCTGGGCGCGACCGCCGCGCAGGCGTTGCTGGGCCGCTCGTTCCGCATCACGGAACACCGCGGCGAGGTCCTGGAATGGGAGGGCTACGAGCTGGTCCCGACGGTGCATCCCTCCGCCGTGCTGCGCACCCCCCGTGAGCAGCGCCACGAGGCGTTCGACGCACTGGTCCGCGACCTGACGGTGCTGGCGGGCCGGGTGCGTTAGCCGGGTACGGCGGGCCCGGGATGCGCGGCCCGCGCCCGGCGGTAGGCCGCCGCCGCGGTGTCGAGGTCGGGAAAGCAGAACGCCAGGTCGGCGAGCCCGCACAGCCGCACGACCGTCTGCGTCGCCGGCCCGGTCACCACCGCGAGGAACTGGTCGGGGCGCGACCGCTCCCCGGCGTCGAGCAGGACCCGCACCCCGGCCGAGGCCAGGAACGTGACCTCGGTGAGGTCGACGATGACCGCCGGCTGCGTCGCCAGCGCCCGCTCCACGGCGGTCCGCAGCACGTCCTCGGTGCTGATGTCGACCTCTCCTCGGACCCCGCAGCGGGTCGCGCCGCACGGGTGCCGGCTCACCTCGACGGCGAGCGGTCCGGGCGCGGCGGGGTCGAGGTCGATGTGGGGCTCCCGGGTGGGCGGTTCGCGAGCCCGTCGACGCTACCCTGCCGTGGTACGTCCGCACGACCACCGGATGGTTCAGCACCGACCGGCACCCACCGGTCCCGCCTGCGACGACCCGGCACCGGGACCTGCCGTGTGCCATGGTGTCGACCGGGCGGGGGCGGGCGCGCTTCGTCGCGGTGTCGCCCGCGCGCCCCCTGGGGACCGGCGGCCCGCCGCCCGCCGTGGCCCACACCGCCGTGGGCCCGGCCGTCGAGGTGCACGCCGAGCTCGCCGACGCCGGCGTCGGCCGGCCCACCCTCGACGTGTCGGCGGTGTCGCAGCTGGCCGGCGCGGGGGTCGGGCTGCTGCGCGAGCTCACCACGCAGATGCGGCTGCGGCTCGTCGCCGCCGCCGGCTGCCCGGCCCGCACGGTGCTCGGCGTCACCGGTCTCGACGAGCTGCTGGGGCACCCCACCGGCTGATCCGGAACCGAGGTGTCGATCGCCGCTGCAGGGGGTAGCGAGGGGCGAAGGGGAACCCACCGCGATCGGGGAGGACACGAGATGACGGCGTTCGGTTACACGCTGCTGTGTGAGCAGCGCGGTCCGAAGGAGCTGGTGGCCGACGGGGTGGCCGCCGAGGAAGCCGGTTTCGACTTCGAGGTGATCAGCGACCACTACTTCCCGTGGCTCGACGAGATGGGGCACTCGCCGTACTGCTGGAGCGTGCTGGGCGCGGTCGCGTCGGCCACCGCTCGCGTCGGCCTGATGACCTACGTGACCTGTCCGACGATGCGCTACCACCCGGCGGTGGTCGCGCAGAAGGCGGCGACGGTGGCCCTGCTGGCCGACGGCCGCTTCACCCTCGGGGTGGGCGCGGGGGAGAACCTCAACGAGCACGTCATCGGGGAGGGGTGGCCGCCGGTCAACGTCCGGCACGAGATGCTCGGTGAGGCCATCGCGATCATCCGCGCACTGCTGGCCGGGGGCTACGCCGACCTCGAGGGCGACCACTACCGGGTCGACTCGGCCAAGCTGTGGGACTGCCCCGAGGGCGGGGTGCCGATCGCGGTCGCGGTGTCGGGCAACCAGTCCGCCGACCTGTTCGGGCCCCTCGCCGACGCGATGGTCGCCGTCCAGCCGGACGCGGAGCTGCGCCGCCGCTTCGAGGGTGCGGCGGCGGCCTCGGTACCGGTGATCGGACAGCAGCCCATCAGCTGGGGCCCGGACCGCGATGCCGCCGTGAAGCGCGCGCACGAGTTGTTCCGCTGGTTCGCCGGGGGCTGGAAGGTCAACGCGGAGCTGCCGGGGCCGGCGGGCTTCGCGGCCGCCACCCGATTCGTCCGGCCCTCGGACGTGGCCGAGAACATCCCGTGTGGCCCGGACGTGGCGGCGCACGTGGAGGCGGTGCGCCCGTTCGTCGACGCGGGCTTCTCCCACATCGCGCTGGCCCAGGTAGGTGGTGACACCCAACCGGCCTTCCTGGAGTTCGCCCGCGACGAACTGCTGCCGGCGCTGCGCCAGGAGTACGGCGCCAGCACCGACCCCTCCATCCCCGTCCTGCGCTGACCCGATGCCTGCGCCGGACCACTCCGAGTTGCCGAGATCGCCCCGGTGAGCCACGCTTGCACACACAGGTCGCCTGTTGAGCAGGCAGCATCGCGGCTTGCGCATCCCGAGTGCGCCCGCTCTGCCGGCCGGGTGCCCCGGGTCCGGTGATCCCGAGGAGACGCCGTGAGCGACTCGTCCATGCTGGAGCGCCCGACCGATGCAGCGCTGGAGATCAGGCTCCACAGCCCGGCCCCGGCGGTGGTCGTGGTCCGGCCGGCCGGTGAGCTCGACCTGGTCAGCGCCCCGTTGCTGGTCGAACGCGTCCAGTTCCAGCTGCGCTTCCACGAGCATGTCGTCGTCGATCTGCGCGACATCACGTTCCTGGCCTCGAGCGGCCTGCGTGGACTGCTCGATGTGCGGAAGGCGGCGTGCGCGGCCGGTGTCACGCTCTATCTGACCAGCGCCGACACCCCGGGTGTCGCCCGCGTCCTCGCGCTGACCGGGCTGGCCGAGGTGCTGCCGATCGTCGCGGCGAGCACCGAGGAGCTGGTGGCGAGCCTGGTGTACGCCGAGCGCCTGCGGAAGCGCTAGCAGGGATCGGCGGGGGTACGGCCGGGTGGTTCAGCAGCAGGCCGGGAGCTGATCGCCGCCGGTGGTGGCGGGTGCACCGCAGATGCACTCGCCGGAATCGAGCCGGCCGAGCGGATGGATGCCGGTGGCGTCGGCGGCGTCGGCCTTGACGGTGTAGACCTCCCAGGGCTCGGCGCCGGGCCCGTGCACCCAGACCTTGTCCTGCAGTGCGTAGCAGCAGGTGGTGTCGTTCTCGACCTGGGTGAGCAGGCCCAGTTCGGACAGCCGGGTGGTGGCGGCGCCGACCTCCTCGGTGGTCGCGACCTCGACGCCGAGGTGGTCGAGCACCGTCGGCCGGTCCGCCTCGCCCTCGATCAGCACCAGCTTGAGCGGGGGCTCGGCGATGGCGAAGTTGGCGTAGCCGGGACGGCGCTTGGCCGGCTCCACCCCGAACAGCGACCGGTAGAAGGCGATGGAGGCGTCGAGATCGGACACGCGCAGCGCCAGCTGGACCCGGGACATGACCACTCACTCCTCTTGTTTCGACAACTGTCGATACAGAGGTTGTGCCTTGGATCGGTCGATGTCAAGGTAGAAGCATGTCGAATCAAGGGCGGATGCTCGTCGAGCCGACCGGCACGGCGGGGTGCAGCTCGCCACTGGCCCGGGAGCCGCTGTCGGCGGAGCAGGCCGGCGAGCTGGCGCGGTTGTTCAAGGCGATGGGCGACCCGGTTCGGCTGCGGCTGCTGTCGTTGATCGCCTCGCACTCCGGCGGCGAGGCCTGCGTCTGCGAGCTGAGCGGCGTCTTCGACCTGACCGGGCCGACGATCAGTCATCATCTGAAGGTGCTGCGCGAGGCCGGGCTGATCTCCGGGGAGCGGCGCGGGACCTGGGTGTACTACCGGGTGGACCCGGATGCGCTGCGCCGGCTCTCGGCGGTGCTGGTGCCCGGCGAGACGCCGGTGGTGGCGGGGTGAGCACGGAGAACCTGACCGTCGCCGATGCCGGCGCACCCGGGGTCGTCGCGAAGCTGGCGACCCTGGACCGGTTCCTGCCGGTGTGGATCATCGCTGCGATGGTCGCCGGGCTACTCGCCGGACGCTGGATCCCCGGGATCGGCCCGGCGCTGGATGCCGTCTCGGTCGACGGCGTCTCGCTGCCGATCGCGCTCGGCCTGCTGATCATGATGTACCCGGTGCTGGCCAGGGTCCGCTACGACCGGCTGGACACGGTGACCGGGGACCGGCGGCTGCTGGTCTCGTCGCTGGTGCTGAACTGGGTGCTGGGCCCGGCGCTGATGTTCGCGCTGGCCTGGCTGATGCTGCCCGACCTGCCCGAATACCGCACCGGCCTGATCATCGTCGGGTTGGCCCGCTGCATCGCCATGGTGATCATCTGGAACGACCTGGCCTGCGGGGACCGCGAGGCCGCCGCCGTGCTCGTCGCGCTCAACTCGGTGTTCCAGGTGATCGCGTTCGCCGGGCTGGGCTGGTTCTACCTGGATGTGCTGCCCGGCTGGCTGGGGCTGCCGCAGGCCGACCTCACGGTGTCCTCCTGGGACATCGCCCGCTCCGTGCTGATCTTCCTGGGGGTGCCGCTGGTCGCCGGGTACCTGTCGCGCCGGCTCGGCGAGCGGGCCAAGGGGAGGGACTGGTACGAGGCCCGGTTCCTGCCGCGGGTCGGCCCGTTCGCGCTCTACGGGCTGCTGTTCACCATCGTCGTCCTGTTCGCCCTGCAGGGCGACGCGATCACCAGCCGGCCGGTCGACGTCGCCCGCATCGCGCTGCCGCTGCTCGCCTATTTCGCGATCATGTGGGCCGGGTCGAACGCACTCGGCAAGGCGATCGGGCTGAGCTACGAGCGCAGCACCACGCTGGCGTTCACCGCGGCCGGCAACAACTTCGAGCTCGCCATCGCGGTCGCCATCGCGACCTTCGGGGTCGCCTCCGGGCAGGCCCTGGCCGGGGTCGTCGGCCCGTTGATCGAGGTCCCGGTCCTCGTCGCGCTGGTCTACGTCTCCCTCGCCGCCCGCCGCCGCTGGACGCGCCGCCCCCTCACCGGAGAAGCCCCATGACCGACAACCCCACCGCCGTCCCCGAGGTGCTGTTCGTCTGCGTGCACAACGCCGGCCGCTCCCAGATGGCGGCGGCGTTGCTGCAGCACCACGCGAACGGGGCCGTGCGCGTCACCTCGGCGGGCTCCGCGCCCGCCGACGAGATCAACCCGGCCGTCCGGGCGGCCATGGACGAGATCGGCATCGACCTGTCGGCCGAGTTCCCGAAGCGGCTCACCACCGACGCCGTGCAGGCCGCGGACGTGGTCGTCACCATGGGCTGCGGGGACGCCTGCCCGGTCTTCCCCGGCAAGCGCTACCTGGACTGGGAGCTGGCCGACCCGGCCGGCACGGACGTCGCCGGGGTGCGCCCGATCCGTGACGACATCGAGGCCCGGGTCCGTGCCCTGCTGGCCGAGCTGGTCGCGGCCGGGACGACGTAGCCGTGTCCGGTCCGGGGCGCAGTTGCCCGCCGGCCTACCGCTACCGGCCCGAGGACCTCGCCGGGCCGGCGGCGTTCGAGGCCGTCACGCTGTACGTGGTCGGCGGACTGTACGGCAACACCGGTGCCCTGGACGCGGTCGTCGAACGCGCGGCCGCGGAGCCGGTACCGCCGGAGATCGTGTTCAACGGGGACTTCCACTACCTCGACGCCGACCCCCCGGCGTTCGCCGCGATCACCGAGGGGGTGCTCGCCTGCCGGGCGACGCTGGGCAACATCGAGTACGCCCTGACTGCGGCCGAGGCGAACCTGGGCTGTGGCTGCGACTACCCCGACTACATCGGCGACCACGTGGTGGCCGACTCCAACGCCGTGGTCGAGCGGCTCCGCGGCACCGTCGCAGGCTTTCCCGAGCAGCCGGCCCGGCTCGCCGCGCTGCCCCGTCATCTGACCGCCACCGTCGGCGGGCGCCGGGTCGGGATCGTGCACGGAGACCTCGAATCCCTCGCCGGGTGGAAGCTCGCCCTGGAAGCCGTGGAACCGGGCGACCCGGACGTCCGGGCGCGGACCGGCTGGTCCGGCGTCCCCACCGGCAGCGAGCAGGTCCTCGCCTGGTTCACCCGCGCCGACGTCGAGGTCGTCTGCTGCACCCACACCGGGCTGCCGCATGCCCAGGACGTCGAGCGCGACGGTCGCCGGTACCTGGTTGCGAACAACGGGTCCGCCGGGCTGCCGAACTTCACCGGCCGCCGCCACGGGGTCATCACCCGGCTCTCCGCCGACTCCGGGACACCTGCGGACAGCCTCTACGGCATCGAGCTGGACGGGCTGCGGTTCGACGCCCTGCCGGTCCGCTACGACACCGGACGGTGGGCGGCGGAGTTCCTCGCCACCTGGCCACCCGGCACCGCAGGCCACCGGGCGTATCACTCCCGGATCACCGACGGCACCTGGCTGCGGATGCAGCATGCCGCGCGCGGCGGTGTCCGGCTCACCGGTAGCTGAACACCGCCGACGTGGCAGGCCACCACGGCGCCGGCTACATGTTGCGCCGGTACTGGCCGCCGACCTCGAAGAACGCCTCGGTGAGCTGGCCGAGCGAGCAGACCCGCGCCGCGCTCATCAGCTCGGCGAAGACGTTGCCGTCGCCGGTGGCCGCGTCCTGCAACCGGCGGATCGCGACCTGCGCGGAATCGGCGTGCCGGGCCTGGAAGTCGGCCAGCCGGTCGAGCTGGGACTTCTTCTCGTCCTCGGTCGCCCGGGCCAGCTCGATCTCGAACGGCTCGTCGTCGTCGGTGTCGGGCCTGGTGAACCTGTTTACCCCGATGATCGGCAGCGTGCCGTCGTGCTTGCGGTGCTCGTAGAGCATCGACTCGTCCTGGATCTTGCCGCGCTGGTAGCCGGTCTCCATCGCACCCAGCACGCCGCCGCGCTCGGCGATCGCGTCGAACTCGGAGAGCACCGCTTCCTCGACCAGGTCGGTCAGCTCGTCGATGATGAACGAGCCCTGCAGCGGGTTCTCGTTCATCGACAGGCCCCACTCGCGGTTGATGATCAGCTGGATGGCCATCGCCCGGCGCACCGAGGACTCGGTCGGCGTCGTGATCGCCTCGTCGTAAGCGTTGGTGTGCAGCGAGTTCGCGTTGTCGTAGAGCGCGCACAGCGCCTGCAGCGTCGTGCGGATGTCGTTGAAGTTCATCTCCTGCGCGTGCAGCGACCGGCCGGAGGTCTGTACGTGGTACTTCAGCTTCTGCGAGCGCTCGTTCGCGCCGTAGCGCTCGCGCATCGCCACGGCCCAGATCCGCCGCGCCACCCGGCCGATCACCGAGTACTCGGCGTCCATGCCGTTGGAGAAGAAGAACGACAGGTTCGGCGCGAAGTCGTCGATGTCCATCCCGCGCGCGAGGTAGCTCTCGACGTAGGTGAACCCGTTGGCCAGGGTGAAGGCGAGCTGGCTGATGGGGTTCGCCCCGGCCTCGGCGATGTGGTAGCCGGAGATCGACACCGAGTAGAAGTTCCGCACCTTGTGCTGGATGAACCACTCCTGGATGTCGGCCATCATCCGCAGCGAGAACTCGGTGGAGAAGATGCAGGTGTTCTGGCCCTGGTCCTCCTTGAGGATGTCGGCCTGCACCGTGCCGCGCACGTTGGCCAGGGCGAAGGCGGCGAGCTCCGCGCGCTCCTCGGCCGACGGCGCACGGCCGTGCTCGGCCTCGAACTTGTCCACCTGCTGGTCGATCGCGGTGTTGAGGTAGAACGCCAGGATCGTCGGCGCCGGGCCGTTGATCGTCATGGAGACCGAGGTGGTCGGGGAGGTCAGGTCGAACCCGTCGTAGAGCACCTTCATGTCCTCGAGCGTCGCGATCGAGACACCCGAGGTGCCGACCTTGCCGTAGACGTCGGGGCGGGTGTCGGGGTCGCGGCCGTAGAGCGTCACCGAGTCGAACGCGGTCGACAGCCGCTTGGCCTCGGAGTCGGCGGACAGGTACCGGAACCGCCTGTTGGTGCGGAACGCGTCGCCCTCACCGGCGAACATGCGGGCCGGGTCCTCGCCCTCGCGCTTGAACGCGAACACCCCGGCGGTGAACGGGAACCTGCCCGGCAGGTTCTCCCGGCGCAGGAACCGCAGCAGCTCCGGGTCCTCGGTGAACCTCGGCAGCGCGACCCGGCGGACCCGGCTGCCGGACAGGGTCTCGCGGGTGAGCGTGGTGCGCAGCTCCTTGTCGCGGACCCGCACGACCAGTTCGTCGCCGGAGTAGTCCTCGACGACCTGGGGCCACTCGTCGAGCAGCGCGGCGGCCTGCGGGTCGAGGGCCTTCTCCGCGGACTCCAGCACGGCGTCGATGCCGCCGGCCTCGGCGCCGGCCTTCTGCAGCGCGGCCTTGGCGGTGCGCAGGTGCTGGCGTTCGCGGGCGGCGTCGGCCTGCTTCGCGGTCTGCTCGTGGTAGCCGCGGACGGTCGCGGCGATGTCGGCGAGATACCGGCTCTTCTGCGGCGGGATGATCGCGGCGTGCTCGCTGGAGGTCTTGCGCTCGGTCGTGGGCAGCCGGCCCTCGTGCACGGTCAGGCCGTTCTCGCCGAGCAGCCCGGTGAGGTGCCGGTAGAGCGCGGTGACGCCGTCGTCGTTGAACGTCGCGGCGCTGGTGCCGAAGACCGGCATGTCCTCCCAGGCGGCGCCGAACTCGTCCCGGTTGCGGATGAGTTGCCGCGCCACGTCGCGGCGGGCGTCCTCGGCACCGCGGCGCTCGAACTTGTTGATCGCGACGACGTCGGCGAAGTCCAGCATGTCGATCTTCTCGAGCTGCGACGCGGCGCCGAACTCCGGCGTCATCACGTACAGCGAGCGGTCGACGAACGGCACGATGCCGGCGTCGCCCTGGCCGATGCCCGGGGTCTCCACGACGACCAGGTCGAACCCGGCGGCCTTGAGCACCGCGATGGCGTCGCCGAGCTGCTCGGGGAGCTGGCCGTCGGCGCCGCGGGTGGCCATCGAGCGGAAGAACACCTGCTCGCCGGTCAGGCTGTTCATCCGGATCCGGTCGCCGAGCAGTGCTCCGCCGCCCCGGCGCCGGGTCGGGTCGACGGCGAGCACCGCGATGCGCAGCTTGTCCTCCTGGTCCAGCCGGAAGCGG
Source organism: Pseudonocardia acidicola (assembly GCF_012911935.1). Taxonomy (GTDB): domain Bacteria; phylum Actinomycetota; class Actinomycetes; order Mycobacteriales; family Pseudonocardiaceae; genus Pseudonocardia; species Pseudonocardia acidicola. The sequence continues at coordinate 19,566 of NZ_JAAXLA010000054.1, read as the reverse complement.
CGGACCAGCTCGTCGGTCAGCGAGGACTTGCCGGAACCGCCGGTGCCGGTGATGCCCAGTACGGGCACCGGGCGCTGCTCGGTGGCCTTCGCGATGCGCTCGCGGACCTCGTCGGGCAACCGTCCGGCCTCGGCCAGGGTGAGCGCGCGAGCCAGCGTGCGGTGCTCTCCGGCGAACAGGCCGTCGTAGGAGTCCGGCGGGGTGGCGGCGAGGTCGACGTCGCACTCCCGGATCATGATGTTGATCATCCCCGGCAGCCCGAGGCGCTGGCCGTCCTCGGGGGAGAACAGGCGCGCGACGCCGCGGGAGTGCAGCAGCTCGATCTCCGCGGGCACGATGACCCCGCCCCCGCCGCCGTAGACCTTGACGTGGCCGGCGCCGCGCTCGCGCAGCAGCTCGACCAGGTAGGTGAAGTACTCGACGTGCCCGCCCTGGTAGGAGCTGATGGCGACGCCGTGCGCGTCCTCCTGGACGGCCGCGGCGACGACCTCGTCGACCGAGCGGTTGTGCCCGAGGTGGATGACCTCGGCGCCCTGCTTCTGCAGGATCCGTCGCATGATGTTGATCGCGGCGTCGTGGCCGTCGAACAGGCTCGCCGCGGTGACGAACCGGACCGGATGGGCGGGCACGTGCAGCTCGGCCATTCTGCGCACCTCTTCTCGTCGCACCGAGTCATCGGCGGCGCCCTGGTCGGAGGTTCGGATCACTCCCATGAACCGTAGGACGTCCAAGTAAATATAGTCGGACGTCCTACTAAGTGTGCAAGCCGCGGAACGGGTGGCGTGCGGCACAGATCACGTCGGCGACGCCGATCCGTGCCGGCCGGTCAGTGGTCGCGCGGGTCCGGCGGGTGCTCCTCCTCGGCGAGTGTCTTCGCGCCGACCTCGGACAGCGCGGGTTCGGGACGGCCCTGCACGCCGACGTGGGCCTCGGCCCGCCAGCGGGCCGCGAGGTCGGGGTGGTGCAGGTCGAAGGCGGGCCGTTCGGAGCGGATGCGCGGCAGTTCGGTGAAGTTGTGCCGCGGCGGCGGGCAGGAGGTGGCCCATTCCAGCGAGTTGCCGTACCCCCAGGGGTCGTCGACGGTCACGACCCGGCCGTAGCGGTAGCTGTGGGCGATGTTCCACAGGAACGGCAGCACCGACGCGCCGAGGATGAACGCGCCGATGGACGAGATCGTGTTGAGCGTGGTGAACCCGTCGGTGGGCAGGTAGTCCACGTAGCGGCGGGGCATGCCTTGGTTGCCCAGCCAGTGCTGTACCAGGAAGGTGGTGTGGAAGCCGACGAACGTGGTCCAGAAGTGGATCTTTCCGAGGGTCTCGTCCATCATCCGGCCGGTCATCTTCGGGAACCAGAAGTAGATCCCGCCGTAGGTGGCGAACACGATGGTGCCGAACAGCACGTAGTGGAAGTGGGCGACGACGAAGTACGAGTCGGACATGTGGAAGTCCAGGGGCGGGGAGGCCAGCATCACGCCGGTCATACCGCCGAGCAGGAACGTGATCAGGAAGCCCAACGCGAACAGCATCGCTGTCTCGAAGCTCAGCTTCCCCTTCCACATGGTGCCGATCCAGTTGACGAACTTGATGCCGGTGGGCACCGCGATGAGGAAGGTGGTGAAGGAGAAGAAGGCCAGCAGGACCGCGCCGGTGGCGTACATGTGGTGCGCCCACACCGCCCCGGACAGCATCGCGATGGCGATGGTCGCGAACACGAGGCCCTTGTAGCCGAACAGCGGTTTGCGGCTGAACACCGGGATGATCTCGGAGATGATGCCGAAGAAGGGCAGCGCGACGATGTAGACCTCGGGGTGGCCGAAGAACCAGAACAGGTGCTGCCAGAGGATCGCGCCGCCGTTGGCCGGGTCGAAGGCGTGCGCGCCGAGGTGCCGGTCGGCCTCCATCCCGAACAGTCCGGCGGTGAGCACCGGGAACGCGATGAGGATGAGGATCGCCGTCACGAACACCGTCCAGGTGAACAGCGGTACCCGGAACATCGTCATCCCCGGCGCGCGCAGGCAGACCACCGTGGTGATGAAGTTGACCGCACCCAGGATGGTGCCCAGCCCGGACAGGATGAGGCCCATCGCCCACAGGTCTCCGCCGGGCCCCGGCGAGTGCATGGCGTCGTGCAGCGGGCTGTAGGCGAACCACCCGAAGTCGGCGGCGCCGCCTGCGGTGAGGAACCCGCTCATGACGATCAGCCCGCCGAACAGGAACAGCCAGTAGGAGAAGGCGTTCAGCCGCGGGAACGCCACGTCCGGGGCGCCGATCTGCAGCGGCACGATGTAGTTCGCGAACCCGAACAGGATCGGCGTCGCGTACAGCAGCAGCATGATCGTGCCGTGCATGGTGAACAGCTGGTTGTACTGCTCGTTGGACAGGAACTGCTGCCCCGGACGGGCCAGTTCGGCGCGCATCAGCAGCGCCATGGCGCCACCGAGCAGGAAGAAGCCGAACGACGTGACCAGGTACAGGATCGCGATGTCCTTGGGGTCCGTGGTGCGCACCATCTTCAGCAGCCGGCTGCCCTTCGGGGCGCGGCGCGCCGGGTACGGACGCGTGGGAACGGGCGCGGGCCGCACGGTGGTCATGGGCTGCTCCTGCGGGGCGGGACGGTGGTGGGCTGCGGCGTACCCGCTCCCACCCGCTTCGAACGTCGGATGCCCGGTCCGGGGTGAACGTGCTTGATCGGGCCTTCGCGGCGCCCCGTGCAGGCGCGCCGCCGCAGCTGCGCCGGGCGGCCGGAGCGACGTACCTCACCGCGACGTTGCTCACCGCGGGCTGCGCCACGCCGTAGCAGGTGAGAAGGATGAGGCGGTGATACTTGGTCCGACACCTGGCCGCGTGACGACCCGGCTGGTGCCGGTCCCGACGGAGCGGCCCCTGCCCGGCGCCGGCACCCGGTGACCGGCCCGCGCACACGTCACGATCTGCCCCCGGCCTCCGCGACTCTGCTCGTCGTGGGCATCGTCCTGCTCGCGATCAACCTGCGCGGGCCGATCGTCGCGGTGTCCCCGGTACTCGACGCGATCACCGCCGACCTGCGGATCGGCGCCGGTACCGCCGGCCTGCTGACCAGTCTGCCGGTGCTGTGTTTCGGGGTGGCGACGCCGCTGGCGGCGTGGCTGCTCGCCCGTGCCGGGCTCGAGCGCGGGGTACTGATCGCGCTGGCCGCCCTGCTCGCCGGCATCGTGGTGCGCTCCGTCGACGGGGTGCCGGCCGCGCTGGCCGGCACCCTGATCATCGGCATCGCGATCACCGTCGGCAACGTGGCCGTTCCGGTGGTGATCGGGCGCGATCTGTCGCATCGCGCGGGCGCCGTGCTCGGCACCTACACCGCGGCGCTCAACGTCGGATCCATGCTCACCCTGTCGCTGACCGTGCCGATCGCCGCCGCGGTGGGCTGGCGAGCGGCCCTGGTCTCCTGGGGTGTGCTGGTGGTGGCCGCCGCCCTCGTCTGGTGGGGCGCCACCCGGGGCCGCCCGCGCGGGGGCCCCGCACAGGCCGCGGCCGACGCCGACCCCGAGTCCGACCGGCATCCCGTGTGGTGGCGCCGCCCCGTCGTGTGGGGGCTGACGGCCGCGTTCGCCGGGCAGGCCTTCGCCTACTACGGGGTGACGGCCTGGCTGCCGCTGCTGCTGCGCGACGAGCGCGGGCTCAGCGGCAGCGCCGCCGGATTGAGCTCGTCGGTCTTCCAGGTGGCGGCGGTCGTGGGGGCCTTCGGCGTGCCGGCGCTGCTGCGGCTGTGGCCGCCGCGCCCGGTCCTGCTGGTGGTGTGTGCGGGCTGGTCCGCGCTGCCGCTGGGGCTGCTGCTGGCCCCGCAGTGGTGGCCGCTGTGGTGCGGGCTCGGCGGGGCCGCGCAGGGCGGCGGGATCACCGTGATCTTCTCGATGATCGTGTTGCGGGCGCGCAGCCTCGCCGAGAACCGCAGCATGTCCGCGCTGGTCCAGGGTGGCGGCTACGCGGTGGCCGCAGCCGGACCCACCGTCATCGGCACCGTGCACGAGGCCACCGGCGGCTGGACGGTCCCGCTGCTGGCGGTCCTCGGCTCGATCGGTCTGCTCACCGTGGCGGGGGCGCTGTCGGCGCGCCGGCCTCCGGCAACAGCCGGCGCGGGATCGTCCCGCTCGGTGACGTCGGGATCGCCGCGATGAACCCGACGCCGCGCACCGGGGTGTAGATTGCCCCGGCGCCGCGCCGGACTCCTGCGACCGGGATCAGGTCCGCCGCGGCCGGTCGCTACCCTCGGCGCCGCCGTTGTCCGCCACGGGGAAGGGGAGTCCGGTCGCGACCTGGCTGCTGGAGTCGTCGCTGGTCTTCGGCCCGGTGCCCACGACCATCACCGTGCTGGGCGCGCTGGCGATGGCGTTCCTGCTCGTCCGGCGCGGCCGCCGCTGGTGGCGGTGGGTGGTGCCGGCCTGCGTCGGCGGCGCGCTGCTCGCCGTCGCGGCGGCCGACGCCGTGCTGGCGATCTGGCAGCCGTTCCCCGACGCGCTGCCGATCCGGATCCTGGTCTGGGCCGCGGTCATGCTGCTCGCGATCGTGCTGGCCGTGGCCAACTGGTGGTCGGCGCCGTGGTGGCGGCGCGCCGCCACCGTGCCCGCCGTACTGCTGGTGCTCGCCGTGGTCGGTGTGAAGATCAACGCGGTGTACGAGTACCGGCCGACCCTGGGCGCGGTGCTCGGTGTCCCGGCGGCCAACGAGATCGACCTCGGGGCCGTCGCCCGCAACGGCCCCGTCGTCACCCCCGGCCCGGGGGAACCGGTGTCGCGGGTGTGGCGGCCGCCGCCGGGGATGCCTCCGACCGGGAAGGTGGCGCTGGTCGACATCCCGGCCCCGGTGTCGGGGTTTGCGGCCCGGCCCGCGTCGGTGTACCTGCCGCCGGCCTACCTGGTCTCGCCGCGGCCGCTGCTGCCGGTGCTCGTGCTGGTCGCCGGCCAGCCCGGTGTCCCGCAGGACTGGCTGCTCGCCGGGCGGATGGCCGGGGTGCTGGACCGCTTCGCGGCCCGGCACGCCGGTCTCGCGCCGATCGTCGTGATGCCGGACGCGACGGGGTCGTCGCTGGCCAACCCGCTGTGCCTGGACTCCCGGCTGGGCAACGCGGAGACCTACCTGGCCGATGACGTGCCGGCCTGGGTGGCCGCGCACCTGCAGGCGGATCCGGACCCGCGGCACCGGGCGATCGGCGGCTTCTCCTACGGCGGCACGTGCGCGTTGCAGCTCGCGGTGCGCCGCCCGCTGGTGTATCCGACCTTCCTCGACATCTCCGGGCAGGACGAGCCGTCGCTGGGCGGTCGTGCGAAGACGGTGGCGGCGACCTACGGCGGTGACGACACGCGGTTCCGCGCGGTCAACCCGCTGGACATCCTGGCCGGGTCGAGGTTCCCCGACAGCACGGGCATCGTCGCGGTCGGCCGGGACGACGACGTCTACGGGCCGCAGGCCGCGCGGGTGGTCGCCGCCGTGCGGCGCGCCGGCATGCAGGTGGAGCTGCTCACGCTGCCCGGCCGGCACTCGTGGGATGTCGCCACCGGGGCCTTGGAGACCGCGCTGCCACGGCTCGCGGCGCGGATGGGCCTGGTCGATCCCTGACCGCCCCGGGGTGAGCAGCTGCCGCGCTCTCCGCGGACCTCGGCTCGAGGTGGCGGGGCCGGGTCAGCGGTCGACACGGGCCCCGAGCTCGGCGGCGATCCCGCGGGCCCAGGCGCGGATCCTGGTCCAGTCCCGGAAGTCGCCGGCCAGCTCGCCGGTCGCCATCCGGCGGGCGAAGAAGCCGCGGGCGGTGGCCGGATCGAGCTTGCCGCCGAACGTGACGGGCGGGTCGCAGTCCAGCGACCGGCGCCGGCGGCGCACCACCGCGGGCTCGGGCTGCGGGGCGTCGCGGTCGCGGCCGCACGGGCCGGAATGGAACAGCCACACCCGGCGATCGCTCAGCGCCGCGACGTGCCGGCGCAGGAAACGGACCGCGTCCGGGCGCCACCGGCGCAGGTACAGCGCGCTGCCCAGCACGACCGCGCGGTACCCGTCGAGGTCGTGGACCGACCCGGCCGCGCGCACGTCGGTGTCCAGCCCGCACGCGCGCAGCTCGGTGGCGATCGCCTCCGCGATCTCCGCGGTCGCGCCCGACCTCGTCGCGTAGGCCACCAGCACGTCGCTCATCGGGTCCTCCTCGCCGGACGCGGCCGCTGACCGGCTCAGGCTCGCCCGGTGGGGCCGCCACCGAACAGGGCCGCAGGTCCCGCCCGCGGCGGACCACGGCCAGGGACCATCGGCCCCCGCGGCCGGGGCCCTCCGCCGGTGCCGTCCGGCGGTGCCCGCGTCGGAGGCTGCCCCGCAGGTGTGTGCCGACGGGTCGAGGACGGACATGGCACTGACAGGCGGGACGGCGCGGACGGCCGGGACTGCGAGGTGTTCGGGCCGGGTGCCGGTACCCGCGGCGCCCGCCCGCTGAGTGACGTGGTGTCGGGGCAGCTGATCGCCCCCGGCGGGCAGCGGCGCTGGCCGCCGGTGGGATGGAGCGGTCCGCAGCACGGGGTGCTCGTCGCGGCGGTCCGGGCCGCTCCCTCGATCCTGAACACCCAACCGTGGTCGCTGCGGATGCTGCCCGGCCGGGTGGAGCTGTACGCGGACCCGCGGCGCCGCCTCGACCGGCTCGATCCCGGCGCCCGCGGCCTGCTGGTGTCCTGCGGGGCGGCGGTCACGAATCTCGAGTTGGCGATGCGGCACCTGGGTTACCGGCCCGGGATCACCCTGCTGCCCGACGGCCGGCAGCCCTGGCACGTGGCGACGGTGCGGGCGGTCGGGCTGGAGGCGCCCACCCGGGCGACCGAGGAGCGCTACGCCGCGGTCGCGCACCGGCATTGCCACCGCGGGCCCTACACCCGGCGTCCGGTCGCGGCGCAGACCCTGCGGCGGCTGCTCGCCGTCGGCGCGCGGCCCGGCGTGCACGTCCGGCGGATCGACCGCCCCGGCCGGCTCGCCGCCCTCGCCGAGGTGCTCGCGGACGGTGCGAGCCGGCTCGCCGCCGACGAGGAGGCCCGCGCGGAGCTCGCCCGCTGGGTGCGCACCCCGGGCGCCGCCGAGCACGACGGCGTCCCCCGCCGCACCCCGGCGGGCCCCGGGCAGCCGCTACCGGGCCTGTTCGCCGACCCGATGCCGGTCGCGGAACCGGGCGAGCTCACCGCAGCCCTGAGCGGCCGGGTGCTGATCGTCGTCGGGACCGACCAGGACACCCGGACGGACGCGGTGCAGACCGGCCGCAGCACCCAGGACGTGCTGCTCACGGCCACCGCGGCCGGGCTGGCCGGGTCGGTCATCGGCACCGTGCTGGACGTCCCGGGGCTGCGCGAGCGGCTCCGTGTCCGGCTGGGCCTGACCGGGACCCCGCAACTGCTGATCCGACTGGGCTGGGCCTCGGGGCGCGCTGCCGGCAGCCCGCGGCGTGCCCCCGACGCGTTCGTGATCGACCCGCTGCGGGATTCATGACGTGCCGGAGGGGAGAACCGATGGGAGTTCGTGGCGTGAGGGCCGACGTACCGGTGGTCGAGACCTCCGGGCACGGGGAGCTACCGGTCGGGGCGCTCGGCTATCTGCAGCGCACGATCGTGGCGCTGCTGCGGCCGGCCCCCGAGCCGGTGCTCGGCGTCCGGATCCGGCTCACCCGACTACCCGACCCGGCCGTCACACATCCGATGGTCGCCCAGGCCAACGTCGATCTGGGCGGCCGGCTGCTGCGGGTGCAGGTCACCGCCGGCACCGCCGCCGAGGCCGCCGACCTGCTGGCCGCCCGGCTGCGGCGCCGGCTCGAACAGGCGCACACGGACCGCTACCGGCACAGCCGAGGCGAGGGCCGCGATGCCCCCGGCACCCAGCAGGGGCCCGGGGCCCGGGTGTCGCGGCGCAAGTCCTACCGCCTCGCGACGTGCTCGGTGGACGAGGCGCTGGCCGAGATGGAGGGGTGCGACTACGACTTCCACCTGTTCACCGAGGCGGGCAGCGGGCAGGACAGTGTGCTCTACCGCGACGTCGCCGGCCCCCGGCTGGCGCAGCTGCACCCGCAGCCGGACCAGGTGGCCCCGCACACGGCCACCGTGTCGATCAGTGGGCATCCCGCACCGCCGCTCACGACCGAGCAGGCGATCGACCGGCTCGGCCTGAGCGGCCTGCCGTTCCTGTTCTACCGGGACGAGGACAGCCACCGCGGCCACCTGCTCTACCGTCGCTACGACGGCCGGTACGGAGTCATCGCACCGGCCGGTTGAGGTCCGGGCGCCACGAACGGCCCGCCCGTGTTCGGCGGGCCGGTCGTGCTGTGCCGGGGTCAGCTCTTCGAGATCGCGATCTTCTTCGGTTCCGCGGGTGCGGGAGCCTCGGGCATCGGGATCCGGATCTCCAGGACGCCGTTGGTGTACGTCGCGCAGACGTCGGCGTCGGTGACCCCCTCGGGCAGGGTGAGCGCGCGGTGGAAGCTGCCGTAGCGCAGTTCCTGGCGCCGGTACCCGCGCTTCTCGACCTTCTCCTCGTGGGAGCGCTGCGCGTCGATGCGCAGCACCCCGTCGCTCACCGAGACGGTGACGTCCTTGTCCGGGTCGATGCCGGGCAGGTCGGCCCGGATGACCAGGGTGTCTCCCTCGCGGTACTCGTCCACCCGCAGGATGTCCTCACCGGGCCAGAGCGCGAACGGGAACATCCGGCGCGCGGGTGTGGCCTGCATCCAGTCGTCGAAGAACCGGTCCATCCGGTCGAACAAGCCGGCCGGCTCCATCCGATCGCGCCGCTCGATGCTCGACATCTCGTTCACCTCTCGTCGTCACGGGGCCGCGTCCCGACCCCCCGTGACGACGAGGCTGCGCCGCCCCGTGTCGCTCTCACAGGGCCCTTCGTCACCCTTGTCGCAGGGGCACCCGGCCTGACCTGCGACTCGTATGGGCCTCCGCACGAGCCCGCGCGACGAGGTGCGGGTAGTGCAGGTCGAAGGCCGGCCGTTCGGAGCGGATGCGCGGCAGTTCGGTGAAGTTGTGCCGCGGCGGGGGACAGGAGGTGGCCCATTCCAGCGAGTTGCCGTACCCCCAGGGGTCGTCGACGGTCACGACCCGGCCGTAGCGGTAGCTGTGGGCGATGTTCCACAGGAACGGCAGCACCGACGCGCCGAGCAGGAAAGCGCCGATCGAGGAGACGGTGTTGAGCGTGGTGAACCCGTCGGTGGGCAGGTAGTCCGCGTACCGGCGGGGCATGCCCTCCGCGCCCAGCCAGTGCTGCACCAGGAACGTCAGGTGGAAGCCGACGAACGTGGTCCAGAAGTGGATCTTTCCGAGGGTCTCGTCCATCATCCGGCCGGTCACCTTCGGGAACCAGAAGTAGATCCCGCCGTAGGTGGCGAACACGATGGTGCCGAACAGCACGTAGTGGAAGTGCGCGACCACGAAGTAGGAGTCGGAGACCTGGAAGTCCAGCGGCGGGGAGGCCAGCAGGATCCCGGTGAGCCCGCCGAGCAGGAACGTGATCAGGAACCCGATCGCGAACAGCATCGGTGTCTCGAAGGTGAGTTTCCCGCGCCACATGGTGCCGATCCAGTTCACGAACTTGATGCCGGTGGGCACCGCGATGAGGAACGTGGTGAGCGAGAAGAAGGCCAGCAGGACCGCGCCGGTGGCGAACATGTGGTGCGCCCACACCGCCATCGACAACACCGCGATGGCGATGGTCGCGAACACGAGGCCCTTGTAGCCGAACAGCGGTTTGCGGCTGAACACCGGGACGATCTCGGAGATGATGCCGAAGAAGGGCAGCGCGACGATGTAGACCTCGGGGTGGCCGAAGAACCAGAACAGGTGCTGCCAGAGGATCGCGCCGCCGTTGGCCGGGTCGAAGGCGTGCGCACCCAGCAGCCGGTCGCCCAGCAGGCACAGCAGCGCGGCGGCGAGCACCGGGAAGGCCATCAGCACCAGGATGCTCGTCACGAACAGCGTCCAGGTGAACAGCGGCATCCGGAACATCGTCATCCCCGGCGCGCGCAGGCAGACCACCGTGGTGATGAAGTTGACGGCACTGAGGATGGTGCCGACACCGCTCAGCGTCAGCCCGGTGATCCACAGATTTCCCCCGACACCGGGGGAGTGCATCGCGTCGTTCAGCGGGCTGTAGGCGAACCAGCCGAAGTCCGCCGCGCCACCGGGGGTCAGAAACCCGCTCATGACGATCAGCCCGCCGAACAGGAACAGCCAGAACGAGAGCGCGTTCAGCCGGGGGAACGCGACGTCGGGGGCACCGATCTGCAGCGGCAGCACCAGATTGGCGAAGGCGAAGGCCATCGGCGTCGCGTAGAGGAGCAGCATGATCGTGCCGTGCATGGTGAACAGCTGGTTGTACTGCTCGGTGGACAGGAACTGCAGGCCCGGACGGGCCAGTTCGGCGCGCATCAGCATCGCCATCAGGCCGCCGGTCAGGAAGAACAACAGCGACGCGATGACGTAGAGGATCCCGATCTCCTTGTGATCGGTGGTGCGCAGGTACCGCAGCAGCACGGTCCCCTTGGCGGCGTGCCGGACGGGGTACGGGCGGCTGGTGATGACCTGCGGGGTCACCTTCGGGACCGTGGCCGTCATCGCGCCTCCCTCGCCGGTAACGGCGCGACGCTAGGGCACACGTGCCGGGGCCGGTAGGGACCTTCGTCCCCGACGGTCAGCGGCGCCGCGTGGTCGGGCTGTCGTCGATCCGGTAGCCCAGCGAGCTGACCACGTCGATGACCCCGTCCACCCGGCGGACGAGCCGCTCCGCCAGTTCGGCGGTGCTGCGGGTGTCAACCGTGCCGGTCAGGGTGACCAGCCCCTCGTCCACCGTGACCTCGACGCCGGCCGGGTCGGCCCACAGCTGGCGGGCGAACACCTCGGTGCGGATCTCGTCGCGGATCTCGCCGTCGGTACGCAGGAACGCGGCGAGCAGGTCGTGGCGGGCGACGATGCCGACGAGCGTGCCGCGCGCGTCGACGACGGGCAGCCGTTTCACCTCGTGCTCGGTCATCAGCCGCGCCGCCCGGGCCAGCATCGCATCCGGTTCGACGGTGACCGGCGGGCTGCTCATCACCGCGCCCGCGGTGTCGCCCGCGGCTCGCCGCACCTCGTCATGAGCCTGCCGGGGCTGCCACCAGTGCGCCGTGTGTGGCGGCTGACCGCTGTGCTTGGCGAGCAGGTCGCGCTCGGACACCACGCCGACGAGCCGGTCGTCGACGTCCAGCACGGGCAAGGCACTGATGCGGTGCTCACTGAGGACCCTGGCGACCTCCTTGAGCGGCATCGCCGGGCGCGCGGTGAGCACGTCGCGCGTCATCACGTCCTGCACGGTCAGGTGTCGCATCGGATCCGCCCGGTGGTCGGGGTGGTGTTCACACCGGCGAGGGTCGGCGTCGCGGCGGCGCCTCACCAGGGCCGGGTGTCGGGTCCGGGTGGGCCGTCCGGACCGTCGCAACGGCCCACCGGTGGAGGGCCTTCGGCCTCTGCATGCCCGGCCGGGGAGATTCCTAGCCTCGGGCCCATGATGCCGCTGACGCGCGCAATCCGGGTGTCCGGTCTGGTCAAGACGTTCGGCGCGACCCGGGCGCTCGACGGTCTCGACCTCGAGATCAAGACCGGCGAGGTACACGGCTTCCTCGGCCCCAATGGGTCGGGCAAGACGACGACGCTGCGCATCCTGCTCGGCCTGTACCGCGCCGACGCCGGAACGGTGCAGGTGCTCGGCGGCGACCCGTGGCGCGACGCCGTCACCCTGCACCGGCGGCTGGCCTACGTGCCCGGCGAGGTCGCGCTGTGGCCCACGCTCACCGGCGGCGAGATCATCGACCTGCTCGGCCGGCTGCGCGGTGGCCTCGACCCGCAGCGGCGGGCCGAGTTGCTGGAGCGCTTCGAGCTCGACCCGACGCGGCGTGCCCGCACCTATTCCAAGGGCAACCGGCAGAAGGTGGCGCTGATCGCGGCGCTGGCCTCCGACGTGGAGCTGCTGTTGCTCGACGAGCCGACCGCCGGGCTGGACCCGTTGATGGAGGCGGAGTTCCGGCGCTGCATCGAGCGGGAGCGCCGGTCCGGGCGCACCGTCGTGCTGTCCAGCCACATCCTCAGCGAGGTCGAGGCGCTGTGCGACCGGGTCAGCATCATCCGCCACGGGCACAGCGTCGACTCCGGAACGCTCGAGGAGATGCGTCACCTCGCCCGGACGGCGGTGACCGCGGAACTGGCCACCGAGGTGCCGCACCTGGACGACGTGCCCGGTGTGCATCACGTCGAGGTTCGGGGCAACCGGGTGCACTGCGACGTCGACGGCAGCGGCCTCGACGAGCTGTTGGCGCTGCTGACCCGAGCCGGCGTGCGCAGCCTGACCAGCCGGCCGCCGACGCTGGAGGAGCTGTTCCTGCGGCACTACCGCGACGAGGGCACTGTCGCCGGCGCCGGGACCGGCGCGCTGTGAGCGGGCCGGTCGTCGCGGCCGAACCCGGACCTACCGGGCAGCCCGCGTCGCCCGCCCGGCCGCGGCCGGTGATCGCGGCCGCCGGGCGGGGCCCGCTCACCGGGACCGGCACGCTGGTACGGCTGGCGCTGCGCCGCGACCACGTGCTGCTGCCCGCCTGGATCACCGTGTTCGTGGTCTCGGCGGCCGGGGCGGCCGCCGCGACCGCCGCGCTGTATCCCACGGTCGAGTCCCGGGTGGCCGCCGCGCTGGCGATCAACGGGACCCCGTCGCTCCTGGCGATCTACGGCCCGGTGTTCGATCCGGCCTCGCTGGGCGCGCTGGCGCTGTGGAAGCTCGGGGCGTGGGGGGCGGCGATGGTCGCGGTGCTGACCATGCTCACCGTCGTCCGGCACACCCGCACCGAGGAGGAGGCGGGCCGGCTCGAGTTGCTCGCCGCAGGAGCGGTCGGCCGGCACGCCGTGCTGGCCGCCGCGCTGCTCGTCGGGGTCGGTGCCGCCGTCGTACTGGGCCTGATCACCGCAGTCGCCCTGATGGCCGTCGGGCTCCCGGTGGCCGGGTCGCTCGCGTTCGGGCTGGCCTGGGCGGCCGCGGGGATCGCGTTCGCCGCCGTCGGCGCCGTTACCGCGCAGCTGGCGCGCAGCGCCCGGGGGGCCAACGGCCTGTCCGCGGCCGCCCTCGGGCTGGCGTTCGCGGTGCGCGCCGTCGGGGACGCGGCCGGCGCCCGCGGCCCGTCCTGGCTGTCCTGGGTCTCGCCCATCGGCTGGAGCCAGCAGGTCCGGCCGTTCGCCGGCGACCGGTGGTGGGTGTTCGCCGCGTCGTCGGCGGCCGGCGTGCTGCTGGCCGGGCTCGCGTTCCGGCTGGCGGGGCACCGCGACCTCGACGCCGGGCTGCTGCCCGACCGGACCGGCCCGGCCCGGGGCGCCCCCGGCCTGCGCAGTCCGTTCGCACTGGCCTGGCGTTTGCAGCGCGGTGGGTTGATCGCCTGGGCGTCCGGTCTGCTGCTGCTCGGCGCGCTGCTGGGCAACGTCGCGACCGGGGCCGGGGGGATGCTGGACAGCCCGCAGGCCCAGGATCTGATCATGCGGCTGGGCGGGCGGCAGGCCTTGTCCGACGCGTTCCTGGCCGCCGAGCTCTCCCTGATCGGGATGCTGGCCGCGGTGTACATGGTGCAGGCCACCCGGCACCTGTACACCGAGGAGTGCACGGGGCGCGCCGAATCGGTGCTCGCCACCGGCGTCGGCCGCATCCGGTGGGCCGCCGGCCACCTTTCCTGCGCCGCGCTGGGAAGCGCGGTACTGCTGGCGCTGGCCGGGCTCGGCGCCGGGGTGGCCTACGGGATCGCCGTCGGCGACGCGCGTCAGGTGGCCGCCCTCGTCGGGGGCGCGCTCGCGCAGCTCCCGGCCGCCTGGGTGCTGGGCGGGCTGGTCGTCGCGCTGTTCGGGTTCGCGCCGCGCCGGGTGGGGGCCGGGTGGGCCGCACTGACGGCGTTCCTGCTGATCGCGGAGATCGGCCCGCTGCTGCGGGTGCCGCAGTGGGTGCTCGACCTGTCTCCGTTCACCCACCTGCCGCGGCTACCGGGTGGAACATGGAGCGTGACTCCGCTACTGGTGCTGCTCGCCGTCGCGGCCGGGTCGACCGCCCTGGGGCTGCTGGGACTGCGCCGCCGCGACGCTGGTGCCGCATGAGCGCCACCGTGGTCCGGCACCCGGGCGGCGCCCGGGCGTACGGCTGAGCGCCGAGTGCGGGATGGAGGTGCGCGGATGCGGCAGACGCTTCGGCTCGGGCGGTTCGCCGGGGTGCCGGTGGAGGTGCACTGGTCGGTAGTGCTCGTCGTCGCCCTGATCGCCCAGTTGCTGGCGTTCACGGTGCTGCCCACGCAGGCACCGGGACTGCATCCCGGGATGTACTGGCTGGTCGGGCTCATCACCGGGGCGGCGCTGATGGGCTCGGTGCTGGTGCACGAGCTCGCGCACGTGGTGGTCGCGCGCCGGTGCGGGATCCGGATCCGGCGGGTGACGTTGTGGCTCATCGGCGGCGTGTCGGAGATGGAGTCCGAACCTGCCCGGCCCGGCGCGCAAGCCGGGATCGCCGTCGCCGGGCCGCTGACCAGCCTCGTGATCGGCGGGGCGCTGGTGGGCCTCGTGCTGGCCGGCCGCGACCAGCACTGGCCCGCGGTCGTCCTCGCCGGGCTGTCCTGGCTCGCCGTGATGAACGTGCTGCTCGGCGCGTTCAACCTGCTGCCCGCCTCGCCGCTGGACGGTGGCCGGGTCCTGCACGGGGTGGTCTGGCGGCTGACCGGCGACCGCGAACGCGGCCGGCGGGTGGCGACGCTGGCCGGGCAGATGCTCGGGTCCGGCTTGACCGTCCTGGGCGTGGTGCTGCTCCTGCGCGGCCGCTGGGACGGGCTGTGGCTCGCGGTGGTCGGCTGGTTCCTCGCCCGGTCGGCGGTCGCGGAGCGGTCCACGGCGACGCTGCGCGGACGGCTGGCGGGGCTGCGGGTGCGTGACGTGATGCGCCCGGCCACGCAGGTGGCGCCCGGCTGGTGGACCGTCGCGGCGTTCGTCGAGCACCTCGTCGGGCACGGGTCCGCCGAACGCGGGTTCCCGATCGTCGACTTCGACGGCAGGCCGGTCGGTGAGCTGACGTTGACCGATCTCGCCCGCCTCGGGGCCGATGCGCGGCTGCGGACCCGCGTGCAGGACGCGGGGCGTCCGCTGCCGGCGGCCCGCCTGCTCGGACCCGACGCGCCGGCGGAGCAGCTGCTCGCGCTGCCGCCGTCCACGTCCACCGACCTCGTCGCGGTGGCCGTCGAGCAGAACCGGCTGGTCGGGGTGATCACCCGGGCCGACCTGATGCGGACCCTCGAGGTGCAGGCGCTGCGCCCGCGACCGGGCCCGGACGGCACCCCTCCGCTCGGGCGGGCGGGCCCCGGGGCGACCGGCGCCGGGTGAGCACCGCCGGCCGGGTGGACGCCGTCGCCCTACGCTGTCGACGCCGTCGACGGGGTGGCCGGATCGTGAGTGGGAGGGCCGATGCGCGCGTGGGTGGTCGACCATCCGGGGCCGATGAAGGACCAGCCCCTGGTGGCTGCGGAGCTCCCCGATCCCGAGCCCGGCCCGGGGGAGGTGCGGGTCCGGGTGCGGGCCTGCGGGGTGTGCCGCACCGACCTGCACCTCGCCGAGGGTGACCTGCCGCCGCACCGCCCCCGCACCGTGCCCGGGCACGAGGTCGTCGGGGTCGTCGACGCGCTCGGGCCCGGCGCGCAGCGCTTCGCCGTCGGCGACCGGATCGGGGTGGCGTGGCTTCGGGGCACCGACGGCAGCTGCCGGTTCTGCCGCTCCGGGCGGGAGAACCTGTGCCCCGACGCCACCTTCACGGGCTGGGACGCCGATGGTGGTTACGCCGAGTACACCCTCGCCCCGGAGGCCTACGCCTACCGGTTGCCCGACGGTGTGGACGACGTCACCGCC
This sequence comes from Pseudonocardia acidicola, assembly GCF_012911935.1. GTDB lineage: Bacteria > Actinomycetota > Actinomycetes > Mycobacteriales > Pseudonocardiaceae > Pseudonocardia > Pseudonocardia acidicola. The sequence goes on along the minus strand of NZ_JAAXLA010000054.1, from coordinate 3,638 downwards.
GCTCCGTTGCTGTGCGCCGGGATCGTCGGCTATCGGGCGTTGCGCCGGGCCGAGCTGCCCCCGGGCGGGCGGCTGGGGCTGTACGGCTTCGGCGCGTCGGCGCACGTCATCGCACAGGTCGCGATCGCGCAGGGCGCCACGGTGCACGTTCTCACCCGCTCGGCCGCGGCCCGGGCGCTCGCCCTGGAGCTGGGCGCGGCGTCGGCAGGCCCCGCCGCGGGTGCCCCGCCCGAGCCGCTGGACTCCGCGGTGCTGTTCGCACCCGTCGGCGAGCTGGTCCCGGTGGCGATGCGGGCGCTGGACTCCGGCGGGACGCTCGCGGTCGCCGGGATCCACCTGTCCGACATACCCCGGCTGGTCTATGCCGACGAGCTGTTCCGGGAGCGGCAGCTGCGCAGCGTCACCGCGAACACCCGCGCCGACGGCGAGGAGTTCCTCCGGCTCGCCGCCGCGCTGCAGATCCGGCCCACCGTGTCGCCGCGCCCGCTGGCCGAGGCGGACCAGGCGCTGGCCGACCTGGCCGCCGACCGCATCACCGGGGCCGCGGTCCTCACCGTGGGCTAGCGATTCGGGACCTTCGGCCCCGTCCCTTCCGGAGGCGCCCGGTGACGCTGCACGCCGCGCCGCCCGGTCGCGGCGGCCGTCTCGGGTCGACCAGCCGGCTGCTGGCGCAGTCCGCGCCGTGCCCGATCCCGGTGGTGCGTTCCGATCCGATGTGGGCGGGCTGAGCAGGCCCCGCCCGCCGTGCGTTCAGCCGGGAATCGGCTCGAGCAGCTCGTAGAGCGGCCGGCGCGGGGTGCGGGCCGGGGCCGGGCCGATCGCCGGCGGCCAGCCCACCCGGAACACGAGCTGCGGGGACAGCGTGCCGCGCAGTACCTCCGCACCCAGCCGCTCACGGGTGCCCGTGATCTCGAGCGGCTGGCTCAGCGGACTGCTCGCCAGCTCCAGCGCCGTCGCCTCCAGCAGCACGGCGCTCATCGCCTCACCGGCGCGCAGCTGGGACAGCCGGTCGTCCGACGACGTGCCGAGCACCAGCAGTGCCGCGGCGTCCCGCTCGTCGCCGCGCGGCTCGTCGAGGTCGGCATCGGCGAACCGGCGCATCGGCGGCCCCTCGGACCGTGTCGGGTCCCGGGGTACCGCGCCCGCCGGCACCCCGTCCGAGGCGGCACGGGCGCCGCTCCACACGCCGATCTCGGTCTCGTACCCGGGCACCGCGGCCTGCAGCTCGGCGGCCTGCGCGATCGCCGCGACCAGGGCATGGTGCACGGCGGCGTCGGACACCACGCGCAGCACGGCTCCCTGCTCGGCGGCCCGTGCCACCAGCCGGTCGAGATGGGTCGCGGGCACCGGCCACGCGCCGAACCGGCGCCGGTCGGTCCGCCGGGTGTTCATCGCCAGGACCAGCTCGGGTTCGTCGGGGTCCGTCGGCGTCATGCTCAGCTCCACGGTCGCGAGCAGGTCGGGTTCCACCGGATCGGGAAACCGGTGCACCTGCGCGCCGACGCCGAGCGACCCGAGCGCCAACCGCAGGTGGTGCAGCACCGCGCCGCAGCTGAGCAGCAGGTCCCGGCCGTCCGGGTCGGTGGCGGGGAGCCAGCGGCGCAGGTCGGCGTACAGGTCCACCCGGGACTCGCCCAGACGCCAGCGCCACGGCTGCGAGTTGTGCACCGACGGGGCCCGGCAGGCGAGCTCGAGCGCCGCGCGCACGGTGTCCCGGTCGACGGTCTCCACGATCATGACGCGAGCGTGGATCGTGTCGCCGGTCCGCACCACCGGCCGTTGGTCCCGCAGCAGCAGGTCGCTCGGGCCGGCCCGCCGTCCGGGCGCAGCCCGATCAGGCGGCGACGAGTTCGGTGAGCAGCACCTCCACCGAGGTCCCGCCCCCGTGCCGCGCCACCTGCCGCATCTCGCCACCGTGCGCCCGGACGAACTGCCCTGCCAGCAGCGCGGCCAGCCCCGGGTGCTCCGGGCCGGTGGGGTCCGCCGAGGCGGCGCCCGGCGGGGCGACGACGGCCCGCCGCGCCGGATCGTCGTCCTCGACCCCGAGGAGCATCCCCGGCCGCCGCGGCCGGGCCCACACCCGGATCGTGGTGCCGGCCCGCGTGTGCCCGGCGGCGTCGAGCAGCAGGTTCGCGACGATCCGCTGCACCGTCGGGCCGGACAGCGTGACCTCGAACGAGGGCAGGTCGGTCAGCACCCGGCGGCCACCGACATCGGTTCCGGCCAGCGCGTCGCGGACCAGCACGGCGACGTCCGCCCGGTCACCGCGCGGCGGTTCGCCGGTCCGGAGCAGCCGCGCCACCTCGGCGAGATCGCGGCACTGCCCGATCATCACGTCCGACGCGGCGCGGATGTCGGCCAGCGCCCGCGCGCGGTCGTCGCCCCCGACGCCGGGATCGGCGAGCAGGCCCGACAGCCCGGTGATCGCGCCGAGCGCGGGGTACAGGTCGTGGGCGACCGCGGCGAGCAGCATGGACTCCGCGGTCACGGGCCGGCGCGCACGCGGCCCGGCCCGCTCGGGGGTGCCGTGTTGCCGGCCGTCGTCGAACACGACCGCCAGGGGCAGGGGCGCGATGTCCGCCATCCGGACCACCTCCAGGCTCCCGCACCGCGGGAGCACCGCGACGGGTCGTCGACGACGAGCACGGTCGTGCACCCGGCGGCGCGACCGGCAGGGCCGTCGGCCATCGGGCGAGCCTACGACCCGCGGGCGCCCGTCGACCCGGTCAATCTGCGGGCGCCGGCAGCGGACGCGGATGCCGGCGGACCCGCAGCCGGCGGGCCTGCCCTGCGTCGGCCCCTCACCTGCGGGGAGGTGACGTTCGGCGAGCCGGCAGCGGGCCGGGAGCCCCTGTCGTGCGGATCCGACCGAGCGGACGCTGACCGCCATGACGCCGAACCCGCCGCCGTACCCCGTCCGCGTGCAGGGTCGCCTGGAACCCGACCTGTCCCGGGGCCTGTGGCTGATCAAGTGGTTGTTGCTGATCCCGCACCTGATCGTGCTGGCCTTCCTGTGGCTGGCGTTCGGCGTGCTCACGATCGTCGCGTTCTTCGCGATCCTGTTCACCGCGCACTACCCGCGCGGGATCTTCGGGCTCAACCTCGGTGTGCTGCGCTGGTCGTGGCGAGTGGCCTTCTACGGCTACGGCGCGCTGGGCACCGACCGCTATCCACCGTTCACTCTGGCCGACGTCGAGGACTACCCGGCCCGGCTCGACATCGACTACCCCGAGCGGCTCGACCGCGGCCTGGTGCTGGTCAAGTGGTGGTTGCTGGCGATCCCGCACTACCTCGTGCTCGGCTTCTTCGTCGGCGGCTGGGTCACGACCGCGAGCGGCACCAGCTCGACGACCGGGGTGAGCTTCGCCGGTGGTCTCGTCGGCCTGCTGGTCCTGTTCGCGGGGATCGTGCTGCTGTTCGCGGGTCGCTACCCGGGCGGGATCTTCGACCTGGTGACCGGGATGGACCGGTGGGCGCTGCGGGTCACGGCCTACACGGCGTTGATGACCGACAGCTACCCGCCCTTCCGGCTCGACCAGGGCGGCCCCGAGCCGGCCCCGGTGTCGCCGGCGCCGCTGCCCGGGGACACGGCGCGGGCCGCCGCGGCGCCGCCCGGTGCCGCACCGGCGACCTGTCTC
>NZ_JAAXLA010000053.1 GCF_012911935.1 Pseudonocardia acidicola | reverse complement strand
GCCCGCGGCCGGAAGCTGCGGGGCCGGGGGCGGGGCCATCGGACGCTGCCCCGCCGGGCGCGGTGCGAACGGCGGCTGGGCGAACGGCGGCTGGGCGAGCGGGGGCTGGGCGAGCGGGGACTGCCCGGTCGGAGCCGGGGCGGCCGGCTGTTGCCGCCGCTCGGCCCGCCGGCGGACCGCCCGGCGGCGCTCGGCGACCAGAGTGCGCAGGACCCGGGAGCCGTCGGCGAAGGTGCGCAGGTTGCTCTGCCCGAAGATCCGCTCCCGCTCGACCGAGGGAACCTCGGTGATCGTCAGGCCGGCCGCGGCGACGCGGCAGTTGAGCACGGTCTCGATCTCGAAGCCGTCGCCCCAGAGCATGCCGTCCGCGGGCGCCGGAGCGTCCACCGCCGGCAGCTCCAGGACGGGCAGGATATCGGCCCAGAAGGCGTTGTAGCCGTAGCACAGATCGGTGTAGGAGGTGCCGAACAGCGCGTTGGCCACGCCATTGAGCCCGGCGTTGCCGGACTTGCGCAGCAGCGTGATGTCGTCGCTGCCCCCACCGCGGACGAACCGGCTGCCCTTCGCGAAGTCGGCGCCGGCGACGAGGGCCGACACGAAGGCGGGGATCTCCTGCGGGTCGGCCGAACCGTCCGCGTCGAACATGACGATCACGTCGCCGGTGGCCGCGGCGAAGCCGCAGGCCATCGCGTTGCCCTTGCCCTTGCGGGTCTGGGTGATCACCTTGACCCACGGCAGCACCCGCTGCGCGGTCTCGATGGTCCCGTCCACGGAATGGCCGTCCACGACGATGATCTCGTGCACGGCCGGGCGCACCGCGGCGATCGCCGGCAGCACGACCTCGAGGTTGCGCGCCTCGTTCCGCGTCGGCACCACGACGGATACCCGCGGGTTGCCGGTCCGTTGCATCGTTGATCTCCCCCCACCGCACCAACGGTGCGCTCGCGCCGAGCTCGCATCCCTGCGCCTGACCGTCACCCGACCCATTCGCCTCGTAGGCTCTATCTGCGCCAGGTCTCGTCGCGTTACGTTACATTTCTGAGGCTCCGACATGCGATCGGAGTAGGACTGCTACCGCATTCAGCCCAATTCGGCGTGACCGTGCTGTCTTAGTCGCACCAGACTGTACGGACTGTCGAATTTGCCCCACCACCCCCTCCGACAAGCACAACACCGGGAGGGCGACGTCGGCGCCATCGCCCGACCGGGTACGGTCGGTCCCGTCAGAACAGCCGCGCGGTGCCCGCGCAACGTCCGGGGCGCCGCACCCGGCATCGTGACCCAGAGTGCTCGGCCGATCTCGGCGGTCCGGCACCGCGAAGCGTCAGGGGGGCCTGCGCGATGTTGCCGCAGCCGAGCGTCTCGGTGTGCATTCCGGTCTACAACGGCGAGCGCTTCCTCGCCGAGACCATCCGCAGCGTGCTCGACCAGACCTACCGCGACTTCGAACTCGTGCTGCTCGAGAACGCCAGCACGGACGCCAGCTTCGACATCATGCGGTCGTTCTCCGACCCGCGGATCCGGATCGAGCGCAACCCCAGCACCTTGTCCCAGCCCGACAACTGGAACCGGGCCGTGGAGCTCTGCCGAGCCCCGCTGATCAAGCTGGTGTGCGCCGACGACCTGCTGCACCCGCGCTGCCTGGAGTTCCAGGTCGGCCCGATGGAGGCCGACCCGGGGCTCGCGGTGGTCGCCGCCCGCCGGCACATGATCGACGAGCAGAGCCGGGTGATCGTGCCGCGGCGCGGCCTGGCCGGCCTGCTCGGCGTCCGGACCAGCGTCGAGGTGGCCCGCCGGGTCGTGCGCAACGGCGCCAACCCGATCGGCGAGCCGGGCAACGTGCTGTTCCGCCGCGAGCACTTCTTCGCGGCGGGCGGCTGGCGTGAGGACCGCCGCTTCATCATGGACCTCGACCTGTGGATGCGGCTGCTCCAGTACGGCGAGTTCCTGGGCCTGCCCGAGACCCTGGCCGCGTTCCGGATCGGCCGCGGCTCGGTGTCGGCGGAGAACGAACAGGAGATCTACGACGAGCAGCGGCTGCTGATCGAGGAGCTCGGCGAGTCCGCGCACTTCCAGGTCCGCGGCCTGGACCTGCAGGTCGGCCGGCTCCTCGCCCCCGCGGGCAGGGCCCGCCGGCAGGCGTTGTTCGCGATCTCCAAGCTGTCCGCGCGCCGGGACGACCGCAAGCAGAGCGAGAGCATGGCCGCCGGCGCGTCCGACTAGCGGCGGCTAACCGGCCGGTGGGCGCACCCGCGCCGGCCCGACCACAGCTCCCGGGCCGGCGGTACGACGCAGCCGCCCGCCCCCGGTCACCGCCAGGACGAGCACGAACACCACGGCCCCGACGAGCACGATGGCCGTGCCCGATGGCACGTCGAGGTGGTAGCTCAGCGCCATGCCGGCCAACCCGCTGCCGGCGCCGACCACCGTGGACAGCCACAGCATCCGGGAGAACCGGTGGGTGAGCATCCGCGCCACCACCGGCGGGATCACCAGGGTCGCGGCGACCAGCGTGACGCCGATGACGGTCAGCGTGGCCAGGATGGACAGCGACAGCACGAGCATCAGCAGCGCGTCCGTGCGCGCGACCCGCACCCCGCTGACGTCGGCCACCTCGGGGTCGAAGGTGGCGAACAGCAGGTCCCGGTAGTGGCCGAACACGACCGCGACGGTGAACACCGTGATGCCGGCCAGCACCCACACGTCGGCGGTCGAGACACCGATGATGCTGCCGAACAGCGCGGCGTCGAAGTTCGGTCCCCTGTTCCCGAACACGGTCAGCAGCGCGATGCCCAGCGCGAACGACGCGGTGGTGATCACGCCGATGGCGGCGTCGGCGCCGATCCGGCGGTTCCGGGAGACCCGGTTGATCGCCAGCGCGGACGCCAGCCCCCAGATCCCGGCCCCCAGGTAGTAGTTCAGCCCGATCAGCGAGCTGGCCGCGAATCCGCCGAAGATCGCGTGCGAGAGCCCATGGCCGATGTAGCTCATGCCGCGCAACGTGATGTAGACGCCGACGAGCCCGCACAGCCCGCCGGCCAGCGTGGCGACGATGAGGCCCTTGACGAAGAAGGCATAGCGGAACGGGTCGAGCAGCAGGTCGATCATGCTGTCGCCCGCCCCGTCCCGCCGGGCTGCCCGTCCAACACCACCGGCATGCCGAGGTGCTGCATGACCTCCATCGGGGCGCCGAACGTGCGCTCCAGGACCTCACGGCGGATCACCTCCGCCGGCGGGCCCGCGGCGACCACGGTCCGGTTGAGCGCCACCAGCCGCGGCAGGTGCGCGGCGACCCCGTTGAGGTCGTGCGTGGTGAGCAGGATGGCCGTACCTGCGGCGTTGAGCTCGGCGAGCAGGTGCAGCATGTCGTGCCGGCTGGCGACGTCCACCCCGGAGGTCGGCTCGTCCATCAGCAGCAGCCGGGGGCGGCGGATCAGCGCGCGGGCGATGAACATGCGCTGCTGCTGTCCGCCGGACAGCTCACGGATGTGCCGCCGGGCGAGCCCGCCGATGTTGAGCCGCTCCAGCACCGCGGCCACCTCGGCGCGCTCCGCGGGCGACGCCCACGGCCACCACCGGGGGCGCCGGGCCATCAGCACGCACTCCGCCACCGTCACCGGGAAGTTCCAGTTCACGGTCTCCAGCTGCGGGACGTAGCCGACCGCGGTGCCCGGCCGCCGGGTGATCGTGCCGCGGTGCGGGCGGACGGTACCGAGCAGCAGCCGCAGCAGCGTGGTCTTGCCCGAGCCGGAGGGCCCGACGACGCCGGCGAACTCGTCGGCGCGCACGGACAGCGTGACGTCCTCCAGGACCGGGCGCCGGTCGTAGCAGACCGCGGCACCCTCGACGCGGATCAGCTCGGAGTCGTCCCTGGGCGACCCGGTGACCGGGCCCGTCACTGGGGGTAGTTCGCGGTGTCGGGCACGGCGGGGGCGATGTCCAGGGCCTCGAGCCGCGGCGCCTGCCCGCCCAGCCCCTTGATCATCGTCACGTAGTTGTAGCGCATCAGGCCCGCCCAGGAGTGCTCCGGCTCGCCGGGCGCCCCGGGCAGGTCGTCGTCGCGCAGCGTGTCCTCGTACCGGGCCCCGGTGGCCCGGCCGACCTCCGCCAGCACGGCCGACGGGAAGACCTCGGAGCCGAAGATCACCGGGACCTGCTCGGCCCGGATCTGGTCGATCAGCCGGGCGACCTCCTGGGGCGTGGGCTCGTCGAAGCTCTCCGGCTGGATGGCGCCGATGACGTTCCAGCCGTAGGTCCGGGCGAAGTAGGCGTACGCGTCGTGGTAGGTCAGCAGCTCCCGCTTGCCGTTCGGGATCGTCTGCTGGTCGGCCCGCAGCGCCTCGGACAGCCGGTTCGCGCCGGCCTCGAAGGACCGGAAGTTGGTCACGTAGGTCTCGGCGCCGGCGGGATCGGCCGCGACGAGGGTGTCGCGCACGAGGCCGGCGTAGCGGACCGCCCATGTCGGGTCGGTCCACAGGTGCGGGTTGGGCTTCCCCTCCTCGCGGGGGAAGGAGAAGTCGTAGATGTACTGGCTCTCGGGCAGCACGGTCGTGCCGAGCTCGACGAGCCGGGCGCCCTCGGCCATGTTCTCGGTGGCCAGCCGCTTGGTCGGCTCCTCGAGCTGCAGCCCGTTGACGAACACGACGTCGGCGCTGCTGAGGACCCGGGCCGCCCTCGGCGGCGGGTCGAAGGTGTGGGAGTTGGTGCCCTCGGGGACGAGACCGTCGATCGTGGCCCGGTCCCCCGCCACCGCCGCGACGATCGAGGTGACGGGGGCGACGGTGGTGACGATCCGCAGGGTCCGGTCCGGCTCCGCCGCCGGCGCGCCCCCGCCGCACCCGGCGAGGACCAGTCCGGCCGCGGCGAGGCCGCCGACGAGACCGAGACGACGACGCCGGACATGCTCCGTTGCTCTCACCGGCGCAGCGTATGAGCAGAATCAGTGCATCTGCAACAGATGTGCGACAACGCCCGGATTGCGCCGCGGCGCCCGCGGTCCGGACCGGGGGCGCCGCGGGCCGGGACGAGGCCTACCGCGCCGGCGGTGGCGACGGGTACCCCGGCCGCGGGGGTGGGCCCTGCTGGCCGCCCTCCGGGCCGCTGCCGGCGACGCGCGGGATCCCCCGCGGCGGGGTCGGCACCGCGCTCTCCGGCTGCGCCGGCGGCTCCCCCGCCGGCGGCGCCCCGGCAGGCAGCTCGGCCGGTCCGCCCTGTTGAGCGCCCGCGTCCTCGCGCGGCGCCGGACGCGGCGCCGGGGCCGGCGGGATCGCGTGCTGCACCTCGGAGCCGAGGGCCGGCACCTCCTGGCGAGCCTGGGCCTCCGCGTTGGCCACCTGCCGCGCGATCTCCGGGTCGCTGGAGGTGTCGAACCAGTCCTTGATCGCCTCGTCGTCGTCCTCGGGCCGGCTGCGCACGCCGTCGTCGGACGGGCTGGGCTGGAAGCGGAACACCCCGTCCTCTCCCGGCGCCCCGAGCATCCGGGTGAAGCCCTCCAGCGCCTTGCCGAAGTCCGACGGCACCAGCCAGACCTTGTTCGCGTCCCCCTGCGCCATCTGCGGCAGCGTCTGCAGGTACTGGTAGGCCAGCAGTTCCGGCGTCGGCTTTCCGGCCTTGATCGCCGCGAACACCTTCTCGATCGCCTTGGCCTGCCCCTGCGCCTGCAGGTAGCGGGCCGCCCGTTCACCCTGCGCACGCAGGATCCGGGACTGCCGGTCGGCCTCGGCGTTGAGGATCGCGGCCTGCTTGGCGCCCTCCGCGGTGAGGATCTGGGACTGCTTCTGCCCCTCCGCGCTGCGGATCGCCGACTCCCGCTGGCCCTCCGCGGTGAGGATCATGGCCCGCTTCTCGCGGTCGGCCTTCATCTGCCGCTCCATCGACTCCTGGATCGACGGCGGCGGGTCGATGGCCTTGATCTCCACCCGGGCGACCCGGATGCCCCACCGGCCGGTGGCCTCGTCCAACTCGCCGCGCAGCACCGTGTTGATCTCGTCGCGGGAGGTGAGCGTGCCCTCCAGGCTCATCCCGCCGACCACGTTGCGCAGTGTCGTGGTGGTGATCTGCTCGACGCCGGTGATGTAGTCGGAGATCTCGTAGACGGCGGCCTTGGGGTCGGTCACCTGGTAGTAGACGACCGTGTCGATGTTCACCGTGAGGTTGTCCTGGGTGATCACCGGCTGCGGCGGGAACGACACGACCTGCTCGCGCAGGTCGATGCGCTCCCGGATCTTGTCGATGAACGGCACCAGGAAGCAGAGCCCCGGCGGTTGAGTGGTCTTGTAGCGGCCCAGTCGCTCGACCACCGCGGCTGTGGCCTGCGGGATGATCTGTACCGCCTTGACCACCGACACGACGACCAGCAGCACGATCAGAACGACGACGATGAGCAGCACCGTGCCATCGGTCACCGGATCCCCTCCCTCATTCATCAGATCTCCGGGAGGACCAGCGCCGTCGCCCCGGAGATGTCCATGACCGTGACGCGCTGCCCCGGTTCCATGGTCTGGGTGTGGTCGTACGCCCGGGCCGACCACACGTCCCCGCCGATCTTGACCCGGCCGCCGTCCCCGTCGACCCGGCTGATCACGACGGCCCGCTTGCCGACCAGCGCGTCGGAGTGCATGACCGTGTGCGGGACGGCCCGGTTGAGCCTGCGCTTCAACGTCGGGCGCACCGCGAACAGCAACAGCACCGAGGTGCCGCCGAAGATCAGCGCACCGGCCAGCGGACCCACGCCGAGAGCCGTGGCGGCGGCCGCGAGCACCGCACCGCCGCCGAGCATGAGCAGGACGAAGTCCCCCGAGATCACCTCGGCCACGACCAGCACGATTCCGGCGATGAGCCAGATCACGGCGGCCATGTCGTGATCCTGCCAGAGATCAAGCCGGGACCGTCACGAAATCGATCAGTTGTTCCACCGCCCCGATCAGCGGGGTCTCCAGATCGCGGAAGTCGCGCACCGCGCCGAGCACCCGGCGGGCCCCGTCGGCCGGTTCGCCCCAGCGCAGCGCCGCGCACACGCCGGTCTTCCAGTCGGTGCCGCGCGGGATCTCCGGCCAGGCGCGGATCCCGACCACCGACGGCTTCACCGCCTGCCACACGTCGACGAAGGGGTGGCCGGTGACCAGCACGTCCGGGCCCGCGACGTCCCGCGCGGCACGGGTCTCCTTGGACCCCTCCACCAGGTGGTCGACCAGAACGCCGAGGCGCCGGTGCGGGGCGGGGGCGAAGTCGCGTACCGCGGCGGCCAGATCGTCCATGCCGTGCATCGGCTCGACGACGATGCCCTCGACCCGCAGGTCGTGGCCCCAGACCCGTTCCAACAGTTCCGCGTCGTGCACGCCCTCGACCCAGATCCGGCTCGCCCGGGCTGTGCGGGCCTTGAGCCCCTGTACCCGCACCGAGCCGGACGCCGACCGTGCGGGACCCTTCGGGGCGGCCTTGGGCACCACGAGTGTCGCCGGCCTGCCCTCGTGGAGGAACCCGGCCGGCAACAGCGGGAACACCCGGCGCCGGCCGTGCCGGTCCTCGAGCGTGACCTGGCGGATGTCGACGGCGACCACGGCACCGCAGAAGCCGCTCGCCGGGTCCTCGACGACGAGCCCGGGTTCGGCGGAAACCTGCGGGATCTCCTTGCGGACCTTGACGCGGGTGCCGTCGGCGGCGAAGGCGCCGCTGTAGTCGTGCGGGCGGGCGGGCATTCCGGCGTTCTACCCTGCGCAGCGCCGCGCCGGATGCACCGACACGCACCGGGATCGTTGTGACGCAACGGACCTGACCTCCGACCAGGGATTACAGAACGTGTCGGCGTGTCACCCACACGGCCGGAGTGCCAGCGCTGTGGGACGTAGCTAGCCTTGCGGCCGTGTCCAGTCCCTCCGCGACCCTGACGGTCTGGGCCTCGGCCTGGTTGGCCGGGTCCGCTGCGCCCGACGACGTCCTCGACGCCCTGGGGCCATGGGCCGAGGCACACGACGTGCTCGCCGCCGACCATGAGATCGCCGCCGTCACCGACCTGCCCGCACCCGGCTCGTCGGTGTCGTCGGTGGCCTTCCTGCTGGCCGCGCTGCGCCGCGCCGCCCCGCGTGGCCAGGCCCGGCTGGTCCTGCCCGCTCCCGGCGACATCCGCGGGCTGCCCGGCCCCGGCCTGTTCAGCCGCGAGGCGACCGCGGCGGGTGAGGGCGTGCTCTTCGTCGAGGCCGGACTGGGCGTCGTCCCGACCCCGGTCGCCGACGGGGTGCTGCGCTGGACGGTCTACTCGGTGACCGAGCCCGGGCCCCCGCCGGAGTTCGTCGCGCTGAGCCAGGCCGAGCGCGACCTGCGCGACCAGGTCCGCCAGTCGGCGTCGATCCTGACCTCGCTCGGGGTCGCCCGGCACCGGCCCGGGGTGCGCGAGGAGATCGCCGCCGCGTTGCGCGCCCGGCCCACGTCGCTGTGGCCGGCCGGGATGCCCGGTCAGGCGCTGCGCGTGCTGCAGCACGCCGACGAGGTGGAGGCGATCCTCGCCGCGGCGTCGGTCGACGAGCCGGGTGGCGCGCTCTCCGCCTCCGCCGCGAACGCGCGCCGGGAGGCGCTGCGGCCCATCGAGACCGCGGTGCGGGTGGCCCGGCGCGCCGCCGTCGCCGAGGCCGTGCGGGTTCTCGCGGCGAGCCCACTGGTCTAGCCCGTTCCCCCGCGAGTCGGCACTTTCGGGAGGGTGAGTCGGCAATGTCTGTGTCCCGCGGGACGGGACGCGCACCGCGCCGATGAGTTCCCGGCCCGGCCCCGGTCCAAGAAGGTGACGGCGACAGCCGCCCGAGGGCCAGGGACACAGGAGAACCGATGAGCGGTGTGCGAGTTCTGGTCGGCACGCGCAAGGGCGCGTTCGTGCTGACAGCGGACGGGAAGCGCGAGCACTGGAACGTCGACGGCCCGCACTTCGCGGGCTGGGAGATCTACCACCTCGCGGGATCGCCTGCGGACCCGGACCGGGTGTACGCATCACAGTCCAGCGGCTGGTTCGGGCAGGTGACCCAGCGTTCCGACGACGGCGGCCGCACCTGGGAGACCGTCGGCAACCAGTTCGACTACGACGGCGTCCCCGGCACCCACCAGTGGTACGACGGCACGCCGCATCCCTGGGAGTTCGCGCGGGTCTGGCACCTCGAACCGTCTCTCACCGACCCGGACACCGTCTACGCCGGGGTCGAGGACGCCGCCCTGTTCCGCTCCGTCGACGGCGGGCGCGAATGGCAGGAACTCCCCGGACTGCGCGGCCACGGCTCGGGACCCCACTGGCAGCCGGGCGCCGGCGGGATGTGCCTGCACACGATCATCCTGGATCCGCGGGACCCGGCACGGATGTACGCCGCCATCTCCGCCGCCGGCACATTCCGCACCGACGATGCCGGCAAGACCTGGCGCCCGGTGAACCGCGGCCTGCACTCCGGGGGCATCCCCGACACCGACGCCGAGGTCGGCCATTGCGTGCACAAGCTCGCGATGCACCCCTCGCGCCCGGACGTGTTGTTCATGCAGAAGCACTGGGACGTCATGCGCAGCGACGACGCCGGCGAGTCCTGGCACGAGATCAGCGGGAACCTGCCCACCGACTTCGGCTTCCCGATCGACGTGCACGCGCACGAGCCGGACACCGTCTACGTCGTCCCGATCACCAGCGACGCGCAGCACTTCCCGCCCGACGGGCGGCTGCGCGTCTACCGCAGCCGGACGGGCGGCAACGAGTGGGAGCCGCTCACGAACGGGCTGCCGCAGCGCGACTGCTACGTCAACGTGCTGCGCGACGCGATGGCCGTCGACTCCCTCGATGCGTGCGGCGTCTACTTCGGCACCACCGGTGGTCAGGTGTACGTGTCCGCCGACGCCGGGGACAGCTGGGCGCCCATCGTCCGGGACCTCCCGGCCGTGCTGTCCGTCGAAGTGCAGACCCTGTCATGAGCACGGCGACGGTCCGGGTCGCGCTCCCGGCGCACCTGCGCGTCCTCGCGCGCATCGACGGGGAGGTGTACCTGCAGGTCGCGGGGCCGGTCACCCAGCGTGTGGTGCTCGACGCGCTGGAGGAGCGGTATCCGGTGCTGCGCGGGACGGTCCGCGACCACCGGACGCACCGCCGTCGGGCGTTCGTCCGGTTCTTCGCCTGCGAGCAGGACCTGTCCCACGACGCACCGGACGCCCCGCTGCCTGCCGCGGTCGCGACGGGGGCCGAACCGTTGCTCGTCGTCGGGGCCATGGCAGGCGGCTGAGGAGGACGCGACGTGGAGCGGGGACCGGAACGGTGCCGGTTCCCGTGTCGTCGACCACGACATCCGGATCAGCGACGACCGGCGCGTGGTGCAGCTGACCCCGCCCGGGTCGGCGTGCTCGATCGCCCCGCGCGTCGGGATCGACACCTCCCCGGGGTCGCTGCAGGGCCTGCAGCCGGTCGTGTCCGACATCGAGGCCGCCCGCACCGAACCGGCAGAGCGGGGGGTGAAAGGTCAGCGAGATCCAGCACGTCGAGGACGGCGCCATGGTCGACGGGCCCGCCGGCGACCGGAACTCCGTCGTCTCCTCCAGCGATCCCGACGCCAACGCCTGGGTGCTGCGACAGCGCCCGGTCTGAGCTGCTGAGGGCCTGGCCGTCAGCCTCCGTCCGGCCCTGCTGCCGCTGATCGGTCGGGCCGCCCCAGCGCCGCGACCAGGGCGCGCAGGTCCTCCGGCCGCACGGTGCGCTCCTGGGCGGTGGCCAGCTCGGCGCGGGCCCGGTCGAGCTCCCCGCGGCCGCGGTCGAGCTCGGCGCGCAGCCGGTCGAGCTCGGCGTCGGCGCGCACCCGCAGCGCGGTCTCGGCGTCCGCCCGCTCCCGCGCGGTGAGCAGGGCCTCCTCCGTCGCCCGCCGCTGCGTGCGTTCCCGGTCGAGTTCGGCCGAGTTCGCGCCGGCCCGCTGCTCCGCCTGGGCCCGGGCGTCGGTGGCCGCGGCCGCATCGGCCCGGGCGGCCTCGAGCGCCGTCCGCAGCTCGGCGCTCTCCGTCCGCAGCTCCTCGGCCCGCGCCTGCGCCGTGTCCCGCTCGGTGTTCGCGCGCTCGGCGCTGACCGCCGCCGCGGCCGCCTCCCGCTCGGCCGCCGCGGCCCGGGCCTCGGCCCGCTCGGCGCGCTCCTCGGCGGTGCGGCGCCCGCGGGCCGCCTCGTCGGCCGCCTGCCGCGCGGCGCCGAGCGCCTCGGTCGCCTCCAGGGCCTGCCGTGCCGCCGCGGCCGCCCGCTTGACCGCCTCGGCCTTCTCCTCCACCGCCTGCTCGGCGAGCTGCGCGCTGCCGGCGGCCTGTTGTTCAGCCTGTTCCCGGGCCGTCTCGGCGGTGGCCCGGGCGGCGTCGGCCTCGGCCACCCGGCGGTTCGCGGCCTCGACCGCGGTCACCGCGTCGCGCTGTACCTCGTCGAGCCGGTCGGAGATCGCGGCCAGCGCCTCGGCGAGGGCCTGCACCGGGCCGCGCACCGCCTCGACGTGCTCGCGGAGCCGGTCGGCGTCGAGTTGGAAGGTCGTCCCGCCCGCGTCGAGGCCCAGCGCGTCCAGCGCGTCGCGTTCGGCCCGCGCCATCTGCGCGCACGTCCGCCCGCCCGGCCAGCGGGTGTCGCGGCAGAACGAGCGCCGTCGTCCGCCCTGCGGTCCGGGAGGGGGCAGCTCGGCCCGGCACTTGCTGTAACCGCATCTCACGGCGCTGTCGATCACGGCGAGAGCCTATCAGTTCGCTTGTTTCAAACTAAGAAACCATGAATCAGTTCGTTCAAACTGAGTCCACCACCAACGAAACCGATGTTTTGTTGGTGTACCGGCGTGGCGGCGTGATCTCGGAGAGGGAGGCGACGAGGATCGCGTTATGACAGTCGATGCGGACGAGCCCCTGGCCGTACTGGAGGCCCTGAGCGCGCCCGGGACGGCCGCCCTCGCCGTCGCGGACCCGATCGAGGACGGCGGATCCGGGTGGCCCGGCGTGGCGGACCCCGATGCGCTCCGGGCGCAACTCGTGGACTGGCTGAGCCAGTACGACAACGCCGGCACCCGGCGCACCTACGCCTACGCGTTGGGGCTGCCGATCGCATGGGTCGACGCCATCGGCGGGGCCGGCGCCGCCGCACCCGAGCCGGCCGGCCGGCGCCCTCCCCCGGCCCCTGCCGGTCCGCTGCACCATCTGGCCTGGTTCCGCTGGTGCGCGGCCCGGGCCCTCGACCCGCGGGCGGCGACGGGCGTGCACGTCAAGGCGTGGCTGCACGCGCTGTCGGCTGCGGGCGCGCAGCGCCGGACCCGGCAGCGGATGCTCTCCACGCTGTCGGCGCTCTACGGGCACCTCGCCGAGACCGGCGCGGTCCCGGCGAACCCGGCGGCGCTGAACCGGGCGCGGCTCGGCCTGGCGAGCACGGCCCGGGAGCCGTCCCCGACGGTGCGGCTCACCGCTGAGCAACTCAAGGCGATGCTGGTCGCCGCGGCCCGGCTGCACTACACCGCCGACGCCCGCTACCGGCGGCTCTACGCGCTGCGGGCGGTCGCGGTGGTCGCGCTGCTGACGCTGGGGCTGCGGATCTCCGAGCTGGTCGGGCTGGACCGCGACGACCTGTACCGCACCGGTGGCGACGAGGTGCTCCGGGTGATGGGCAAGGGCGGCCTGCGCCGGGAGGTCTACCTCACCGACCTGGTCCGCACGGCGCTCGCGGAGTACCTGGCCCAGCGGGACAGGACCGCCGGCGCCGCGGTCCCGGCGCGGCGGGGCCGCACGACGACCGGCGGGACGCCGATGATCGCCACCCGGGACGGCGGCCGGTGCTCCCGGGTGGACCTGTACGCGCTGCTACGCCGCATCGCCGCCGGCGGCGGCCCGGCCCTGGCCGAGGTCGCCGACCGGGTGCACCCGCACGCGTTGCGCCATGCCTACGTCACGATCGCGCTGGAGCAGGACGCGCGCATCCAGCACGTCCAGGCGGACGTCGGGCACGCGACGATCGCGACCACCCAGCACTACGACCGGGGACGGCGCACCCGGGAGTCCAGCGCCGCCGACCTGGTGGCCGCCGCCATCGCCGCCGCCCCGGACCCGGCCGGGGAGTGAACACCGGCCTACGCGGTCTGCGATCCACGTCCTGAACCACCCGTCGTGCCGCCGCGACCGATTCTCTCCCGAAGCCCTGTCGAGGACGTTCGGCTCGCGAATCCGTGTCCGGCGGCCGGTCGGGCCCGGTCAGGCCGTGACGTGACGAGGACCGCACGGATCGGACGAGTTGTGAAGCTGACCTGGGCCCGTGCGGCCTGTGCCCATTCGGCCCTGTCCGGGGTCTCCCGCGCACACTTCGGCGAGTTGCTCGAAGAACTCGCGCCGAAATGGGTGGCGGCCCCGAGAGCCCGCGCTGCACGAGCGTCGCGGGCGACACCGCCGGCGGGCGGCCGGCGCCGGGCGCAAGCAAAGGCTGGTCTTCGTCGACCACCTCCTGGTCACGCTGGTGCAACCCGCGGTCGGGGCTTCCGCACGCCGCGCCGGCCGAACACCATCAAGACCACCACCTTCAGCGACGCGCAGGGGCGCAGCCTGTTCAGCGGGTGGTGCGGCCGGGCCGGACCAGCGTCACCTGTTCGGTCATCCCTGGCGGGCGGCGGTGTCCATCGCCCTGCAGTCGCATGGGTTCATCGGTCGCGGCCCGGGATCGGCTCAGCCAGCGCTGCCCGCCGGGGAGGCGCCTGGAAAGGGTCGGCGAAGTACTGGGTCTCGTGCGTTACCAGATCGTCGGTGAACTCCATGACGCTCACCGCGTAGGTGGGCACGTCGTCATAGGTGATCACGCACTCGCTCACCCAAAGGTCGCCACCGCCCCGGATCCGGAGGATGGTGAAGTGGCGTTCGGCCGGGTGCCCGCCGCGTTGCGCCTGGATCTTTGACCGGCCCCGGAAGCGCTCCCCGGACTGCGGGTAGTCCAGGATCGCGGCTGCAGCGTAGATGGCGTGCTCGGTGTCGATGTCCCCGCGGTCGGAGGCCTTCCAGTGCTGCTCCAGCCGGGCCCGGGTCCTGGCGTCTCGATCCACTGTGCTGTTCATCTAGGCCTCATCAGCGGCAGAAATCTCACTGTCGTGCGGTTCAATCTCGCCTGACCGGGGTTCGGCCGCGCTGCTGGGTGCTGCCAGGCGGCTCAGCGTCCCGAGGCCGATCCGGGGAATGACCGCCGGCGACCGGCGACGGTACCCGGGCCTGGATGACGCCCGGTGGCCTCGGTGGGCGGGCCCGGACCCACGGGGCTGCCAGCCCGGCGGCGCCAGAAGCCGGGAGGCGGCGACCTCGCCTCCCGGGCCGGATCCGATGACGGTCGCGTCGAAATCCGTGGGCATGGTCAGGCTCCTCGTCCTCGGGTCGGAAGCGGGGTGCTCACCGGGTGTGGGTGTGGCGGTGCAGGACGCAGAGCAGTTCCTCGGCCTCGCTCGGGATGTCCTCCGCCGTCAACGGCGAGATCACCAGCTCCCCCCTCGTCGTTCAGGTGCACGGGCCCGTCACCGCGTTTGAGGGTCCCCTCCAGATCGCCCAGCACCAGCGGCAACGCCTGTGAGGCATCGGGGCTCTTGCCGACCAGCCGGCAGAACCCCGCCCGATGCTCCTCCCACCGGGCGGGCTTGAACAGGGAGGCGGCCGGATTGTCGTAGCGGCGCGAGCCAGGCACGTACACATGCCCCGACCGCAGCCCGTCCCGCAGCCCGAGCAGTGTGCACAGCTCCCAGCAGTGCCGACAAGCGGTCGCGGCCCCCGTTGCCGCCGGTTCATCCAAGTAGCTCTGCCAGCGGGTTGGTACGAACAGCGTCGGCGCGTTGTCCGTGCCGCAGCGTGATACGGGCCCGCGACTCCGAGCCCGACAGGGTCTGGTCGACGAGCTGCACGACCGAGTCGAGGACGTCGACCGCGGACTGGGCCAGCAGCGTGAGCTCGATCTGGGCAAGGTGGCGGCGGCGTTCGGCGGGCAGCGCGGACAGATCGAGCGTGTCGACGTCCAGACCGCGCAGGAACTTCAGCTTCGCCACCTCGCCGCCCACCCTGTTGGGCGACGCCTGCACCGGCCCGGTCCCCAGCCAGTGCAGCCGAGATGAGCGCAGCTTCGCATCGAAGACCCGCAGCCCGTCCAGACCGCCGGCGCGCTCGCCGGTCAGCAGGTGGGCCACACGGGCGTGGGTCTCCTGCTCGGCAGCAGTACGGGCGGTGGCGACATTCTCCGGCAGCACGACCACACCGGGAGGGGTTCCACGTCTGGCGGTCGTAGCCGCCCGCCTTGTAGTAGTCGATCGCGAAGCTGACGGTCCTCGTTCACCGGTTCCGCAAGTACCTGCTGCAGGCCCTCGAAGCTCTCGCCTCGCGTCGCAACGGCCTGACCCGCGGCGGTGGCGGTTCAGGCCGCCCTGTCGACCCGCTGCACCTCACCGGTGCGCAGCTTCTCCCGGTAGCCGTTCAGCTCGCGCTTCACCATCGGGGCCAGCAGGTACAGGCCGATGATGTTGAACAGGGCCAGCAGGAACAGCACCGCGTCGGCGAAGTTCAGCACGCTGCCCAGGGTCAGCACCGATCCGATGATCACGAACGCGGAGAACACGATCTGGTAGGCCCGCTCGCTGGCCACGCTCTTGCCGAACAGGTAGGTCCACGCCTTCTGGCCGTAGTAGCCCCACGTGATGATCGTCGAGACGGCGAACAACGCCACCGCGACCGCGAGCACGTAGGGGAACCAGGGCAGCACCGTCTCGAACGCGTTCGAGGTGACCAGGACGCCGTCCGGGGTGACGGAGCCGCCGCTGGCGAAGGCCGCGGCCTGCGCCTCACGCCAGAACGGGGTTCCGGCGACGATGATCATCAGCGCGGTCATCGTGCAGATGACGACGGTGTCGATGAACGGTTCGAGCAACGCGACGTAGCCCTCTGTGATCGGGTGCCTGGTGCGCACCGCCGAGTGCGCGATCGGAGCCGACCCGAGGCCGGCCTCGTTGGAGAACGCGGCCCGCTGGAAGCCCACGATCAGCGCGCCGATCGCGCCACCGAGCACGCCCTCGGCGCTGAACGCACCGGAGAGGATCGCCCCGAACGCGGCCGGCACCTGCGGCAGATTGACGCCGAGGACCACGACGCACGCGCCGATGTAGATGATCGCCATCGTCGGCACCAGTCGGCTGGTGACCCGGCCGATCGTCGTGATGCCGCCGAAGATCACCGACCCGACCAGGGCGGCCAGCAGCACCCCGAAGATCAGCGCCGCGCCGTCACCGCCGAGCAGGCCCGCGTCCCCGCCGGTGACGGCCTGCAGCTGGGCGAAGGTCTGGTTGGCCTGGAACATGTTGCCGCCGGCGATACCGAAGAACAGGATCATCGCCGCGGCCAGGGCGGCGAGGACGCGGCCGAGGACTCGGCCCGCGGTGCCGGGCAGCCGCTCCGCGACGCCCTTGCGCAGGTAGTGCATCGGCCCGCCGGACACGGTGCCGTCGGCGTGCACCTCGCGGTACTTCACCCCCAGGGTGCACTCGACGAACTTGGTGCACATCCCGAGCAGCCCGGCGATGATCATCCAGAACGTCGCCCCGGCCCCGCCGATCGTCACCGCCACACCGACACCGGCGATGTTGCCCAGGCCGACGGTGCCCGACAGCGCCGAGCTCAGCGCCTGGAAATGGCTGATCTCACCCGGCTCGTCGGCACGCGTGTAGTGCCCGCGCGCGATCTTCGTGGCCAGCCGGAAACCGCGGAACTGGATGAATCCGAAGTAGACCGAGAACACCGCCGCCGCGACGACGAGCCAGGCCACGATCCACGGGAACGTCGCCCCGAACACCGTGACCTTCGCGAACACGAAGCCCGCCACGAACTCCGAGATCGGGGTGAAGACCGCGTTGATCGCGTCCTCGATCCCGGAGAGCGTGCCGCCCTCGGCGGCGAGCGGCGGGGCGGCGGCCGCCGTGAGACCTGCGCTGGGGGGAGCCATGAGGCCGTAGTCGACCGTAGAAACGGTCGAGGGGCAAGTTTCCGGGATGAACGGGAGGTAACGTCACTCCGGACGTGCCGGGCGGCGCGCGGGGACGCAGCAGTTCACCGCGCACAGCTGCCCGTTCGCGGCGCACCCGGCCCGCGGCACGTCGCCGATCCCGCGCTCCGCGGCGCCGGCGGTGTGCTCGGCGATCAGCTCGACGACCATGTCGGCGAACCCCGGATCCGGCCCGGCCGTCGCCGCCCGGGCGAAGCCCATGCCGAGCTCGGCGGCCCGTTCGGCGGCCTCGTTGTCCAGGTCCCACACCACCTCGACGTGGTCGGACACGAAACCGACCGGCGCCACCACCACCGCGGGCACTCCGGCGGAGTGCAGCGCCTCGATGTGGTCGATGACGTCGGGCTCCAGCCACGGCACCTGGGGCGGGCCGGACCGGGACTGCCACACGACGTCGTGCTCGGTCACCCCCAGCTCGGCCGCCACCAGCCGGGCCGCCTCGGCGACCTGCCGGGAGTACCGGTACCCGCCCTCCTCGGGCGGGCCGGCGGCGGCGTCGGCCGCCGTCGGGATGGAGTGCGCGGTGAACACGATCCGCGCGGAGTCCCGGACACCGGCGGGCAGGGTGGCTCGCGCGGCCCGCACCGCGTCGGCGCCTGCGGCCACGAACCGGGGGTGGTCGAAGAAGTGCCGCAGCTTCACCAGCTCCGGCGCGTCGTCGCCGACGGCCTTGCGGGCCCGCGCGATGTCCTCGTGGTACTGCCGGCAGGCCGAGTAGCCGCCGTAGGCGCTGGTGGCGAACACCAGCGCCCGGCGCACCCCGTCGCGGGTCATCTCCGCGACCGTGTCCTCGACCATCGGGTGCCAGTTGCGGTTGCCGAAGTAGACCGGCAGGTCGGTGCGCTCCCGGATCGCCGCGATCAGCTCCCGGTTCCGCGCGTTGATCGGCGAGACGCCGCCGAAATGCCGGTAGTGCTCCTCGACGGCGTCCAGCCGCTCGGGCGGGACGCCGCGCCCGCGGACCACGTTCTCCAGGAAGGGGCGGACCTCGTCGGGTCCCTCGGGGCCGCCGAAGGACAGCACCAGTAGCGCGTCGAACTCACTCACACCGACGATTAGACACCGATGGCGTGGAACCCGCCGTCGGCCCACACCATCGAGCCGGTGGTGGCCGGCATCCAGTCGGAGAGCAGCGCGCAGACGGTCTTGGCCACCGGCAGCGGGTCGTTCACGTCCCAGCCCAGCGGCGCGCGGCCGTCCCAGGAGTCCTCGAACGCGGAGAATCCGGGGATCGACTTGGCGGCCATCGTCTTCACCGGACCGGCGGCGACCAGGTTGACCCGGATGCCCTTCGGACCCAGATCCCGGGCCAGGTAACGGGTGACGGACTCCAGCGTGGACTTCGCCACGCCCATCCAGTCGTAGGCCGGCCAGGCCTGCCGGTTGTCGAAGTCCATCCCGACGATCGAGGCACCTGGGCCGAGCAGCGGCAGCAGCGCCGTCGACAGCGACTTGAACGAGTAGGCACTGACCTGGATCGTTGTGGCGACGTCCTCCCACGGCGCGTTCATGAACGCGTCCTCACCGAGGCAGCTCGCCGGGGCGAAGCCGATCGAGTGCAGCACGCCGTCGAGGCGCGGCTGCGCGCCGAGGTGCTCGGAGACCCGCTCGGCCAGGCTGTCGAGCTGCTCGGAGTTCGACACGTCGAGCTCGACGACCGGGGCGGGCTTGGGCAGCCGCTGGGCGATCCGTTCCACCAGACGCATCCGGCCGAACCCGGTGAGCACGACCTCCGCGCCCTCCTCCTGCGCCACCTTCGCGACGTGGAACGCCAGCGAGGCGTCGGTGATCACCCCGGTGATCAGCAGCCGCTTGCCGTCGAGCAGTCCCATGTGGGCCCTTTCTGGTTGTGGAGAGAGAATCAGTGACCCATGCCGAGGCCGCCGTCGACCGGGATCACGGCGCCCGTGACGTACCCGGCCGCGTCGGAGCCGAGCCACGTGACCGCGGCCGCGACCTCCTCGGGTGAGGCGTAGCGGCCCAGCGGGATCTGGCCGAGGATCTCGGCGCGCCGGGCGTCGGGCAGCGCCCGGGTCATGTCGGTGTCGACGAAGCCGGGGGCGACGACGTTGGCGGTGATGCCGCGGGAGCCGAGCTCGCGGGCGATGGAGCGGGCCAGCCCGACCAGGCCCGCCTTGGAGGCCGCGTAGTTGACCTGGCCCGCGGAGCCGGTCAGCCCGACGACCGAGGAGACGAAGATCATCCGACCGCTCTTCGCGCGCAGCATGCCGCGCGAGGCGCGCTTGGCGACCCGGTAGGCGGCGGTGAGGTTGGCGTCGACGACCCGGGTGAACTGGTCCTCGCTCATCCGCATGAGCAGGGTGTCGTCGGTGATCCCCGCGTTGGAGACCAGCACCTGCACCGGGCCGTGCTTCTCCTCGACGGTGGTGAAGGCGGCGTCGACGGCGTCGGCGTCGGTGACGTCGCACTGCACCGGCAGCAGGTCCCCGGGCAGGCCGTCGGCGCTGCTGCGGTGCGTCACCGCCACCTGGTCGCCCCGGGCCGCGAACGCCTGCGCGATCGCCAACCCGATTCCGCGGTTTCCTCCGGTCACCAGCACGCTGCGTCCCACGGCGGCCACCCTATTGCACCGGATTGCACCGGACACGTCGCGCGGCCCGGGTCGGCCACGGTCACACCTTCACCGGGCCCACTCACCGGAAAGTGCCGACTCGCCATCCCGAAAGTGCCGACTCGCGGTCAGGGGAAGCGGCGGCCGAGGAGAAGGCCGGTGGCGGTGCCGAGGACCAGCAGGACGGTGCCGGCGATCAGCCATGGGCGGCTGGTGTCGACGCGGCGTACCTCGTAGCCGATCTGCTCGCCGAGCTGGGCATAGACCTGGCGGAGTTCCTGCTCACTGGCGGCGGTGAAGAACTGGCCGCCGGACAGGGCGGCGATCTCGCGCATCGACGCGTCGTCCACCGCGACGCGGGTCCGGCCGCCCTCGATCTCGATCGTGCCGTAATCGGTGCCGAAGGAGATGGTCGAGACCGGGATCTTCGCCTCGGCGGCCTTGCGGGCCGCGGTGAACGAGCCGCGCGGCTCGTTCTCCCCGTCCGGACCGGGAACGGTCTGCTTGCCGTCGCTCATCAACACGATCCGGGCCGGCGGCGGCCCCGCCGCGTCCGCGGCGGCGACGGCCCGGGAGAAGTTGTCGATCGACTGCATCGCCGCGTAGATGGCCTCGCCGGTGGCCGTGGACTCCGCGAGCCGCAGCCCGTCGACCGCGCGCTTGACGGCCTCCCGGTCGGTGGTCGGCGAGACCAGTACCGCGGCGGTGCCGGCGAAGGACACCAGGCCCAGGTTGATCCCGGGGGTGAGCTGGTCGGCGAACGCCTTGGCCGCGGCCTGTGCCGCGGCCAGCCGGGTCGGTGCGACGTCGGTGGCCTTCATCGACAGCGACACGTCGATGACCAGCATGACGGTGGCCCGGTTGCGGGGAACCCTCGCCTCGGCCTCGGGGCCCGCCAGCGCGACGGTCAGCACGGCCACGGCCGCGATCAGCGCGGCGGCCGGCAGGTGCCGCGGCCAGCCCGGACGCCGCGGGGCGACCGTGTCGAGCAACGCCAGGTTGGTGAACAGCACGGTGTCGCGGCGGCGCCGGCGCAGCAGCAGCAGGTACCCGGCGACCAGCGCGATCACGAGCAGCAACCCGAGCAGCCACCAGGGGTGGGAGAAGGTCACCGGCCGCCCCCGGACCAGGCCCGCTTGCGGGTCAGCGCGAACCGCACGACGTCGGCGATCCAGTCGGAGTCGGTACGCAGCGTCAGGTGTGCGGCCCCGCAGCGGCGCAACGTCGCGGCCACCCGCTCGCGGTGCTCGGCGGCCGCGGCGGCGAACTCGCGGCACAGCAGCGGGGTGGTGACGACCTCGCGTTGCCGCCCGGTCTCCGGGTCGGCCAGCACGACGGTGCCGATGTCGGGCAGCTCCAGCTCGCGCGGGTCGAGCACCTCGACGCCCAGCAGGTCGTGCCGGGTCGACAGCGCCCGCAGCGAGCGCTCCCAGTCGGGCTCGCCGAGGAAGTCGGAGATCACCACGGCCAGCCCGCGCCGGCGCGGCGGCCGGCGCAGTTGTTCGACGGCCGCGGTCAGGTCGCCGCGGGTGCCCTCCGGCGCGCGCGGGGTCTCCGCGACCCGGCGCAGCAGCGCGCGGGCGTGCCCGAGGCCGCTGCGGGCCGGGATCCGGACGGTCTGCGCCCCGGTCGCCACCAATGCCCCGATGCGGTTGCCGCCGCCCCGGGTGAGGTGGGTGACGGCGGCGAGCGCGGCGACGGCGAGGTCGCGCTTCTCGCAGGCCGCGGTGCCGAAGTCCAGGCTGGGTGACAGGTCGATGACGACCCAGGTCTCCAACTCGCGGTCGGCGATGGTCTCGCGGACGTGCGGCTCGGTGGTGCGCGCGGTGACCGCCCAGTCCATCCGGCGCACGTCGTCGCCGGGCTGATAGGGCCGGGACTCCCCCGGCTCGCTGCCCGGCCCCGGGACCAGCCCGAGGTGGTTGCCCTGCAGCAGTCCGTCCAGCCGGCCGCGCACGGTCAGTTCCAGGGTGCGCAGCGCAGCGTCGATGTGGCCGTCGCGCAGCGACGGCGGCGCGGCGGCGGCCCGCCGCGGCGTGGCGCGGGGCGGCCCGGCACTCACGTCGGCGTGCCCGCCTGGCTGTACTGCGGCCGCGCACTGACCTGCGGCAACGGGACGGTCTGCAGCACCCGGGAGATGATGTGGTCCATCGGCACGGCGTCGGCCACGGCGTCGTAGGACAGCACGAGCCGGTGCCGCAGCACGTCGGGCGCGACGTCGAGGACGTCCTGCGGGAGCACGTAGTCGCGGCCGCGGATCAGCGCCAGCGCCCGCGCGCCCGCCACGATCCCCAGGGTGGCGCGGGGCGAGGCGCCGTAGGACACCCAGCCGGCGATGTCGCCGAGGCCGTGGTCGGCCGGGGTGCGGGTGGCGACGACGAGCCGCACCACGTAGTCGACGAGCGCGTGGTGCACGAACACCCGCGACGCGACCTGCTGCAGCCGGGACAGCTCGGCCGGGTCGATGATCTGCTGGGCCACCGGCGGCTCGGCACCCATCCGGTAGACGATCTCGCGCTCCTCCTCGACGCCCGGGTACTCGATGATGATCTTGAAGAGGAAGCGGTCGCGCTGCGCCTCGGGCAGCGGGTAGACGCCCTCGTTCTCGATCGGGTTCTGGGTGGCCAGCACCAGGAACGGGTCGGGCATCGGGAAGGTCCGGCCGCCGATCGACAGGTGCCGCTCGGCCATCACCTCGAGCATCGCCGACTGCACCTTGGCCGGCGCCCGGTTGATCTCGTCCGCGAGCACGAAGTTCGCCACCACCGGGCCGAGTTCGACGTCGAACTCCTCGCGGCCCTGACGGTAGATCCGGGTGCCGAGGATGTCGGCGGGCACCAGGTCCGGGGTGAACTGCAGGCGCGCGAACGTGCCGCCGACCACCGTCGCCACCGTCTCCACGGCCAGGGTCTTCGCGACTCCGGGCACGCCCTCCAGCAGCAGGTGCCCCTTGGCCAGCAGCCCCACGAGCATCCGCTCGACCAGCCGGTCCTGTCCGACGATCACCCGCTTGATCTCGAACACGACCCGCTCGAGCTTCTCACCCTCCCGCGCCGGGCTCGGGACACCATCGGGCTGGTCGGACGCAGACTGCGGCACGCTCACCTCTCCATCACACCGCGATCACCGTATGACGGCGGTGAAACCGGAATGCCCGCACTCGACCACGTCCGGGCCTGTTGCACCGGCGGACGTGGCTCACAGCATGCGCGTGGCGTACGGCATCAGGCCGTTGGTGCGCACGGCGGTGACCCGCACATGGCTGCCCGAGTACGGGGCCTCGATCATCTGACCGTTCCCGATGTAGAGGGTCACGTGCACGATGGTCCCGCCGTCGCTGTAGAACAGCATGTCTCCCGGCCGCCGTTGCGCGACCGGCACCTGCTGGCCGGAGGTGTACTGGTAGCCGCTGTAGTGCGGCAGGGAGATCCCGGCTCCGGCGAAGGCGTAGATCATCAGCCCCGAGCAGTCGAAGCCGATCTTGCGGTAGTCACCGAACTCGTCGGCGACCCCGCCGTCGCGGATGCCCAGCGACGGGCCGGACCCGGTGCCGCCGCCCCACGCGTACTGCACCCCGAGCTGCGACATGGCCCGGTCGATGACCCGCTGCACGCTGCTGGAACCGGCGGCGGCGCGCGGTGACCCGGCCGCCGACGCGACCCGGCTCGCCGCGGCCTGCTGCTCGGCCCGCTCCCGCGCCGCCTCCGCCGCCTGCTGTTCGCGCTGCCACTCCTGGAACCGCGCGCGCTGTCCGCGCAGCCCGGCGTCCGCGGCCTGCGCCGCGTCCAGCTGGTTCTGCACACCGGCCCGCTGCGCCTGCACGGCCGCGAGCTGGGCGGCCTGCGCCTGAGCCGCCGACTCGGCCTGGGCCATCGCGTCGTCGGCGGCCGTCTTGGCCCGCTGCGCCTGGTCCGCACGGGCCCGGGCCTCCTCCTGCGCGGCCCGCGCGCGCGAGTCGGCGTTGGCCTTGTCGACCCGCGCGCGTTCCAGGCCGTCCAGGGCCTGCTTCTGCTGCTGGGCGATGACGTTGGTCAGCTGGGCCCGGTCCAGCAGATCGTCCGGGCTGGTGGCGGCGTTCAGCAGGCCGAGTGGCCCGTCGCCGAGAGCCTGCTGGTACTGGACGGCGATGAAGTCGTCGAACTGCCGGTGGGCCGCGTCGATGGCCGCGCTCGCCGCATTGGTCTCGACGCGGGCGGCCTCCGCCTTGCGGGTCGCGGCGACTGCCGCGTCCTGGGCGTTCTGCATATCCACCAGCGCCCGGTTGGCGATCTCCCGGCGCCCGGCGAGCTGCATGTTCAGCTCCTCGGCCCGGCTGTCCAGGTCGGCCAGCTGAGTGGTCAGCCGCCCGACCGCCACGGCCTGCTGGGACACGGCGTCGCGGCTGCGCTGCAGCTCACCGTCGCTCGGGTTCGGCGGGGGCGCCGGCGACGGCGGCTGGGCCATCGCCGTCGAGGTGCCGCCGAGCAGTGCGACCAGCACGAGCAGTACGACAACCGCGCGTCCGGACCGCACGTATCCCTCCATCCCGCCGCCGACCGGGCCAGGCCCGCCGGTGATCACGCGAACCGCGCCGACTGTGCCAGTCGGGGGACGACACAGCGGGTAGCCACACGCGCAACGCAGAGCAACTTCCACCACATGGCGTAATGCCAACACGGTGCGGAGTCATGAGGGAGCGACTACTCCGATCAGCCGTAGGAGATTTCACCCGATGCATCCCCGACGGTCACCAATCGCCCGCCCGAGCCGGTCCGGGCAGCCGGTGGCACCCCCTCCGCCCCGCCTCGCCCGTGAGGGCCCCTGCGGTCGACGCGCTAATAGGACGGGCGTACTGTTTGGCCCGAGTGGGGTCTCGCTGACGCGCCGGGTGCTGTGCGCGAGACTGCCCCGCAACCGAACAGACGCGCCCACCACGCCAGGAGGAGAGCCATCGTGGCCACCAGCGACAGCTTCGGAGCCAAAGGAACAATCGAGGCGGGCGGCGCTTCGTACGAGATCTTCCGGCTCTCCGCCGTGGAGGGTGCCGAGAAGCTGCCGTTCAGCCTGAAGGTGCTGCTGGAGAACCTCCTGCGCACCGAGGACGGCGCCAACGTCACCGCCGACCACATCCGGGCGCTCGCGTCCTGGGACCCCACGGCCGAGCCGGACACCGAGATCCAGTTCACCCCGGCCCGGGTGATCATGCAGGACTTCACCGGTGTCCCCTGCGTCGTCGACCTCGCCACCATGCGCGAGGCCGTCACCGAGCTCGGCGGCGACCCGGCGAAGGTCAACCCGCTCGCCCCGGCCGAGCTGGTCATCGACCACTCGGTGGTCATCGACATCTTCGGTCGGCCGGACGCCTTCGAGCGCAACGTCGACTTCGAGTACCAGCGCAACAAGGAGCGCTACCAGTTCCTGCGCTGGGGCCAGGGCGCCTTCGACGAGTTCAAGGTCGTCCCGCCCGGCACCGGCATCGTGCACCAGGTCAACATCGAGCACCTGGCCCGCGTGGTGATGGCCCGCAACGGGCAGGCCTACCCCGACACCCTGGTCGGCACCGACAGCCACACCACCATGGTCAACGGCCTGGGCGTGCTGGGCTGGGGCGTCGGCGGCATCGAGGCCGAGGCGGCCATGCTCGGCCAGCCCGTCTCGATGCTCATCCCGAAGGTCGTCGGATTCAAGCTGACCGGGGAGATCCCGGCCGGCGCCACCGCCACCGACGTGGTGCTGACGATCACCGAGATGCTGCGCCGGCAGGGCGTCGTCGGCAAGTTCGTGGAGTTCTACGGCGAGGGCGTCGGCGCCGTGCCGCTGGCCAACCGCGCCACCATCGGCAACATGAGCCCCGAGTTCGGCTCCACCGCGGCGATCTTCCCGATCGACGACGAGACGGTGCGCTACCTCACGCTCACCGGCCGCTCCGACGAGCAGATCGCGCTGGTCGAGGCCTACGCCAAGGAGCAGGGTCTGTGGCACGACCCGTCCCGCGAGGCCGTCTACTCCGAGACCCTCGAGCTGGACCTGTCGACCGTCGTGCCGTCCATCGCCGGGCCCAAGCGCCCACAGGACCGCATCGAGCTGGTCCAGGCGAAGGAGGCCTTCCGCTCCGCGCTCGGCGACTACGCCGACGACGACGGCAAGCGCTCCAGCGTCGACGAGGCCTCCGACCAGTCGTTCCCGGCCAGCGACCCGCCCGCGGTCGACAACGGCAACGGCGACGGTACGCCGCACGCCCCGATCTCGGCCGCGGCCGGCGCCGACGGGCGCACCAGCAAGCCCACCCGGGTGACGCTGGAGAGCGGCACCTCCTTCGAGCTCGACCACGGCGCCGTCGTGATCGCCTCGATCACCTCGTGCACCAACACCTCCAACCCGTCGGTGATGCTCGGCGCGGCGCTACTGGCCCGCAACGCCGTGGACCGCGGCCTCGCCGTCAAGCCGTGGGTGAAGACGTCGATGGCGCCGGGATCGCAGGTCGTCACCGACTACTACGAGAAGGCCGGCCTCTGGCCCTACCTGGAGAAGCTGGGCTACCACCTGGTCGGCTACGGCTGCACCACCTGCATCGGCAACTCCGGCCCGCTGGCCGAGGAGATCTCCGCGGCGGTGAACGAGGCCGACCTGGCGGTCGTCTCGGTGCTGTCGGGCAACCGGAACTTCGAGGGCCGGATCAACCCCGACGTCAAGATGAACTACCTGGCCTCGCCGCCGCTGGTCATCGCCTACGCGCTGGCCGGGACGATGGACTTCGACTTCGAGACCCAGCCGCTCGGGAAGGACACCGAGGGCAACGACGTGTTCCTGCGCGACATCTGGCCCTCGGCGCAGGACGTCCAGACCACGATCGACAACGCGATCAGCCAGGAGATGTTCACCAAGGACTACGCCGACGTCTTCGCGGGCGACGAGCGCTGGCAGTCGCTGCCCACCCCGGAGGGCAACACCTTCGAGTGGGACCCGGAGTCGACCTACGTCCGCAAGCCCCCGTACTTCGAGGGCATGCAGCCGAAGCCGGAGCCGGTGCAGGACATCAGCGGTGCCCGCGTGCTCGCGCTGCTGGGTGACTCGGTGACCACCGACCACATCTCCCCCGCCGGTTCGATCAAGGCGGACACCCCGGCCGGGCAGTACCTGACCGAGCACGGCGTGGACCGCAAGGACTTCAACTCCTACGGCTCCCGGCGCGGCAACCACGAGGTGATGATCCGCGGCACGTTCGCCAACATCCGGCTGCGCAACCAGCTGCTGGACGGGGTCAGTGGCGGCTACACCCGCGACTTCACCCAGGAGGGCGGCCCGCAGGCGTTCATCTACGACGCCGCGCAGAACTACGCCGCGCAGGGCACACCGCTGGTGGTGCTGGGCGGCAAGGAGTACGGCTCGGGTTCGTCGCGCGACTGGGCGGCCAAGGGCACCGCGCTGCTCGGCGTCAAGGCCGTGATCGTGGAGTCCTACGAGCGCATCCACCGGTCGAACCTGATCGGCATGGGCGTGCTGCCGCTGCAGTTCCCGGCCGGCGAGTCGGCCGCGTCGCTGGGCCTGGACGGCACGGAGACCTTCGACGTCTCCGGGGTCACCGTGCTCAACGACGGCTCGACCCCGCGCACGGTCAGGGTGACCGCGACGAAGGACGGCGGCCAGACCGTCGAGTTCGACGCCGTCGTCCGGATCGACACCCCCGGTGAGGCGGACTACTACCGCAACGGCGGGATCATGCAGTACGTGCTGCGCGGGATGCTCGCGCGCAGCTGAGCGCCACCGCACGACGGCGGGCACCCCTCGGGTGCCCGCCGTCGGCGTTTTCCGGGCCGTCTCAGACCCCGAGCTGGGAATTCGCTGTGGGTTCGCCCGATTGCGCACAGCATGCGCATAGCAGGATGGGCTGTACTCGGAGGTGCGCAGCAGGTGACCCGCTCGGGAGAGGAACCGCCGAGATGACGATGACCGCCG
Organism: Pseudonocardia acidicola; assembly: GCF_012911935.1. Taxonomy (GTDB): domain Bacteria; phylum Actinomycetota; class Actinomycetes; order Mycobacteriales; family Pseudonocardiaceae; genus Pseudonocardia; species Pseudonocardia acidicola. The sequence continues at coordinate 19,188 of NZ_JAAXLA010000053.1, read as the reverse complement.
TCCCGCCACGTGTGGTCGGTCCCGACGGCCGTCGGCGTCTCGCGCCGATCGCTGCGCTGGCCGTCGGCGTGACCCGGTTGCCGGTGACGGTGTCCTACCTCCTGACCTCGGCGGTCGTCGCGACGCTGCTGGCGTCGTTGCGGCCCGGCGCCCAGGCGCACGTGATCCTGGCCGCGAGCACCAACCTGGACAACCTCAGCAGGGGTGATCTCGTCACGCTGGTGACCAGCGCGTTCGTCACCGACGAGCCGCCGAGCTGGCTGTGGTGGGCGGGGGTCGGCGCGCTGCTCGCCGCGGCCGAGTTCGCCCTCGGGAGCCGCCGGCTCGTCACGACGTTCGCGCTGGGCCATGTCGGGGCGACTGCGCTGGTGGCGGTGGGGCTGGTGATCGGGATCGAGGGGTCGTGGTTGCCGGCGAGCCTGAGCGGCGCCGACGACGTCGGGGTCAGCTACGGCGCGGCCGCCGTACTCGGCTCCCTGACCGCCGTGCTGCCGGCCCGGTACCGGTTCCCCTGGGCGGCCGGGTGCTCGGCCGTCGCCGTGACCGCCCTGATCGCGGCGCCCAGCTTCACGGCCGTGGGGCACGTGCTCGGGTTGCTCCTCGGCCTCGCGGTGGCCGCTGTGACGGTGCGCCGCGGCGCGGGGACGGCCGGAACGCGGACCGATTCGCTGGGCTTCCGGGCGCTGCTCGCGGTGGGTGTGGCCTTCGTGTACGCGGCCGTCGGCGGCAGCGTCGGCGCCTGGTGGTCGCCGTTGCCGATCGGCCTGGCCGCCGGTCTCGGGGTCGCGGCCGTCCGGTATGCGGCGAACCGGCGGAGGGCCGTGCGGGCCACCTGCCGCCCGACGCTGTGACGTGACCCGCGGTCGTTGCGGCGGCGTCGTGCGACTCCCGGCGTCGCCGCCGGCGGTGCTCCGGGTCGCGACGATGCCGAGCAGTACGAACACGCTCGCGGCCGCCACCAGGTACGGACGCCGGTCCCGGCGACGGCAGTCCCCGGCCCCACCGGCACGATGGGCGTCGCGTGCACGAGCCGACAGGAGAACCTCGAACATGGACCTGCCTCCCGGGTTGCTCGAACTGCTCCGCCGGTCCAGTCCCTGCTACCTGGCGACGTCGATGCCCGACGGCTCCCCGCAACTGACGCAGACCTGGGTCGACACCGACGGTGAGCACATCCTGATCAACAGCGTCGCCGGCTACCAGAAGATCAGAAACATCGAACGCGACCCGCGGGTGGCCCTGACCGTCTCCGACCCGACCGACCCCGCCCGGTACTTCGCAGTTCGTGGCCACGTCCTGGACGTGACGACCGACGGCGCGGTCGACCACATCGAGAAACTGGCTCAGCGGTATCTGGGTGGCCCGTATCCCTGGTACGGAGGCCGTGACCAGACCCGCCTGCTGATCACCGTCGAGGCGGACACGATCAGCAGCACGGGATGGACCACCGCGCCGTCTGCGGAGGACGAGCCGGTCACAACGTCCCGCGGTTCATCGCCAACATGATCAGCCCGGACAGGGGCGGCTGACGGGGCCGCTCGACCAGCGCTGGCCGGGCCGCGGATCGGTGCAGGCCGGGGGCCGTCGCGGCGCGCGAACAGCGGAGTCGGTTGCCGCCATCGGTCCGTAGACACCGCCGTCGAGGGTGGTCGACGATGGCCGGGCGGCAGACCGGGGCCGCGCACGACGCGGATGCCCGCACGCGAAGACACCGTCTCCGGTTGTCAACCGGCGGCCGGATCACCGCACGTGCTCGATGGGGAAGCCCATGCCCTTCATCACCGTCGGCCGGGAGAACTCCGGCAACATCGACATCTACTACGAGGACCACGGCAGCGGTCGGCCCGTGGTGCTCATCCACGGCTATCCGCTCAGCGGGCACTCTTGGGAGAAGCAGCTCAAGGTCCTGCTCGACGCCGGCCACCGGGTGATCACCTACGATCGCCGCGGTTTCGGCGATTCCAGCCAGCCCACCGTCGGCTACGACTACGACACCTTCACCGCGGACCTGACCGCCCTGATGCAGACCCTCGACCTGCGCGACACGACGCTGGTCGGGTTCTCGATGGGTACCGGCGAGGTGACCCACTATCTGGGCACCCGCGGCTCCGACCGGGTCCGCTCGGCGGTGCTGCTCGGGCCCATCCCGCCGTATCTGCTCAAGACCGACGACAACCCCGAGGGCGTCGACAAGAGCGTCTTCGACCAGATCATGGCGGCGGTCATCGCCGACCGGCCGGCATACCTGAAGGACTTCCTGGACAACTTCTACAACGTCGACAAGTTCCGCGGCACCCGGATCAGCGACCAGGCCTGGCAGCTGAGCTGGAACGTCGGTGCCGGCGCGTCGGCCTACGCCACATGGGCGTGCGTCCCGACCTGGCTGACCGACTTCCGCGGCGACCTGCCGAAGATCGACGTCCCCGTGCTGGTGGTCCAGGGCACCGAGGACCGCATCCTGCCCATCGACTCCACCGGCCGGCGGCTGCCCGCGCTGATCAAGGACTCCCGGCTCGTGGAGATCCCCGCGGGCCCGCACAACATCGGCTGGACCCATGCCGAGGAGGTCAACCGCGAGCTGCTCGGCTTCCTCGCGGGGTGACCCGCGGGACCCGGCCCGACGTCCGGGGCCCGTTTCCGAGCCCCGGTGACGGGGGCCGGCCGCCTGGTCAGCCGCCGCCGGGCAGGCCATCGTCGGTGAGGGGCGACCGCTGCGTACGGCCGTACGATTGTGGCGCAGCTCCCCGGGCGGTGCCCGCGGAGCTGCCGGAGATCCCGGCCTTCGCCGCCGGAGGGGGCGTGCCATGGCAGTTGAACCGCCGATCCGGGCGTCCCGGGCGACGACTGCGGCGTTCCCCGAGATCCCCTACCCGTCCTGGCGCGACAGCCTGGCCACCCTGCACCGGTTCGCGCAGGTGGTCGGCAAGATCCGGCTGGCCGCCAGCCACCGGCGCAACCACTGGTGGAACGTGCCCTTCCATCTGACCGGGCGAGGGATCACCACCCGCCCGATGGGCGACGACCCGATCTTCACGATCGACTTCGACTTCCTCGACCATCGGCTCGACATCACCACGGTCAGCGGGCTACGCCACGCCTTTCCACTGGTCGGGCAGTCGGTGGCCGGCTTCACCGCCGAGCTGGCCCGCGGGCTCGAGGCCGTCGACGTGGACGTGGCGATCGCACACCCGCGGCCGTTCGACCTGCCCGACGCCGCCCGGCCCTTCGCCGAGGACACCGAGCACGCCGGTTACGACCCGGCCGCGGTCACCCGGTATTGGCGGGTGCTGAGCCGGGTGAACCTGCTCCTGGAGGAGTTCGCCGGACGCTGGTCGGGCAAGACGAGCCCGGTCCACCACTTCTGGCACACCTTCGACATCGCCGTCACGCGGTTCGGCGCCGGGCGCGTCGAGCACCCGCCGACCACCGACCCGGTCACCCGGGAGGCCTATTCGCGTGAGGTGATCAGCTTCGGGTTCTGGTTCGGCGACGACTCCTTCCCGGAGCCGGCGTTCTACTCCTACACCTCCCCCGAACCCGACGGCCTCGCCGACGAACCGCTGCAACCCGCCGGCGCGCGATGGGCCGAGCGCAACGGCAGCCACATCGCCGTGCTCCGCTACGACGACGCCCGGACGCTGCCCGAGCCCCGGACCGCTGTGCTCGACTTCTACGAGAGCGCCTACCGGGCCGGCACGCGCCGAACCGGCTGGGACCTCGCCCGCGACGACTGCATCGGCGGGGCCACCGACCCGTACGCGTGGGAGCGGCACGGGCGGCCCGTCATGTGACGCCGCCGGCGCGAGACCTTGTCGACCCGCTCCTGTCGCCGGGACCGTGCTCTCGGAGCTGGTCATCGTGACCCGAAGGCCGGACGACCACCGTCCACGACGCCGTGTTGCGGGCCCGGCGGACAGGCTGAACGGCCGCCGGGCCAGCACGTCCGCGGTCTGATCGACCCCGGGCCGGCACCGGGGGCCTGCCTCTGCGGTTCCTTCGCGGGCCGTCCGTGAGCCGGCGTCTCGGAGTCTGCGTCGCGGATTCGTTGTCAACGGTTGGTTGACGATTAGAAGCGTCAATCATTCAATGACATTTGAGGAACCGACCGGGGCAGGCGCGGGTCCTGTCCGCATCGTCGACCGGATCGCCCCGGCCCGCTGCACTCATGGCCTGCCGACCACCTACCGTGAGTCCGTGGTGATCGTCTTGGCCGGCCTCGTCGTCGCGCTCGGCGCCCTGGTGCAGGGCACGGTGGGGTTCGGCATCGCACTGGTCTCCGCGCCGCTGCTCGCGATTCTGGATCCGCGGCTCGTCCCGGTCCCACTGCTGGTGCTGTCCGGAACGCACGCGTTGCTCAGCCTGGCGCGGGAGCGTGGGGACACGGACTGGCGGGGCGTCGGGTGGGCCTTGGTCGGCCGGCTGCCCGGTACGGCGCTCGGGGTGCTGGCCGTGGCCACCCTGCCGCAGCGGAAGTTCGCGATCCTGATCGCGGGCTCGGTCCTGGTGTGCGCCGGCCTGTCCGCCCTGCGCTGGCGATTGCATCCCACGCCGCGCACGTTGATGGTCGCCGGGCTGGTCGGCGGCGTCTCGGGCACCGCGTCCTCGATCGGCGGACCGCCGGTGGCCCTGGCCTACCAGCGCGAGCGGGGTGCGCGGATCCGGTCCACGATGGCCGCCTACTTCACGGCCGGCACCGCGATGTCGGTGCTCTCCCTGGCCGCGGCCGGCCAGGTCCGTCTCGACGGTCTGCTCACCGGCGCCCTGCTGCTCCCGTTCATGTTCGCCGGGTTCCTGCTCTCCTCCCCCGCCCGACGGTTCCTGGACCGGGGCTGGACCCGGCCGGCCGTCGTCGGGCTCGCCTGCACCAGCGCGCTGGTGCTGCTCGCCCAGGCACTGGCGCCCTGAGCCGGGACGGCCCTGCGGGCGCGCGTGGGTCCGTCCGGGTTCATCTGTCCACGACAGGTTCACGACAAGGAGTGTCAATCTGTCATTGACAGATAGAGGGGCCCGTTGCCGAGAGGCCGGACCTGCGGTGTGGACGAGCGCATCCGAAGCGGGCGCGCCCGGCGCTCGTCCGGCATGGGGCCGGCCCCGGTACTGCCTCGTCGATCGGCGGTCCCGCGCGGCCGGCACCAGCGGGCGCCCCGGTCACCGCGGCCCGTTCACGATCGGTCGCCGGTCATCGCACTCTCCGGACCGCGGCCACGGCTGCTGAGGACTCACCGGCTTCTCCCCGACCGCCGGCCGCACCGCTGAGGTTGCGTCAATGTTTCATTGACTACTGGAGCGAGCGGGCTCCACGCCGGGCTCTGCAGCGGGTCAGCCGGCGGGCGCGGGATGAGCCGGGTCCACCCAGGGCACGTGCTCGGGCTCGGCGACGCCGTCGATGTCGAGGTTGACCACGATCGGCTCCTGGCCGCTGCGCGTGAGTACACACTCCAGCGGCTCGTCGTCGAGGGCGTTGATCTCCTGGTGCGGCACGTAGGGCGGCACGAAGATGAACCCGCCCGGTCCCGCCTCCGCGGTGAACTCGAGGTTCTCGCCCCAGCGCATCCGGGCCCGGCCGCGCACCACGTAGATCACGCTCTCCAGCTCACCGTGGTGGTGCGCCCCGGTCCGGGCGCCGGGGTGGATGGTGACCGTCCCGGCCCACAGCTTCTCCGCTCCCACCCGGCCATGGGTCACCGCGGCGGCGCGGTGCATCCCCGGGGTCTGCGGGGTGTTGGTGTCCAGCGCGTCACCGGGGATGACGCGTACGCCGTCGGTGCGCCAGTCCGTGCCCATGCGCGCCAGGCTAATGGTCCGGGCGTGCGGTCCGGAACCACGGTCTTCCCGGCTCACCGGCCACGCCGGGAGCCGGGCCGGGTCACAGCGCGGTGCCCAGGCTCAGCCCGAAGCGTCCGTCGCGATCCGACCACCACCGGGTCAGCTCGAACCCGGCGTCGACCAGCATCGCGCGCACCCCGTCGGGCCGGAACTTCGCCGACACCTCGGTGCGCATCTCCTCCCCCGCCGCAAACGCCACCGTCAGATCGAGCTCGGCGACGGTCACCGTCATGTCCCGCTCGGCACGCAGCCGCATCTCGATCCACTCGTTCTCGGCGTCCCACAACGCGACGTGGGCGAACGCCTCCTCGTCGAAGTCGGCCCCGAGTTCGCGGTTGAGCACCCGCAGCACGTTGCGGTTGAACTCGGCGGTCACCCCGGCGGCGTCGTCGTAGGCCGGCACCAGGACCGCCGGGTCGATGACCAGCCCGGTGCCCAGCAGCAGTTGCTCCCCCGGCTCCAGCACCGATCGGACGTGTGCGAGGAAGGCGGCCCGCTCATCGGGCAGCAGGTTGCCGATGGTGCCGCCCAGGAACGCGATCATCCGGCGGCCGCCACGGGGCAGCCGGCCGAGGTCGCGGGTGAAGTCGCCGACCACGCCGTGCAGTTCCAGACCCGGATACTCCTCCTCCAGCGCGTCCATCGCGCCGCGCAGCGCCGACTCGCTGACGTCCTGGGGCACGTAGCGACGCAGCGTTCCGGCCTTCGCGAACGCGTCGAGCAGCACCCGGGTCTTGTACGACGACCCCGAACCCAGCTCGACCACGGTGTGGGCGCCGGACGCGGTGGCGATCTCGCCGACGCTGTCGAGCAGCAGCGCGCGCTCGGTCCGGGTCGGGTAGTACTCCGGCAGCTCGGTGATCTTCTCGAACAGCTCGCTGCCACGGGCGTCGTAGAACCACTTGGGCGGCAACTGTTTGGGGTCGGCGGTGAGCCCGGCGCGGGCGTCGGCGCGCAGGGCGGCGTCGGCGTCGGCGCCGGTCAGGTGGACGTCGAGCAGGGCGGTGCTCATCGGACTCCCCGGGGCTTCTCGGACTTCTCTGTCATGAGCGCTTCGAACCGGCAGCGGCCCGGCTGGGCCGTCACCAGGTGCCGGTCGGGCACGTGCGCCCAGCCGGGTAGTGGATCGACGGGCTCGGAGGCGACGGTGACCGCAGCCTCGGCCCCGGGTTCGGTGCGGACGGCCAGGGCGTGGTCCCAGGCCGTGGCCCAGATCCGCTCGCCGTCGGTGAGCAACAGGTTGAGCCGGGAACCCGGGGCCGCGGCGTCGACGGCGAGCACGGTCTCGGCGAGCACCCGGCCCGGCTCGTCGCCGGCACGCAGCCGGTGCCGCACCAGCGCCCAGAGCAGCGCGGCATCGGTCGGCGCGTCGAGCGTCAGCAGGTCGGTGACCGGCAGCGACGCGGCGAGGCCGGCCACCGAGTCCGGCCAGCCGCGGACGACCCCGTTGTGGCTGAACAGCCAGCGCCCCTCCCCGAACGGCGCGGCGGCCGTCGGGGTCACCGGCATGCCGACGGTGGCCGAGCGGACCGCGGCGAGCACCGCGGTGCTGCTCGTGACGCCGGCCAGCGCGGAGAACGCGACGTCGGACCAGATCGGCTTGTCGCTGCGGTAGCGCACCGCATCGGCCGCCGGGCCCGGGTACCAACCGGCGCCGAACCCGTCGGCGTTGATCGTCCCCCCGCCGCGCATGTCCGCCGGGGCGTAGGACTGGTGCACCAACCCGTGGGGAGGGTCGAGCAGCAACGCCGACAGCGTCGTCGGCGGTCCGAGGTAGGCCAGATGCCGGCACATGCCCCTAGCGCCCGGCCCCGGCGGCGGCCGGACGTGCGATCCCCGGCACTACAGCCGGCCCTCCGCGGCCTCGGCTGCGGTGGCGTCCCGCGCGCAGCGGAACCCGGAGAAGATCTGCCGGCGGATCGGGTGGTCCCAGTTGCGGAACGTGCCCCGGATGGCGGCCGCATCGGTGCCGAACGAGCCGCCGCGCAGCACCCGGTAGTCGCCGCCGAAGAACACCTGCGAGTACTCGGGGTAGGGGAACACCTCGAATCCCGGGTAGGGCTCCCAGCCCGATGACGTCCACTCCCACACGTCGCCGATCAACTGGTGCACCCCGTGGGCCGACACCCCGCGCGGGTAGGCCCCGACCGGTGCGGGCTGCAGGTAGCGCTGGCCGAGGTTGGCGTGCGCGGGCGTCGGCTCCTCGTCGCCCCAGGGGTAGCGCCGGGACCGGCCGGTGGCCGGATCGTGCCGGGCGGCCTTCTCCCACTCCGGCTCGGTGGGCAGCCGCTTGCCCGCCCACGCGGCGTAGGCCGCGGCCTCGTGGAAGCACACGTGTACCACCGGCTCGTCGGCCGGAACGGGCTCGACGACGCCGAACCGGCGCCGCCACCACTGCCCCGACGCGTCCCGCTCCCAGAACTGCGGGGCGACCAGCCCGGCCTCGGTGCGGTGCTTCCAGCCGGCGTCGGTCCACCAGCGCGGGTCGTCGTAGCCACCGCCGGCGATGAACTCGGCGTACTCGCCGTTGGTCACGGGGTAGGCGTCGATCACGAACGCGGGCAGATCGACCGGGTGTGCGGGCCGCTCGTTGTCCAGCGCCCACGGCTCGGTGGACGTCCCCTGGGTGAACCGGCCGGCCGGGATCAGCACCTCGCGGGCCCCGCGGGGGGCGGCCGCGGGGGGCGGGGCGTCGGCCTGCAGTACCGGTGCGCCGGCCCGCAACTGGTGGGTGGCCAGCATCGTCTCGTCGTGCTGCTGCTCGTGCTGCACGATCATCCCGAACGCGAAGGCCCGGTCGACCAGACGGCGGCCGGTGAGTGGGCTGCGCTCCAGGGCGTCGAGGGCCTTGTCCCGGACCTCGGCGACGTAGGCGCGGGTCTCGGGCGGGGTCAGCAGCGGCAGATCGACACGGCTCGCGCGGGAGTGCTGAAACGCGTCGTAGAGCCCGTCGATCTCCGGGCGCAGCGGCTGGTGCCCGCCCGCGTCACGGACCAGCCACAGTTCCTCCTGGCTGCCGATGTGCGCGAGGTCCCAGACCAGCGGCGACATCAACGGCGAGTGCTGGGCGACCAGATCGGCCTCGTCGACGGCGTCGGTGAGCGCGGTGCTGCGCGCGCGGCTGCGCTCGAGCAGGCTCGCGACGTGCGCGCGCAGCCCCTCGGCGCCGAGCTCGGCGGGTGCGGGAACGGTGGAGGTCTCGGTCATGATCGGTCTCCTTCCGGGGTGCCCGGTCGGTCGGTCGGATCGAGAGGGAAGGCGGGGCCGGCCCAGTCCACGGGATGACCGGTCGCCACGCCGCCGGCCAGCTCGGCGGGCGGGGTCGGGTCGTCGGCCGGACATCGGCCGCGCAGCACCCGGCGTTCGGTGACCTCCTCCAGCGTGGCGACCAGTTCGGCGGAGGCCCCCGCATCGGGTGCCGCGGCGCAGGCCAGCTCGAACACGGTGCCCGCGGCCCGGGCCAGCACCCGGTCGGCGAGGCCGTGCCGTGCTGCGGAGATCCAGCGGTCCCGCGCGGGTTCGCAGGCCTCCAGCGCGCGATCCACGGCGAACGGGTCGCAGAGCAGGGCGACCAGTACCGCCGTGGGCAGCGCCCACTCGCGGCCGGCCTGCCCGTCGACGTAGCGCACCTCGAGGTGGCCGTGCGGGCGGACCGGCGGAAACAGCGTGGAGATGTGGTAGTCGAGGTCGGCGGTGGTCGGCGGCCGGGGCAGGGCACCGTGCACCCAGTCGGCGAAGGTGACCCGCTCCGGGACGTCCCACGGGCCGTCGCGCCGCACGCACAACAACGGCGACTGCACCACCCGCGCGGCCCAGGCCGCGGCCGGGTCGCCGTCGGTGGAGGTGGGCGGCGCGGTCCGCGCCGGGTCGAGCGAGAGCCAGGTGGCCATCCGGGAGGACTTCCACCCGGTGCGGCGCCCGTGCAGCACCGGCGAGTTCGCGAACGCGGCCAGCAGCACCGGCCCGAGTGCGTGCAGGACCGCCCAGCGGGTGGCGACGTCGGGGCCCTCCCCCGCGTCCAGGCACACCTGGACCGCGGCGGTGGCGCACATGCCGGTGCGGCCGTACGGGCCGATCCGGTCGAAGGCCTGCTCCATCGCGCGGTAGCGCGGGAGGTCGAGGACCCGCAGCGGCGGGCGGATGGGATCGGCCGCCCGGGGCTGGGGGCGCAGACCGTACGCCGCGAGCAGGCGGTGCAGCTCGTCGATGTCGGTCTCGACGGCCTGCACGAGGGGGGCGAGGCCGGCCAGCGGGGGGCTGGCGAGCTCGACCTGGCCGCCCGGCTCGATGGTGACGGTGGAGCCGGCGGGAAGCGGGAGAGCGGGAGAGGCGGGATCGAGGGCGGTCGGGGTGTGCGGGCCGAGGGCGGCGATGAGCACCGAGAGGTCGACCGGCGCGGCCGGGGCGTCGAAGCGGTGCAGGACCCACTCGAGTTCGACGCCCGCCAGCCGCGGGGGCCCGTGCTTGAAGCAGACCGACGCGACGTACGCCTCGGCCTCGGCGCAGGTGTGCAGGGTGTCCGGCCCCGAGCCGTCGTCCGCCGTCACCACGACCGGCGCGCCCAGGGGGCCCCGGGCCGTCGGCATGATCCCCGCGTCCTGCGCCACGTCGGGAAACGCTACCCTCGGCCCCCGACAATCGCAGGTCTTGACCGATCGCTCGCCGGCGCACCTCCGCCCGCCGCACCTCGGACCCGGCCGCGCCGTCAGCAATCCGTACGTACGGGATACTGACCGGATGCCCCGGGTCAGTACCGATCAGCTCGCCGCGCGGCGTCAGCAGATACTCGACGGCGCACGGACCTGCTTCGCCCGCTACGGCTACGAGGGCGCCACGGTCCGGCGGCTCGAGCAGACCACCGGGCTGTCCCGCGGTGCGATCTTCCACTACTTCCGGGACAAGGAGGCGCTGTTCCTGGCTCTCGCCGAGCAGGACGCGCGCCGGATGGCCGACGTGGTCGCCAGACAGGGCCTGGTCCAGGTGATGCGCGAGCTGCTGGTGGGCGCCGGGAACGGCACCGACGCCGACGACCTCAGCTGGCTCGGCACCCGGCTGGAGGTCTCCCGCCGGCTGCGCACCGACCCGGAGTTCCGGGAGCGCTGGCAGGCGCACTCCGCCGAGCTGACGGCCGCCACCCGCACCCGGCTGGAGCGGCAGGCCGCCGCGGGCGCGCTGCGCGACGACGTGCCGGTGCCGGTGCTCGCCCAGTACCTCGAGCTCATGCTGGAGGGGCTCGTCTCCCACCTGACGATGGGTCTGCCGGCCGACGAGCTGGACGGCGTGCTGGACCTGGTCGAGCAGGCCGTCCGCCGCTCCTGATCCGCACCCGGCGGGCCTGGGCCCGCATCGGCCACCGGGCGTCCCCGTCGGCGCAGCCGCCGCCGGAGAGCCCCGGTCCGCACGCGGCTCGGGATCGACACCGCACTCCCCTTCCCGGACCGGCTTGACGACACCACCCGGCGACGGCAGGATAACGGCGTTCAGTCCAGTGAACGTTGTTATGCGAGGTGAACGGGTGGAGGTCGAACCGGACCGGCAGGAGTCGGTCCGACTGTTCAAGCGCCGGCTGATCCGCGACGCGGCGAAGCGGATCTTCTCCGAGAAGGGCATCGGCGGGGCGTCGGTGCGGGAGATCGCGAAGGCCGCCGGCTACACGACGGGCGCGATCTACACCTACTTCGCGACCAAGGAGGAGCTCTACGCCGACGTGCTGCGCGACTCCCTCGACGCCCTGCACGACGAGGTCGTCGCGGCCACCGCGGCGGCGACGGCCGACCGGGCGGCCGCGGCGCTGCGCGGGCTGTGGACGTTCTACGACAGCCGCCGCTCGGACTTCGAGCTCGGCTTCTACCTCTACGGCGGTGCCCGGCCGGTCGGGCTGACCCCGGAGCTCAACCGGGAGCTCAACGGCCTGCTGGACCGGGTCATGGATCACATCGCCGGCTGCCTGGCCGACGACGGCCTCGCCGAACCCGAGCACGCCCACCATCTCGCGGTCTCCGCAGCGACCTGGGTGTTCGGGCTGCTGCTGATGACCAAGACCGGGCGGCTGCGCTCCCTCGGCGAGGACGCCGAGGCGCAACTGGACACCTACCTCAGCACCCTGACGACGCGGAACGAGACACGGAAGCAGAGATGACCGACCAGAACGGCAGCACGAACGGACCGGGCGGCCCGGGCGGCATCGCCCCCACCGCGCGCGTCACCGACTACACCGACCGGTTCGCGAAATTCCTCGAGACCGAGGTCGCCCCGCTGGAGCAGGATCTGGCGCGCCGCGGCGTCGGCACCCCGTGGCAACCGAAGCTCGACGACGCCGGCCGGATGCACCCGGAGGTCTGGGAGGCCCGCCGCGAGGTGCAGCGCCGCTCGGCCGCCGCCGGGCTGTACAACCCGCACATCCGCGCCGAGCTGGGCGGCGGCGGGTTCAGCCGGGTCGAGATGCAGCACGTGGAGGAGTTCGTCTACCGCAACGCCGGGTTGGGCCTCGGGCTCGCCGCGCTGGCCTGGACCGAGGGCGCGAACCCGGCCATCGAGCACGTCTCCGACGCCGCCCGGGGGCGCTACCTCGATCCGCTACTGGCCGGTGAGGTGACCGCCGCGTTCGCCAACACCGAGCCGGGTGTGGGGACCGACGTGCTGGCGATGAGCACCCACGCCCGCCGCGACGGCGCCGACTGGATCGTCAACGGGCGCAAGGCGTGGATAACCAACGCGCACTTCGCCGACTTCGTGCAGGTCGTCGCGGTCACCGAACCGGGCGCGGGCACCCGGTCGCTGTCGATGTTCCTCGTCGACGCCGACGCGCCCGGGTTCAGCCGGGGCCGGGACATTCCGACGATGATGGCCGACGGGCTGACCGGCGAGCTCGGGTTCGACGAGGTGCGGGTTCCGGCCGAGAACGTGGTCGGCGAGATCGGTGACGGTTTCGCGCTGGCCATGTCCTGGATCAACTGGCGGCGGCTGTGCCGCGGCGGGATGTGCGCCGGGTGGGGCCACTGGCTGCTCGACCGGGCGCTGGACCGGGCCCGCACGCGGACCTCGGGCGGGCGTCCGATCGCCGATCTGCAGGCGGTGCAGCACCTGCTCGCCGACATGGACGCCGACATCTACGCGGCGCGGTCGGCATCGCTGGTCGCGCAGGCCGAACTGGACGTGCTCGGCCCGTTCGACATCCCGCTGCACCGCGACGCACCGCGATTGATCAGCCTGGTCAAGGTGATCAACGACGAGGCGTTCTACCGGGTCGCGGACAACGCGGTGCAGGTGCACGGCGCCACCGGGCTGCTGCAGGGCTCACCGGAGGAGAAGCTGTTCCGGGTCGCACGCAACCTGCGGATCCCCGCGGGCACGGTGGAGATCCAGCGCAACGCCATCGCCCGCGGGCTGCTCCGGGGGGATCCGGCGTCGCGATGACCGGGCCGACCGGCACACCGCGGCTCACCCGGTACTCCACGGGTGGCGGCTGCGCGTGCAAGCTGCCGCAGTCGCTGCTGGCCGACGTCCTGGCCACCGTGCGCGGCACCGGGGTGCTCGGCGCCGGCGGCGCCGGGCCGGTCCGGGACCCGGCGCTGCGGGTGGGCCTCGACCCGGCCGACGACGCCGCGGTCTACGCGATCGACGAGACCCGCGCATGGGTGATCACCTGCGACTTCCTCACCCCCGTCGTCGACGACGCCCGGGCCTGGGGCCGGATCGCCGCGGCCAACGCACTGTCCGACGTGTACGCCATGGGCGGGCGACCGCTGCTCACGCTGAACCTGCTCGGCTGGCCCGCCGAACTGGGCGGCGATCTGCTGGCTGCGGTGCTGCGCGGCGGTGCGCAGGCCGTCGCGGCGGCCGGGGCGCTGCTGGTCGGCGGGCACAGCATCGTCGACCCGGTGCCCAAGTACGGGCTGGTCGCGATCGGCGAGGTCGACCCGCGGGCGGTGCTGCGCAAGGGCGGCGGCGCCGCCGGCGACGCGCTGGTGCTGACCAAGCCGCTCGGCGTCGGCGTCGTGGGCACCGCGGTGAAGCGCGGGCAGGCACCGGCGGAGCTCGTCGAGGCCGCCGTCGCGTCGATGACCAGGCTGAACGCCGACGCTGCTGCGGTCGCGCGGGAGGCGGGCCTGCGCGGCGGCACCGACGTGACCGGCTACGGGCTGATCGGGCACCTGCACGAGATGACGCTGGCCGCCGGGCTCGCCGCCCGCATCGACCCGGGCGCCGTGCCCCGGCTGCCCGGAGTGGCCGGCCTGCTCGCCGCGGGCTGCGCGCCCGACGGGTCGGTCCGCACGCTGGACGCCGCCCTGGCCGCGGGCTGGTTCGACCCGGCCGGCCTGGGCCGCGCCGAACAGGTGCTGCTCGCCGACGCCCAGACCTCCGGCGGCCTGCTACTCGCCGTGCCCCCGGCCCGGGCCGCCGGCGTCGTCGCCCGGCTGCACGAGCACGGCGACACCGCGGCCGCGGTGGTCGGCGAGCTGGTCGACGGCGCGCCCGGCACGATCGCGGTCGCCCGGTGACCGCGCTCGGCTGCGTCACCGGTCGGTTCCAGCCGGTCCACGACCAGCACCTGCAGCTGTTCGAGATCGCGCTGGGCCGGTGCGACCGCCTGATCGTGGCGATCACGAACCCGGACACCGGGGCCCGGCACCCGGAGCCGACGTCGGCCCACCGGCACACCGCCGCGGCCAACCCGTTCACCTACTACGAGCGGGCACTGCTGCTCGGGGCCGCGGTGACCGCGGCCGGCTGGGCGCCCCGGGTGACCGTGGTGCCGTTCGACCTGACCCGGCCGCAGCTGTGGCCGCAGTACGTCCCGCTGCACGCGCGGCACTTCGTGCGGGCCTACAGCGCCTGGGAGCGGCGGAAGGCCGGCTGGTTCGCCGACGCCGGCTACCCGGTCACCGTGCTCGACGGCGATCCCGGCACCAAGGTGTCCGCGACCGACATCCGCCGGCTGCTGGCCACGGGCGGCGACTGGCGGGACGCGGTCCCGGCGGCGACCGTCCCCGTGCTGGCCGAGCTGCTCGCCGAGACCCCGATGGAGCAACGCACGTGAGACCCCCCGGCCATGGCGAGACCCAGCCCCGCCTCGACGACGACCGGCTGCCGGTGGTGCTGGTCGTCCTCGACGGCCTCGGCGACCGGCCGGTGCCGCAGCTCGGCGGCCGCACCCCGGCCGAGGCCGCGCACACCCCGGTGCTGGACGCGCTGGCCCGGCGCGGCGCCTCCGGCTGGCACCTGCCTTTCGGCTGGGGCCGGGCGCCGGCCTCGGAGCTGGCGCACTGGGCGATGTTCGGTTTCGCCGACGTCGCCTTCCCCGGGCGCGCGGTGCTGGAGGCGATCGGCGCCGGGCTCGACGTCGAGTACGGCGTCGCGATGGCGCACGCGGCTCTGCGCACCTCGCGGGTCGACGCCGGCCGGGTGTGGATCACCGGCCGGGTCGGCCGCGGCGACGAGGCGGACGCGACCGCGCTGCTCGCCGAACTCGAACCCGTGCTCACCCGGCACGGCGCGACGCTGCGCCCGCTGGGCGGCCGCGGCGAGGCCCTGCTGGTCCTGCCCGGGCACACCTCCGGCGAGGTCACCGACTCCGACCCGTTCTTCGAGGACTTCCATCCCTGGCTGCGGGTGCGCCCGACCGGACCCGCGGGCGCGGCGACCGCCGAGGCGCTCACCGCGCTGCTGCTCGACGTGCGTGCCGCGCTGTGCGCCAGCGAGGTCAACGCGGCCCGGGCCGGGCGCGGCGCGCCCGCGCTGGACGTGCTGACCACCAAGTGGTCCGGGACACGCCGGCCCATCCCGGACTTCGTCGAGCAGACCGGGGTGGCCGGGGCCGCCGTCACCAGCACCCGGCTCTACCGCGGGCTGGCCGGGATCCTGGGCATGGCGCAGCGGCACCTGCCCCCCGACCCGGACGTGTCGGCCGACCTGGCCGCGCGACTGGTCGTCGCCCGGGAGCTGATCGGCTCCGGCGCCCGGTTCGTGCACGTGCACACCAAGGCGACCGACGAGGCCGGGCACACCAAGCAGCCGTTCGCCAAGCGGGAGGTCCTGGAGGCCGCCGACACCGGCCTGGCCGGGCTCGCCGAGCTGGCCGACCACGCCGTCGTCGCCGTCACCGGGGATCACGCCACCCCCTCGGTCGACGGGGTGCTGCACACCGGTGACCCCACCCCGCTGGTCGTCGCCGGCCCGGCGGTGCGCCCCGACGGCGTCACCGCGTTCGGCGAAACACCGGCCCGTGCGGGCTGGTACGGCGCCGTGCGGGCCACCGAGCTGCTGCCACTGCTGTTCGGGCACGCCAACCGGCCGGTCTTCCTCGGCCACCGCGCCACCCCACGACTCAGCCTCGCGCTGCCCGACGACCCGGAGCCGATGCCCGCGGCACCCTGAACCGGCCGATCGGCAGCGCCGAACCGCCCGCCGTTTTCCCTGGTACACCTGGGGTAACTCAGCGGGCCACGGGGGCGACGAGGAGGCGACATGGACGACCGCGAGTTCTACCGGACGGTGGCCGAACGCACGGGCCTGTCGCGGGAGGAGGCCGCCGACCTGAGCCGGGCGACGATGCAGGCCATCGCCGCGCGGATGAGCCCGGGTGAGGTCGACGACCTCGCGATGCTCCTGCCCGACCAGCTGGCGGACTCGTTGAAGAGCGGGCGCGGGCGGCCGTCCAAGCGCAAGGGGCTGCTCGACATCAAGCAGCAGGTCATGGACCGCACCCGGCTGAACGAGCAGGAGGTGCACGACGGCGTCCGCGGGGTGCTCACCACATTGCGCGACGCCGTCCCGGAGGACGCGTTCACCCAGGCGATGGGCCAGCTGCCCGGCGAGTTCCGCAGCCTTCTCGAGGAGGCTGCGGAAGGCAGCTGACCCGCGGCACCCCGCTCGGGCCGGCGCGGGCGCCCGCGGGCCGCACAGCCGGGTCGTCGGCGACCATGGGGGGTGCGGTGCAGCGCAGGATCCCCACCTCGGCAGCCCGCGAGCACGGCGGGGAGGGCTGAGCCGCGCGCACCCGACTCACGTCGTGAACGGGCCGGCCGGAGCTGCCGACCCCCGATGACGAACTCCCGCAACGCTTCTGGCACCGGTGGACCGAGGCGCAGCGACCGTCGCGGCCGGGAGCATCGGCGTTCCGCCGTCGTTGTCGGGCGGCGTCCGTACCCGTTCACCGGAAGAGGACGACGGAGGGTGAGATGGCAGGAAACGAGCTCCGCGGAACGCAGGCCCGGCGGCGCGGGCCCTGGATCTGGCTGCTGGCGTTGCCCGTTCTGGGTCTGGCGAGCACCGCGCCCGGTGGCAGCGTGGTGCCGTCGATACCCCTTCCGCGCGGCGCGACGCCCTCCGGTGACGGCGTGGTGGTCGGCAACGGCCCGGTCCCCGTCGACGCCTACATCGACTTCGGCTGCCCGTTCTGCCGCCAGTTCGAGATGATGGCCGGCTCCACGCTCGACACCCTGCTGTCCAACCGGCTGATCAGCCTGGTCTACCACCCGATGAACTTCCTGGACGCGGTCTCCACCACCGGGTACTCGACGCGCGCCGCGGCGGCCTCCGGCGCGGCCTCCGACGCCGGGCGGTACCGCGAGTACGCCCGCGTCCTGTTCGACAACCAGCCCCCCGAGGGCGGTCCCGGCCTGTCCGACGACGAGTTGATCGCGCTCGGCGCAATGGCCGGGATCACCGACCCGGCGTTCGCCGAGACCATCCGCAACGGCGTCTATCTGCCCTGGCCGCCCTACGTGACCGAGCGGGCCGTCGAGCGCGGGGTCGCAGGCACCCCCAGCCTGTTCGTCGCCGGCGTGCCGGTCGCGGCCCGGCCGGAACCGATCCTGCAGGCGGTCCAGGCCGCCATCCAGGTCGTCGTCCGCTGACCCGGAACGGGCGGCAGCGGGTGGCCCCGCTGCCGTCCGCTTCTCCCCCGGCATCGGGGCCGGGTCCCTTCGCGACGGGCCCCCTCCGCCCGGGCCGGGCCCTCCGGACGGGCCGCGGCCCCGCCCCGAGCCGGTGCGCGCCGGCCCATCCCGCACCGGCTCGCCCGGTCCGGCGACCCTGACGCCGGACCGGGCGCCATCGTTCTGTGCCACACCATGTCGCTAGCGGCTGTTCGCGCACGGATTGGGGACGTTGGACCCGTTCGGCCCGGGCACATCCGTAGTGGAATTGCGCTCTCACCGACGTGAGGGGGACGCCATGGGCGGGTTGGGGGCACATCGCCGGACCTGGGGGCGTCCGGACCCGCTCCCGGCTCTGACCAGGTACTCCTGCGCGCGCGATCCCTCGCCGACCTAGCTGTCCGCGGCCACGCAGAACTCGATCCGGTGCAGGGGTCTCGGACGTGGATGCCACGCGACGCGGCCCGGGGAGAAGACGGTTATCCACTGAGGTGGCGCGATGGCGAAGCCGGGATTCGGACGGCCACGGGGGCCCGGCGCAGGGGGGCACGTGCGATGGCCCTGGCTGTGCCGCACCGGACCGGCGGAGACGGAGGAGGTGGCCGTCGTGGCCGCCCCGGCGGGTGGCCTGGCCGTCGAGGAGCGCCCCCGCCCCGCGACGACCGCCACGGACCCGCGACCACACCTCGTGTGGCGGGCGGCGCCGGACCGGCCGAGCACCGACCCGGGCACCGGAGTGGACCTGCTCCGGTTGCTCGAGATCACCCGGCTCACACCTGCACAGGCAGCGGCGATCGCCACCGACGTGCTCTGCGCCCTGGAGTCCCTGCACGCGACGGGGGACGCCGGCGGCGGATTCGGTCTCGACGCCGTGCGCGTCGGCGCGGACGGCCGGAGCCGGCTCACCGGCCGGGCGGGGTATCCCGGTGACGGGTCCCCGGCACCCACCGGACACTGCCGTGACGACCTCACCGCGGCCGCGGCGGTGCTCACCGAGCTGACTCTCGCCGCGCGGCGCCCGCTCCCGAACCCGGACCAGCGGGCCACCGACCTGCTGTGCGTTCTCGACCACGCCACCGCGGACGCTGCCCGGCCCGAGGCTGAGGCGGGGCCGATCGCCGCGCTGCTGCGCGGCGCCGGTGCCGCGAGCGCCTCGGCGCGGGCCGAACTGGCGGCGCTCGTCGCGGCGGCCGGCGGCCGGCAACCGCCGGGCCGGCCCATCGCAGCGGCATCCACGGCCGAGGCCCGCAGGCTCGTCGCACCCGCGGCCCCCCGCGAGGACCGCCTGCGCGCCGCAGCGCGGAGCGTGGCGCGGCGGTCCTGGAAGTGGGCGCTCTCGTTCGTGGTGCTGGTCGCGACGATCCTGATCGAGTTCGCCTTCCTGCACGACCAGATCACCCGCGACATCGGGCTGGTCCTGGGCGCGGGCCGGCAGGGGACGACCACAGCGGCCGGTCCGGAACCTCCCGCCCCCGTGCCCGCC
>NZ_JAAXLA010000052.1 GCF_012911935.1 Pseudonocardia acidicola | reverse complement strand
GCCCCCGCCCCCGCTCGCCGCCCCCGGGGACGAGGGCCGGCAGCTGCCGCCCGCGTCGGCGCCGAACGCCGAGCTGGGGTCGCGCCCATGACGCTCCGATCGCCGCGGGTGCTCGTGATCGACGATCACCGCCTGGTCGCCTCCTCGCTCGTGCTCGCCCTGGCCGAGCGGGGCCTGGACCCGCATCTGTGCCCGGTCACCGGGACCGCGGAGATCCTGCGGTTCGCCGAACAGACGGCGCCCGCGGTCGTGCTGCTGGACCTCGAGCTGGGGCTCGAGCCGGACGGTGGGCAGGTCGACGAGCTCGCCGTCGTGCGGACCTGCCACGCCCGCCGGTGGGTCACGCTGATCGTCAGCGCGAGCACCGACTCGCGGCGGGTGGCCGCGGCGATCGCGGCGGGCGCGGCCGGCTTCGTCTCGAAGTCGGCGCCCCTGACCGAGATGCTGGACGTGGTGTGCGCGGCCGCGGCGGGCCACCCCGTGCTGACCCCGGCCGAGCGCGCCGGCTGGCTCGACATCGACCGGCGGGCCCGTGCGGCCGAGCGACGCGACCAGGCCCGCCTGAAGCGACTGACCGCGCGCGAGCGGCAGGTGCTCGAGCGGCTTGCGCGCGGCGAGCGGGCGGCGGCGATCGCGGAGGAGTTCGTCGTGTCCGTGACCACCGTGCGCAGTCAGATCCGGTCGATCCTGACCAAGCTCGAGGTCAACAGCCAACTGGAGGCCGCCGCGATCCTGCGCCATGACGAACCGGCGCCGGCGCCGGTGGTGGAGCTGTGGCGCCGGCGTCTGGGCTGACGGCCCGCCGAGCAGGTTCCACCCGTTAACGGTCACCGCCCGCCTCCCGACCTCTTCGAGGGAGCGCGCGAGACGGTGTGCAGACACAGCCCGCTCAGGGGGTGAGCGTTCGTGAGGTCACGGCTCGGAGTCGGCCCACCGCTGCCGCATCCGGCGCGCGGCCGGCCGGCGCCGGATCCCGCGGCGCCGCTGCCGCGCGGGGCGGTCGACGTGGTCGCGACGCCCGACCCGGGTCCGGTGCTGCTGCGGTCCTGGGACGAGCTGGTGGGCCGGACGCCGGGAACCGACGTCACCCAGCTGTCGGCGTGGTCGCGGGTGCGCCGGCTGGCCGGCTTCGCGCCGATCCACCTGCTGGCGCGCCGGGACGGCGAGCTCGTCGGCGGGGCGCAGATCCTCGTCCGGCGGCTGCCGCTGCTGGGCGGCGTCGGATACCTGCCCTACGGCCCGATCATCGCTCCCGGTGTCGCGGACCGGCCGGAGATCCGCCGCGCGCTCGCCGCCGCGCTGGCCCGGCTGGGCCGGCGCCGGCTGCGGATCCTGTTCGTGCAGCCGCCCGAGGGCGCCGAGGACGTGAGCGCGGACCTGCTCGAGCTCGGGTTCCGGCCGTCCACGGCGGGCATCGCGCCGCCCGGCTCCCTCCACGTCGACCTGACCGAGGACCTGGCGACCATTCGGGGCCGGTTCGGCAAGCGGTTGAAGTCGTGGACGAACCGCTGGGAGTCCCGTGGGGTCTCGGTGCGGCCAGGTGACGAGCGGGACCTGCCGCTGCTGCACGAGCTGATGACCCGCTCCGCCGAGCAGCAGGGCCACCCGGTCCTGCCCTACCGCTACGTCGAGGCCCTCTACCAGGAGTTGGCCCCGACCCACCATGCGGCGATCTTCGTGGGCGAGGTGCACGGCGCTCCGGTCGTGGCCGACCTGGTGACCCAGTGCGCGGGCATGGTGCGCGGCCGGCTCGGCGGCTTCGACCGCTCGGGCGACGCCTCCCGGCTCAGCGTCCCGGCCGCGGTGCGCTGGCAGATCATCCAGTGGGGCAAGGCCAGGGGCTACCGCTGGCTCGACTTCGGCGGCCTGCGACCGGCCACGTTGGAGGCACTGCTGGGCGGGGACGGGCCGCCCGCGGACGGCTGGGCCGGCGCGGACCAGCCGAAGCTGACGTTCGGCGGCACGGCGTTCCGCTACCCCCAGGCCGTCGAGATGATCAGACCAGCCGCGCTGCGGGCCGGTTACGACCTCGCCTGGCGCTCGGAGCGCGGCCGCCTGCTGCTCGACTCCGCGCGCACGCTGCTGCGCGGCGGCCGGCCCGAGGGCGGCCGGGGCCCGGCGGCCGGGGGAGGAGACCACACGTGAGGATCGTCTGTGTCGGCGGCGGCCCGGCGGGGCTGTACTTCGCCATCCTGGCCAAGCGGCGTTATCCGCAGCACGAGGTCACCCTCTCCGAACGCAACCCCGCGGGTGCCACGTACGGCTGGGGCGTCGTGTTCTGGGACGACTTCCTCGACGGCCTCTACCGCAACGACCCCGACAGCGCGCGCGAGATCCGCGAGTCCGCGGTGCTCTGGGAGGGGCAGGAAGTCCGGATGCGCGGGGAGCGGACCGCCTACCTCGGCGGTTACGGGTTCAGCATGAGCCGCCGGGGGCTACTGGAGATCCTCACCCGGCGCGCCCGGGCCCTCGGCGTGGACGTGCAGTTCGAGCGCGAGATCGGCGACCCCGCCGGGCTCGACGCCGATCTGATCGTCGCCTGCGACGGCGTCAACAGCGGCATCCGCGAACGGCATGCCGAGCACTTCGGGGCCGGTGTCGCGGTGGGCCGCAACAAGTACATCTGGCTCGGGACGCCGAAGGTGTTCGACTCGTTCGTGTTCGGCTTCGAGCAGACCCCCGCGGGATGGATCTGGTTCCACGCCTACCCGTCGACGACCGAGAACAGCACCTGCATCGTCGAGTGCACGCCGGAGACCTGGTCCGGCCTCGGGCTCGACGAGCTCGACCCGGACAAGGGCACCCAGGTGCTGGAGGAGATCTTCGCCGGGCCGCTCGACGGGCACCCGCTGATCAACCAGACGCGCAGCATGGGCGTGGTGCCCTGGCTGAACTTCCGGGAGATCAGCAACCGGACCTGGCGCCGGGACAACGTCGTCCTGATGGGCGACGCCGCGCACACCACGCACTTCACCATCGGTTCGGGCACCAAGCTGGCGGTCCAGGACGCGATCGGGCTCGCCGACGTGCTGCCCCTGCACGCCGAGGACCTGCCGCGGGCCCTGCAGAACTACGACGAACAGCGCCGGGCCGCGCTGCTGGCGGTACAGGACGCCGCGCACAGCAGCATGACGTGGTTCGAGCACGTCGACGTCCACATCGATCCCCACCGCGATCCCGATGCCGTCGAGTTCGCCTATTCGCTGTGGAAACGGCGCGGGCATTACCCCTTCTGGCGCTATCAGTTGCATCTGGCGACCCAGATCGGCCCATTGCGCCGGGCGCGGTCCTCGGTGAGTTCCGCCCGGCGGACGCTGCGCGCGCGCCGGCGCGGTGAACTCCCCGTACTGCACCCGTGACACGTGCCGAATGGTGCTTCCGCGGTGCGATCACATGCGTCGGCTTTACATCGGATCATTACGCTGGAGACGGGATGCGAGTTCCGACCGGAATGTGGTGATACCGATGACGCCGCACCGCAGGATCGCTGCACGATCGACCGGAACGGCGGTACTGGCCGCGGTGCTTCTCGCGCTCGCCGCCCTGTCCGGGTGCTCGACCGCCTCGGCACCGGGCCCGAGCGGCCCGCCGGGGAGCGCCGCCGTCCCGGCCCCGCCGTCGGGTGTCCCGTCCACCGTCGAGAACTGCACGACGACGCTGACCACCGTGGCCGCGGCGCAGGCCGCGCTCGACGCGGCGCTACCGGGCGAGAAGCTGTGCCTCACCGGCGGTCAGCTCAGCACCGCCGAGCTGACCATCACCCGCTCGGGCCGGCCGGACGCGCCGGTGCAGGTCGTCTCCGACGGCGCGGTGATCCGCGGCATCACCGTGCGGGCCGACAACGTCGTGATCTCCGGCCTCGCCACGAACGCCGGCAGCGGCATCACGCTGACCGGCACCGGGCTGACGGCCCGAGGCAACGCGGTCGCGAACGCAACCGACGACGGCATCCTCTGCAAGGCCTGCACGGACAGCCTCATCGAGTCCAACATGGTCGACCGGGCCGACGGGACCGGCATCCGGATCCAGGGCGACCGGGTCACGGTGCGCGCGAACACGGTCAGCGGCTCGGTGCGGATCAGGTCGCGGGACGCCGACGGGATGCGGTTCTTCGGTACCGACCTCGTCTTCGCCGACAACACGATCCGCGACATCAAGCAGATCGGCTACCCCCAGGGCCAGGAGCCGCACACCGACTGCTTCCAGACCTTCGACGACTCCAGCCCGCGCACCTACAACGTGACGATCTCCGGCAACCGGTGCACGAACGTCGACGCGCAGTGCCTGATCGGCACCGTCAGCAACCGCAACTACGTCGGGGCGCCTCCCGGCGCGCTCGCCATCCGCTTCGTCAACAACGTCTGCAACACCGGTGGCGCGCAGTCGGTGTACCTGGAGAGCTACCCGGACGTCGAGATCCGGAGCAACGCCTTCACCGGCGGGCAGCTCTTGCGGGCCGTGCTGGCCGTGAACGGGTCGACCAGGGTGACCGTCGCCGGCAACACCGTGGCCTCCGGCATCCCACCGGTCGAGGTCGACGACGAGTCCCGGGCGGGGTTCGTCGACTCCGGCAACACGTCGGGTTGACCGCGGGGCGGTCCGGGCGGCGAGCTCAGAGCCGGTCGACCCCCGCACCCGCCACCCGGTTGCGGGTGTCGAGCACCCGCTCGGCGTGGCGCTCGAGCAGGTCCCAGTCGACGGCGTCGTGGTCGGTCAGCACGACCACCACGTCCGCCTCGGTGAGCTCGCCCGGTTCGCACGCCACCATCTGCACGAACGCCGGAACCTCGGCCGCTGCGATCTGCGGGTCGACCGCGTGCAGGTCCGCCCCGAGGTCGGCCAGCCGCCGCGCGACGGCGACGGCCGGCGACTGCCGGGCGTCCCCGGAGTTGCGCTTGTAGGACAGGCCGATGAGCAGCACCCGGCTGCCGTTGACGGCCAGCCGCTTGCGGTTCAGGTGCTCCACCACCCGGGAGACGATGTAGCTGGGCATGTTCTCGTTGACGTCGTTGGCGATCTCGACGAAGCGGAACGTGCGGCCCAGCGCCCGCCGCACCTGCCAGGACAGGTAGGACGGGTCGATGGGCAGGCAGTGCCCGCCGACGCCGGGACCCGGGGTGAACTTCATGAACCCGAACGGTTTCGTCGCCGCCATGTCGATCACCGACCAGACGTCGATGCCCAGCTCGTGGCAGTAGATGGCCAGCTCGTTGACCAGGGCGATGTTGACGTGCCGGAACGTGTTCTCCAGCAGCTTCGCCAGCTCCGCCTCGCGCACCGCGGGGGCCGGCACGGTCCGCTCCACCAGGTCGTCGTAGAACGCCCGCACCGCGGCCGCCGCCGCCTCGTCGATCCCGGAGACGATCTTCGGTGTGTTGCGCAGGCCCCAGGACGGGTTGTTCGGGTCGATGCGTTCCGGGCTGTAGCCGACGTGGAAGTCCGGCCCGGCCCGCAGCCCCGACCCGACCTCCAGGATCGGAAGGAAGATCTCCTCGGTGGTCCCCGGGTATGTCGTCGACTCCAGCACCACACAGCAGCCGGGCGTCACGTGCGGGGCGAGGAACCGGGCCGCGTCGGCGATGTAGCTCAGGTCCGGGGCGCCGTCGCGCAACGGCGTCGGCACGCAGACCACAGCGGTGCCGAACCCGGCCAGGTCGGCCGTGTCGGCGGTCGGATGGAAGTGTCCGGACCCGAGTGCGGCGGCCAGCTCGGCGTCGGAGATGTCGTCGACGAAGCTCTCCGCGCGGCGCAGCCGGTCGATGCGGCTCTTGTCCACATCGAAACCCACGACGCGGTACCCGACCTCGACCGCACGCACCGCGAGCGGCAACCCCACATAGCCCTGGCCGACCACCACCACCCGGCCCCGATCCGTGACTGTCATGGCATCGCTCCTCGCTGGTCTCAGCAGAAGTACCGGTAGAGCAGGCCGCCCGCCTGTGCGGTGATCTCGTCGGGGACCGAGTCGTCGGTGAGCAGGCGGGTGAGCCCGGACAGCGCGGCGCCGAGCTCGCGGTGTCCCGGACGCGGCTCGGCGGCGCCGGCGGCCAGGGTGAGCAGCGGGCGCTCGGTGGTCGCCCACTTCCGCTTGTAGGCCACCAGTCCCGGCTGGTCGAGGTCGCTGAGCCCCCAGTCGACGAGATCGAGGCCCCAGCGGACACCGCAGCGGATCGCGGCCCAGTAGACGGCGTCGTTGGGGCGCAGGTGCAGGTGCTCCGGCAGCGAGGCGCCGAACTTGTAGTAGAGGACCCCGCCCCACTCGACGAACAGCGCGCCGGCGATCACCTCGCCGGCCACCGTGGCCAGCAGGGTGACGACCCGGCCGGGGGAGAACTCCTGCCAGATCCGCTCGAAGAACTCCAGCGGCTGGGCGAGCAGCCGGTACTTGTGCTTGCGCAGTCGCACGTGCAGCCGATGGAACTCGGCCACCGCCGCGAGATCGGGTCGGACGTCGACGCGCACCCCGGCGCGGGCCGCGGCCCCGATGTTGCGCCGCGCCTGGGAGCTGATCCGCCGGTGCAGGTCGTCGAGGCCGGTGTCCAGTGGCGTGCCGTGCCAGGCGGCCTCGCCGGTGACCCGCAGGCGCGGGTCCGACGCCGCCGGGGAACCCGCGAGGCAGCGCAGCGTGTACGGGCGCCCGCCGAGCCCGGCCGCGGAGAACAGCGCGGCCCACGTGGACTCGTCGGCGACCAGTGGATCGGCGCGGTCGGAGAACGGCAGGCTCGACAGCCGGGTGCCGCGGGCGTCGTCGAGGGTCACCCAGGCCAGGCCGCCGACCGGTTCCCCGCGGCCGTCGACGGCGATGCGCGCCTCGGGCGTGAAGCCGTAGGTCCGGCACACCGCGGCGATCCACGGCGGCGAGGTGAACACGCTGCCGTGCGGCCCGTCGGCGAGCCGGCGCCAGGACGGGTCCGTGACGGGGTCCACCGCAACGGTCGCGCAGGTGATCACGGGAGGAGCTCGAAGGCACGGGGAGCGGCGACCCGCCGCACCGCGGTCTGCAGCGTCGCGAGCAGGTCGGAGACGGTGACGGCACCGGCGTCGCGGTGCAGGACCAGCCCGCGGGCGGCAAGCTCCTGGGCGAGCTCGCGCTGGTGGTCGTCGTTCGACTCGCCGTAGCGCGCGAACCGGTCGACCATGATCGCGAAGCGGCCGGCCGCGAGGTTGGCCAGCGCCGACCCGCCGCCGGCGTGGCTGACCACGATGTCGGCCCGGGCCAGCGCGTCCCACAGATCGGCGGCCGGCAGGAACGGCGTCGCCGTCAGCGGCAGATCGCCCACCGGTGTTCCACCGGTCTGCCAGAGCACCTCGACCGGCAGCCCGGTGGCCTGCTCCAGATCCCCGCCCGCGGCCAGCGTCTTCGACAGTGGGACGACAAGGCGCCGGAACGGGAACTCGGTGGCCGTGCCCAGGGTGACGACGACCCGGATCCGGTCGCCGAGGCGCGGCTGCCTCGGCGCCGGCTCGTAGACGTCGAACCCGTTGCCGCCGTAGTGCCAGTGCGCGTCGCTCCAGTGCCGGTACTGGGTGTAGGTGCGCACCCGCGGCACCCGGCGCAGGATGCGGCCGGTCATCGACGGGCCGCCGACCCGGGCCGCGCTCTCGATGTAGTGGCACGCGACCCCGCGTGCGGCGAGGTAGGGCAGGTAGCCGAGCGCGATCCCGGAACCGGTCGACACCGCGCGGGTGATACCCCGGCGGCGCAGCAGCGCATGCGCATGCGGCAGGCAGCGCAGCACCCCGCGAACGTCCCGGACGCCGACGTAGGGGACGTACTCGACCTCGCGGCCGGCCAGCATCGACAGGCTCTGCTCGTTCTCGTGCGTCACCCACAGCGAGTCCGGGTCCCGCGGGATCCGCTCGGCCAGGCCGCTCAGCTGGGTGAGATGGCCCCCGGTGGTGGCCAGGAACAGCGTGGTCATCGGGCCCCACCTCCGCGCAGCAGCGCCGGGACCGTGCGCAGCAGGATCCCCATGTCCGACCAGAACGTCCGCTGTCGCACGTAGCGCGCGTCGAGCCGCAGCATGTCGAGGGTGCCGAGCCGGCTGCGGCCGCTGACCTGCCACAACCCGGTCAGGCCCGGCGGCACCGTGAACCGGGACGCGAACTCGGGTGGGAACATCTCGGCCTCCCATTCGAGGCAGGGCCGGGGACCCACCAGGGCCATGTCCCCGCGGACCACGTTGAACAGCTGCGGCAGCTCGTCGAAGCTGGTGCGGCGCAACAGGTTTCCGGTCCGGGTGACCCGCGGGTCCCGGTTCAGCTTCGAGCTGCCGTCCTCGCAGGTGTCCTCGCCGCGCAGCTCGCGGGCGATCAACTCGCGCAGCGCCGCGTCATCGCCGCCGAGGCGCATGGTGCGGAACTTCAGCAGCGTGAACACCCGGCCGTGCTGCCCGACCCGCCGTTGCCGGAACAGCACGGGCCCACCGCCCTCCAGCCGGATCGCACACGCGATGAACAGCATCGGGAGCAGCACGATCACGATCAGCAGTACGGCAAGGACGACGTCGACCGTGCGGCGCGCCAGCGCCGCCGGCCCGGTCAGGTCGGGGCTTCCCGGTCCGTCCGCGATCGCGGAGGTCTCACCCGTGTCGTGGCTCACGACCCCTCCCGACCGTCATCGCGAGCATGGCGAAGATCAGGTCGCCGGTTCCGCGCTGCTCGAGATGGGGGTCGATGACCGTCACGATCAGCAGCACCCACCACACGATGTACAGCGCCGCCGCGTAGGCCCCCGGCATCGCCGCACGGACGGCGGTCCCGCGCAGGTGGCGCAGGACCACGACGGTCAGCCAGGCGAACCCGGCCAGCAGCGGCAGCCCGCCGATCCAGAGGAAGTACAGGTAGCCGTTCTCCAGGTAGATGACGTCGCGCCAGGTCTCCGGGGCCTGCAGGACCGGGTTCGGTGCCACCCCGATCGCGATGTGCAACGGGTCGAACCGGGGAAGGAAGAAGTTCGACAGGTTGTCGATGCGTCCCAGCCAGCTGACCGGCAGCCCGGTGCCCTGGAACTCCCCGATGCGGGCGATCACGGCCGGCGCCCCGACCAGGCACACCACCACCGCCGCAGGCAGCAGCCGTACCACCCGGGGGCGCAGCCGCGGGTACCGGCGCAGCAGCATCCAGCCGGCCACCACGGCGCAGATCCAGATGCTGTACTGGCCGGCGGCCAGCACCCCGGTGCCCAGGATCAGCCCCAGGGCCAGGCCCTCCCGCCGGCCGAGCCGGCCGCGCATCGACAGGATGATCAGCAGCACCAGGCTGATGACGATGTAGTCCCCGGTGGCGATGGGCGAGGCCAGGGTCGCGGACCCGCGCTCGGTGATCGCCTGCGGGTCGTCCCCGGGCGAGGCCCAGTAGGTCTCCAGGAGCGAGACGACGGGCCCGAAGTTCAGCGTCTGCAGGATGGCGATGACCGCCAGCGCTGCGCCCGGCCACACGATCACCCGCGACATCCGGACCATCTGGTCCTCGGACACCACGGCGAGCCGGACCAGCAGGTAGAGCCCGACGAGCTTGCAGACCGGCAGGATCGCCGCGTAGTCGGAGGACTGCGGCATCTGCCCCTGCAGCATGTACGACACCAGCGGCCACACCGTCGACAGCAGCAGGAACGCCAGCAGCGGGCGGTCCACCGGGTGCCAGCGCCACTCGATCCGCTCGCCCCGCAGGTAGCGCACGTAGTAGCCCACCGCGGCGCCCAGCGTGAGCAGGGCGAGCAGCCCCTCACTGGGCCGGACCAGCGGGATGAGGGTGCCGCGGTCGATCCCGCCGAGGAAGGGCAGCGTCGCCATGTAGGCGTAGACGGCGAAGACCGGCCGGTACGCCGTCAGGGCGACGAGCTCCAGGCAGGCCAGCCCGGCGAGGATCCCCCAGGCGCCGACCGAGGGCAGGACCACCATGACGGCCCCGACCAGCACGGTGGCCAGCGCGGCGACCAGCACCAGCAGGGTGCCCGAGCGCCGGCGCCGGGCCGGCGGCGCGGGGGGCGCCGTCGCGGGGAGCAGGTCGGCGGTCATGCCGCACCCCGCACCAGGTGCCGCCCGGTGTACCGCACGACGCCGACGTAGACCGCCAGCGCGACCGCACCGCACGCGGACAGCAGGGCCAGGATGCCCAGCCGGCCCGGCTGGGCGGCGGCCAGCGCCCACCAGCCCAGCGCCACGACGGGCAGCATCGAGGCCCCCGCCAGCGCGACCCGGCCGAGCTGATGGGGCTCCACCACGGCGTGCGGGCGGAGCGCGGCCCGGATCCGGCCCAGCACGATCACGGCGGCGGCGAGCTCACCTGCGAGCAGGGCGCCGACCAGCCCGACGAGCCGCGGGCCGGCGGCAGGCAGCAGCAACGCCGCCCCCGCGGTGGCCAGCGTGACCGCCAGCGCCGCCCCGGCGGCCAGCCGCGGCCCGCGGTCGGTGAGCCGGGCGAACAGTGCCTGCTGGCCCAGGTCGTGCAGGCCACCCACCAACTGCGCGAACGCGACGACGGTCAGGCACGCGGCGAGCTGGGAGATCAGGACGGCGTTGCGCAGCTCCCCGTTGGCGAGCAGATCGGCGGTCGGCCAGGCGAACGCCGCCAGCAGGATCAGGCCGGGCAGGCCGGCCAGCAGGGCATAGAGCAGGCCGGTGCGCCAGGCCGCGGCGAACGGCCCGCGGTCGGGCAGCCGGGCCGCGGCGGCGAGACCCGGCAGCGCGGCCATCGAGACGGCCCGCCCGCCCAGATAGGACAGCGCGTAGAACACCGAATACGACAGCTGCACGACGAGCACCCCCCCGCGCACCGTGGTGGCCAGCGCGAGCAGCGCGTACATCGCGGACGTGGGGCACGCGGCCACCCACATCGACCGCACGATGCGGCGCACGACGTCGACGGCGTCGGGATCCCGGCGCCAGTCCAGCGTCGGGCGGGCGACCATACCGAGCCGGGCCGCCCCGAACAGCTGGATCCCGGCGTGCGCGACGACGGACAGCGTCGAGCCCACCCCCAGCAGCACGATCATGTCCATCGGCACCGCGCCGGCCTCCAGCCCGGCCCCGTACACGGCGCCGGCGAGCAGCACGGTGACGATCAGACCCAGGTTCTCCACGGCGGGTGCCGCGGCGGCCAGCGCGAACCGCTGCCGGGCCTGCAGCGCGGCGACCCCCAGCGCGGCCACCGTGTAGAGCACGATCTGCGGGGCGACGAACAGGACCAGCACGACGGTGAGGCGGAACGCGCGCTCCCGGACCGCCGGGTCGGGGATGCCCACGGTCAGCGTCCAGGCCACCGCCGGCGACAGCAGCGCCAGCACGACGGCGACCACGGCGGAGATGGCCAGCAGGACCCCGCCCACCCGGGCGAGGGTGCGGGCCGCGTGCCCGGTGCCGTGCACCGCCGCGACCCGCACGACCGTCGGTACGACGACCATGGCCAGCACCGGACCGGCGATGACCGTGTAGACCAGGTTGGGCACCACGTAGCCGGACTGAAAGCTGTTCGCGAAGTAGGTGGGGCCCAGCACGGCACCGATCACCAACACGCGCAACAGCCCGGTCACCCGGCTGACCAGCGTCCATCCCGCGACGGTGACCGAGCTGCGGGCGGGGTCGCGGGGAGTCTCGTTCATCACCGTCGCCGATTCACTCATCGGGCCACCCGGCCTCGCGGTCACGACCGGCGGGGTGCACGACCTCGCGGACCCGGTGCCGCAGCCGCTGCGTGCGACCTGCGGTCCGGGACAGCAGCCGGTAGGCCGGGGACAGCTTGAACCGGAACATCCGTGGCGAGTCCGCGCCGTGCACGCCCACCCGGTCCACGGCGAAGCGACCGCCTTCCCGGGCGACGGCGAAGCCGACGTCGTACCCGGCGGCCGCCACTGCGTGCCGCGCGGCCTCGTCGAAGGTGCCGTACGGGTAGGCGAACGCCCGGGGCGCCACCCCGGTCACCGCCGCCAGTTCCGCACGTGCCGCCGCGACCTGCCGGTGCAGGGCGGCCCCGTCCAGCCCGGCGAGCCGGGTGTGGTCGAAGCCGTGCACACCCAGCTCGACGCCGTCCCCGCACAGCTGGGTCAGCTCCGCCGCCGCAGCGAGCCGCTCACCGGTGTAGCCGGGGGTCCAGCGCGCCCGGCCGCCGAGCAGACCCGGGCACACGAACAGCACCGCCGGCACGCCCGCCGCGGCGAGCACCGGCGCCGCGACCCGCCCCACGGACTCGTGGCCGTCGTCGATGGTGACCAGGAACGAGCGCCGCGGGGTGGGCCGCCCGGCGAGCCCGGCGAGGTAGTCGTCCAGGCTCAACGCCCGCCAGCCGCGCCGGCGCAGGTCCTCGAGCTGCGCGGCGAAGGCCTGCCGGCTGACGAACAGGCCCTTGGGATCGCCGCCGGCCGGGGCGTCGCCGAAGAAGTGGTACATCAGCACCCGCGGCGCCTGCCGGGGCAGTCGTGGCCGCGGCGCCGGGCGGAGCAACGTCAACCGCCCGGTGTGCAGGAGGGTCCGGGTGGACATCGGTCGGGGCCTGCGCCGGCGCCGGCTCAGCGCCGGGTCCAACGCCGCGCCAGCAGCGCCGCGGCCACCACCGCGACGAGCAGCCCGCCCAGCGCGCCCAGGCCGGCGGCCAGCGGCGGCCGGAAGCCGACCGGGTCGGGGACCGAGTACGCCGGGACGACGATCTGGGACAGCGGGCCCGTCGCGTCGGCACCGGTGCCGGTGGCGTTGATGCTGGTGTTGAGCGCATCCAGCTGGGCCTTGATCGCGGCTGCCTGGTCGGTGAGGGCCTGGTTGGTCGTGCCCGCCGGCAGCGCCGCGATCTGCGCGGCGACCGCCGCCTGCTGGGCGGTCAGGTACTGCCGCGTCCCCAGTTCCCCGAAGTGCCCGGCGATGTTCAGGTAGCTCTTCGCCACGGCGTCGGCGATGGCGGTCGCGGTGGTCCGGTTGCGGTCGTGGGCCTCGATGGTGATGAAGTCACTGCCCTCGACGATCGTCGCGGTGACCTTCTTGCCGAGGTCCTCGACGGTCATGCCGTTGGCGGCGGCGACCGGCTCGAGCACGGCGCGGCTGGTCATCAGCACGGCCTGGGTCGTGAGGTTGCGGTCCTCGCGCAGGAAGCCCGTGGACTGCTCGTTCTGGACCTTGTACATCACCTCGACGCGCGAGGCGTACGTCGGCGGCAGCAGCAGCGACGTCGTGACCGAGGCACCGGCACCGAGCACGACCAGCAGCAGGCCGAGCAGCACGAGCCGGAACCACTCCCGGCCGGTCAGCGACCGCCGGGGCGGGGGCGCCGGCGGCTCACCGGCGGCGAGGGTGCCGGCCGGCGCCCAGGGCGCCTCCTCGACCGGCTCGGCCCGCCGCGGCGGCGCGACGACCGGATCGATGGTCTCCCCGGCGCGCCCGTGGCCGTTGGCCGGACCGGGATCGACGGCGGGTTGTACGGTCGGCGAGTCCGCGGCGAGCTTCCGCCGGACCGCCTCGGCGACCGTCTCCCGCTGGTCGGTCGCACTCTTCTTCACCATTGGGCACCTCGAACCGTGTCGCACACCAGATCGATCTGGAAGTGATCGAGCGTCGGATGGATGGGGAGGGAGAGGATGCGGTCCGCCGCCGCCTCGACGACCGGGAGCCGCTCTCCGTAGGTGGCGAACGCCGGCTGCCGGTTACACGGAACGGGGTAGTGCACACCCCATCCGATGCCCGCCGCGTCGAGCGCCGCGGTGACGGCCGCCCGGTCCGGCACCTGCACCACGGCGAGGTGGTGGACGGGTTGGGCCGCGGGCGCGACGGTGACCGGGACGCACCACACCGGCAGGTTCGTGCGGTAACGACGCATCACCGCGGCCCGCGCGCGGTTCGCATCGTCGAGTCCGGACAGTTTCACCCGCAGCACCGCCGCCTGCAGGCTGTCGAGCCGGCTGTTGCGCCCGGACACCTCGTGCCGGTGCCGGTCGACCGGCGACCGGCCGTGGTCGGCCAGCCGGCGGATCCGGGAGGCGAGGGCGGGATCGCCGGTCACGACGGCACCGCCGTCGCCGAGCGCGCCCAGGTTCTTGCCCGGATAGAAGCTGAACGCCGCGGCGGCCCCGGCGCTCCCGGCCCGCACCCCCGCGAAGCGGGCCCCGTGCGCCTGTGCGGCGTCCTCGACGAGGGCGAGGCCGTGCCGGTCGGCCACCGCGCGCAGCGCCGGCATGTCGGCCATCTGTCCGAAGAGGTGCACGGCGATGATCGCGGCCGTCCGCGGGGTCACCGCGGCGGCGGCCAGGTCCGGGTCGATCAGCAGCGTGTCCGGCGCGACGTCGACGAACCGTGGGCGGGCCCCCACGGTGCACACCGCCTCTGCGGTGGCCACGAACGTGTTGGCCGGCACGATCACCTCGTCGCCCGGACCGATGCCCAGTCCGGTCAGGATCAGCTCGAGCGCGTCGGTGCCGTTGGCGACCCCGACGCAGTGCGCCGCGCCGCAGTAGGCGGCGAACTCGGCCTCGAAGGCGGCCACCTCGGGACCGCCCACGAAGTACCCGCTGGCGAGCACCGCCTTCCAGGCCACGTCCAGTTGGTCGTGCAGCCGGTCGTGCTGTCCGACGAGGTCGAGGAACTCCACGGTGCGGCGCGGCGCGGTCATGAGGCCGCCCGGCTGCTCGGGACCAGCACCGGCGCGACGCCCGGAGCCCCGAACACGGGCGAGGACTGCCCGGTGGCGATCGCGCGGTCGGTCGCGGCCAGCACCCGCACGACCTCCAGGCCGCGCTCGCCCGGCGTGTCGGGCTGTCTACCGGTGCGGATGCACTCCACGAAGTGGCCGTCCTGGATCATCAGCGGCTCGCGGAACGGCACGTACGGCGAGGTGATGTCGCCGGTCCGGTAGCTGACCGGCATGTCCCCGGTCGCCTGCGCGTCGTCCGCACCGGCCGGGTCCACGCCGATGTCGTAGATGCGGATCCGCTCGTTGTCCGACAAGTCGTCGTAGATCGCCATCTTCTGCTCGCCGACCACCGTCGTGCGCCGCACCTTGTTCGGGTTGAGCCAACTGACGTGTACGAATGCGTGCGTGGTCGGGAAGTCCAGACGCAGGTAGGCGACGTCGGCATGGCGCCGGCCGATGTTGCGGCAGGCCCATACCGCAGTGGACACAGGAAGCTCGTCGAGCAGATAGGAGGCGATCGAGATGTCGTGCGGCGCGAGGTCCCAGATGACGTTGACGTCGCGCTGGTACTGACCCAGGTTCAGGCGCGCCGCGTCGATGTAGAGAATCCGGCCCAGTACGCCGGAGCGGATGATGTCGCGGAGCCTGCGGACCGCGGGGTTGTATTCGAAGGTGTGCCCCACCATGAGTTGCGCGCCGTGCCGGGCCGCGGTCGCGACCAGGGCCTCGGCATCGGGGACCGAGGTCGCCATCGGCTTCTCGACGAGGACGTGGCGGCCGGCGCCGAGGGCCCGGTTCGCGATCGGGAAGTGCGTCGACGGCGGTGTCGCGACGACGACCGCGTCGACGTCGTCGATCACGTGCCCGAGGTGGGCTGCTGTGCGGACGGTGGGACACCGCGCCGCGGCGTCGCGAAGTCGCTCCGGGCTGATGTCCACCACGGTGACCGAGACGTCCGGCATGGAACTGAGAACGCGGACGTGCTTGCTCCCCCAGTAGCCGTACCCCATCACTGCGATTCGCGTTCTCGCTCGTTCGTCCATTGTGCTTCCCCCAGAGCTCGCGCAGTCCTCGGAACAAAGTGGTCGCGCACCCGCGGAACAAGATCGAAGGGATGCCGACCGACGAGGAATCCCTAGGTAGGATCGTTTTGATGCCGAGCGGAGTTACGCATCGGCGCTGGAAGATTCTCTATGAAATCGTCCGGCGCCGAATGGGCCAATGGTTTAGAACGCGTGCGCATTTTTATGGGTCCACGTGGCCCCGGCATGAAGAACCGGTTGAATTCGGACTTTTCACCCGGGCGTCCGGGGCGGGTCCGGGGCGCGGGTCCGGTGGTACACGATGCGTACATGGCCGAGCCGCACGAACTGACCGCCCTGGAGCAGGCCGCGGCGCTGCGCCGCCGCGAGCTGAGCGCGCACGAGCTCGTCGAGCACACGCTGAGCCGCATCGACGCACTCGACGCCACCCTCGGCGCGTTCGTCACGCTGACCCCGGACCGGGCGCTCGAGGCGGCCCGCGAAGCGGACCGGCGGCTCGCCGCCGGCTCCGGTGACGACCTGCCGCCGCTGCTCGGCGTGCCCACCGCCATCAAGGACCTGGCGATGACCGCCGGGGTCCGCACGACCTTCGGCTCGCCGGTCTATGCGAACTTCGTCCCCGACGTCGACGACGACGCCGCCCGGTTGCTGCGCGAGGCCGGCGCGATCAGCGTGGGCAAGACCTCGACCCCGGAGTTCGGGCTGCCGCCCTACACCGAGCCCGCGGGCCGGCCGCCCGCGGTGACGCCGTGGGACACCACGCGGCTGGCCGGCGGCTCCTCCGGCGGCGCCGGTGCGGCGGTGGCGGGCGGGCTGGTCGCGTTCGCGCACGGCACCGACGGCGGCGGGTCGATCCGGATCCCGGCCGCGGCCTGCGGGCTGGTCGGGCTCAAGACCACCCGGGGGCTGGTGTCGCGCGGCCCGCTGGGCGGCGACCCGCTGGGCATGTCGGTGTCCGGTCCGCTGGCCCGCACGGTCGCCGACGCGGCGGCGATGCTCGACGTGCTGGCCGTCGCGGTGCCCGGTGAGGCCTACCCGGCCGCGCCGCTGCCGGCGGGGGAGACCTACGCGGGCCACGTCGAGCGGGCCGCGCCGGGACGGCTGCGGATCGGTCGCTACCGGACTCCGCCGGTGCCCGGCGCCGAGGTCGATCCGGCCTGCATCGCCGGCTACGAGCGGACCTCGGAGCTGCTGGCCGGGCTGGGGCACGACGTCGTCGAGTTCGACCCGGGGATCAGTCCCGAGTTCCTGCCCGCCTTCGAGACGCTGTGGGCGGTGCTCGCGCACGCCCACCCGGTGCCGGCCGAGGCGGAGCCGCTGCTCGCCCCGCTGACCCGGTGGTGGCGCGACCGCGGCAGTGCGATCAGCGCCCCCGAGTACCTGGCCGCGACGCAGGCCGCGCTCGGGGTGACGCGGACCGTCGTCGGGGCCCAGGCCGACGCGGACACCGGCGTGGACGTCGTGCTCACCCCGGCCCTCGCGCAACTGCCGCGCCCGGTCGGCTGGTTCACCGCCGGGGGCGACCCGGCCGAGGACTTCGAGCGGCAGAAGCGGTTCACCCCGTTCACCGCGACCTACAACATCACCGGCCAGCCCGCGCTCAGCCTTCCGGTCGGCTGGGGCCGGGACGCGACGGCCCCGAACGGTCCGGAGCTGCCGGTGGCCGTGCAGCTCGTCGGCCGGCCCGGCGCCGACGCGCTGTTGCTCGAGCTGGCCGCGCAGCTCGAGGCGGCCGCGCAGTGGTGTGATCGGCGACCGCCGACCTGGTGAGTCGCACCAGGCGCTCATCGGATAGCTTTGGGTCGTGAGCGTGGTGCAGACGGTGCTGCTGTTCGTCGTGCCGCCCGTGGCGTTGTACCTGCTGATCGTCCTGCTGGTGGTCGGGCCCAAGATGGCGCGGCGGCCCCGGTACCGGGCCGGTCAGCCCTGGACGTACGAGCCCATGTGGTGGACCGCGAACCCGGAGGGTGCGGGGCTTGCGCCTGCGCACGACGAGCCCGGGGCGGATGCGGCTTCGGCCGCTGGTCGGGGAGGTGCCCGTGGCAACTGGTGAGCACGGCGGACACGGCGCGCTGGCCGAGGTCAACCCCGACGACCTGCCCCAGGGCGCGGTCGTCACCACGTCCGGGCGCGTGTCGCGGGCCGAGGTGTTCCGGGAGCCGTCGAAGGCCGACCAGCCGTTCAGCCCGGTCCAGCTCTCCCGCCTCGACGAGGCACTGACGATGGCGAGCCGCGAGACGGGCCTGCGCTTCAGCGTCTACCTGGGCGATCTGGGCGGCAAGCCCGACGAGCGGGCCGCCGAACTGCACGGCCGGCTCCCCGGTTCCGCCGAAGCCGTGCTGGTGGCCGTCGACCCGGAGCACCGGGTCGTCGACGTGGTGACCGGCCCGGAGGCGCGGCTGCGGCTCCCGGACCGCGGCGCCAAGCTGGCCGTGATGAGCATGGTGGCGTCCTTCCGGGAGAGTGACCTGGTGGGCGGGCTGCTCAGCGGTCTGCGCATGCTCGCGGATCAGGCGGGTGGGCGGGCCCGCACGCAGTGACCCGATCGTGCGCAGCGCGCTACGGGGTGTATCGCTAGCCCATATGGTGGACGCATGTGCGCCGAAGGCCCGCGCCGTGCTGCGATGAGGGGCTCCAACCCTCACCATCCACACATCGTCGACTGTCGGCGAGAGCGTCTCGCGTCGAGTGGACGACCGCGCCCATGACTGATTCACGACAGATCCCCGAGGCCGACAAGGTCGCGGAGCAGCCGCTCCGAGACCTCGCCACGCCCGTCTTCATCGTCGACGACCACGCGCTCGTCGGGACCGCACTGGCACGCAGCCTGCACGACGAGGGCATGCACGCGAAGCACTGCCGGGCCGGTTCCACCGAGGGAATCCTCGCCGAGGCCGCCGCGCTGACCCCCGGGCTCGCGCTGCTCGATCTGGACCTCGGCCGCGACGCCGAGGGCAACCGGATCGACGGCGCCGACCTGATCGAGCCGCTGCGGGCGTCCGGCTGGCGGGTTCTGGTGCTCTCCGGGAGTGCCGACCACGGGCGCATCGGTGCCACGCTCGACGCCGGGGCGCTGGCCTGGGTGCCCAAGCACGCCCCGTTCCCCACCCTGCTGCGCGCCGTCCGCGAGGCCGCGGCCGGGCGGGAGGTCATGTCGCCGGCACGCCGCCGGCAGTTCATCGACCTGCACCACCGGCGGCTGGCCGAGAGCCGGGAGCTCACCGAGAAGCTGGCCCGGCTCACCCAGCGCGAGCGCGAGGTGCTCGCCGAACTCGCCCGGGGCCGCCGCGCGCAGGCCGTCGCCGATCTGTTCGTGGTCTCGCTCGCCACCGTGCGCACGCAGATCCGGGCCGTCCTGACCAAGCTCGAGGTCGGCTCCCAACTCGAAGCCGTCGCGCTGTACCGCAAGGCACACCGCAGGTGACCCGGCCGGCCGCCCGCGGTGGAGCCGGCGCCGCCGCGGGGCAGCGCCGGCTCGCGGCGCGGTGGGCCTCCCGCCGCGCCATCGACACCGTGGTCACGGCGGGGGTGTGCGCGGTGGCCGCCGTGGTGTTCGGCGCCCCGTCCGTCCTGGACGTCCTCGACCCGGTGCTGACCGGGCAGATCCTGACGCTGGCGGCCGCGGCCGTCGGCGCCGGGGCCGCGATCCTCGCGGTGGTTGCGTCGCGGCTGCTCGGCGACCCGCGGCCGGGCTGGATCGCCTCCGCGCTCATCCTGTACTGCGTCGTCGTGCTGCCCTGGAGCGCGGCGTCGCCCACCGACCTCGACCTCGCGCACCGCGCGTCCCGGCTGGTGGCCTACCTGACCGCGCTCGTGCTGCTGCTGCTCTCGATCCGCCCGCCGCGGGCGCTCGGGTCCTGGGGTGGCTGGGTGGTCATGTTCGGCGGCGGCCTGCTCGCCGTGGCCGCGCTGAACACGCCGGACGTCGGCCCCGCCCGAGTGCTCGTCGAGGGCCCGATGATCACGATCGCGGTGCTGGTCGGCTGGACGGCGACGGCGGTCGCGTTCGTCGTCGACGGCGTCGCCCGGCAGAGCACCCCGCGGTCGCGGTTCGGGCTGGGACTGGTCGTGCTCGCCGTCGCCCAGCTCTACCGGGTCGGGGTGGGCCTCCCGGGCGCCGGCGGGAACCTGGTGTTCGCCGTGCTGCGGCTGATCGGTCTCGTCGTCGTCCTGGTCGGGCTGGCCCAGCTCGTGCAGCGCGCGCTGAGCGCCCTGCGGTCCCAGCAGTGGGAGCAGCAGGAGGAGCTCGCGGCGGCGGCGCTGCACATGGAGCGCGCGACCGAGCTCGCTGCTGAACGCGACCACGAGCTGCGCAACGGGCTGGCGGGGCTCGCCGGGATCACCCACCTGCTCAGCTCCGAGCCCGATTCGGAGGACCACGAGCGCCTCAAACAGGCCGTGCTGGCCGAGCTCGGGCGACTGCACCTGATCCTGGACGGCGCCGGTATCGATGGCGGCGGGGGCGAGGCGTTCGACGACGGCGCGCCCCAGGAGTACGAGGTCGAGCCGGTACTCGCCGGGCTCGCCGCGCTGCGGCGGTCGCGCGACGCCGCGGTCGACCTGGAGGTCGAGCCGGGGCTGGCCGCCCGCGGCCACTCCGCGGTGCTCGCCCAGGTCGTCACGAACCTGCTCGCGAACTGCGACCGGCACGCCCCCGGGACCCCGGTCACGATCCGGGCCCGCTCCGCGGACGGCGCCGTCGCGGTCGAGGTGCGCGACCGCGGACCCGGCCTGGCCTCCGGCGGCGAGGAGGCGGTGTTCGCGCGCGGGGTGCGCGACGAGGCCGCCGGTGGCTGCGGGCTCGGGCTGCACATCAGCCGGCAGCTGGTCGACCGTGAGGGCGGCACCCTCGAGCTACGCACCGTGTCCGACCCGCCCGGCTGCCTCGCCGTGATCACCCTGCCGCCGGTGGGCGCCCCCGTGCCATCGGTCACCGACAGTCTCGGTCGGTGACAGCACCCCCCTTCGGTGCTGCCGGTTCATCATTTTCGGCGATGCCGAGCACCTCCGTTTCGTCCCATACTGTGTTCGTCAGGGGCGATGACTCCTCGGAGACTCCTCGGACGAGGAAGGTGGGGACCCAGATGGGCGATGCGGCATCGCGGCGGTCACGCAAGGCCGGCCCGTCCGTGCTGACCCCGCCGGCCGGGCTGCCCGTCCAGCGCGACGTCCACGCGGCCGTCCCGGCCCAGCGGGACGGTTCGCCCGACCAGGTACCGGCGCAGCCGCCGGCACCCCCCGCGCCGCAGGCGCGGTCGGCCACGACGTGCACCTGCGGACACGAACGGGAGACCCACGAGCACCTGCGGCCGGGCAGCGACTGCGGAGCCTGCGGAGCGACGGTGTGCTCGGCCTACCACCCGCGCAGCGGGCGGATCCGCCGGGCGCTGCGCCGGATCGGGCTGCTCGCAGACTGACCGGGACCGGCCCTGCGGGTATCACCCTGCGGGTATCAGGACCCGCCGCGCTCCCCGAGACGGCGGCGCCGGGCCCGGCGCTCGGCCGCCCACTCGATGACCAGCGCCGAACCGAGCACCATCGCGACGGCTGTGCAGAACCCGCCCACGGTGTCGGTGGGGTAGTGGATGTCCCCGGCGACCAGTGCGATCGCCATCCCGGTGCCCGCGACGAGCGCACCGGCCGCCAGCAGCGCAGCCCCGGCCCGTGGGCCCGGCCGGACCAGGCTGATCACCAGCAGCGCGGTGACCAGGCCCAGTGAGGTCGCCCCGCCGGTGTGCCCGCTGGGGTAGGCGAGCCCGCCGTCGATGGTCCGCCCGATCGCCGGCTTGAGCAGCGTGGTCGCGACCCCGGTGAGGCCCGGCCCCACGATCGCCAGGATGGCGATCCGCCACCGGCGCAGCGCCAGGCAGATCCCGGTCAGCAGCGTCGCGAGCACGATGACCGGCAGCGGGTTGCCGATCAGGGTGGCGTCGCGCCACGTCCGCTCCGAGTCCCCGGTCCACAGCGACACCAGCGCCTGCAGCCTGCCGTCCAGCCGGCCGCTCATCGAGTCGCCTGCGTAACGCACGGCCAGCACCGTGAAGACCAGCGCCGCCACGACCACCACGATCGCGGCCGGGCGGCGCAGTGCGGCAGGTAACGCGGACCGTTCGGCAGCGGACGGAGTGGTCACCACGCGGCCACGCTACCGCCGCCGCCGGGCACCGGTCATCGCTCAAGGATGGGGATGTCCTGTGAACCTAGGACCGGTCGAACTCCCGCGCCGCGAGCGCCCGGACGATCCCGGCCCGGCCCTCGGAGACCAACCGGCGCAGGGCCGGCGGGTGCGACTCGTCGGCGAGCCAGGTGTCGGCGGCGTCGACCGTCGCCTTGTCCACGGCCCACGACGGGAACAGGCCCAGCACCACCGGCTGTGCCCGCTCGCTGGTCCGCCGGTTCCACACACCGGCCACGTCGGAGAAGTAGCGCTCCACGTACGGCGCCAGCAGCGCCCGCTGCGACGGGTGGCTGAACCCGGAGATGATCGCCTCGTTCACCGCGTTCGGCAGGTCGTCGTCGTGCACCGCGCGGTCCCACGCCCGGGCCTTGGCCTCCGGGGTGGGGATCAGCGCACGGGCCCGCTCGGCCTGCCGCTGCCCGGTCGCCGTCGGGTCGCGCTGCGACTCCTCGTCGATCTCGGTCTCCGAGGCGGCTCCGTGTGCGGCGAGCGCCTGCAGCAGCCGCCAGCGCAGGTCGGTGTCCATGGTCAGCCCCTCGGGCACGTCGACATCGAGCAGCCAGCCCTTCATCCGGTCCAGCGTGGCCCGGTCCAGCACGCTCCCGGCCAGCGCGTTGACCGTCGCGAGCTGGGCGTCCGAACCGGGCTTGGCGGTGTCCAGCCGGAACCGCAGCGCGTCGACCAGCAACGGCCAGCCGCGCTCGGCCGCCCACTGCTCGTCGGCGTAGGAGGACAGCGCCGTCTGGGCCTGCAGCAGCAGCCGCTGCACGACGCCGATCTCGGACTCCGAGCCGAACCCGCCGGCGACCAGCGTGGCGAAGTCGCGGGCCTTGAGCTCGGCCTCCCGGGTCATCTCCCAGGCCGCCGACCAGCACAGCGTGCGCGGCAGCGGGTCGGCGATGTCCCCGATCCGGTCGACCAGCACGGCGAGCGAGTCCGGGTCGAGGCGCAGCGCGCAGTAGGTGAGGTCGTCGTCGTTGACCAGGATCAGCTTGCCCCGCGCCGTTCCGACGAG
Source organism: Pseudonocardia acidicola (assembly GCF_012911935.1). Taxonomy (GTDB): domain Bacteria; phylum Actinomycetota; class Actinomycetes; order Mycobacteriales; family Pseudonocardiaceae; genus Pseudonocardia; species Pseudonocardia acidicola. Next base: position 24,512 of record NZ_JAAXLA010000052.1, on the reverse strand, counting down.
GTCGGGGACCTCGGTGCGCTCACCGGTGACGTCGACCTCCACCCGATGGGTGCGGACCAGCTTGGACCCGGACCCCTCCCGGTCGGGGTTGTCGTCGTCGTAGATGCCGACGGCGATGCGGTGGGTCCGGAACTCGCCCGCGCCCGGGCGGGCGCCGCCCTGGACCACCTCGAACCGGGTGAACCGGCCCTGGTCGTCGACGTCGAAGGACGGGCGCAGCATGTTGAGCCCGGTGGTCTTGAGCCACTGCTCGCCCCAGCCGGAGAGGTCGCGGCCCGAGGCCTCCTCCAGCGCGCCGATCAGATCGGCGAACGTCGCGTTGCCCCAGGCGTGGGCGGCGAAGTAGCTGCGCAGCCCGGCCAGGAACGGCTCCAGGCCGACGTAGGCGACGAGCTGCTTGAGCACCGACGCACCCTTGGCGTAGGTGATCCCGTCGAAGTTGACCTCGACGGCCTGCAGGTCCGGGATGTCCGCGGCGATGGGGTGCGTCGAGGGCAGCTGGTCCTGGCGATAGGCCCAGGACTTCTCCACGTTGGCGAAGGTCGTCCAGGCCTGCGCGTACTCGGTGGCCTCGGCCTGGCACAGCACCGACGCCCAGGTCGCGAACGACTCGTTGAGCCACAGGTCGTCCCACCAGCGCATGGTGACCAGGTCGCCGAACCACATGTGCGCCATCTCGTGCAGCACGGTCTCGGCGCGCCGCTCGTACATGAACCGGGTGACCCGGGAGCGGAAGACGTAGTCCTCCAGGAACGTCACCGCGCCGGCGTTCTCCATCGCGCCGGCGTTGAACTCGGGGACGAACAGCTGGTCGTACTTGCCGAACGGGTACCGCACGCCGAAGTTGCGGTGGTAGAAGTCGAAGCCCTGCTTGGTCTCGGTGAACAGCCGGTCGGCGTCCATGTACTCGGCCAGCGAGGCGCGGCAGTAGATGCCGAGCGGGATCCCGTCGTGGGTGTCGCGCCACTCGGCGTACGGGCCGGCGATCAGCGCCACCAGGTAGGTGGACATGATCTCGCTGGGCGCGAACCGGTGCCGCGCCGCGCCGCCCGTCCCCTCGCCGGTCTCCTCGATGACCGCGTTGGAGACGACCTTCCAGTCCGCCGCCGCGGTCACGTTCAGCTGGTAGCGCGCCTTGAGGTCGGGCTGGTCGAAGCACGCGAACATGCGCTTGGCGTCGGCGGTCTCGAACTGGCTGTAGAGGTACACGCCGCCGTCGACCGGGTCGGCGAAGCGGTGCAGGCCCTCGCCGGTGTTCATGTACCGGCCGGTGGCGACGACCGTCAGCTCGTTCTCGGCGGCGAGACCGGGCAGCGGGATGCCGTCCTCCTCGCGGTAGCCGGAGACGTCCAGCGGGGTGCCGTTGAGCGTCGCGGACTCGACCCCGGCGCCGACGAAGTCGATCCAGCTGTCGGCGCCGGGCTCCCGGCACTCGAAGCGGACCGTCGTCGTCGTCGCGAAGGTGGCGTCGCCGGGCTTGCCGCTGCCGTCGGTGAGGTCGAGATCGACGGTGTAGTCGGAGACCTTCAGCAGCGCGGCGCGCTGCTCGGCGTCGGTACGGGTCAGGTTGGGCGGGGCCACGAATCTCCTCAGTGCTCCTCGGCAGAGCGGCTCGGCGCTGCTCGGTGCTGATTGGCGGGCGGTTCACCAGCGCGGAGGCAGCCGATCCAACCACGAGCGCGGATCGGGTGCCGCGGAAAATCCCCCCGGCCGGGCCGAGATGCGGGGAACAGCACGGTCCCGCATCGTGTTGCCCATCGTAGGAGTGCGTCCACGGGGGGCGCGCAACCATGATCGGAGAGCACGTGAGCAGCACCGAGAAGGCCCCGTCCCGCGTCGACCTGTGGTTCGACCCGCTCTGTCCGTGGGCCTGGCTGACCTCCCGCTGGATCCTCGAGGTCCGCGAGGTGCGCGATATCGAGTTGAACTTCCATGTCATGAGCCTTGCCGTGCTGAACGAGGGCCGGGATCTCCCGGAGAACTACCGTGCGCTGATGGAGAAGGCGTGGGGCCCGGTGCGGGTCTGCATCGCCGCCGCCCGTGAGCGCGGCCCGGAGATCCTCGAGCCGCTCTACACGGCGCTGGGTACCCGTATCCACAACGGCGGCAACAAGGACTTCGACGTCGTCGTCAAGGAGGCGCTGGCCGAGCTCGACCTGCCGGCGTCGCTTGCCGACGCCGCGAGCAGCACCGAGTACGACGAGGAGCTGCGCGAGAGCCACCACCGCGGCATGGACCCGGTCGGCCTGGACGTGGGCACCCCGACCATCCACGTCGACGGCGTCGCCTTCTTCGGCCCGGTCATCTCGAAGGTCCCGACGGGTGAGCAGGCCGGTCGCTTGTTCGACGGCGCGCGGCTGCTTGCCGAGTACCCGCACTTCTTCGAGCTGAAGCGGACCCGGACCGAGGACCCGACCTTCGACTGAGCCGGTCCGCCCGGACACGCCACGAACGGCACCGCCGCCCACACCTGGTGGGCGGCGGTGCCGTTCGTGATGTCCGGGGCGTTCCCCCGGGGTCTCAGTACCGTGCGATGACCGCGTCGCGCAGCACGCCGGTCTCCAGTTCCATCTCCCGCACACGGTGCTTCACCAGGTCGCCGATGCTGACCATCCCGATCAGGCTGCCGTTGTCGACGACCGGGAGGTGCCGGTAGCGGCCCCGGGTCATCAGCGCCATGGCGTTGGCGACGGTCTCGTCCGGCGCACACGTGACGACGTGGTGGGTCATCACATCGTCGATCTTCATGTTCAGCAGTTCGCTGCCGTGACGGCCGAGACCCCGGATGATGTCGCGCTCGGAGATGATCCCGCAGATCTTGCGATCGGCGTCGCACGCCAGAATGGCGCCGATGCCGTGCGTGTTGAGTCGATTGACCGCTTCGGCTACCGTGGTCCACGGCAGGGCGGTATGTACAGTTCGGCCCTTCACATTGAGGATGTCCGCAATCTTCATCGGTCTCTCCTCCGTTCGACGACGATGCACCAATGGTGCGCTCGATCGCCGTCGAACGCGCTGTCAAGGTATTATGTGTCACTGATCGGGTGCACGAATGGGCCGAATTGCGGAATTCTTTGCGCCGAGTGGCCCCACCGACGTGCCACCCGCACACCCCCCACACGGGTGTCGCGCGACCCCATGGGGGCGCCTCGGCATGTGAGGATGCCCTTCATGGCTGCTCCGACGAAGACCCACACGAACGCGCCCGGGCACTGGATCGGCGGCGAGGTGGTCCCCGGTGGCGCCGACCGCATCGAGGTGACCAACCCGGCCACCGGTGAGGCCATCGCAGAGGTCCCCGCGGGCACCGCCGCCGACGTCGACCGCGCGGTCGCCGCGGCGAGAGCCGCCTTCCGCGAATGGTCGGCCACCGACGTCGCCGAGCGCGCCGCGGTGGTCCAGCGGATCTCCGAGGGCCTCGCGACGCGCGGCGCGGACATCGCCGCCTCGATCACCGCCGAGATGGGCTCGCCGATCACGTTCTCGCGCAAGGTCCAGGCCACCATGCCGGTGGCCTCCTCGGCCGGCGTCGCGTCGCTCGCCGCCGACTTCCCGTGGACCGAGGAGATCGGCAACTCGCTGGTCGTGCGCGAGCCGATCGGGGTCGTCGGCGCGATCACGCCGTGGAACTATCCGCTGCACCAGATCGTGGCCAAGGTCGCGCCGGCGCTGCTGGCCGGCAACACCGTCGTGCTCAAGCCCACCGAGATCGCCCCGCTGACCGCGGCGATCCTCGCCGAGGCCGCCGCGGAGGCGGGCCTGCCGGGCGGCGCGTTCAACGTCGTGCACGGCACCGGCCCGGTGGTCGGCGAGGCCGTCGCCGCGCACCCGGACATCGACATGGTGTCCTTCACCGGCTCCACCCGGGCCGGCAAGCGGGTGTCCGTGGTCGCGTCCGACACCGTCAAGCGGGTCGCCCTCGAGCTGGGCGGCAAGTCGGCGAACGTGATCCTCCCCGACGCCGATCTGGCCAAGGCCGTCAAGATCGGCCTGGCCAACGCCTGGATCAACGGCGGCCAGACCTGCACCGCGTGGACCCGCATGCTGGTCCCGGCCGCGCGCCACGACGAGGCGCTCGAACTGGCCGCGGCGGCCGCCGCCAAGTACACGGTGGGCGACCCGGCCGACGAGAGCACCCGGATCGGTCCGATGTCGTCGCTCGCACAGCAGCAGCGGGTGAACAGCTACATCGAGCGGGGCGTCGCCGACGGCGCGACGGTGGCGTTCGGCGGCCCGGGGCCGGTCGAGGGCCTGGGGACCGGCGCCTACGTCCGCCCGACGATCTTCGGCAACGTCGAGCCGGACGCCGTCATCGCCCAGGAGGAGATCTTCGGCCCGGTGCTGTCGGTGATCCCCTACTCGACCGAGGACGAGGCCGTCGAGATCGCCAACTCGACGATCTACGGGCTGGCCGGCGCCGTGTTCGGCGAGCAGGACCACGCGCTCGCGGTGGCCCGGCGGCTGCGCACCGGCCAGGTCGACGTCAACGGCGGCGCGTTCAACCCGATGGCCCCGTTCGGTGGCTACAAGCAGTCCGGCAACGGCCGGGAGCTGGGCCGGTACGGGCTGGAGGAGTTCCTCGAGGTCAAGTCCATTCAGCGCTGACGCGCGGGCTTTGCGATCGCAACCGGTCTGCGCGAACGGCCTCGGGTCCGAGGCCGTGACTGCCACGGTGGGCGCCTACCCGCGGTGGCGCCCGCTGACCGGTCGACGGCGCCCCCGCCCAGGGTCGCCGGTCCGGGAGACGGCGTCGCGGCGCGACAGGAGCGCCCGGCGGCCCGGTCCGGCGGCCCGCCGATGCCCCGCCACCCCGGCGGGGCGCGAGGTGGGGCGTGCGATCGATCGACCGGTTCTCCCTGCGTCACGTGGTGGCCGTTGTCGCGTGCTGTGCCGGCGCGGTCGCGCTGCTCGCCGGTCACCTGCGCGCGCCCGGGCCGGTGGCCGCGCCGGTGCCGGTCGCCGGGGTCGCCGGGTGCGGCCCGGCCGGTCCCGGTGCCGGGTCCGTGGGCCGCGGCGCGCGGGCCGGCGGGAGCGCGGGATCGGGCGCCGCCGGCGCGTGCGGGCCCGGTGCGGCGCTGCCCCCGCTGACCGTCGACGGCCGGTTCTTCGCCCTGCCCGACGGCACCCCGTTCTTCTGGCTCGCCGACACCGCGTGGAGCCTGTTCGTCAACCTCGACCGTGCGGAGGCCCTGGCCTACCTCGACGCCCGCGCCGCCCAGGGCTTCACGGTCATCCAGGCTGCGCTGATCTTCCCGCAGGCCGGCGGGCCCGGCCCGAACCGCTACGGCGACGCACCGTTCTCCGGCCACCTGGGCCGGCTGCCGGTCAGCCCGGGGGCCGACGCGAGCGACGACGCGCAGTACGACTACTGGGACCACGTCGACTTCGTGCTCGCCGCGGCCGCCGAGCGCGGGTTGCGCATGGCGCTGCTGCCGGTGTGGGCGGACGCGCAGGTCGGCAGCCTGGTCACGGCGTCGAACGCGCGCACCTACGGCGCCTTCCTGGGGCAGCGCTACGCCGCCGCCCCCGTCGTCTGGGTGCTGGGCGGGGACGCGCCCGCCGATGGTGCCGAGGACGTCTGGCGGGAATTGGCGGGGGGCCTGCGCGCCGGCGGCAGCGACGGCCTGATCAGCTACCACCCGCGCGGCGGGCAGACCTCGGCCACCTGGTTCCACACCGACGACTGGCTGGGCTTCGACATGCTGCACGGCGGGCACTGCCTGCGCTACGAGCAGCGCCGGCATCTCGTCGAGGACACCCGGGCGGCGCAGCCGGCCAAGCCGTTCCTCGACGCCGAGCCGGTCTACTCCGACCACCCGTACTGCTGGGACGATCCGCCCGGGGGCTACTCGACCCCGCGCGACGTCCGCCGGGACGCCTACTGGGCGGTGTTCGGCGGCGCCGCCGGGCACAGCTACGGCCATCACGCCGTCTGGCAGTTCCTGACCGCCGGCCGGCAACCGTCGCTCGGGGCGCGCGGCACCTGGACCGCGGCTCTCGACGATCCGGCCCCCGGGCAGATGCGCCACCTGCGGGCGCTCATGGAGTCCCGGCCCTACCGGCACGCCGTCCCCGGCCGGCGGGTGCTCTCCGGCGACGTGGGCAGCGGCCCCGACCGGATCGCCGCGACCGTCGCCGAGAACGGCTCCTACCTGATGGCCTACACCGCGGCGGGCCGGCCGATCGAGGTCGACCTCGACGCGCTGACGGGCAGCACCGCCCGGCCGTACTGGTTCGACCCGCGGACCGGCGCGGCGACCGAACTCGGGGTGCTGCGCAGCGCCGGGCGGGCCGCGTTCCCGCCGCCGGACGGCGAGCGTGGCCAGGACTGGGTGCTGGTGCTCGACGACGTCGCCGCCGGGTACGGGGTGCCGGGCGGGTCGGTGGCCGCCGCCGATCCCTCGTCCGGCACCGCCCGCGGCCCCGCCACTGCGCCGCGCACCGCGCCACCGGCCGGCGGTTCCGCAGCCCCCACACCCACCCCGGCCACACCCACCCCGGCGCCGAGTCGCAGCCGGGAACCTGCACCCGCCCGCCAGCGGCCGCCGGAGCCGGCGCCGCGGCGGGAACCCCCACCTCCCCCCGATCCCGTCTGGGACCGGCTGGCCCGCTGCGAGTCCAGCGGCGACTGGGCCATCGACACCGGCAACGGCTATTACGGCGGCCTGCAGTTCGACGCAGCGACCTGGCGCGACTACGGCGGCGCCGAGTTCGCCCCACGTGCCGACCAGGCCACCCGGGAGGAGCAGATCACCGTCGCCACCCGGGTGCGCGACGACCGCGGCGGCTATGGTTTCTGGCCGGCGTGCGCGCGCAAGCTCGGGTTGCGGCGGTGAACCCGGCGCCGGTCGGCCGGGCCGCCGGATCGCCCGAGGCGGGGGAGACAGCGCAGGGTGAGTGGCGTCATCATCGACACCGGGCCGGGCGTCACCTTTCCGATCGATAATATGGTGCTTCCGCTGCCCCCGAGTTCACCCTGCGAGCCCTACGCTGGAGTTCCATGAGCCCGTCCGATTCCGATGGCACGCGCATCGGGAACCGCTACCGGCTCGACGAACGAATCGGCGCCGGGGCGATGGGCGCCGTCTGGCGCGGAACGGACGAACTGCTCAACCGCACCGTCGCCATCAAGGAACTGCTGGCGGCGGCGGTGTCGCCGAGCAGCCCGGGTGACGCGCTCGAGGAGTCGCGCCAGCGCATTCTGCGCGAGGGCCGGATCGGCGCGCGGCTCCAGCACGCGCACGTCATCAGCATGTTCGACGTCGTGGTGCACGACGACCGGCCCTGGCTGGTCATGGAGTACCTGCCGTCGCGGTCGCTCGCCGTGGTGCTCGGCGAGAAGGGGCCGATGGCCCCGCGCGAGGCGGCCGCGATCGGCCAGCAGGTCGCCGACGGCCTCGCCGCCGCCCACGCCGCGGGTGTGGTGCACCGCGACATCAAGCCCGGCAACGTGCTGATCGCCGAGGACGGCCGGGCCAAGATCACCGACTTCGGGGTGTCCCGGGCCGTCGACGACGTTCAGCTCACCCGGACCGGGATGATCGCCGGCACCCCGGCCTTCCTCGCCCCCGAGGTGGCCCGCGGCCAGCAGCCGACCTCGGCCTCCGACGTGTTCGCGCTCGGCGCCACGCTCTACGCGGCGGTCGAGGGTGCGCCGCCGTTCGGCCTCGACGACAACGCCTACGCGCTGCTGCACAAGGTGGCCACCGGGGCAGTGCGCCCGCCCACGGAGGCCGGGCCGCTGACCGCGCTGCTCATGCGCCTGCTGGCCGACGATCCCGAGCAGCGCCCGACGGCCTCGCAGGCCCGCGACGCGCTGGCCGTGGTCGCCGCCGGCCGGCCCGCGCCGGACAGCGGCACACCGGGCGCCTCGGGCACCGCGGTGCTGCCGGTCGGCCCGTTCACCCCGTCCGCCGCGAGCGCCGCCGAGTCCGCGCAGGCCCCGCGCACGCTGTCCGAGATCGACGCTCCGGCCGCGGCGAAGAGCGGCCCCCCCACGCCGCCGCCCGCCGGCGGAGCCGGGCCGGCTCGCGAGGCGGCGGAGCCGTCCCCCCGGCGGCGGCGCCGCGCGCCGATCCTGCTGGGGCTGCTCGCCGTGGTGCTGGTGGCCGGGATCGGCGTCGTGATCGGGATCGTGCGCGCCTCGTCGAGCGGGGCGGCGTCGACCGGGGCGGCCCTGCCCGCCGCTCCGACCAGCGTGGCCTCGGCCCCGAGCGCCGCGCCGGCGACCAGCGCCGCGCCGCGGACCACCACGCCGGTGACCAGCGCCGCGCCGACGTCGGCGCCCACCTCCGCGTCCACGTCGGCGGCCAACCCGCCGGCCGCGCCCGGTGACGCCGTCGCCTTCGTGCAGAACTACTACAGCCTGCTGCCGGGCAACGTCGACGCCGCGTTCGCGATGCTCAGCCCGGCCGCGCAGGCGCAGTCGGGCGGGATCGACGGCTTCCGGCGCTTCTACGCGGGGCTGAGCTCGGTCAACGTCGAGTCGGCGCGCTCGGTGGGGGACAACACGGTGGAGGCCACGATCATCTTCCAGCGCCAGGACGGGACGACGACGCGCGAGCCCTACCGGTTCGTCATCGGCCAGGGCAACGACGGCAACTTGATCATGCAGTCGTTCAGCCGGGCCTGACGCCGGTCACGCCGTCCGGGAGTCGACCTCCTGCAGGTTCCGGCCTACCCAGCCGACCACCTCGCGGACGAACGCCGCCCGGTTCGCAGTGCCGCGCACCTGGTGGCCCTCGTCGTCGAACAGCAGGAACCCGGGTGAGGCGCCTCGTTCACGCAGCGCCGCGACGACCTGCTCCGCCTCGCCGAGCGGGACGTCCGTGTCGTGCGCGCCGTGCACCACGAGCAGCGGCGCGCCGACCCGTTCGATGGCGTGGATCGGGGAGAGCGCGCGCAGCATCTCGCGGTCGCGGACCGGGTCGCCGTACTTGGTCGTCGCCGCCGTGGCGATCCACGGCTCGGTGTCGGCGTAGAAGGTCTCGAAGTCGGCGATCCCGCAGACGTCGACGCCCACCCGGAACAGCTCCGGGAACCAGGTCAGCGCGGCCAGCGTCAGGTAGCCGCCGTAGGACCGCCCGGCCACCCCGATCCGTGCGGGGTCGGCCAGCCCGGAGTCGGTCAGGAAGGTCACCGCGGCGCGCACGTCGGTGATCGCGGTGAACCGGCGCTCGTGGTCGTCGGCCTGGGTGAAGCTGCGCCCGAAGCCGCCGGAGCCGCGCACGTTCGGCGCGAACACCGCGATGCCCTCGGCCACCAGCGCCTGGAACAACGGCTGGAACGTGGGCCGCTCCTGGGCCTCCGGCCCGCCGTGCAGCCAGATCAGCGTCGGGGTGGCGCCGAGCGCCGTGCGCGGCCGGAAGAGCCACCCGGACAGCGTGAGCCCGTCCTCGCCGGTGAACTCGTGCAGCGTCGGCCCGACCAGCGCGTTCAGGGCGTCCCACAGGTGCTCGGGTGGTTCGGCGGGCAGCAGCACGGTCGCCTCCAGGGCGGGGACGCAGGCGTCGAGCCCGATCCGGGCCAGCTGCGGAGGCACCGTCGGGCCCTCGCTGGCCAGCAGCAGCGCCGTCCCGTCGCGGGTGAACGCCGCGCTGCTGACGACGTCGCCGGGCGGCTCGGGCAGCGGCCCGACCATCCCGGAGCGCAGGTCCAGCAGCTCCAGCTCGCTGCGCCCGTCGACGTTCCAGACCAGCGCGGCTCGCGCGCCCGACGGGTCCAGCGCGACGAGGTCGAGGTCGTCGTCGGCGCGGGCGGCGACCGGGTAGGCCAGCGACGGCTCGCCATCGCCCAGCGTGACGCCCAGCAGCGCGGCCCGCTCCCGGCCGGCGTCGGTGTGCAGGAACAACTGGCTGCCGGTGACCCCGAACCGGGCGTCGGCGACGGTCGCGTCCCCGCCGGGGATCAGGTCGGTGCGCCGGCCGGTGCGCAGGTCGATCAGCTCCAGGTGCCGGGCGCCGCGGCGGCCCAGCCGGACGACGACGCGCCGGCCGTCCCCGCTGATCGTGCAGACCTTCGCCGCGGGGCCGTCGGCCAGCACCGTCGACGTGCCGTCGCGCAGGTCGACCAGGCAGGCAAGGCCATCCCCCCGGCCCTGTGGGTAGATCGTCACGCCGAGCCGCCGCCCGCCCGGCGACCAGGCCCCGAGCGTCACCGCCGCGGCGTCCGGGGCGATCTCGCGCCGTCGTGCGCCGTCGGGGGAGACGAGCAGGACCCGGGTCCGCTCGCCGCCGCCGGGCGAGAGCTGGCAGGCCAGCCAGCCGCCGTCGGGGGACCAGCTGAGCGCCTGCACGTCGCCGGCCGGCAACTCCGGGTCGTCGAGCTCGGTGGGCAGCGGCCAGTCGGGCTCGGTGACGGTTCCGACGGAGGCGGCGGGCGGCAGCGCTCCCACCCAGGCCCGCGGCCGGCCGTCCCGATCGGAGATCCAGGCCAGCATCTTCCCGTCGGGGGAGGGGGCGGGATCGCTGTAGGCCGCGCCGAACAGCACGTCCGAGGCCGGGCCGTCGCCCGCCAGCTGGGCCCGGCGTCGGTCGGCGAACGCAACGGCGACTCCGCGGTCGTGACCGTCATCCATCTGGATCCCCCTCTCCTGCAACCACACGTCGGGCAGCGCCACCTGCCACAACGCCGTGGAGCCCGACGTGGTCCGGCTGCTGTTCCGGTTCGGCCGGTCACCCCGGAACGGGCCCCTGGCCTTCGTCACCGGGTCGGTCACCGCGTCCGGGGCCGGCCCGGCAGCGGCCCCTCCAGGTGCCGGATCGCGGGCACCGGGAAGTCTCCGTTCGGGCGATCGACCGGATCGTCCACGAGCATCACGGTGCTGTCCATACGCAGGGCGGGTCGAAACGCATCTCCCCTCCACGACGCCGGCGCGGGGAAAGTCCGGGCCGCACATACGGGTGACGCTAGGCGCCGGTTGTTACAGCCGGTTTTCCCCGAGGTCACCTGACGACACTCGGAGGACGCGCGCCCGGCCCGTTCCGGTGGCCGGTCAGCCGGTGGACGGCTGCCGGTAGGCGGCCTCGAAGAAGTCCCGCTCGAGGTCGGCGGCGCGGCGGAACCGGGCACCGACGGCATCGCGGGCCGGGCCGTCGAGGCCCTCACCGGCCCGGTCGAACTCCGCGCGCAGGAACGCGACCCACTGCTCGAACTCCGGCCCGCTGTGCAGCTCGATCCACTCGCGGTCGATCGACCCGGCGGGCAGCTCGGCGCCCGGGCGGGTGGCCCAGTCGAGGTAGAGCCACTCGGCGACCAGCAGCACCGCGAGGATGTCCGGGTAACGGGCGTCCGCGCGCACCTCGTCCATCAGGGCGAGGAACCCGGTCGTGGGCGGCAGCAGCCCGGGGTGAGTGCGCTCGTGCTCCCCGACGCCGAGCGCGTCGAGCGCGCGGTCGAAGAAGTCGTTCTCCGGGCCTGCGACCATGCCCAGCTGGCGCGCGATCCGCAGCCGGGGCCCGGGCCGGTCCGCCGCCGCGACCGCCGCCCCGAGCAGCGCGACGAACGAGTCGAGGAACTGGTGGTCCTGCACCAGGTAGCGGGTGAGGACGTCGCGGGGGAGGGTGCCGCCCCACAGCTCGTCGACGAAGCGGTGGCCGACCGCCGCCTCCCACACCGGCGCGGTCGCCGCCCGCAACTCCGCACTCACCGTCACGCCCCTCACCCTGCCCGCGAGTCGCCCTTTTCGGGAGGGTGAGTCGCCGTTCGGGGGACACCGGACCACGGCACGCCGGGGTACGGCGATCGGCGCTCGGCCGTCCCGGCGTCGATCTCGCGGGCCCCGACGGCGGCGTGCAGCGCCGCGACCTCGGCGAGCGCATCGCGCTGCTCGGCGACCTCGCCCGGATCCATCGGATCGCCGTGCCCCGGTACGACCGTGCGCGGGCCCAGGGCGAGCAGCGCGGTCACCGTGTGCGGCCAGTCCGCCGGGAAGGCGTCGCCGAAGTCGGGTGGCGCACCCTGCTCGAGAAGATCCCCGGCGAGGACGACCGCGCTGTCCGGGACGTGCACGACGAGGTCGTGGTCGGTGTGGCCGCGGCCGAGGTACCGCAGATCGGCGCTGCGCCCGCCGAGGTCGAGCGTGACGGCCGGGTCCACCCGGTGGTCGGGCAACACCGGCCGGGTCGCGGTGAGGGCGTCGGCGGTGGCGGGGTCGCCGTGCTCGTGGTAGCAGGCAGCCCATTCGGCGCGCTGCGCGGCGGCGGTGGCGGTGATCGCGGCGCGGCACGCCGGGTGGGCGTGTACCGGACAGGGCAGGAACGCCGCGGTGCCGAAGCAGTGGTCGAAGTGCGCGTGCGTGAGGACGACCTCGATCGGCAGGGCGGTGACGGCGCGGACCGCCGCCGCCCACTCGGCGCCCTGCCGCTCGTCCCCCCTGGTGTCGACGACGAGGGCGCGCTCGCCGCCGAGGACCAGCCCGACGGTCAGGTCCAGCTCGGTGTAGCGGCGGGCCAGCACGCCGTCGCCGACCTCGACCCAGCGTCCCGCGTCGGTGTCCACGCCGCCCATTGTCGATCCGGCGTCGAGCCGGGGCGCGGCGACGTCGGCGAGGCGACCCGGGGCGCCGGCCGGCCGCAGTGACGGTCCGGGCTCTCTCCGGTGGCCGCCATGGCGACCGATCGGCCGAGTCGTGGCCCGGTGCCCGCCGATACCCTCCTCGGGGACCGCGCACACCCGCACCGACCAGGGAGCAGAGCGATGAGCGCAGTCGAGGACATCATGTCCCAGATCCCGATGAACGAACTCGCGGGCAAGCTCGGCGTCGATCCGCAGACGGCCGAACAGGCCACCCGGCAGGCCCTGCCCGCCCTGCTGGGCGGCATCCAGGCCAACACCGCCGACCCCGCAGGCGCCCAGTCCTTCGCCTCCGCGGTGCAGCAGCACGACCCCGGGCTGGTCGAAGGCGGTGTCGATCTTCACGACGTCAACGCCCAGGAAGGCGACAAGATCGTCGACCACGTCTTGGGGGACAACCGCCCCGAGGTGGTGAACCAGCTGGGTAACCTCGGCGGCCCCGGTGGCAAGGAGCTGATGGACAAGCTGCTGCCGATGCTCGCACCCATCGCCATGTCGTGGCTGGCCAAAAGCCTGACCGAACACGCGGCGCCGGCCGGCGCGACGCCCGCAGCGGCGCCGGCCGGCGGGCTGGGCGGTCTGCTCGGCAACGTGCTGGGCGAGGCGGAGCGCGCCGGACTCGGCAACCTGCTCGGCGGGCTGCTGGGCGGCAGCCGCCACTGACCCCGGGCGGCCGCGTCCGGTAACCGGGTCACACCACCACACGCATCGGCCTGCCCCGCGCGTCCACCTCGTCGCCGATCACCTCCGCGACCCCGCGCGCCCAGCGCCACGCCGACCACGACGCCGCCAGCGCGTCGAGCACGTCGTCGAAGCGCGCGCCGGGCGGCAGGTCGACGAGTGCGGCGGCCGGGTCCACCCACCGGGTCAGCGCCGCGATGCGCTGCCCGGCCCCGCGCGCGGTCTTCTTCGGGGCGAACGGGACATCCGGGGCGAGCGTGCGCACCGACAGCTCCGGGTGAACCTCCACGACCCGGTCGGGCAGCACGGCCAGCGCCTCCCACTCCCGGATCTTGCGTCCGATGTGGAAGGTCTGCAGGCTGATCGCCCGCCCGGTGAGCTCGCGGGCCACCCGGCAGGCCTCGGGATGGGACGGGGCGGCGAGCACCGCCCGCGGCGGGGCCGGGAACACCGACGAACGGGCCCGTCCGAGCCGTAGCGCGGCTTGGACGTCGCAGGCCCGCCGGTCCCGGCCGGCCGGCAGGCCGATCGGGATGTCGACGCCGACGGCCGCGCAGTCCTCGGTCGCGGCGAGCACCGCGGCGGCGTCGGCGCACACCTCCCAATCGACGTGACCCGGGCGCACCCGGGCGACGACCCAGCCGTCGGGAACCCCGTCCACTCCGGCGACAGGTGCGATAGGGCAGGATGCTGGGCCGTGCGCGTCTACATCGGTTCCGACCACGCCGGCTTCGAACTCAAGGCCCACCTGCTCGCGCACCTGGCCAGTCTGGGCCATGAGGTGATCGACGTGGGCCCCATCCACTACGACCCCGACGACGACTACCCGCCGTTCTGCATCGCGACCGCCATCCGGACGGTGGCCGACCCGGGCAGCCTCGGCTTCGTGCTGGGCGGCTCGGGCAACGGTGAGCAGATCGCCGCCAACAAGGTGCCCGGCTGCCGCGCCGCACTGGCCTGGAGTGTCGAGACGGCCCGGCTCGCCCGGGAGCACAACGACGCCCAGGTCGCCGGCATCGGTGCCCGGATGCACTCGGTGGAGGAGGCCACGGCGATCGCCGAGACGTTCGTGGCCACGCCGTTCTCCAACGACCAGCGGCACCTGCGCCGGATCGGGATGCTCGCCGACTACGAGCGCACCCGGGTGCCACCGCCGCTGCCGTCGGACCAGACCTCGGAGCAGGACACCGACCAGCACTGATACATGCCCGAAGGTCACACACTGCACCGGCTGGCGCGGCTGCACCACAAGCAGTTCGGGGGTGCCCCGGTCGCGGTGTCGAGCCCGCAGGGCCCCTTCGCCGAGTCGGCCGCACTGCTGAACGGGCGGGTGCTGCTGCGCGCGGTCGCGCACGGCAAGCACCTGTTCCACCACTACGGGCCCGATCTCGTGGTGCACGTGCATCTCGGGCTCTACGGCACGTTCGACGAGGCTCCGGTGCCCGCCCCGCAACCACGGGGGCAGGTGCGGATGCGCCTGGTCGGCGCGACCCACTACGCCGACCTGCGCGGGCCGACGGCGTGCGAGTTGCTGGTCGACGCCGAGGTGGTGGCGCTGCGCAGCCGGCTCGGTGCGGACCCGCTGCGCCGCGACGCCGACCCGGAGCGGGCCTGGGCGCGGATCTCCCGGTCCCGCGCACCGGTGGCCACGCTGCTGATGGATCAGTCGGTGATCGCGGGGGTGGGCAACGTCTACCGCGCCGAACTGCTGTTCCGGCACGGGATCGACCCGCAGCTGCCGGGACGTGCGCTGCCCCGGGAAGTGTGGGACGCCATGTGGACCGATCTGGTCGGGCTGATGCGCGACGGCGTCAAGCGGGGCCGGATCGACACCGTGCGCCCGCAGCACGATCCGCGGCGGCGCGGCGAGCCGGCCCGGAAGGACCGGCACGGCGGCGAGGTCTACGTCTACCGCCGGGCGGGGCTGGGCTGCCTGGTGTGCGGCACGCCGGTGGCGCAGGCCGCGCACGCGGCCCGCAACCTGTTCTGGTGCCCGACCTGCCAGCCGCCGGCTCGCGTCGGCTGATCACCGGGGCCGGACCCGGCAGGCGCCGGCATCAGAAGAAGTCGTCGCCCCCGCCGAAGTCGACGTCGCCGCCACCCCAGTCGCCGCCCATGTCGCCGGGGTCGCCGCCTCCCCAGTCGCCCCCGCCGTCGAAGCCGCCGTCGAAGCCGCCGTCAGCGGCGTCCATGGCCGCGCCGTCGGCGAACCCGTCGGCGTAGGCGGCCCCGGACATCCCCGAGAACAGGGAGCTGAACAGCAGCGCCGAGCCCAGTCCCCACGCGCCCGCGACCAGCGCCGGCTTCCACCACGGCTCGGAGTACCAGCCGGCCGGGACCGGCCGGCCCGCGACGCTGCCGCCCGGGTAGTAGTGCCGGTTGCGTTCCGACGGGTTGGGCGAGGCGCTGTACTCGCGCCCCTCGACCTGAACGTCCCGGTTCTCGGTGACGGCACCCGCCTGCCGCTGGCCGGGCAGCACCGGCAGCTCCGGGCCCGGGTCCAGGCCCATGGCGGTGCGCGCCGCGCGCACGTAGTAGAGACCCTCCGAGGCGGTCTCGGTGACCTGCCGGGCCTGGGCTGCGCTCTTGGCCTGGTCGAGCTGCGAGCCGGCCGCGGTGTAGCGCTCGGCCGCGTCGGCCAACGCCTGCTTGGAGGCCTCGTCGGTGCCGACCAGGTTGAGGACCTGGCCGCCGAGCCGCTCGACCCAGCGCCGGGCCTCGGACTTTGCGTCCTCGAGTTCGCGTGCCTGCTTGGCCTTCTGCTGCCGGATCAGCCACACGACGCCGGCGATGATGCCCACCAGCACCACGAGGGTCACGATCGTGCCCATCAGGTTTCTCACTCCCCACATGTGGGCCTGCTGTGGCGGCCCGATTTGTCCTGAGAACGGCCATCAGGGATCAAACGTTCCCCGGACCGCGTCGTCCGTTCGACGGGATTAGGACTGGCCTGCGCGGGCTACCCTCGGGTGCCCCCGAGCTGAAGGGACGCCGCGTGTCCGACGCCAAGTCGATCGACTGCTGGATGACCGACATGGATGGTGTTCTCGTCCATGAGGGACGGTTGATCCCGGGCGCCGACCTGTTCATCTCCCGGCTGCGGGAGACCGGAACCCCGTTCCTGGTGCTCACCAACAATTCGATCTACACCCCGCGCGACCTGCAGTTCCGACTGCACAACACCGGCATCGACGTGCCCTGCGAGTCCATCTGGACCTCGGCGCTGGCCACCGCCGCGTTCCTGGACAACCAGCGCCCGGAGGGCAAAGCCTACGTGGTCGGCGAGGCCGGGCTCACCACGGCGCTGCACGAGATCGGCTACGTGCTCACCGATTCCGACCCCGACTACGTGGTGCTCGGTGAGACCCGCACGTACAGCTTCGAAGCGGTGACCACGGCGATCCGGTTGATCATGGGCGGTGCCCGGTTCGTGGCCACGAACCCGGACCCGACCGGACCGTCGAGTGAGGGGCCGTTGCCCGCGACCGGCTCGGTCGCCGCCCTGATCAGCCGTGCGACCGGGGTGGAGCCGTACTTCGTCGGCAAGCCGAACCCGCTGATGATGCGGGCCGCCCTGAACCGGATGAAGGCGCACTCGGAGACCACCGTGATGGTCGGCGACCGGATGGACACCGACATCGTGGCCGGCCTCGAGGCCGGGATGCAGACCGTCCTCGTGCTCAGCGGCATCATGCGGGCGGAGCAGATCGACCGGTTCCCCTACCGCCCCAGCCGCGTGGTCGGATCCGTCGCCGAACTGGTCGACGAGATCTGGGACTTCTCCCGCGGTGCGTCCCCGCGGGGCGCGGCCATGCTGGACGGGGCCTACGGCGGCCCCCACCGCGGGACGATGGGCGACGATCAGCCTTGTCGGATGCCGGCCGCCCCCCACCACCTCGACGACCCGCGGGACCTGGCCTAGAACCGGCGTCTCCCGGGGTCCACGCCGGCGGGCACACCGGCGTGGACCGAGGGCCGGCGGAGGGAGGGGTGCTGCCGGCCGGGGTGAGTGGGGCCCGGCCGCGGCGTGCGGGCCGCCGATGTCACCAACGACGCCGGTGCCGAGACGGCTGCGAGCGGGTCCCCGCCCACCCGTCCTTCCACTCGGATGCCCGCGGCCCGGTGTTACCGGACGTCCGGGTCCGAACAGGGCGCACCCGGTCCCCGCCGCTCAGCGGGCGTCGCGGTCGCCGTCCGGGTCGAGCAGGTCGGGGGTGGGCGCGTGCCGGCGGCGCCAGGCGCCCAGCGCGGGGGAGGGCCCGTCGGTGTGCGCGAGCTGGCGCAGCGCGACGGTCAGTGCCGCCCGGCCCGGCGGGTCGGACGGCACCAGGGCACCGTCGGGGCCCTCGCCCGCGCGGACGGCGGCCACGGCGGCCGCCTTGATCGCGCCCTGCACCGGGTCGCCGAACGTGGCGAGCAGCCGCTGGAACGCGGCGTGCCGACGGTGGTCGAACGGGACGGGCCGGCCGGCACCGTCGACTGCCGGGTGCGCGGGATGGAGGTGGGCACACGGCACCAGGCCGTCCGGGATCGGGGCGGTGGCCGGATGCGTCCGCCCGGCCCGCAGCAGGTGCGGGAGCAGGTGGGTGTGCGGGCCGTCGGGAGACCGCCCGTTCGGCGCCGGGATCGGGGTGAACACCTCGACGCGCCCACACGCCGTCAGGAACACCCGGTGCGGGCTGTGCCTGGCCAGCGCCGCGGGAGCCCCCGTCTCGAACAGCGGCCGCCCCGCGGCGGCACGCAGCGCGGCGAGCAACTCCGGGTCCGTGGTGCGCACGCACGCGTCGACCGTCGGGGTGCCCAGGCCGAGGTCGAACAGCACGCCGGGCAGGTCCTGCGGGCGCAGCGCGCCGGTGTCCGGGCCGAGCTCGGTCAGCACGGTGCGGGTCTCCCGGCGGGCCGTGGCGGCGGACAGGCAGAACGCGACGGCGTGGTTCCAGTGCGAGCCGGGGCCGGCCGGGGTCTCGTAGGCGACGGCCTCGACGTCGTCGGGCAACACGAGCCGGATTCCGCCGCGCGCGGTGACGACGCTGTTCGGCCCGCGGGAGGCCGGTTCGTCCGGCGCCCGGACGAACTCGGCGATCGCGCCGATCGTGCCCATGCTCCAGCCGGCCGTGGCGTCGGCCAGCGCCAGCTCGACGAGCTGTCGGACCGCAGTGTTCGCCGGGTCGGTGGGCTTCGGGGTCGTCGGGCCGGCCATTCGCCGAGGGTCGCAGGCGGCTGGGCGGGCGGCAATGGGAGACCGACATAACCGGCTGATCGCCTCAGCGAGCCGGACCGGGGGCGATCCGGGCCGCCGCGAGCGTCCGGGCCAGCTCCAGGAGCTGCCGGTCGGCGCGGTGCCGGGCGACGATCTGCAGGCCGACGGGGGCGCCGTCGGCGGTGCGGCCGGCCGGGACGCTGATCGCCGGGTGCCCGGAGAGGTTGAACACCCAGGTGAGCGCGACGCTCATGTGCGCACCGGGCCCGTCGTGCCCGTGCGGGCGGCCCGGCGTGGTCGGGGTCAGCAGCACGTCGGTGGCCGCGAACACCGCCGTCAGCAGGCGGTCGTTGTCCGCGCGCAACCCGGCCGCGGCCGTCCGGTCCGCCGCGGTGGCCTGGGCGTCTCGCAGCGTCGTCCACGCCCGGCTGGGATCGGCCAGCAGCACGGGGCGGCCGCTCCAGCGCAGTCCGGCGGCGTCGACCAGGCTCTCGGCGGCGGTGCCGGCGATCGTGACGACCTCGTCGTCGAGGTGCTCGGTGGCGTGGCCGAGGTCCGCCGACCACGTCGCGGTCACCGGGGCCGTCGCCGTCGGCAGCGGCCCGAGCACCACCTCGGCCCAGGCGGCGAGGTCGCGCGGGTCGCGGGCCAACGGGCCGGCCACGGTGAGCCCGGCCGGGTCGGCCGTGGGAAGCAGCCCGGTGGTGGGTTTGTAGCCGAAGATCCCGCACCATGCCGCGGGGATCCGCGTCGAACCGGCACCGTCGCTGCCGGTGGCCAGCGGGACCACGCCGGCCGCGACGGCGGCCGCGGATCCTGCGGAGGAGCCGCCGGGCGACAGGTCGGCGCGCCACGGGTTCCTGGTCGGCCCGCGGTCGGTGTACCCCCAGGTCTGCGGGCCGGGCCCGCGTGGAGTCGAGGTGACACCGATCGGGACGGCGCCCGCGGCGCACAGCCGCCGGGTCTGCACGCTGCGCATCCCGGTGCGGCCCTTCACCGCGATGGGCACCCCGGCCAGCCGGGGCGCGGGGTGGCCGGCAGCGAGCCCCGCATCCACCCTGCGGGCGGCGGCGGTCGCCGCATCGGCGGTGACCTCGACGAACGCGCGCAGCCGGTCGTCGGTCATGGCGTGGCGGCGCAGGGCTTCGCCGGCGAACTCCTCGGCCGTGGCCCGGTTGCCGGCCACTGCTCGGCGGATCTCCTCCGCCGAGGCCGGGAGCGGATCGAGGTGCGGGCTGACGTCGGCGGCGGCAGAGTCCCCTGTCCACTGGTCACAACGTTGACGAGTGCGCGATCAGGTTAGCGGGAGACCGAGGGCTCGGTCATGGCCGGCGGGTCTCGGGGATCCAGCGCGAACTACAGCGGTGTCGTTATCATCGGCGGGTGGATGCGAGCACGATCGGCTGGTGGGGCTGCGCGGACTGCGGCGGCGACGCGGAGCTGCCCGCTGCGGACACCGCCGGCTACCAGGTCTCCTGTCCCGACTGCTCCGGTGTGATGGCCGAGCAGTGGCAGTGGGAGTGCATCGAGCCGAGGCAGCGGGACCGCATCGCCGCCTGATGGCCCCTGCCGGGCCGTCGAATTCCGGCTGCCCACGCGGGACCATCATCGGCATGAAGCTTCGCGAGGCGTTCGCCGCGACCCGGTCCCGCCGGCGATGAGCTTCGGGGCACTCGCGCTGATCGTGCTGGCCGGGCTGGCCGGGCCGTTGCTGGCCGCGCTGCCCCGGTTCAGGGTGCCGCTGGTCGTCGGCGAGATCGGCGCCGGCGTTCTGCTCGGCCGCACCGGGCTGAACTGGATCGACCCCGGCGAGCCGACGGTCGCGTTCCTGTCCGAGGTCGGCTTCGCGATGCTGATGTTCGTGGTCGGCACCCGTCTGCCACTGCGTGACACCGGCCTGCGCGGCTCGCTGCGGCCGGCCGCCCTCGCCACCGTGCTGCTGCTCGTGCTGGCGGTCCCGGCCGGGTTCCTGCTGACGGTGGTGGGACCGCACCGTCCGCTCGTGCTCGCCGTGATCGTGGCGACGTCGTCGGCGGCGGTGGCGATGCCGATCCTGCAGGGTCTCGGTGACGAGGTGCTGGCCACTCCCGTGGCCACGTTCGGTACGGCGTGGATCACCCTCACCGACATCGTCACGGTGCTTGCGGTGCCGCTCGTGCTGGCCACCGGCGTGCTGCTCCGGGTGCTCGCCGGCGCCGCCCTGGTGCTGCTGGCCGGGGTGGTCGTGTTCGTCGTGCTGCGGCGGCTGCGGCGCACCGAGGAGATTCGCACGCTGCGCAAGATGTCCAAGGCGCGGGGGTGGGCGCTGGACCTGCGGGTCGGTCTCGCCATGCTGTTCGGGCTCGCCGCGCTGGCAACGGCGTTCGGCACCAGCATCCTGATCGCGGGCTTCACGGCGGGCGCGATCGTGGCCGCGGCCGGGGAGCCGCACCGGCTCGCGCAGCAACTCGTCGGGGTTGCGGAGGGTTTCTTCGTGCCGCTGTTCTTCGTGACGCTGGGCGCCCAGCTGCAATTCGCCGCGCTGTTCGAATCGCCGCGTGCGCTGGCCCTGTTCGGCGGGCTGGTGCTGGCCACGGTCGTGGTCCACATGCTCGTCGCGCTGGTCCTGCGCCGCCCGGTGGCGCTGGGACTGCTCGCCACCGCAGCGCTCGGCGTGCCGTCCGCGGTGGTCGCGATCGGGTTCCGGCAAGGTCTCCTCGACCCCGGCCAGGCCGCCGCGATCGTCAGCGCGGTGCTGGCGACGATCGCGACCTCGTCGGTCGGTGGGGTGCTGCTGGGACGACGGATGGCCACCCCGCCGACGGAGTGAACGCGCGGTCGGGACCCGTCACCGTGACAACGCGGCGGACCGCTCGGCGCCGATGAACGGGACCTCACCGCGCCGGACGGCCAGGTACCGGCGCCGAGCCGAGTCGATCGCGTGCTGTGCCCTGCGCAGCACCGGGATCTGGGTGGCGATGTGGTGCTGGTACACCCATGGTGGGTGCTGGCCCTGCCGGGCCGCCATCGCATAGGCAAGCCCGGTCGCGTTCTGGTCGGTGTACCGGTCGACGTTCTCGAACCACGCCATGCTGGTGCGCGCCGCAGCCTGGGTCGGGCGCAGTTCGGTGCGGTGGACGCGATCGTATTCCTGCAGCGCGGTGGGCAGATCCTCGTGGTTGTACAGGCTCTGGGCGAGTCCGACGGCATCGATCATGGCCAGCCGGGTGCCGGATCCGATGGTGAAGTGGGTGGTGTGCGCGGCGTCGCCGATCAGCGCCACGTTGTCGTGGTACCAGGTCGTGTTGCGCACCTGCATGAAGCGCAGCCACCGTGCCGGCTCGCCGCGGGCGGCGCTGATGAACGAGTGGCCTTCGAGATGGCCGGCGAAGATCTTCTCCAGCAGCTGGAGGCCGTCCTCGGCGTCGCGGTGGTCGAAACCGTGGGCCTCCCAGGTCTGCGGGGAGCACTCGACGATGCAGGTGCTGATGCCCGCGCTCGAGGGATAGGCGTGGAACCACATCCATCCTTCGGGGGTGTCCTCGAAGGCGAAGACGAAGCTGTCGAACACCTTGTCCGTGCCCAGCCAGATGTAGCGGTTGCGGCCGAGGTCGACCTGGGTGCCGAAGTCGTCGGCGTACTGCTGGCGGACCCGGCTGCCGGCGCCGTCGGCGGCGACGATCAGGTCGGCGTCGGCGAAGTCGGACAGGTCCTCGACGGACCGTCGGTGCTGGACGTCGATGTCGAGGTCGAGGGCGCGCTGGGTCAGGATGTCGAGCATCGTCCCGCGCCCCATGCTGAACCCGTACCCGCTGAGCCAGGCGGTCTGGCCGCGCAGCCGGATCTGCTGCTGCTCCCAGAGGCGGGACGCCGCCCGGAGCCGGCGGGCGCTGTCCGCGTCGTTGCGGAACAGCATGTCGAGCAGGTTGTCCCAGTACACGACGCCCCAGCCGTAGGTGGCCCCGGGGGGATCGCGTTCGATGACGGTGATGTCGTGCCCGGCGTCGCGCCGTTTGGCCGAGATGGCGAAGTACAGCCCGCCCGGGCCCCCGCCAACGCAGACGATCTTCATGTCGAGACACCTCCTGGATGAGCGGAGAACAGCGGTCCGGGTCCCGGTGGACGTGCCGCGGCCGGAGAGCGGTGTAGCTGGTACAGGTGGGCGTAGCCGCGGCCGTTGGTCAGCAGCTCGGCGTGCGTACCGGTCTCGGCGACGCGGCCGTGGTCGAGGTAGACGATCTGGTCGGCCTCGGTCACGGTCAGCAAATTGTGCGAGATGACGACGGTGGTGCGGCCGGTCATGAGCCGGCGCAGCGGGGTGAGGACGCGCTGGCTGGCCTCGGCGTCGAGGCTGGTGGTGGGCTCGTCGAGGATCAGGATGGGCGCGTCGCGGATCATGGCGCGGGCGATCGCGACGCGCTGGCGCTGCCCGCCGGACAGCAGCCGGCCGCGCTGCCCGACGCGGGTGTCGTAGCCCTCGGGCAGCGCGGTGATGAAGTCGTGCGCGTCGGCGGCGCTGGCGGCCGCGACCAGCTCGTCACCGGTGGCGTCCGGGCGTCCGGCGCGGATGTTCTCCGCGATCGTGCCGTCGAGCAGCAGGGTTTCCTGCAGCACGATCGCGATGTGGGTCCGGAGCCGGATGGGGTCGAGATCGCGCAGGTCGTGCCCGTCGAGGCTGATCCGCCCGCTCGTCGGGTCGAAGAAACGCAGCAGCAGCTTCGTCAGGGTGGATTTCCCCGCCCCGCTGGCGCCGACGAGGGCTGTGGTCTGTCCGGGCAACGCGGTGAAACTGACGTCGGCCAGCACGTCGGTGGTGGTGCCGGGGTAACGGAAGCCGACCCGGTCGACGACCAGCAGGCCCTTCGGCCGCTCCAGCGGAACGGGGTGTTCGGGCGCGGCGACGGCCGGACGCTGGTCGAGCAGGTCGGCGATCCGCTCCGCGCCGGCGGCCGCGCCGTAGACGGCGTTGACCAGCTGGCCGAGACTCTGGGCCGGGTTGTAGAGCTGCGAGAGATAGACGAGGAAGACCAGCAGCCCGCCCAGGGTGATCCGGTCCGCGGACAGCTCCCAGATGCCCACCCCGAGGATGGCGAGCACGCCGGCGAGTTCGAGCAGGTCGACGAACGGACCGAACATCGCTCCGATCCGCGTCACGGCCAGTTGCGCGGCGACGCTGGCCAGGCTCTGCTTGGTGAACCGGTCGATCTCGGTCTGCTGCCGGCCGTAGGCCTGGATCAGGGTGGCGTTCGCCAGGCTCTCCTCGGCGACCGTGGTGATCGATCCGGTGCGCCGGCGGACCTCCTGGGACGCCGTCTTGATGCGGCGGGAGAAGATCCGGGACGCGAGCCAGAAGGCGGGGATACCGATCAACGAGACCAGCGCGAGTTGCCAGTTGAGGTAGAACAGCACCCCGGCGAACACCACGATCTTGAGCAGCGACGAGGCCGTCTGCGCGATACCGGAGAGCACCAGCGCCTCGATCGCAGCGATGTCCCCGGTCAGCCGGCTGAGGGTGTCACCGAGGCGGCGGCGGTCGAAGAAGGCCACCGAGACGGTCTGCAGGTGGGCGAACACCCGGGTCCGGACCCGGTGCAGGAAGTTCTCGCCGGTCCAGACCGTCAGGTACGTGTCGGCGAAGCCGACCACCGCCGAGGCGACGGTGAAGCCGACGAACGCCAGAGCGATCACCGGGAACAGGGAGAAGTCTCGCGGGGTCAGCACGTCGTCGATCAGGATCTTGAACAGCCAGATGCCGGCGGCGTCGAGAAGCGGGGCCACCGCGACGAGCACCAGGCTGAGGGCCAACCATCCGCGGAACGGCCGGGCGTCCGGCCAGAACCGGCGGAAGACGTCGCGCACCGCTACCGACGGGGAGACCTCCACGGGGCCTTCGGCCATGGCCGGTTGTGGGCGTACGAGCGAGCGTACGACCTCCCACACGAGCGTTCCCCCCTGTTATCGGCCTGCCTCCGACGCGGGCGGTGGCCCCATTCCACGTGGGAGTGGAGCCACCGCCGGTTCGTCGGTTCTGTGGGCCTTGTCGGCTCAGTGGGCTTCAGCGATCAGTGCCAGCCGCCCC